>NZ_CP047388.1:0-647500 GCF_013365515.1 Agrobacterium sp. CGMCC 11546
ATCGATCGTCACTCAAATCTGAACTCCACTCCAATCAAATCCATCCCGTCCATATAGTTTCCGCGCATAACGATTCTCCATTCAGGTCAGCAAATTCAACATAAAACTCATATATTTACGCGTAATTGGCCCGCAATCCGCAAATTGCAGGTCAGTAAAATCGGTTTTGCCCGCAGATTCTCATCCGCCTTCAGTCAAAAGTATACAATCAATCAGCGCATGTATTTTATATGTTTTGCGTTGATTATTATGTAAATATATGTTTACGGGAACCGTCCGGATCGCAACTGGCCTGCCCTCTTCCTATCGACCATCGAATCGAAACTCTCCTTCTGGTTGTGTAAGTATTGCTTCTTGAGCTTCCGATTTCGAAGCTTTGCCCTGGCATAAAGAGAACGCGCCAGCCTTCTCTCATCAGGGCGGTATCTGCACGAGTAGCAAGGACGTACATTTCATAGAGACCCATTTGAACACACCTTTCCTATCACGCGACGCAGCTGCGGCCGTGTTGTGAACTTCATCTCTTTTTCCATCAGCCTTTCAGCTCGATGGGCATTGCAACGGGGCACTGAAAATTGCCGCCTGTGGAAAATAAAGACACTTATCAGTGCCCCGCATCAGCGGTTTATGCCTGTCAGAGCGTGTCGTTCAGCCAATGCGTTTCGGAGAAATAGAAAGGCCCACCACAAACCAGATTCCATCTCTCCTCCGGTCATTACCAGAGGACTTTCCCTGTCAGGCCCCGAAATATGAGAGTGACGTCTCTCTCTCACAACCGGCGCTGGCTCCCCTTCAAACCGGAAATTTCCCGATTCATCGCGGAACAGGGGCAGTATAGAGCAGGAAAACAGGGTGGGGATGAACGGGGAAACAAAAATCCCTCCCCAAAGCTAAAGAAGCTAAGGGAAATAGTGCTGGTACGTACGTTGAAAACATACATATTTTCAGGTTGAAATATGCAGACGGCAGCCAGTCAAAATAACTTTTTTACTTTGGTTCATCGACAAGCTAGCATGATTATGTCCCTTTCGGCCCGAAGCGGACATTGGTGAGCGAACACCAAAGGATCGCTTTGCGCCTTCATTCCGGTCGTTTGACGGCTCAAAAGCCAGACCTTCAAAGCGGCCGCGAAGGAACTGCAGAAAGACGATTCTGTTATATTGGTCACTGAGGGCCAAGGCTAGGCAACATTCTTTGCTGATCCTATAAAGCGAAATGATTTTGGATCTTTAACCGGGCGGGCGGGGAATGATTTTTGAGGCTACTGCGGACCAAATTGAACGGTTAAATGAAAATCAAGTTGTAGACTTGCTTCGCCGCCTTATCAGTGCGGAGCTGAACAAAAATTCTATTCCGTTGCGATCCGGTACTGCCCCTGCGCAGATAACCATTCCAGACGGAGGTGACGATGCGCGTGTCGCATGGTCTGGCGGCCCAAATGAAACCGATTGGCTGCCAAGCCGATTTACAGTTTTTCAAAGTAAGAAAGGACCAACTTCTCCCGCAGGGCTGAAGGCCGAGACCCAGACCAAATCCACACAAGGCACGAATTCTCCAAAATTGAGTGAGGCTCTTGAGGAAGCCATTTCACAAAGCGGTGCATATGTCATCGTTACACCCACGCCGGTTGTCGGCACAAACGTCGATCGCCGCATAAAAGCTATTCGGGAGGGAATCAACGATACGGGCAACGATCCATCCCTGCTATCCTCTATCCAAATTTACGATTGCAATAGACTTGCTGCATGGACGAATACGCATCCGTCAGTAGCGCTATGGCTCAATGCCTTGTTGCGAGATGTCCATCTTGGCGGCTTTCAAACCTTCGAGGATTGGGGGCGTGCTCCTGAGATTTCCGAAATCGTATTTCAGCAAAATGACGATACACGGTTTGTAGCCAAGGGATCGGAAATCCAAACTTGGCAAAACGAGGATGCTTCGATTTCGCAGGCGAAATCCTTTGATGAAATCCGGAAGGTCATATCCACCTTTCTGGCGGCACGGGGAAATGCCGTTCGCGTAATCGGACCGTCAGGGTTTGGAAAAACGCGTCTCGTCCACCAGATCATCGCAGACCAAGCCGAGTTGCCGCAGGATGTCTTGAGCGAGAGTCAGATCATCTACTGTTTCTACGAGGATGTTAAAGAACGTCTTTTGAATATCGCGCGCGAAATTGCCGACACCGGATCTCGTGCGCTACTGATTGTTGATGATTGCCCAGACTCCGTACATACCCGGTTGAGTGAAACCGTCCATCGGGACGGTTCACGCTGCCATCTCATAACGTTAGGCGTGGAGACCAAGGTGCAGGGCATGCGCCGCAATCTGATCGTTGAACTCAATGCCGCGTCAAACGAGTTGATCAACCATATTGCCGAGGCGACGAACAAACAGGTGAGTGAAAAGAATGCTTCGCTCATCCGCGACTTGTCGCAAGGTTTCCCGCGGATGGCGGTTTTCGCATCCCGTGCATTGGAAGGTGGAGACGAAGAGCTAAGTTCTGTCGAGACCCTGATTTCACGGATCGTTTGGGGCGAACATGAAATAGACCCGTCAGCCTTCGAAAGCGTGCAACTTTTGAGCCTTTTCACAGTCGTTGGAATGGAAAACGATGCCGCGAAAGAACTCGAAGAAATAGCGAGTTATTGCGGTAAGACCGCACGACAAATGTTCAACGAATTGCGGCGTTTTACCGAGCGAGGGGTTTTATTTCGTCAGGGGGATTATGGCGAGGTGCAGCCGCTTCCTCTTGCTATGCGCTTGTCAAATCAATGGCTCGAAAGCAACCCTGCGGGGACGTTGGAGAACCTATTTCGCTCTCTCAGTGAAGAGATGAAGCTAAGAATGGTTGGACGCCTGCGTTGGGTGTCGTGGTCAGACAAGGTTTCAAATTTCGGTCGCGCTCTGCTTTCTGAGGCGTTGCCGGACGAAGCAGCATTGGACAGCGAATTCGGATCAAAGCTTCTCGACCGCTTTGTTCACCTCGCGCCCGATGCAACAATGGAACATTTGGACAGACTGCTGTCGGGCAAATCAATCGATGATCTCGTAGCCTTTGAAACAGGCAGACGAAACACGATTTGGGCATTGGAGAAGCTGGTTTTTCGCCGTCAGACCTTTGACGCGGCAGCCAGGTTGCTGCTGAAGCTTGGTGCCGCGGAAAACGAAAATTGGTCGAACAATGCATCTGGTCAGTTCACCGGCTTGTACCAGCTTTATCTCTCAGGAACGGAAGCTACGCCGGAAGAAAAGCTGCTTGTTCTGGATGACGGCTTGGCCAATGCCGATGAACGGTTGCGCCGGCTCTGCGTCGGTGCGCTTAATCGAATGCTCGAAAATGGGCATTTTTCCAGGTCCGGGGGCTCGGAACATATCGGAGCTGGCGAAGCTTTGCAGGATTGGCGGCCGGAAACATACGGTGAAGTTTTCGATTATTATCGAGCGGCATTATCTCGCCTTGAGCAAATCGCCCTTAATACCAACGATCCGAACCAGCAGACGGCGCTAAACACTATCGGTTCGCATTTGAGGAGCCTGTTCTCCAATGTCAATTTGCTTGATGAAATTCAAGCGATGATAGCGCGGTTGTGCAAAGCTCACCCCACGTGGCACAAAGCAGCGCTTGGGGTCAATGAATGGCTGTATTTTGATCGAAGCAGTGCGGATGAACCGTACCAGCGACGGCTTCGTGAATACTACGACGAGCTTCTCCCGACCGATCCGCTAGAGCAAATTCACTTTTACAGTAGCGGTTGGGCGACAGATATTAATGATCCGGATGTCAGTTATGACCGCGAGGGTGACAACCATCATCACTACGGCAAAAACAAGATATACGAGCTTGTCGATGCAGCGCCGAATGAAGCCGCATATTTCTTTCCGTTCTTAGATTCGCTCTTGGAAACAATCACGAATTCGGGATGGATTGCCGTGGTTCGCGTCGCGCGGCATGTCGATGACCCCGAACGTCTGTTGCGACACCTTGTACAAAACATAACCGCCGACCGCGAAATTGGGGTCATTTCAAATCTTGCGTGCAATGTCATTTCCGGTGCGGCCCAAACCGACAGAAACAAAGGCCTCGAATGCCTGGAGCTCGCACTTGATGTTGAGAGTTTAAGCGGGTCATCACTCGAATTTCTTGCTTCGGTCGGACTGGATGACGCGCTCATGCGACGCGCAATCGAGTTTGTGCAAAACGATACGGTTGAACCGCATCAGATTTCTGTCATCGCCTTCAACGATATTCTGCAAACCGTGGACTACGCTTTGATTGAGCTGCTGGTGAGCACATTGCTGACCAAACAAGCGCACGGAGCATGGGCCGCCGTCGATTTCCTAGTGCACGTTCTGTATCGTTCTGATCCCAATGAAGGGAGACTGCTTCAAAGTCTTAAATCAGTTGTGACCAACCGCGCCTTATTCGATAAACCACGATATTCAAACATGGACTGGTATCATTGGTGCGAGTTGGTCGAAAAGGTCCCTAATGGCGGCCACGTAGATGATGCGTTTAATGTCGAATTAGTGGACTTCATCATCAGCGTGACGTCCGTCGAGGAGTACAATGTACAACTCTCGTTCGACGATTACGCCCAAAAGATACTTCGGCGCATAATATCCAGCTCAGCAAGTTTGGTTTGGGAGAAATACCACGAAGCTCTAGCATCCCTAGACGGGCGAGCCCTATATCGACTGCCAAGTTTGTTCGAAGCAGGCGTGGGAGAGCCTTCGGCTCCCGGCGTGTTCAACGATATTCCGGCTGAAATTTACGTGCCGTGGATGCTTGAGAATAAAGAGGAGCGAATGCCGTTTATTCTGGACTGGATTCAGCTCTTTGATGGCACAAAAAATGCGCGCAATTGGAATTCAGCATTTGTGTCATTTGTCGATGCTCATGTAGACCATGCGGAGAGACTGAATGCTCTAAGCTCCAGACTAACCACCGGCATGTGGTGGGGTTCGTATGCCAACAAGTTAGAAGTGGAACGCGGCTTATTGCTGCAACTGCGGGAGATTTCAAGAAATCCAAATGTCCATCGATGGCTTGATAAAACGATATCGAAAATGGAGCAGAACATCACCGATGAACGCAGGCGCGATGCAAATCGGGAAGCTTCGTATCGGGCGTGAGCGGGCTTGGTGCGTGGGCACTGCCGAGGGCGCTGTACTGCATAAACTGTTGGCCGACCTTGAGAAGCAATTGGTCTACCCTATCAAAACTGAATATCGCGACATGTTGGATCGCGCTCGCGATCGATTGAAAGGGAATTGGGATTATCCGACACTGAGAGGCTGATCGCTGCACTGCCACCGGACTGTTGGTGGGCGACCACATACGCAAGAATTCACCATTCTATAGCTGAGCCATCATAGGCAAAAAATTGCCCCGTCTGGCTCTGGTCTAAACCGTCGATCGTTTCCAACAGGCACACAGCCGATTGATCCGGGGTGAACCGGTCTCTGCCCTTCGAAAACGGCTGGGAAAGGTCCGTATCGACTGTTCCGGGATGCAGCGCGACGATGATGGCTTGGCGGTTGGTGCGGGCAATTTCGATGGCAGCGGTTCGAATGATCTGATTTTGAGCAGCCTTCGAGGCGCGATAGGAAATCCACCCGCCCAGCCGGTTATCGCCAATAGAGCCGACACGCGCCGACAGGGAAGCAAAGACGCTTCGCCTGTCCCGTTGCAAAAGCGGCGTGAAATATTTCAGGAGCAAGGCAGGCCCTATGGCATTGACCGCAAATTGTTTCGCCATGTGACCGGCGTCGATAGCGCGTATCGACTTTTCCGGACCGGCACCATCGACCACCAAAGCACCCGTTGCGTTGAAGATCAGATCGAATGAACCGCGTCGGTCCTCCAGACGGGCAGCGGCTTCGCGGACCGTCGTCTCGTCGGTGATGTCGAGACCGTCGCGGCTGCGAGAGAGAGGCAGGGCGAGCGCACACCGGGGATCGGCCTTTAGGCGCGCAAGCAGTGCTGCGCCAATATCGCCAGACGCACCGATGACGATGGCTCTATAGCCGCTTTCAAACGAGGCTGTCATGAATACGCTCCGTCAGCTGTTATCTCTGGGCGGGAAACTCAAGCTTTTTGACATCGTAGCCCAGCTCACGCACTTTCATCATCATCCTGTTGAGCTTCGCCTGGGAGGGAACATTGCGGGCGTAAACCCATACATCGTCGGTGGATGGATTGGCGCTGACGAACCAGGACTTGTCAGGAGATTTATACCGCACCCAGTAATTGAACGTGACCAGAAGCGGGTAACGGACCCTCATCTTCGCCTTCGTAGACGCGAAGTCCTCGATCTTTCCAACACCGTTGATGGTCTTCAACTTGCCCTGCGGCGTGCCTTCGCGGCAGCCGTCTTCTACCAGCACTTCATCGGCCGACTTACCCTGCCGGTAGGTGGAATAGCCGGCGACGCATCCGTCCGTCAGAAGCATCGGCATGCGACCGATTTCCAGCCATGTGCCGCGATAGTGATCGGCATCAACGGCAACGGGCTTGGGGGCAGCCGCGGCGAGCGAGCCCGCGAATAAAAACAGCGAGAATGTCAGCGCCCCCATGATGCGCTTGCGATTTTTCTGCATAAACTCCTCCTGTCGATCAATCGGGTTCAGGTTTCAGTTCGCCGTGACAAGCCGGCATATCGAAGTGCGATAAAGGCCATGAGGCCGGCAGCGGAGAACGCATTCAGATTAAGAAGCGTTGCAAGATCGCCTGCCGACCAGGATTGCAGCCCCGCGCCCAGAAACGTGCGCGAGCAGAAGAACGCGATAAAGACAAGAATTGCCATCGCATATTGCCAGAGTTTCTCATCCGCACGGAACGAGATGGCCGCCAGCATGATGCATGCCGCAAAGAAAAACTCCGTGCCGGATGCATGGCCGAACATCGCTGTTTCAAACAGGGTATCAAGCGTTCCCACAAGAGGAAGCGCCAGGCGCGCAGCCAGATGGGATTTCTTTGCAAGAAACGGAATCGCAAGGAAAAACGGCAGCGATAGCAGGGTAACGAGCGATGCCACAGCAGCACCGGCATCGACCAGATACCAGACATAAAGCAGATAAAACGGCTTGTTGAGGATGATGACCCAGGCAACGGTCAGTGTCGCCTTCGTCAGGTCATCGTTTACGGCCAAGCCCGTCCGCGTTTCGTCCCCTCCAAGCTCCATCAGGCCGTCTCCTCCGTTAGCGCCAAGCAGGTCGCTGGCCTAGATACGAAGAGGAGACTGGTTTGGTTTCATCCACCAGGTCCTGTTGACAAAGTCAGCAGTGATATTGCGATAAAATTGCTCCTAGCGGAGGATTAGATGTCCGAACTTGATCGAGGAAATACGACTTCGACGTGGTTTGCGACATGCCTTGCCTGGGGCCGTATAATCGACGCTCGCCGTCGTTACGTGTGGCTGGATAAGCGATTGCGATGAAGCTCGCCAGGATGTGTTCGACTACATTGAAATGTTCTACAATTCGAAACGAAAACACGTCAGGAACGGGATGCTGTCTCCCGTAAAGTTCGAGAAGCAGCAGAAAATCTAGCCCGAGGGTGTCTACGAAACTCGGGGCTATTCAACCCACGCCAACCGCCCTACCAGTGACTTGTTGGGGTATTTTTATGGATCCTCTAACCCATAAGGGCGTTATCTGGGTTTCAGCTACCAAAAGGATAGTAAGGCGCCAACTTCGGAGTATTCACCACTCCGTATCGTGAGCGCACTAGTCCTTACGACCAGCTTGCCGCCCGTTTTCAGCTCGCCAAGAATGCTTCTTCAGACGGGGCACTTGGCGGGAGAAAAAAGCGTGAGGATGATCTTCCTGAACAGATACGGTTTCCCCGACCAGTCGGCAACAAGCCGGATGATATCGTCGCTCGCCATGTCGATGGCGCAGCGCGGAATGAATGTGACTGTCGTTACAAGTCGCGAAATACACAATCATCCTAGCAGCGTATTGCCCGCAACCGAGACAGTTCGGGGTATCCATATCCAGCGGCTGGCGAGCGGTCGTTTCGGCCGGCACAGCCTCATGCGCCGGAGCATTGATTATCTTCTTTTTCAGGTGCTGGCATTCGCCTGGCTTCTGCGCAACGTTCGGGCGACGGATACGGTCATTGTCTGTACCGATCCTCCGCTTCTCTCCGTCATGAGCAGCATCGCGATCCGCCTCAAGGGCGCCCTCATGGTGAACTGGATCATGGATCTTTTTCCGGAGACTGCGATCGAGCTTGGATTTTTCCGGAAACGCGCACGGTGGCTTGCGCCATGGCTGACGCGGGCGCGCAACTGGTCTCTGCGATCCCCCGGCATGGTCGTCTGCCCTACCGAAAAGATGGCGGAATTCCTCTTCACGCAAGGCATTGCAAAGGATCGCGTCAGCGTCCTGCATCACTGGTCGGATGGCGAGGAAATCTATCCCGTCTTACCCGAGGATAACAGCTTGCGGAAGGCGTGGGGACTACAGGATGTCTTTGTCGTCGGCTATTCAGGAAACTTCGGGCGCGCGCATGATTTCGGCACAATGCTTGCAGCGGCGAAACGTCTCGAGCACCGGCCGGATATCCGGTTCCTTTTGATTGGCGGCGGACACCAGCACGCGGCTGTGAAGACTGTCGTTCAGGATCTCGGCCTTCAGAACGTCATCTTCAAGCCGCTGCAGCCCGTTGAGAACCTTGCAGAAAGCCTGAGCGTTGCGGACGTGCATCTTGTCTCACTGCTGCCGGAGCTCGAACACTGTATCATTCCAAGCAAATTCTACGGCATCATGGCAGCCGGGAGGCCGACGATCTTCGTCGGCGATCCGGATGGGGAGGTGCCCCGTATTCTCAGAGCCAGGAGATGCGGCAGCAACGTCGAAATTGGCGAGACCGACAAGCTCTGCGGCATCATCGAGGAGCTTTGCGATGACCCGGATACCACGAAAACCATGGGTGATGCGGCAAGACGGCTGCTTTGTGCCGATTATTCCCGAGAAAAGGCGGCAGATGCCTGGGTGGCGCTGATTGCCGGGCTGCAAACTGTCGAGCCTTCCAGGCCACATCTCGCTCAAGGTATTTCGCCATGAAAGACAAAGTCGTCGTCAGCCAGCTCGGCGCCCGCATGCATTATGCCGTGCCGAGGATATTCGCATCCGCTGGTCGCCTTGCGCATTTTTACACGGATATTTGCGCTACGAAGGGCTGGCCCCGGATCGTCAATTCGTTTCCGGCAACCCTTTACCCCGCACCCGTCAAACGGCTGGCCGGCCGGCTGCCCAAAGGCGTGCCAACAGCGCTGACGACGGTGTTTTCCAACTTCGGCCTCCGTTCCGTGCTGCGCCACATGCGCACGAAAGACGTTGTGGAAGAAACCTCTCACGCGATCTGGGCCGGGTCGATTTTCTCCGAAATGGTCGCCCGGCGCGGCTTCCATGGTGCCGCCGGGCTCTACGCCTTCAGCGGCGACGCACTCGAACAGATGCGGGCAGCAAAACAGCAGGGCTTGTGGACCGCAGTCGAGCAGATGATCGCGCCACGCGATGTCGTCGAAATGCTTCTCAATCAGGAAATGAAGCGGTTTCCCGCATGGGCAGGTCCTGCACAGGAGAATCCGCATGCGCGTCTCTTTGCCGAACGGGAGAAAGCCGAGTGGCGTCTGGCGGATGTCATCGTCTGCCCGTCGGAATTTGTCCGCAAGCACGTCATCGCATGCGGCGGGCCGGAAGACCGGTGTGTTGTCGTACCCTACGGGGTGAATGCCGCGGCTGCCATTGACCGGCCAGCACGCATGCCGGGGCCAATCAGGGTTCTGACCGTAGGCGAAGTCGGGCTGCGCAAGGGATCGCCCTATGTTGTGGAAGCCGCCAGATTAATGGAGGGCGCCGCCCGCTTCCGGATGGCGGGCCGCGTTCGCTTAGGCGAAGACGTCAAGCAGCAGATTTCGCAATGGGTCGAGCTGCGGGGGATCGTGCCGCGCTCGCAGATCGCCGAGGAATTTCGGTGGGCGGATGTCTTCCTGCTGCCGTCGCTCTGCGAGGGTTCCGCGACCGCCGTCTATGAAGCGCTGGCAGCGGGCCTGCCTGTTATAACGACCGAAAACACCGGCAGCGTGGTTCGCGACGGCATCGAAGGTTTCATCGTTCCCGTCTGCGATCCCGAGGCTATCGCGACTGCGGTGCGTGCGCTTGCCGACAATCCCGAGCTGAGGCGGAGCATGGCCGCCAATGCGCTCCTGCGCGCGGCCGAACATACCGTGGAATCCTATGGCGAGCGGCTTCTTGCCGCCCTGTCCGGGCCGCATCTGGCGGGATCCGTGGGACTTTGCCAGACGGATGAAGCGCGATGCCTGGGAAACAACACGATATGAAGATCATCCATGTCATCGCTTCGATTGATCCCAAACATGGCGGGTTGCAGGCCGTTGCCATGCGCCTTGCCGCTGCACAGGCCGGCCTCGGCCTCGATGTGAATATCGTCAGCTATGGCGACGCCGCCATCGAGGCGCAGGTCAAGGAAATCGGCCGCAGCATTCCGCATTTCGAGAATATTCACTGGCATCTCCTGCCGCCGGCCGGGAGGCTGGAGACACTGTTCTGCTTCAGGGGACGGCGCATGCTGAAAGCCCTGCTGAAGGATGCCTCCTTCATGCATATTCACGGCGTGTGGGAGCCATTTCTGCTTTATGCGTCCAAGCTCGCCCGCGCTGCCGGTGTACCCTACTGCATTTGCCCGGCCGGCATGCTGGATCACTGGAGCCTTGGGCAGCGATCGTGGAAAAAGAAGATCGCCCTGATGCTGTGCTATCGCAGGATGCTGAACGAGGCTGCGTTCCTGCATCTGCTCAACGTCGATGAGATGGCGGCCGTAGAAACGCTGAATTTTCAGGCACGGAATCTGATCATACCGAACGGTGTTTTTGCCGAGGAATTCGACCCCCTGCCGGCCCGCGGACATTTCAGGCAGAAAATCGCCCTCGCGCACGGCAGGCGTTACATTCTGTTCCTGTCACGCCTGCACATCAAAAAGGGTATCGACATTCTTGCCTCGGCCTTTGCGGCTATCTGTGAAACCTATGTCGACGTTGATCTCGTCGTCGCAGGTCCCCCCGGTGGCGCAGAGGGCCACTTCATGCATCTGGTCAAGAAACTGAACATCCGGCACCGCGTTTTCATGGTCGGGGCCATTTACGGCAAGGCGAAGCTCGAAGCCATGGTCGATGCCGACTGCTTCTGCCTGCCAAGCAGACAGGAAGGTTTCAGCATGGCGATAACAGAAGCGCTCGCCTGTGGCACGCCTGTGGTGATCACCGACCAGTGTCACTTTCCCGAAGTCGGCTCTGCCGATGCCGGGCTTATCGTCTCGGTTGATGCGGCCGAGGTTGCGAAGGCGTTGGCAAGCGTGCTCGGCAATCCGGCCAGGGCGAGAACGATGGGCGAAAACGGCCGTCGGCTCGTACTGGAGAAATTCACCTGGCCGGCCATTGCCCATGCCACGCTCGAAGGTTACCGGCTGAGCGCGTTGGAGGCCGCCACGTCCTGACGGCGGGAGCCAACCGCCCTTGCCGGATTGCCGACATAAATCGTCCATGGCTCCAGTGACTTCGCGGTGACGGCGCGCGCGCCGAGCACGGCCCCCCTGCCGATCACGACACCGGGCCCGACGAAGGCTTCCGCAGCCACCCAGGCATCCTCCTCAATCACCACCGGCCGCGTCACGAGGGGAAACGCGCTATCCTGAACGTCATGCGACCCGGTGCACAGATGGGCCCGTTGCGAGACCGAGGCAAATTGGCCGATGGTGATCATGTCGACGTTGTAGCAGATCACGCCAGGTCCAAGAGATGAATGACGCTCCATGACGAGGTGCCCCGGCCACCACACAATCGCGCTGGAATACACCATTGCCGTGGCATGCAGGCGCGCGCCAAAACTGCGCAGGAGAAAATTGCGCCAGCGGCGCATCTGCGGCGGCGTCCAGCTGGCGAGAAGCCGCCATACGATCATCCAGACCAGCCGTTTCAATCGCAAATTCAGTGCAAAGGTCGGACCTCCGAAACGCGGCAGGGGCGTCGTTGCATGCTGGAAGCCGGGATCGTCGTATCGTGAGCGCATGGCCTACCCTCCCACCTGAGACGTCAAAGACGGTATCTCGTATCGCCGCTGCTGCGCGCGCGCGGGTATCACGGCAAATGCCAGCGCCGGCGCTGCAAACATCAGCATATGCACCCAGACCATGAGAACCCAGTCGGTCTGATGCGAGATCGCATGCATGGACGGTATGATCGACAGGAGATAGGTGAATTGCGCAGCGAACTCGCCCGTGTTCGCGGTCACCCAGATCCGGCGCACGAGATAGGCGAGCAAGAAAAATTTGAATGCTCCCAGATACCAGAAGGACCCGAACGCATCTGCCATTCCAGTCTCGGTCGTGCCAAGGACGGGATTGTAGTCGCGCGATTGAACCGGTACCGGCAGCATGAAGGATTGCTTGACCTCCACGCCCACGAGCTGCGCGGGCACGAAGTTGAAGACCAGCCTGTTCCAATGGAACTTGCCATAGTCGAATTGCAGGGTGTTTGCGGTGTTGTCGATCCGCATGATCGCATTGCGCATCTCGTCACCGCCGTCCCGGAAGACTTTTTCAAGATTGCCGACGAAATCGATCCTCTTGATGTCATCCCAGACGGGCGCATCGTTGGCCTTGGTAATGGCGCGGTAGTCACCCATGCTGTTCATCGACAATGTGCCAAGGAAGAGCGCTATGATCACGAAGATGCGCGGGATCGCCCATCCCTTGTAAAACCACCATGCCAGCGCGAACATCATGATGAGTTCCACCGCTTCGGCGCGCTTTCCGGTTATCACGATGCGATCCAGGTAAAAGACGAGATCGAACGCGAGGACTGCGAGCGCCAGCCAGGAAAATCGCCGTGCAAGACAGAGCACCGCAATGGCCAGACCATAGCTCAACAGCCGCGAGAAGAAGATGTACATGACCGGAACACCGGTCATTTGCACCGCAATGGTCAACTCGCCCGGCAGACGGCTAAGCTTGAAATAGAAGTAGGCGCCGGCGAGCGAGAGAACGGCTGCGACGATCAGCAGACGGGTTTCATCGAAATCGATACGGAAGAATGCAAAGGGTTTCGCCGTTTTCCTCCAACCCCACCAGCACATGAAAAGGCAAAGCATCATGAACAGCGCGGTTCTGGCGAACGCGCCTTCCGGCAGGAATCGTTCCGACGCCAGTCCGGGAACCTGCGGCAAGATGAAACTGAACGTGATGACGCCCGTCAGAAACGGGAACTCGTAAATTCGCTCCCGACGGATCATTCCCCAACAGATGAGCAGGATGACACCAACGAAAAGGCAAAAAACCAGCAGCGTATTCATGACGAGAGCCCCAGCTGAACCGGAGGCAAGTCCCGCACGAAACTGCTTCTGACGTCGTAGAAGAGCGCTTTGGCGTATTCCTTGAACACCTGCACCCCGTCACCGTTGATGGCGAGCCGCCACAACGACACGGTTCTTTGCGCAGGAAGGGAAATCCACTGGATCTGAGGCATGACGAACCGGAAGCGCTTTACCGCGCGCCGGGAATGAAACCAGCTCGTGACCAGAATGGCGCGTTTTGCTCCCATTCCAGTCAGTATAGGCTGGGCGAATGTCGCGTTTTCCCACGTGCTGAGGGAAAGACATTCCGTCGAGACCGCAGCGAAATCCACGCCTGAGCGCACCAGCATATCGCGGATGAAGTCGCAATCGCCGTAGCCGGTCACCAGAACAAGCGGCGCCTTTCCCTCGTGCCACAGTTTCGCGGCCTGGGCGGCTCGAGGAGGACCGTCACCGCCCAGAACCACGATGACGTCGGCTTGCGCAGGCGGATCCTCCACGACAAGGAGCGATCCCGCCGAAACGAGCGCCAGTCCGTAGAGACCGATTGCACCCAAGATGATGACACCGAGGACAATCGAATTCCGTTTCCACAGCCAGTTGGTTTTCACGCCTCGAGAAACGAGCGAACGCCAGGGCCTTCCATTCGTAAAGTGCTTTGGGGGAATGCGCGGTCCGGGCCACGGCGGCTTCATGATGCAATCACTCTTCATTCGGCGATTGTATTGCTCTTGGCTCCGACACTGATTTAGCAACCACAGGCAGACGCACGACCTCGCGATAGAGATCGAAATTGCCCCTGTGAAGCAGCGTTTTCGAGAGATAACCTGTCGCGGCAAGGACGAAGGCAGTGTGAAGGGCAATCGGCACGAGAAGACCGGCGGCCATCACTTCCGCCGGCACACCAGCTTTCATCCCGGCAAAACCAATGCCTCCGCACAGGAAGGAAATGACGATCAGCGTGTTGGTTGCCGCAGCCGGCGTGAAACCGTAATCCAGCAGCAGATGATGAAAGTGCCAGCGATCGGCCGACATTGGACTGCGACCGTGCATGATGCGCCGGATAATCAGGCTGAGCGTATCGGTGATCGGCAGGATGACGATCCACAGCAGTGCCGGAAAGGATACAGAAGCGCTTGTGGTTGCAAGCAGGACGATCACGTAGGCAATTGTCGCGCCGAGCGCGGTACTGCCGGCATCGCCAAGGAATATGCTCGCCCGTGCGCGCCATGGACCGCGCATGTTGAACACCAGAAATGCGCAGAGGCATACCGAGAGTGCCTCAAGCGGTGGAATGATGTCGCCGACGTTCGCGAAGACCGCCACAACCATCAACCAGATCAATGCAACGCCAGCCGTGCCGCCGGCAAGCCCGTCCACACCATCGAGCATGTTCCAGGAATTGACCAGCCCCGTCACGAAGAGAACGCCGATGAAGAAAAACAGCGGCAGGAACAACTCCGAATGCGACGTGAACAGCACGCCGACCGAGAGAGAGCCGATATCGGCGCCGCCTACGAGCGCAATCGCCATGGCCAGTTGCATGACAAGGCGCCCTGCTGCGGGCAGCGGCCGGCGATCATCAACGACGCCCATCAGCAGAATGACCGCCAGTCCGAGCCAGAAGTTCATGCCCAGAGCCTCGCTCCACCCGCCAACGAAGGCGGAAACAGCGAAAGCGGCAAAGATTGCAATGCCGCCGCAAAGCGGAACGGCTCCGGTGTGGCGTTTGCGGATTGAATCGGGACGATCCACAAGCTGAAACGCAATGGTCAGGCGCCTGAGAACGACAATGAAGGATACGCACAGGACGAAAGTAGCGATGGTATTGAAGAGTATCCCCGACATGTCTGATCCCCACGCTGAACCTTGGCGGCGCATTTGCAACGATACTCGCCTGCTGACGATCCTAAAAAACACCTGCCTTCAGGGGTATGCGGGCAAAAGGCGTGTGGAATCCACCAAAGGGAGAGGGTGTCGATATTAACGTCTACCCTGCCTACACCCGAACCGGATCGACCATCGAAAGAGCTAGGCTCAGGACCTTGACGGCGGGTGACCACGAATGAACGACTCGGCAATGAGCCGCAGCTCGGGAACGATCATTTCTGTGCGGAGAGAACCGCGATCCAGTCGTGAAAGCCGAAAGCATTCGCCGATGCTGGCACCGTCACGTCGCGAAGGCCGCTGCGGCCCAGACGCTCGGTGGGTTCGATGTAAAGTCCGTTCGAGGGATCATACCAGCGAAGGGTCTTCTCGCCGGCCCCCAGACTGTCGAGATCGATGGCAACGGAAGGGGTGTCGAGATAGATCAAGGCGAATGCCCCATCCCTGTCGCGCGCCGCGAATGCGCCAGCATCGCTTTTCAGCAGGCCCCCCTGATCGGGCACCAGCTTCCACCACGCCAATTGCCTGAAAAGCGCGGCCAGATGGGTAATGCTTTGAGCGCCGCGGCTGTTCAGCGAATTTTGCCAGCTGTCCTTCGCGTCATAAAGCCCGGCGGCGGAAAAATGCCAGACCGGATTGTTGCCGAAGAGCTGACCGCTCGCTCCCGAAAGCAGTGCACCATAGGCATTGAGGCGAACCTGCCGCTCCTTGACATCGTTCTCGCCTTCATAGGCGCTCTCGATGAGGAAAAAAGGCCGTCTCGGCCCAGATCGGTAACGATCCATCACCGCCGCCGCGACATTGCTGTAAGTATAAACTGAATCGATATCGAGCCAGGAAGCGTCCCGCCAAAAATCGCTGGTCACGGTATCGGGATTGCCATGCACGGTCTGCAATGCCGAAGGATCGGTTTCCGCTATCCCCATTGCAACGGCCATGACCAGCGTACGATCGGGCGGATCATAATCCCCGCCCTGCACCCAGATGATGTTGGGGTACTTCGCAAAGCGTTGTCCGACATAACGTCCGTAAGCCCGCAGCTTTTCCGGCCCGGTCGCAACCATTTCCTGATACCATCCTTCAGGACCACCGCGCGCGCCGCTATAGGCCGGACAGAGAAGCACCAGCAGGTTGCGATTGGCGGCGGCCTTTATGAACGCTTCCGCCCTGTCGAAATAGGCCTCGTTCGGTTGCTCGAAGGCTGCGCCGACAAAAGGTTTCTCGTCGTAGAAATTCGCGGGTGCCTTGCGCGAGAACCGGTGCTCGATCAACGATACAAGCACGGTGTTGAAGCCCTGCTGCTTTCGGGTTTGCAGATAAAGTTCGGCATCGGGGATGGAGGTATCGCCAATGAGCGACCACGCACTGTCTCCGACAATCAGGAATGGCAGGCCCTTGCCGTCTTCGAGATAATGACCGTCCTGCGCAACCCGCAGCGGAAAAGCGACATCCTGTGCGGCACAGGTCGAAAACATGCCCAACCATAGAAGGAAGATGCCGGACAGAGAGCCAAGTCGCCGCTGATCGCCGATCATCGCGTCAGAGCCGTTCTCGAACGACGCGAAGCCAGTTTTTCAAGGGCAACGGCAAATAGGTTCTGAGACCCGGCCTCAACCCGGCGGGAATAGACCAGTCCTCCATCCTGAGCACCGTTGACAGACCGGGGCGGTCGTTCAATGTCATGGCGATGACTTCGTTATAGCGTGCGGCCATCCGTTCGACGCTGAAGCGGTTCAGGACCATTTCCTTTCCCGCGATCGACATCCTCTCGAGAAGGTCGCGATCGGCATGCAAGCGTCCGATCGCATTGGCCGCCGCCGTATAATTGCCGATCGGGAACAGGAAGCCGTTTCGGCCCGGCTCGACAATCGTGTCCGTCACGCCCCGGATATGCGACACGACCGGGACACAGCCGCCGGCCATCGCCTCGATCATCGTCATGCCAAGCCCCTCGAAGCGGGACGGCATGATGAGAACATCGTGACTGGCCATGATGACCGGTATGTCGGAAAGCTGAACGGATCCTGCATAACTGACGCGATCGTCATGGCTGGCCAGCCTTCGCCTGAGTTTGCCCATGTCCGGCCCATCTCCGACGATCGTCAGGCGCACCGCCTCTGGCGAGCCATCCAGTATTTCCCGCAGCCACATCACGCCCTTCGATGCGTCTTCAATGCGGCCGACAAAGAGAACCTTGAGTTCCGGCCCCCGGTTGACGCGCCGAACCGCCTGGCTGCGGAACGCATCGCTGTCCACCGCATTGGGGATTGCGTAGGTGCGATCCTTCGGAAAGCCGTTGCGCGCGACCAGATCGGCGCGGCACCGCTCCGATACGCCTATCGTGACATGGGCATAGTCCCGGACCGAGCGCGCGGCCGCGTATGTTCCCGGCGAAATATTATGAACGACGAGAATACGCAGGATGCCTTCGGGCAGATAGCGCGCGATATTTGTCTGCAACTGATCGCCAAGAACGTTGACGATCACACCGTCGAACCCTCCGTTTTCGATGGCAGCCGCCATTCGCGCGGCGCAATCGCGTTCGCTGAGATTGACGGGCATGCGCAGGAGTTGCCCGAAAGCCGTCTCACCCTGCAGATCGAGGGGCAACCCGTATGTTTCCTTGCACACGCCAAGCCATCGCACGTCTATGTCATAGGCAGCGAGGCCTTTGCGAAGATGTTTGAAGACGGAATAGGTGCCGCCGATATGGGGAAGGACAAAATAGGCAAGCTTCATGGGACACTCTCGCTCTTGCATCCACACCCATGCCGCAATGGATCGACGGCGGCTGGTTCGAGTGGCGGCTAACGCGACATACTAAAAAGCCACGGGATGACAGTCAGTTGCATCTTAGGCTTAGCCGTATCTTCCTTTGAGAGGTTTGCGTCGGCCAGACTATTCGTTTGGCGTAAGACGCAACCCGAAGGTCGGTGTGGGGTCGTGCCGATCCAGCGGATATCAATGCCATATCGAGCGTGTCGGCGCCGTGCTGCGATTGGAAAATAAATGAGGATCACTCTCCTTGGACAATTTGGCTCGGGCAATTCCGGCAATGACGGATCGCTGGAAGCCATGCTCCTTTATCTGCGCAGGATGCGGCCCGATGCCGATCTCTTGTGTATCTGCGCAAGCCCGACAGTCGTAAGTGCGAAGTTCAACATTCGTTCGATGGGCGTTGGCGGCCCTCCCCTGACGAATCCGTGGATGAGGCAACTGGACAGGCTGCTCGGCAAGGTGCCTTCACGGCTGATGTTATTGGTCAGTTGCCTCTTTGGTTTCGACAAGGCTGACCTGATGATCATACCGGGGACCGGCATCCTCGACGATTTTCAGGAAAAGTGGTTCGGCTGGCCTTTTGTCGTATTTTGCTGGTGTCTCGTTGCACGCCTTCGTAACGCGCGGATCGCTTTCGTCAGCATCGGCGCCGGTCCGATGAAAAGCCGTCTCAGCCGCTGGTTCCTGCGCTCGGCAGCACAGATGGCCTCCTACCGCTCCTATCGGGACGATTTCTCCCTCAACTACATGAAAATGATCGGCGTTGACGTGTCGCGAGACCACCGTTACCCCGATATCGCTTTTGATCTTCCTGCGCCTGTTCCCCACCGCGAGAGGTCCGCCGACGGCGCAATGAGAATAGGTGTCGGCGTCATGGATTATCGCGGATGGCGTCACAACGATCCCGAGGCCAACAGGATTTACCAGACCTACATCCACAAGCTCTCGCAGCTTGTTAGCTGGTTGATCGGTGAAGGTCATCGTATCACGCTTTTGATGGGGGACGTTACGGATCGGGTCGCCTGCGCGGATCTGATGTTTCTGCTTAACGATATGCTCTTCGAGGATGAGATGTCGCAGATCGAGATCAGCTCGGCCGCAACGCTGCGCGATATCATGCTGCAGATGGCAGCAATCGATCTGGCCGTGGTGTCGAGATACCACGGAGTGGTCTGCTCGCTGAAACTTGGAAATCCGACGATATCAATAGGTTACGCCCGCAAGTTCGACGATCTTATGAATGATTTCGACCAGGAGAAATTTGTCCGGCACATCGACACGTTCGAAGTCGAGGACGTTATCGAGCTGGTGAAGGAAATACTTGCTGGGGCCGATGCGGTGAGGCAGCGGATTGCCCACGCCAATGAACGATTCAAGCGCCAGCTCGCCGAGCAGGAGGCCCTACTCGGCCGGGAATTTCTTTTAACGGATATCGTCGCAACGCCGCAGGGCGTTACGCCTTAGGCACGCACTATCCCCGCAAGCTAATGCTTTCGGCGTAATACCGAGGCGCTTTAACATTCGATTGGAGTAGACCGCCCACTGTCGCATGCCCTTCGGGAAACATTTTCCAAACCGCCTGCACCTACGGATCGGGCTGCCATCCCAATGGTCAGATTTTCAAGGTTCAAGTCCGCACTCTAGATTTGACGCTACCGTCGACTATCAGCGACGCTGTCGGAGCCTTTCGATGCACAAAGTCCGCCGTGCCTTTTTCATGGCCATGCTGGAACAGCACCTCGGAATTGCGATCAATTTCGCTCTGATCGCGATCATGTCGAGACTACTCTCGCCTGCGGAAGTGGGCTTCGCCGTTATCGGCTACGGGGTGACGGCGGTCATCTTCGCCTTTCGCGAATTCGTTTCGTCCGACTTCCTCATTCAGCTCGATGTCGTTGAACGCGATGACATAAACACATCGCTTACGCTGCTGCTTCTGGTCAGCGGTATTCTCGGGGTCGTTCTTTATCTGTGCGGACCGTATCTGGCGCTTTTCTACCACCAGCCCGGTCTCCAGCACTATCTTGTCCTCGCAATAGCCGCCGTCATGGCCGAAAGCCTTGGCATGCCGGCGTTTTCCATGCTGCGTCGCCGGCTGGCCTTCGGCACCATCGCACGCGTCCGAACCATCGGTCTCGTCGTCATGGCTGTCGTGACGATCTTCGCTGCCAGAAATGGATGGGGCTTCGTCAGTTTTGCTCTTGGCCTGCTCGTCGGCAACAGCGTTGCCAGCGCTCTTGCCGCCTATGCCGATCCGGCCCAGCGGTCAGCACGCCTCTCGCTCAAGTCGTGGCGCCGTATGGCCGAATTCGGCCGTTACAGGGGCGCTGCCACCATCGTCGACAAATTATACGAGTCCCTGCCGCAACTGGTGCTCGGCTTTGCCATGACACCGACCGCGGTTGCGATCTACAATCGCGCCAATACCGTCTGCTCCATTCCCGATCGCATTTTCCTTTCGGCAATCTTTTCCTTCGCCTTTCCGGCGCTCGCCGCAGAAGTTCGCGAAGGTGGCGACGTGCGTAGGTCCTATCTGCGCGCCCTCAGTTACATCACCGTGCTCTATTGGCCGTCACTGATCATGGTCGCCATCCTCGCCGATCCCATCGTGCGCCTTGCACTGGGAGACCAGTGGCTTGCCGCCGTACCAATCACCCGGATCCTCGCGCTTGCCTCGATTTTCTGGTTTCCAATGGTGCTGACAACGCCGCTGCTGATCGCCCTCAACGCCAACCGCGAAGCGTTCCTCGGCAATTTCGTCTGCCGCAGCGTTTCGGCAATTGTGCTCTGCTCCGCGAGCTTCTTCGGCCTGACCGCAGTCGCGCTGAGCCAGTTCGTCACATTGCCCTTCCAGATGCTCATCGCCTTCTATCTGGTCAGGCGCCATGCGCACTTCAAATTACCCGAACTGTTCGCAGCCATCGGGCCAAGTGCCAGCGTGACCTTTGCCGCGATTGCGGGGCCGCTCGCCATATCCGCCTGGATGGGCTTCCGCTTCGATTACTCCCTCGCCCAGGCTGGCGGCGCCGTCCTTCTTTCGGTGACGGGCTGGGCCGCCTGCCTGTTTCTTCTGCGCCACCCGCTCCTCAGCGAAATACGTTCGACCCTCGATGCTTTCACCGGTCGTCTGCGTAAAGTCGGCAAACCTGCTGGACCGGCTTCCATTCCCGACACCGTCGTTTCAGCGGCGGTCGAGCCATGAGCAGTATCGACATCGTCATTCCCAACTACAATTACGGTCGCTTTCTCAAGGGATGCGTAGAAAGCGTCCTTGGCCAGAACATCGCCGACATGCGCATCCTCATCATCGACAATGCCTCTACAGACGATAGTGTTGCGATCTCCCGGTCTCTCGCGGCAGCAAATCCGCGTATCGAAACGAGCCTGCGCGCAAGGAACCTCGGCGGTCACGCGTCTTTCAACGCAGGCATCGATTGGGCGCGGGCGGATTATTTCGCGATCATCTGCGCCGACGATGTCCTGTCGCCCGGGGCTCTGGCCCGCGCAATGGAAGCGCTTGACAATAATCCCGGCGCGCACATGGCCTTCGGCCGCACCGCCTTCTTTCGCAACGACGCCGAAATAGCATCAGGCCTCCACAGCGATGCCGATGGTATGCGGCTTCATCGCGGGATGGACTTCATCGCCAACATCTGTGCGACGGGACGCAGCCCGGTGCAAGGCCCACTCGCGGTTACCAGAACGCACATTCAGCAACATGCCGGACATTACCGGCCAGCACTGCGCCACACCGACGATGTCGAGATGTGGATGCGGCTCGCGGTGCTAGGCGACATCGTCGAACTTGACGCCGTGCAGAATTTCACCCGCATCCACGGCGCCAACCAGTCGGCCATCCTTGATAACGTGCTTGCCTGGAATACCGAAATCGAAGCCGCGCTCGAAAGCTTCTTCGGCAACGAAGGGGCTTTGCTTGCCGATGCCAAGACCCTGCTCCGGCGCGGCCGCGCGAGCCTGAGCGACCGCGCCTATTGGTGTGCGCTTTCCAATCTGGTCCGGCGCAGGCCTGGCGCGGGTGCCCTCCTTGCACAGGCTTTCCGCCTGAGACCCGCTTCAGCGCTTCTACCACCGATAAGTTATCTTATGCGACGACCCGATGCGCTGCACCGCATTCGTGCAGCGATCGCCCGCCGATAGCTGTCGACCGACCAAATTTTCGATGACAAAGGCCTATTCTTCGGCATTCAGGACAAGCCGCAACAATGCCGGCAACGAAGCGGATTTCGTACGGCGCATGATTGAAGCACGGTGATTCTCGACGGTGCGCTGACTAAGCTTCAGATCGGCTGCAATAATCTTGTTGGCCTGCCCCTGGACAATACGGTCAAGGATCTGCCGTTGCTTGCGCGTCAGCGTCGCCAGGGTGGCGCGCGCCGCTTCACGCCGTTCCTCGCGCTCGTTCGCATCACGCGAACGATCAAGGGCCGACCGAACGCTCCGATACAGTTCCTGGTAAGAAATCGGCTTCTCGATGAAATCGGCCGCTCCGTATCGCATCGCATCGATTGCCATACGCACATCGCTGTGACCCGTGATCACAATGACCGGAAACCGATGCTGTCTTTCTTTCAGCAGGCGTAGCAACTCCATGCCGACCATGCCCGGCAGATACGCATCGACAAGCAGACAGCCTGATCTGTCCGGCTTGTAATCTGCAATATACTCTTCGGCCGAAACATAGGTTGCGACCGTCCAGCCCTCGCCTTCGAAAAGAGCCCGCAAGTGGTCCCGGATGTCTTTCTCGTCGTCAATGATTTCGATGAGCCGGCCCGTCATCGGCTCCATATCTTCAAGTTCGCTTACGTGCTCCGCCCTCTCGCCGGTTTGGCGAACGACCAGGGTCTCGACCACCTGCACGACGTCTTTGAGTTTCACCGGCTTGTGCAGATAGGGTATTTCGTGCTGCGCAAAAGTCGTCAGGGCCTTGCTGGAAATATCGCCTGTGAGAATGAGCGCCGGAACATTTCGGCGGAGCGCCTGCCGGATATCTTCAATCGCAGCAATGCCATTCCCGCCGGTAGGGAAATTGTAGTCCGCGAGAATGACGTCGGGCTTGAACTGCAGTCCGCGAACGATCGCGAGCGCTTCGGCACCCGTTGAGGTCGCAGCGACCACATACCCAGACTGCTCAAGGCCCATCTTGAGAAGATCGCGCATGCCGTTTTCGTCCTCGATGATCAAAACCGAGGCAGACGACAGGGCGGTCGTGTGATGCGGACGGCCATCCACCGGCGCACGAAGTGGCACAAGCGGCTGACCTGCCGGTGCCTGATCGATCTCGATCATGAATACGGAACCTTTATGCAATCGCGATCGCACCGCTACCCTCAATTCGAGGAGCTCGCTGAGCCGCTTGACGATCGACAATCCCAGCCCCAAACCACGGTCTTCCGTTCCAGCAGACGCATCGAGCTGGAGGTATTCCTGGAAAACATCCTCGATTTGGCTCTCGGGAATACCGATGCCAGTGTCCCACACTTCGAACCGAACCTTCGTACCACGCCGGCGACAGCCGACCAGAATTTTGCCGCTGGTCGTATATTTCAGCGCATTGGATAGAAGGTTACGAACGATCTGCTCGAACAGACGCGGATCAGTGCGAACGGCGAGGCTGGACGGCACGACATGGAGTTGCAGCCCGGCGGCGCGAGCGGGATAATAAAACTCCTTGAAGAGCAGTCCCAGAAGGTTGCCTATTGCAAAGTTCACGACCTGCGGTTCCACCATGCCAGCTTCTATCTGGTTGATGTCGAGAAGGGAGTCGAGCATGCCCGACATCGAGGACAGCGTTTCCTCCATCCTCTGAACGAAAGTGCGCGCCCGCCCTTCGCCCACGCTCCTCTCCAAAAGCCCCTGCAACAGTTTCAGGGTTTGCAGCGGCTGACGCAGATCGTGGCTTGCCGCAGACAGGAATCGCGACTTGGCCTCGGTCGCCCGCTCGGCGGATTTCTTTGCAGCTTCCCTGCTCTCGGCAGCCTGTTTCTGGGCGCTCACATCGATGAAGGTGATGACGACCCCGTCGACGGTCTTGCTCTCGCCGCGATAGGGTTTGACGCGGCGGACATACCATCGACCGTCAGATCCTCCTATTTCCCTGTCGATTGTATTGCCGTCGTGGAGGGTCGCCATGGCATCGGTTTGAAGCGTACCGTCGCCGTCGAAGCCGCTGAGGTCTGAAAGGGGACGGCCCACATCGGACAATATGATGTGGAATACTGACCGAGTGGCTGGTGTGAAGAACCGTATACGAAGACTGGAATCCAGAAAAAGCGTCGGGACATCGGTACTATACAGGACGTTTTGCAGATCGTTGGAAACCGCGCGCTGGCGCTCCAGTGCTTCGTGCAATTGATTGTTGAGGGCTGTCAGTTCTTCGTTGAGGGATTGCAGTTCCTCTTTCGAAGTGACGAGTTCCCCATTCATCGACTGATCCTTAGCATTCAGTCCACTCGATGAAGATCCGACACCGACACTCGGGAATGCCTTAGCATGCGCTGCTTCCCGTGATCCGGGCAGCGGACCGGTGTCCGCCTCGAAAGCGGAGGGAACCTTGTGACTGTCATCGCCGCCTTCCGCCATGTTACTCTCGTAAAAATTGGCACACGTTCCAAACAGAAATCGACCCTCGCAAAGCGCCGGGTATGGAGGGTCAACGAAGTCTTGAAAACAGCCTTCACGGCCTTGAGATCATTCGTCAGGGATATATATTCCACCGTGCTCCGTCATAAGAGGAATATACGGGTACAGTGTGTCCAATCGTCTTGAGACGCAGCTTCAGAATGCGTTGAACACGCATAGGTTGCCGACATCACAAACAAATGGACCGAAGGCGGATAATAAATCAATCCGGCCGCGATTATAATTCATCCATTATAATTAGTGGTAGCCTACAAAAAACGACGACGGCCTGACAGACATTATATTTCAAGCAGTTCGCGCGTGTCTGCTTGTCTGTTCACATCATGCCTGATTGAACACTGCCTCGAAATCACAATCGAAAGTGAGTAATTTCCGAACCTTTTCTAGTTGTGATACTCCATTGTACGATGCCCTGATAGAAATTCGGGTAGTGCCACGTCTGTTGCTTTCTGGCCGACATTGAATCTCGAAAAATCCAGACCGCAATTCAGATTGTGTCTTTCCGAAGTTCCCGATTGACAACGACGTGACGGGTTGCCCCTCCAACGTCCGTTGTGGCGACTCGTAAAAAGAAACTCTTCGGTTGCGTCTCTGCCAAGCCAGGCAGATCCGCAAGCACGCTTTAGCGCGGATAGGACATACCATGCTGACGTCAGTTCCCAATAATGGATACAGCCCATTATCACCGAACTTTCATGTGATTGCGCATTCGAAACCTATGGAAACTTCGGTCAAAAAGCTGGCGAT
This sequence comes from Agrobacterium sp. CGMCC 11546, assembly GCF_013365515.1. Lineage (NCBI taxonomy): Bacteria > Pseudomonadati > Pseudomonadota > Alphaproteobacteria > Hyphomicrobiales > Rhizobiaceae > Agrobacterium > Agrobacterium sp. CGMCC 11546. Next base: position 25,450 of record NZ_CP047388.1, read on the forward strand.
CATCGACGACCGGGCGCTTGACCGTGAGTGTCTGGCTCAGAGCCTGATCGCATATGGCCTTGATATGGAAGTCGAACTGTTTTCATCACTCGACGACTGGAGGCATGCCCCGAACGGACATCATAGCGGCATTCTGGTCAACGTCGGACGCAGCGATTTTTGCGATGACGTATCCCTTCATGAGCTGCGGGAATTTATTGCCGATTACCCTTATCTGCCGGTCGTCATTCTTGCGGAAAACCGCGATCTGCGCCAGGTCATGAGGGCGTTTGACGCAGGCGTGCGGGGATACATCTCCTCGTCAATAGGACTGGCGGTATGCGTGGGCGCCATCTCACTTGCATTGGCGGGTGGCGCTTTCGTGTCAGCTGAAAATCTGAGCGATCTCAGGCAGTTGCTCGTGGTTGCAGAAGACAAGGAACGTCAGCGCACGGCAATGTTCACCCAACGTGAGGTCGATGTCATCAACGCGCTCACGCAAGGCAAGCCAAACAAGATCATCGCCTATGAACTCAATCTTCGTGAAAGCACCGTAAAGGTGCATATTCGCAATATCATGAAGAAAGTCGACGCTAAAAACCGAACGGAAGTGATCTTTAAAATATCCGATCTTTTCAAAAACTAACATCAGGTGTCGTGAAGCGAACCTGTTTAAAATCCATGATCGCCTGCGGGTGTCGGGCCCGCACGATGCAAACGCATTGGAGCGATTATGACAAGAAGGTTGTACATCTCCTCTAAGCCTTTCGGCTAGCATTCCAAGCATAAAGACCGGGTAACGGGCACGGAGCCGGATACGGTAATCTCTGGTCATTGGACATATGGACCCGGGATTTCGCCATGCAAACTTTCGTCGAAAATTTCGAAAACTCGGATCGACTGCGCCAGCGCGCCCGCAACGTCATACCGGGCGGCGCGCATACCTATGCAAAGGGTGACGACCAGTACCCTGTTCTGTCTCCCGGATTCATTGAAAGGGGATATGGCTGCCATGTCTGGGATGTCGATGGAAATGAATATATCGAATACGGCATGGGTAATCGGGCGGTCGGCCTTGGCCATGCCTATGCCGACGTCGTAGAGGCGGCGCGTGCGGAACTATACCGTGGCTGCAACTTCACGCGCCCTTCAAAGATCGAGGTGGATTGCGCATCGACCTTTCTCGATACGGTCCAGACCGCCGAAATGGTCAAATTCTGCAAGAACGGTTCTGATGCGACATCCGCCGCGATACGACTTGCACGCGCCGTTACCGGCCGCGACCTGATCGCGCGCTGCAGCGACCACCCGTTTTTCTCGACCGACGACTGGTTCATCGGGACAACGGAAATGAATGCGGGCATTCCCGAGGCGATCCAGAATCTGGTCCTTGGCTTCAACTACAATGATCTGGCCGGTGCGCGCAGTCTGTTTGACCGCTTTAAGGGTCGCATAGCCGCCTTCATCCTGGAGCCGTCGCGCGGTGATCCGCCTCGGGACCAGTTTCTTCACAAACTCCAGAAGCTTTGCCACGAAAACGGCGCGCTTTTCATTCTCGACGAAATGATCACCGGCTTCCGATGGGATGCGGGGGGCGCGCAGAAGACATATGACATCGTCCCCGATCTATCCTGTTTCGGCAAGGCGCTGGGGAATGGCTTTTCTATTTCCGCACTTGCCGGCAAGCGCGAGTTCATGGAACGGGGCGGTATCGATCAAACCGATGCCCCACGCGTCTTCCTGCTTTCGACGACGCATGGCGCAGAAACGCATGCGATGGCGGCGGCCATCGCAACCATGAAAGTTTACACGCATGAACCCGTGGTCCCACATCTGGTCCGACAGGGAAATTCGCTGCGCGCCGCCATCAGCCAGATCGCAATTGCGCACGGGCTCGATTCCTACTTCGGCATCCAGGGCCATTCCGCCTGCCTCAGCTACTTCACGCTAGACCAGACCGGAAAGCCGTCTCAGGCCTTTCGATCGCTCTTTCTGCAGGAAACCATCCGTCGCGGCCTTCTCGCACCGTCTCTCGTTGTAAGCTACACGCATGAGGACGAGGATATAGCCAAAACGCTTGATGCCATCGATGGAGCGCTCGTCGTCTACCGTAAAGCGCTGGAATACGGCGTCGACAAATTCCTGACGGGACGCCCATCCGATGTCGTCTTCCGGCGTTTCAACGGCAACGCGCAGCATCAGGCCAGCCATGGGCTGGTCATGGCCGACATGCCCGAATTATCGGAAAGCATCCGAAAGCCTTAACCGGCCGGGGCACCTAGACCGTTCGCATTATCGCTACAGCCGCTTTGCGCGGTGCATCGATATCGCCTGAAAAGATACGCTCATCGCAATCGAAAATGGATTTTGAGGGGAAGTTTCATGCACGTTCTGGTCACCGGGCATCGCGGATACATCGGCTCCGTCATGGTACCCATCCTGCGAAAGGCGGGTCACGACGTATACGGCTATGACACTGAATTCTACCATCGCTGCGCTTATGTTCCAGGTGGACCCTTGCCGCAGGTTCCCGGCGTCTGCAAGGACATCCGCGATATCACGCCTGCGGATATGGAGGGTTTCGACGCTGTCATTCACCTTGCAGCGCTGTCAAACGATCCGCTGAGCAATCTCAATCCGGAAATTACCTATGAGATCAATTACCGCGGCAGCGTTCGGGCGGCGCAGGCGGCAAAGCAGGCGGGCGTCAAGCGTTTCATCTTCGCCTCGTCATGCAGCAATTACGGCGCCGCTGGCGAGGGACTGGTCAACGAGACGGCAGAGCTGAAACCGGTATCGGCCTATGGCACGTCCAAGGTCTTGGCGGAGCGGGAGATTGCAAGCCTCGCGAGCCCCGGCTTCTCACCGGTCTATATGCGCCCGGCAACCGCATATGGCCTTTCGCCCATGCTACGTTTCGATATCGTCCTCAATAACCTGACCGCTTGGGCGGTGACGGAAGGACTGATTCTCCTCAAATCCGACGGATCGCCCTGGCGTCCAATCGTTCACATCGAGGATATTTCACGCGCCTTTCTGGCCGCGCTCGAAGCGCCGACCGATGCCATACACAATCAGGCTTTCAACGTCGGACAGGATGCGCACAACTATCAGATCAGGGAGATCGCCGAAATCGTCGCTCTCACGGTGCCCGGATGCCGGCTGCAATATGCGAGCGATGCAAGCCCCGATACCCGTTCCTACCGCGTCGATTTCGGCAAGATCGCCCGTGCGCTTCCGGCGTTCAAACCGACATGGACGGCGGCCGCAGGTGCCGAGCAACTCTACCGGGCCTACAAGAGCGCCGGCCTGACAATGGCCGAATTCGAGGGACCGCACTATCAGCGGATCGGCCAACTCCAAAAGCTGATCGGGGACAAGGATATCGACATCAACCTGCGCCGCCCCATGGCCGCGCCGCGCCAGAACGCCGATATTGCGGCATCGGTTTAAACAGGAGGCCCGGATGGGCAAGATGGAGCCTGGTGCAAAGCTGACAGGTGATGCATGGAGAGAGGCAGGTATCGGCCAGACTATTCATGACCTGGCTTCCCGCCTCTTTCCGATCTGTCGCAGCATCACCGGCAAAGGCGTGCGCGACACCATCGATATTCTTAAAGACTATATCGATATCGAGCAGCGCGCCGTCCCAAGCGGGACGCGGGTTTTCGACTGGACGGTGCCCCAGGAATGGAACGTCCGGGACGCCTATGTGAAGAACGCGGCGGGACGCAAGGTGATCGATTTTCAAATGTCGAACCTGCATCTCATGAACTACAGCATCCCGCAACGTCGCGTGATGCCGCTGGCCGAACTGCAACCGCATATCCATACCTTGCCGGCACAACCCGATCTCATTCCTTACAAAACGGCCTATTACACGGATGCCTGGGGCTTCTGCATGGCGCATCACGACTTCCTCAAGCTCGAGGAAGGCGACTATGAAGTTGTCATCGACACCGAAAAGACGTCAGGCAATCTGTTCTACGGCGAATATCTGCATCGCGGAAAAAACGCCAAAGAGGTGCTTCTCTTCGCGCATATCTGTCATCCGTCGCTCGCAAACGACAATTGTTCCGGCCTTGCATTGCTGACATGTCTTGCCGCCGGCCTGAAAAGCAGGTCGACATATTACAGCTATAGGTTCGTCTTTGCGCCCGGAACGATCGGCTCCCTGTCGTGGCTTGCGCGGAACGAAGAAGGGATATCGAACATCGCGCAGGGTCTTGTGGTGTCTTGCATTGGCGACGGGGGTGGGCCGAACTACAAGCGCAGCCGCCGGGGAGATGCGCTGATCGACCGGATAGCCGCCTGCACGCGCTGCGGAGAGGATCGCAAACATCTGGAAATCGCCGATTTCAGCCCCTATGGCTATGATGAGCGTCAATTCTGTTCGCCAGGCTTTAATCTGCCGGTCGGACTGCTGCAGAGAAGCGCTTTCGGAACCTTTCCCGAATATCACACCTCGGCCGACAATCTCGACTTCATCCGGCCCGAGCACCTCGACTCATCCTTTTGGATGATCATGGACATGATCGATGCTCTCGAAGACAACTGGACGCCGTTGAACCTTCGGCCCAAGGGCGAGCCGCAGCTCGGAAAATACGGGCTTTTCCCTGCGATCGGCGGCCATAAGACGAATGACGACCGCACCATGGCCTATCTCTGGATACTCAACCTCGCCGATGGCAATAACTCGCTAGTCGATATTGCCGAGAGGTCGAAAATGCCGTTCGTGGATATTGCGAGCGCTGCCGACAGGCTGCTCGAGGCGGGCCTCGTCTCGAACCTCGGTGTCCAGACGCGCTAGACCTTCATTGCCAGGCCGGCCAACCGAGATCCTTTTCAGATATAACGGAGGCTGGCGCAGGCCATTCAACACCGATCGCCGGTTCGTCATGGCGGATCCCCGCCGCGCTCGCCTCGGCATAGGGCACCGAAATCAGATAGGACACAGCCACGTCGTCGCTGAGCGACTGGAAACCGTGCGCAAAACCCTCGGGAATGTAGAACTGTGCGCCATTATCGGCTGACAACACCGTACCAACCCACTGAAGATAGGTCGGCGAGCCGCGTCGCAGATCGACGGCGACATCCCATATCGACCCTTTGACGCAGGAAACCAGCTTGGTCTCCTGATGCGGCGGCCGCTGGAAATGCAACCCTCGTATGGTGTGCTTGAGCTTTGACAGCGAGAGGCTGTGCTGACTGAAATCAGACACCAGCGCGTTGCTCTCAAATTCACGCTTGCAGAATGTCCTTGCAAACGAGCCGCGACTGTCCCGGACAGGTATCGTATTGACGACCAAAAGCCCCTCGATCTTCGTCTTCTCAAACAGCATTCGGCGCTCCTGATGCAACCCGTATCCAAGAAGGATTCTGCGCCATTTCAGCGGCGCTGGAATACATCCATAGGCAGCAGCATACCTTGAAGGCGGGCTGGCAATTAAGTCACCCTTTCGGTTACCCAGACCGACAGCTGGAAGCCCATTTTCGCGGATATTCCTGTCAACCTACGGCTTATGGATGACGTTTTCGAGCCGAATGCAGTATCGTCACCCACCCTGATCCATAGTATTTTTTCCTTCTAATAAAAGAATTTTCTGAAATTAACTCAACGACACCGCGAAAATCAGGGGGCGTCCGATGAATAATGAGGCGGTTTTTTCTGCAAGACTGAGCTCGACGCAACATGTCGGGCTTTGCCGTCTTTGCAACTCGCCATTGGTGCATACCTTCGTCGATCTGGGAATGTCTCCGCCCTGCGAAAGCTTCGTTGCAGCTGATGCAGCCAACGACGTCGAGCCATTTTATCCGCTCCATGCATTTGTCTGCGACGAGTGCTTCCTCGTCCAGCTTCAGGAATATGTCGCCCCTGAGAACATTTTCACGGAATACGCGTATTTCTCTTCATTCTCGGACAGTTGGGTCGCTCACGCAAAGCGTTATTGCGACATGGTCATCGAGCGCTTCGCGCTTGGCCAGTCCAGTTTCGTTGTCGAGCTTGCCAGCAACGACGGTTACCTGCTGCAGCATTTCCTGACCAGCAACATCCCGATGCTCGGAATTGAACCGGCGGTCAACGTCGCGAAGGTGGCGATCGGGAAAGGTATTCCGACGCTGACGGAATTTTTCAACGAGGCTCTGGCGACCGATATGGCGGCCAGGGGGCAAAGGGCCGATCTCATCATCGGCAACAATGTCCTCGCGCAGGTGCCTGATATCAACGATTTCGTTGCCGGTATGAAAACCCTGCTCAAGCCTGAAGGCGTCATCACCCTCGAGTTTCCGCACATCGAAAAGCTTATCGCGGAAAACCAGTTCGACACCATCTATCACGAGCACTTTTCCTACTTCTCATTGCTGACAATAGAAAAAATGGCCCGTCGTCATGGGCTCAAGGTTTTCGATGTCGAAGAGATCCCCACACATGGCGGTTCACTGCGAGTCTTTTTCTCACACGAAGACAGCAGGTTTCCGCGTGAAGCCCGCGTGGATAGCCTCCTCGCACGGGAGTTGAATGCCGGGCTTGACAAGATCGAGACCTATACGGCGTTCGCCGAAGCCGTGCGCCAGACCAAGCGAAACCTCCTGTCCTTCCTCATCCGCCTCAAGGAGATGCGCAAATCGATCTGCGCCTATGGCGCACCGGGGAAAGGCAACACGCTGCTGAACTATTGCGGCATAGGTACCGATTTCATCGATTTCGCAGTCGATCGCAATCCTTACAAACATGGTCGTCTCACGCCGGGAATGCATATCCCGATCCGGCCCGTCAGCGAAATCCCGAGCATGAAGCCGGACTACGTTCTCATTCTCCCCTGGAACCTGAAGAATGAGATCGTTGCGCAAATGAAAGACATCAGAAACTGGGGCGGGAAATTCATCGTTCCAATTCCCGACATATCCATCATTGATCCGAAGGAGTTGGTACAATGAAGGTCGTCTTGTTCTGTGGCGGCAGGGGTACCCGCATCAGGGAATATTCCGAAAGCGTCCCGAAACCGCTGATCCCGCTCGGGTCTCAGCCGATCATGCGGCATGTCATGCAATATTACGCCCGTTACGGGCATGAGGACTTCATCCTCTGCCTCGGCTACAAGGCGCATGTCATAAAAGAGTTCTTCCTGAACAGCCGGCCGGAAAGCTATGCCGATTGCGTCATATCAAGCCCCGGACGCGTGGAACTGCTTGAGGAACTGCCGAGAGACTGGCGCGTATCCCTGATCGATACGGGAATATGGCGCAACATAGGCGAGCGTCTCTGGGCCGTGCGTCATCATCTCAAAGGCGAGAAGATGTTCCTTGCCAATTATAGCGACGGCCTGACCGACGTCGATCTCGACGACATGATTGCCCAATTCGAAAAGAGCGACAAGCTCGCCTGCTTCCTCGCTGTCAGACCGCCCCTCACCTACCACCTGGCGGAGATCGACGAGAGCGGAAGGGTTCGGGAATTCCGATCGTCGGAAACATCCGACATGTGGATCAACGGCGGCTATTTCCTGATGCGGCCGGAGATTTTCGACTACATGCGCGAAGGTGAGGAACTCGTGCTGGAACCGTTTTCCAGGTTGATTTCCGAAGACAAATTGATGGCCTACAAGCATGAGGGCTTCTGGCGGTCAATGGATACGCTGCGCGACTGGCAGACGCTGGAGGCGATGGTCGAGCGTGGTGACATGCCATGGATTGGAGACGATGCGTCAATGGCACGCAAATCGTCAAACGCCAAGCTGCTGCCATGAAAAACATGTCCCTCGCCTCAGCCGGTGATCGACTGTCGATCCTTTGTCTTGGAGCTCATTCCGACGACATAGAGATCGGCGTCGGAGGCACAGTCCTCAGCCTGCTATCAAAGGGCGTGTTGCTGGATGTCTACTGGTGCGTCCTTAGTGCCGGCAACGAACGTGCCCTGGAGGCGCGCAGTTCCGCAGAATCTTTTCTGGCAAAAGCAGCATCCTACTCGATTGAGCTTGCATCGTTTCAGGACAGCTACTTCCCCTCGCAGAGCCGTGAGATCAAGTCATGGCTGCTGACGTTGCGCGACAAAGTCAGTCCCGACATCATATTCACACATAGCCGCGAGGACGCACACCAGGATCACCGCGAAATCAACAGGCTCACATCCAACATCTTCAGAAATCACCTGATTCTGGAATACGAAATCCCGAAATGGGACGGCGATTTCGGCAGGCGAAATGCCTACGTGCCGTTGAGCGAAGACGCGATGAACATGAAGGTCGAGCTTCTCCTGCAGCACTTTGGAACACAGAGATCGAAGGACTGGTTCGACGCGGATACCTTTCGGGGCCTGGCGCGGCTGCGGGGAATGGAATGCCGTGCGCCGACACGTTTTGCGGAAGCCTTTACCGTCAGAAAGCTCACATTCGCCTGAAGCAAGCGCAAGCTCGACGACGGTACGAAATAGACGTTTTTCGAAAATTCAACGAAACCAAAAACAATACAGGGGGCATTTTCGTCATGATCCGTAACCATCTCTCCGAGAACCCGCCGGAAGGCGCACCGCATCCGCAGGCCACAGCCAGTGCCGCCGGCTATATCGGCATCATAGATCGTCGCATGCTGGAGCGGGAATGCCTCGCCCATAGTCTCAACTATCAGTATGCGGACAGGTGCATCCTGACCTTCTCCAATCTCGGCGAATGGCAACAGGCGCGCGCGGAAATCGGCATGCCTGCGGCAGTTCTGGTCAGCGCCTGGCCCGGCCCGTCGGCGGAGACAAACCGCGAGCTTGCGGAGATTGTCGCTGCGGTCTCACCGGCCGCCGTCGTCGTGCTCTCCGATGATCAGGATATCAATACCATCCTCGATACGATCGCTCTTGGCGTGCGCGGCTATATATCGAGTTCCGTCAGCGTTGATGTCTGTGTCCAGGCGATCGGTCTTGCAATCGCGGGCGGGCGTTTCATCCCGGCAAGCAGCGTGATGAACATGAAAAGCCTGTTCGGCCTGACGGCACATGCGACCATACCGCCGATGAAATTCACAAGCCGTCAATCGGCTATTGCGGAAGCCTTGCGATGCGGCAAGGCGAACAAGGATATCGCTCAGGAACTGAACCTCTGTGAAAGCACCATAAAGGTGCATATCCGCAATATCATGAAGAAACTTGGAGCAACCAACCGCACGGAAGTTGCCTGCAAGATCGGCGACATGGGTTACGAGCACTAAACACACGCCATTCACCGACCGCTACCGAACGCCCCGCTCACAGCAGGAACCGTCATGATCCAGTCGTCATCATCTCCGGGTGAGCAGGAAGGTATTTCCCGCTTCATATCCATCCTGCGGGAGCGGCGCAGAGCCGTCTTCATCTGCTTTCTCGTCAGTTTCGCTGTCGCGGCAATCGGCTACGCGCGAACCCCGATCCGATACAAGGCCGAGGCAACTCTTGCGCTTGATGTCCGCAAGCTTCAGGCGCTCCCCACCGAATCCGTGGTCTCGCCGCTGCCTCAGGAAAGCCCGGTGCTTCGAACCGAACTCGATATCATCGGCTCGAGGTCCATGGCCGAACGGGTTCTCGTCATCCTGCGGAAAGATCGACTGCTGGAAGGGCGGCAAACCAACTCCGACCGGGCGAACACCGACGTGACCACGCTTGGTAACGACGCCGAGACGTCGAAAATGGTCGACAACCTCATGACCAATGTTCGTGTGATGAATGATGGCCGGTCGTATACAATTTACATCTCCTATTATGCCGGCGATCCGGCACTCGCCGCGAAAGTCGCCAATGCTTTCGGGGAAGCCTATATCGACTATCAGATCGACCTCCAGACAACCGCAACCCGGCGCGTCAGCGCGTGGCTCGGGGAGCGGCTGGTCAGTCTTCGGACGGCACTGGAGGAATCCGAACGTCAGGCATCGCAATTTCGCGAGAAATCCGGATTGATAAACACGGGTGGCCTCCCGTTGCAGTCGCAGCGTCTCTCAAGTCTGAATGTCGAGCTGACGACGCTACAGGCCAAGCTTGCGGGATCGAGGGCACGCCTGGCGACAGCGCTCGCATTGCAGAAAAGCGGCGATGGGCTGGGGATCACCGAAGTTCTGTCCTCACCAACGATCCAGCTTTTGAGGGCCGAGCAGGCAAGGGTCATCAGAGCCATTGCGCAGATCGATGAAAGCGGCGCCGTCATGAGCCCCGAGCGGCCGCAACTATCCTCCCAGCTCAGTTCGCTCAACAAGCAGATAGATTCAGAGATAGCGCAGATTATCGCTGCCTTGCGCAACGAGATCGAGGTCAACGAAAAACAGCGGCAGGAGGTTGAAGCCAGCCTCAATGATGTGCAACGCGCCATTTCCACGACGGATATGGCAATGGTTCAGTCCGGGCAACTCGACCGGGAAGCGGCGGCGAACCGCTCGATCTACGAGACATACCTCGCACGCTACAAGCAGACGATCGAGCAGGACGGTATCGCTACTGCCGAGGCACGGATCATATCGAGCGCCATGCCGTCCCGTAAGCCGACCAGTCCGGACGCGGGTCTGTGGGGCCTCGTTGCACTTCTTCTCGGTTGCAGCACCGGTTTGGCAACGGCTTTCATCCTGAATTTCACTGACCGGTCCGTTGGCTCCATCACATCTCTTCAACAGAAAACCGGACTTAACGTCATCGGCCGCATCCCGCGCATTTCCTTCGGAGAGTTCCAGAACAAGCCCGGGAAATTCAGCAGCGGCGCGGCGGATTTCTACAGCGCGTTTGCGGACCTCCAGACCCACCTACAGTTGGCCGAGAGCAAGGCGAAAGTGATCGCCTTCACTTCTTCGGCCGATGGGGAGGGCAAGACGTTCGTGATTGCCAACCTCGCAAGATCTCTTGCGATGAGCGGCGTGAAGCTGCTGCTGATCGACGCCAATCTGCGAAACCCGGCTCTCGGGGCGGAATTCGATGTGGGATCGACGTCGCATGTCGCCCAGGCAGTCAGCCATGAGGTGACTCTGGACGACATTATCCAGCGCGATCAGGCCTCCGGGGTCGACATCATCATCGCTGAGAAAAGCGATATGCCGCCAAATCTTATTCTTGGAAGCAAGCGCTTCGCCGGCCTGATTGTGGAGGCGAGACAGCGATACGAACTGATATTGATCGAGGCCCCATCCGTTGACCATGACCTCGACCTGTTGCGGATCGCCACCCTTTCGGACGCCGTCTCCTTCGTGGTCCGGCAGGATGTCGCCGATGGCACGGGCATGAAAAACGCCGTCATCAAGCTGCGGGTCGCGGGTCGGCCGATCACGGGCATCATCCTCAACGGAATACGACGCCCGAGAAAGCGTCAACCGCCGGTCTGGCCGAGGATTTTCCGGGACTGGAACCCTCATTTCAAGCTGCGCAAGCGGGCGACCAGTCTGCGCCCACCGGCTGTGGTTCATAACGAGAGGTGAAACATGCGCTTTTTGACAAGGTCCAGGGGCTATTCCCTGATGATCGCCAGCACCACCTTTCTGTCCTTGGCGTTTTACCAGATACCGGCCGCGGCAGATGGCACCAACTACAAGGTCGCTACCGGCGACGTCCTGACGATCTCCGTCTATGGCGATCCGGGCCTGACCGGCCTCTTCCCCGTCAGCGCAGATGGAACGATCGGTTATCCTCTCCTTGGCAACGTCAACGTGGTCGACCAGACGGTGAACGAAATCGGTGAGCGGATCAGCCGTGATCTGGCAAGCCATGTGGCAAACCGCTCCGTTGCCGTCGCGGTCAAGGAATATGCTCCGATCTTCGTTGTCGGCGACGTCCAGAAGCCGGGGAAATACGAGTTCCGTCCCGGAATGATCGTGCTTGAACTCTTCGCGCTCGGCGGGGGATTGCGCGAGTCGAATTCACAGAGGGACACCTCGGGCATACAGCTGATCGCTGCCCAGCAGGAATATGAAGACATGTCGATGCAGCTCCTGTCGCAGGATATCCGGCGCGTCCGGCTGGAAGCGGAACTGAACGACACCGAATTCGAATATAAGGGCGACGAAATCGGACTTGTCCGGGATCGCGCCGCGCTGGAGAAGATCGTCGCATCTGAAACAAGTCTGTTTCGCCTTCGCCTGTCGGCGCAGCAGGACGAAAAGACCAATCTCGAAGTCCAAAGACAGAACTTCATTCAGGAAATAGACACGCTTCAGAAAAGCAACGTCATGCGCAGCCAGCAGCTTGAGTTGCTCGACATGGACGTCAACGCCTCGAAGGAACTTGTGACGCGCGGTGCAGCCTCGGAATCTGCCTTGAGAGAACGCAAGCGCGAGTTGCTATCCATGAACCAGCAGGTGCTGGAATCGACATCGTTCCTGGCGCGCGCGCAACAAAACAAGAGCGAGGTGGAGCGGCGGATTCTGGAGCTGAAGAGCAAAAGGCACAATGACGCCGCGACCGAATTGCGCGAGACCTCGCTGGACATCATGCGCCTGAAGAAAAAGCTGGACTTCAGCCTTCAATCCATGGCCGAGATCGGCTCGACGGCGCGGCGGGTTTCCAGCCTCGAGGACATGATCCAAACCAACTTCTTCATCGTGCGGCAGGTTGCAGGTACATATCGCGAAATCGCTGCGGACGAGCATACGCAGGTCCGGGCGGGGGACGTCGTCCGCGTCCGCCTGTCGGTATCCGACAAAGACACGGTTTCGGCAGCGGTCGTCACGGGAAGCGTCAATTAGAGAGACGAGCGTCTCCGATGCCCCTGTTTGAGCGGCCCCACAAAGCAGCTACCGCTTTTGGAGAGCTATAGCGCCAGGTCGCAATTTGCTATTCTGAACAGTGCCTTCCGACATTTTTGTAAGGACCCGCACCAATCAAAAGAGTTTGCCGACGTTCGATCGGTAGGCTCCTGATTTCCTCCAGAGAACAGAACAATCGGCACAGGTGCCGGGGAGACGGAGATGGAATCCGCGATCGTTCCGGTTGGTTATCACATGGTCAGGCAGCGTGCCGTCATCATCGTGAACGGCGAAAGAGGGCTGCAGCCCGTCCACGTGACGCAAGATGCCCTGAACGACATTCAGTCCCCACCACAGTGCGATGCGCAACGTCTGGCGCAATTCGTCGACGTGTTCGCAACGATAGCGGCATCCAAAATCGAGAAGGGAATGTTTGCCTTCGATGGACAGATCTGGATCACGGCGACCGACGTCCGCGCCTGGCTCAATTTGGCGGCGGAACACGGACCGGCCAAGTGACTAACTCTAACGCTTTTATCGTCCCGCCGTTACCCAAAGCGCGAAGGTTTGGCAGATAGCAAATGGATAGATGCGAACCCTACCGCTTATAGCCAGATTGAACCGGAGCCATAAAAGCGTTTTCTAGGGTTACCCGCCGCCCCCTGATACTTTGGCGGGTCACCTGTAACCGGAATTATCTGGTGACTGGGAGGGCTCGCTCGTTAAACCGGGCGAGCCAATTTGCTTTCTGCACAAACAGTCACGAGCGCCGCGCAAATCCTGTTGCGTCGATAGGTTCGGATTGAAATTTGCAAGAAATTGTCCCGGTCAAACGGAACCACAGACCGCTCGCCACTCATGGAGTAACGAACGATCCGTCGGTCCCCTCGCCTGAGATGAAAACCGCCGCGCCTCAATCTCAATGGCCCTTGGTATCGCATGGCCTTGGTCTATCGGGCCATATTCGCCACTTTCCGGCAGCCCGTCAATTCACCGCAGATACGTCATTAGAGGTAGTTTGCCCGGATTTTTCTTGGAACAGACCCCCGGTTCAATCAGGTATTGGCCTTGCAGCATCGGAGGACGATTTGACGGCGCCGGTCGTTGGGCCTCCGTTTCCCATTGCAAAACCGCTCCATGTGGAGCCGATATTTGCCCAGCTGTTCTCCGGATGCATCGTCACGAAACCCGCGCTTTGCACGGCCCCTGAGGTTCCCCGGGTAAAATGATTGTCGTAGAGCACAGTGTTGATCCGCCTTGAGCGTTCGGCCGGCCCGGCCTTAAAGCTGCCGTCGTGCGTCCACATGAGTTTGTAGGCATCAACGAAGCCGTAACGGACGTTGGCGAAGGTATTTCCGTCGAAGACCGTCCCATTATAGTCGGCACCGGGATGGTTCCAGGTTTCAAATTCGACACCGATATAGGCGATATCGGTGAACCTGTTCCTGCGATAGACATTTCCCAGACCGCCCCAGACCCCGGCAACGCCGGTATCTGCGAATGTCGTTCCGACATAAAGGCCGCTGTTGCTGCGCGTCACGCTGTTGTTGGAATATTGCAGGAAATACGGGCTAAGTCCGCGCGTCGAGTCCAGCGCAACCGTCATCATGCCGTGCCGCATCCGGGAGATGCGATTGCTGTCGACCACCACATCGTAGACGTTTCCGTAGAGAAGAACGCCGGTGGAATCGGAGTCATGCTCCGCATAACTTGCCCTGCCATCGAGCGTATTATCGTATATCACCGCTCTCGATGCGGTCGCTGCCAGGGCAAAACGGCTCGTTCGATCCGGCACGACATTCCAGGCTTGCTCAAGCAGAACGACAGAACCGTCCGTCGACGCGATGTGACGGTGCTGACCGGCACCTCGCCCGCCAACGATGACGAGATCGCGTCCGCCCGGCACGGCATCCCCCAGATCCGATAGAGACTTGAAGGTAACCGAGTTCGACGAAGCGCCGACGAAATCGTTTTTAAGCTTGCTCCCGACGATCTCGAAGCAGATTTGTTCGCCCTTGTTGCAATCGACCTTGGTACAATCGTGGGGCGCAGCGTTGCGCGAAATGTTTTTCTCAAAATAGAGGTTTCGCATGCTTCCGAAATGCGCCTGGCCAACAAAAAAACGTCCGATGCCATGACCGTCGTCGCGGCTTTCATCGGCGTTTACCAGCTCGTTGCCCGTCATGGCAAAATCGCGCCCACCCCACAGGGCGACGACGGATTCACCGTAGCCCGTCATCAGGAACCGGTTGTCGGAGAAAAATACCTGCCGGCTCGTGCCGTAAAAGGACCCATTTTCGATCAGCTCGGACGCATGGACAAAAAGCCCTTCTGTATCCTGCGCATCGAGAGCCGGCACGCCCCACGCGTCGACGCGGACGGAATCCAGCCGCGTGTTTTTGGTCTTGCGCAAAGCAAGAAGAGGTTTACCGGCAATGTTGCGGTTGGCATTGAGGGTCAGGTTCTCGAACCGGGTGTCGTCGCCGTCAACGCCAACCATGCTCTGGTCAATCCTGCGGTTCAGCCTGATCTCCGTTTTGTTCATCCCTGCCCCGAACCAGCCCACGTTTGCGGGCGCTATCAGAGGCGTCGTCACGAGATAAATGCCGGCAGGGAAATACAATGTCGCTGGCGCTATTGCAGCCGCAGCGTCGATGGCGCGCAAAATGGCTGCGGTGTCGTCGGTCACACCATCGCCCTTTGCACCGAACTGCCGGGCGTCGATGCGCTTTTTATCCTGAGCCGCCCATGGCGATTGCGACTGGACATCAAGTGTCAGCGGACCGCTCCAGCCGAACCGGCCGCCATGGGTATTGTGAACCCATACTTCATAACGCGCCGGCGGAAGAGCCGGCACCTTGAAATCGACCTTGAAGGGATTGACGGAGATTGCCTTGACGTACCAGCCGGCGGCACCGGTCGGCTTGATATAGAGATAGGATCGGCTGGTCCCGTTGAACCGCGACAGGTTGCGTCCATAGACCGAGACAATCGCTCCCGGTGCTGCGGCATCCGGCCCGATCCACCAGCTTTCGGTGCGGTTGATCGCGAAGCTGCGCCCTTGAACATTCCCCCGCTGTGGCCTGATCAGGTAGGTGGACCATGAAGGAAGCGTAGCTGGTAGTAGCAGCGTCGCTGCCGTCGCATCCGCCGTCAAGCGTGACACGGGCGTCACCACACCCTCCGTGGCACCGGGGGGTTGCGAAAAGATTTGAAAGCCGGTTCGTCCGTCGAGATCGACACCTGTCATCGAGACGACCTCGCCAGCGCCCGCCGCTTTCGAAATCTCCGCGATTGCCGGCCCCTTGCCGTCGACCTCCATCCACGGCGGATTGAAGGCATCGGCATCGTCAGGTAGTCGCGGTTCAGGGAGAGGTATCGGGAAACCGAACTGCCGTGGATCAGGTTGGCTACCTTGCTCTTGCGTTCCCTGCACTGCGGGCTGCCCGGCAGACGAGACACCTGAAAATGCGAGCACAAGGGCGGCAAGCAAAATCGATGACATCAGGGAATTTGGCGATCTCATCTTGCCGCTTGTCGTACCATATCCGATTGCAACGACTTCGGTTGTCGCCACCACTCATACAAATCCTCAATCCCGTATCTGAGCTCGACCGTCGAGGCCCAGCCAAGTGCGTTCAGCCGCGAGCAGTCGAGCAGCTTTCTGGGGGCTCCATCGGGTTTGCTGGTGTCAAAAACGATCTGCCCATCGTAGCCGACGATACCGGCAATCAGATGGGCGAGATTGCGGATGGATATCTCCCGTCCCGAACCGATATTGATCAGCGGAAAATGCGCCGATGATTTCATGAGGAAACAACAGGCATCCGCCAGATCGTCCACATGGAGAAATTCACGCAGGGGACTGCCCGTACCCCATAGAACAATCTTGTTCTGACCGCTGATTTTCGCCTCATGCATTCTCCGGATCATCGCGGGAATGACATGCGAGCTTTGCGGATCGAAATTGTCGTTCAGACCGTAAATGTTGGTCGGCATGACGGAGACGCAATTCAGGCCGTATTGACTGGAATAGAATTGGGAAAGCTTGAGCGCCGCGATCTTCGCAATCGCGTAAGCCTCGTTGGTCGGCTCCAGCGGACCTGTCAGAAGTGCATTTTCCATGATCGGTTGTGCTGCGAATTTCGGATAGATGCAGCTCGACCCCATCCAGAGAAGCTTTTCGACACCGATATCGGCAGCAGATTTCATGATATTCATCGAAATGAGCGTGTTGGTGTAAAGAAAATCCGCCGGATAGGCTGCATTTGCTGCAATGCCTCCGACCTTGGCGGCAGCGACAAAGATAACCTCGGGCCTTGCCGCCGCCATCCATTGCTCCGTCTCGTATTGTCGGGTCAGATCAAGCTCGCGGCGGGAGACTTTGAGAATTTCGCAATTCTCGCGCTCCAGACGTCGCACGAGTGCCGAGCCGACCATACCCGTATGGCCGGCGACCCAGACACGCTTGCCATTCAAGCTGAATGGCATGTCTTTCGATTCAGGCGACGAACTCATTTCTTCCCTCTTCCAACATTACGAGGCGAAGATCCGCTTCGACCATTTCCTGAACGAGGTCGCAAAAGGAAGTCGAGTGGCTCCAGTCGAGTTTTCTGCGCGCCTTGCTGGGATCGCCGAGAAGAAAATCCACTTCCGCCGGACGAAAATATCTGGGATCGATTTCGATGATCGAATTGCCGGTTTTGGCGTCATATCCCACTTCGTCACTGCCATCGCCGTGCCATTCTATTTTCTTGCCAACCACGCCGAAAGCAAGCTCAACGAATTCCCGCACCGTATGTGCCTCGCCGGTCGCAAGCACATAGTCCTCGGGTATTTCCTGCTGCACAATGCGCCACATGCCTTCGACATAATCGCGCGCATGCCCCCAGTCCCTCTTTGCGTCGAGATTGCCAAGACGCAGCTTGCTCATGAGACCGCGCTCGATGGCCGCAACGCCACGCGTGATCTTCCGGGTGACGAATGTCTCCCCGCGAATGGGGCTCTCATGATTGAAGAGAATGCCGTTGGATGCGTGGAAGCCGTAACTTTCCCGGTAATTGACCGTCATCCAGTATGCGTAGAGTTTGGCCGCAGCATAGGGGCTTCTCGGATAGAACGGCGTACCCTCGTGCTGGGCAACAGTGCCCATCCCTCCGAACAGCTCCGATGTCGATGCCTGGTAAAACCGGCAGCGATCGCCAAGGTTCAGGATACGCATGGCTTCCAGCAGCCTCAGCGTGCCCAGCGCATCCGCATTTGCGGTATATTCCGGCGTCTCGAAGCTGACCTGGACATGGCTCTGGGCACCGAGATTGTAGATCTCGTCGGGCTGGACCTCCTGAATGACGCGGCACAGGTTCGTGGCATCCGTCAGGTCACCGAAGTGCAGGCGAAAGCGAAGGTCTTCTTCGAATGGATCTTGATAAAGATGGTCGATCCGGCCGGTATTGAAGGAGGAGGACCGCCTTTTCAGGCCATGAACCATGTATCCCTTGGCAAGCAGCAATTCGCTGAGATATGCGCCATCCTGCCCCGTTACGCCGATAATCAAGGCTCTCTTGTCTACCATCCACCACATCTCCCAGCGGTTCCGGCCCCGGATGGCGCCTGTCTGAAAGGTATAACGAGGCCCTGCGCGTCGGCAGCATACCAAAAGGGAGAGGACGACAAGTCAGAACTGGCCAATTCATCGTGCACCACGTCGATATCTGTCTTTTAGAGGATGCAGGGTGGGTATTGCCGCTTTCGACTTAAGCCTTTTGGTCGAGTTGCAGGTCCCGCCGGCCGTGCCAGACTTCGGAAATACAACGCCGGGTCGCGCACGATCTTTTAAGGTAGCAGGGAGCGCGAGGCGACATCATCTACGATTTATGGAGGCGGATTGGATGGGTACGTTCGCGACGACTTACGAAAAAATGCAGGACTTCAACTGGCTCACGCGCTTTCTGCATGCGGGCCGCTATCGCAAGCTGCTCGAGGTCCTCGAAACAGTGCAGAAGGACGTTGGCAATCGGAAGGTCAGAATACTGGATATCGGTTGCGGTCCTGGAACGGCGGTCGGCCATATTTTCGAAAAATTCGACGTTGAGTATGTGGGCATCGACTACGATCCAATCTTCATCGATGCCGCGCGCAATCGTTACGGCAAAAACGAAAACTGCCGTTTCATCGTCGGCGACGCAGCCGACGAGAGGCTTTACGAAACGATCCAGGCCGATATCGTCATTGCACTGGAAACGCTCGAACATATCCACCTCAACCGCACGGTCCGCGTCATCGAGCATGTCTGCACGATCATTCGTCCGCGGATTTTCCTGGTGACGGTGCCGGTCGAAGTCGGGCCGGCCGTATGGATCAAGAACTGGGGTTCGGCGCTCATGGGCTACAACCGGCAGTCCGGCAACCTGAAAGAGACCTTTTGGGCGGGGTTGTATCGGATGGACCGGGTGCCTGCGCATCATACGTCACATCAGGGCTTCGACTGGCGGTGTCTGGCGCAGCTTATCCGCGTCAACGCGCCCTTGCGCGAAATCCGCAGCCTGCCGTTTTCTTTCGTTCCGCGCTTGCTCAGCCCGAACGTCGCGCTGATCGCCGAGCCGGTCAAATCGACGATCGATCTCGCCAATGATGACCCCGAGGCATGGAAGATCAATCATGGTCAAACGGCCTTTCAGCGTCCGCATATTGTCGACGAGACTGATGCTGCCCGTCACGCCAAGTCCTCGGCAACATGGTCGATGCGTCTTAAAGGACTTTTGGGAATGGCCCTCGCCACGATGCCATTTGCCTGGCATCGCTGGTCTTACATTTCCATTTCGCCAGGCGAACGGCACTCATCGCATTTCCTGCTGACGATCGACAAACACTTGCTGCCGCCTCATCAACCCGTTGAAGGCGACATTATCGTCCTTGCGGGGCAAGCCATTGCTCAAGGCATTTCCGAAGCCAGTTATCTGCTGATCTAGGGTCATGACTTCTCAGCCGGAGCGAGGGCAGAGAAAAGATATCCAACGTACCGAGTTACAGCCCGATGGGAGATGGTTGCGGCAGCAAGCTAAGCCATTCGCCGGCTGCCCTAATATACCGATGACACCGATCAGTTCGTGATCGACTTCGGGACGTGGGCTGTTGTAGTCCAAAAAGGTAAAAAAACGGCCGCTACGGGCCGTTTTTCGATATCGGAAAGCTGCACGCCTCACTCAGGCGTCAAGAGCTGCCTTATGAATGTCCACCAGTTCCTGATAACAGGAGGCATTGCCAGCGAGGACGGGTTGTCCTTCGAACAGCTTTTCACCTTCCAGCGAAAACGGCATGGAACGGCCGCCGGCTTCGTTAACGAGGCAGAAGCCGGCCATGCAATCCCAGGCGCGCATGTGGGGCTCGTAATATCCGACAAGGCGTCCTGCCGCGACATAGGCCAGCATCAAGGCTCCCGAGCCGTTGCGGATGAAATTGCCGCCGCGGGCCAGCACGTCGCTGATGATGTGACCGACGCGCTGCGGCGTGACATAGTTATTGCTGCCGATGCCCGTCAGCGCATTCTGCAGGTTCCGTGATGGATCGAGTTGCAGGCGTGCACCATTCAGGGTCGCGCCATTTCCCTGCGCGGCAGCGTAGATTTCCTGCAAACACGGGACCTTGATGACGCCGATGACCGGCGCACCGTCGCGGATGACGGCGATGGAGACGCACCAGCTAGGCATGCCATTGACGAAGGGGGCAGTGCCATCGATCGGATCGACAACCCAGGTATAGCCGGAGGTGCCGTCCTGATAACCGTGCTCCTCACCGAGGAAACCATCATCCACAAAGGCCGAGGCGACGCGCTCGCGCAGCAGGGTTTCGACGTTGCGGTCTGCGATGGAGACCACGTCCTGCAGATCGCTTTTCGTCTCGATCACGAGGCTGTCGCGTTTGTTGAAATAATCGAGCGCCATTAAACCGGCCTCTTCCGCCAGCGCCTTTGCCAGCGCAAAGCGTTGATCGAGGCCATCATTCCGTCCTGTCATTTCCAGTTTCCTTGGGTCTGTGAGTCTTCAAGCGTCGATGAGGGCTATGCCACGGTTTTTGAAATTGAGTGTGACATCGCTCGTTTCGCGTTGCGTGTGGTTCATTTCATGGTCGATGATGAAGAGCGTACCGACTTCGGTCTCGACTTCATATTCGATGTGGCCGCCGAGATAGGCCGTGTGCAGAACGCGGCCGGGCATGCCGCTGCCACCCGCCGCGCCGATGGTGATGGCACCGGGACGCACGGCAAGCTTGGCGCTGCCGGAGCGCGGACCGCGGCTTCGGACCCGATGTTCCATGTTGCCAACCCGCACGAGGGATTCTTCACCCGTCTGGGAGACGACTTCGCAGGGCACCACGTTGGCCTCACCCATGAAATCGGCGATGAAGGAGGACGCTGGCGCCTCGTAAAGTTCGCGGGGCGCGCCGGACTGGGCGATTTCTCCCTCCTTCATGACGATGATGCGATCCGATACCGCCAGCGCCTCATCCTGGTCATGCGTGACATAAATGGCGGTGAAGCCGATCCTCTGCTGAAGCTCGCGGATATCGGTGCGCACGCGCCGGCGCAGGCGCGCATCGAGGTTCGACAAGGGTTCATCGAGGAGCAGCACCTGCGGCTCCAGCACGAGGGCGCGGGCAACCGCGACACGCTGCTGCTGGCCGCCGGAGAGTTCCGCCGGCAGGCGGTGGCCCATGCCGGCAAGGCCGACGAGTTTCAGCCCCTCTTCGGCCTTCTCCCGCGCCTCGGCCTTTTTCAGGCCCGAAGACTGGAGGCCATAAGCGACGTTATCCAGCGCACTCATATGCGGAAACAGGGCGTAGGACTGGAAGACCATCGAGACGTCGCGCTCATTGGCGGGAAGCATGGTGACATCCTTGCCGCCGATGAGAATGCGGCCGGAATTGGGATGTTCAAGGCCGGCGAGCATGCGCAGCGTCGTCGTCTTGCCGCAACCGGAGGGCCCGAGAAGGGTGACGAGCGTGCCGGGCTCGATGGTCAATGACAGAACTGGAATGGCGGTGAATGCGCCGAAGGTCTTGCGGACATTTTCGAAGACGACGGAGCCCGGTTTGACGGTGATCATGCGATTTTCTCCTGAGGGTGAGAAACGGATTTGGCTGCATCGAGGCCCGCGACGCGGTTTTCGCGCCGCAGACGTCTTTCGCCGACGATGAGCTGGAAGCCCGCGATGACAGTGATCATGACGACGATCAGCATCGAGGAATAAGCGATTGCGACACCGTATTCGCCGTTTTCAACGAGGCCGACGATATAGGACGTCGCCATGTTGTATTGGGCGCTGACGAGAAAGATCACCGCGCTGATGGACGTGATGGCCCTGACAAAGGAATAGACCAGCGCTGCCCTGATCGCCGGGCGCAGCAGCGGCAACACTACCAGGCGAATGGTGCGGAAGCTGTTTGCCCGGAGCGTGAGCGAGGCTTCGTCGAGGCTCTTGTCCAGCTGGCTCATGGCCGCAATGCCGCCGCGCACACCGACCGGCATATTGCGGAAGACGAAGCAGGCAATGAGGATCAGGGCCGATCCCGTCATTTCGAGCGGTGGCAGGTTGAAGGCCATGATGTAGCTGACGCCGATGACTGTGCCGGGAATGGCAAAGCTCATCATCAAAGCGAATTCGAACAGGTTCCTGCCAGCAAATTTCTGCCGGACGATGATATAGGCCGTCAGCAGCCCGACAGCCGCGGTGAGCGGAGCGGAAATCAGGGCGATCTCCATCGTCGTCCAGAAGGAGTTCCAGGCAACGCCCGTCCAGGCAATCGAACCATTGCTGAGGCTGACGGAGAAAGCGCGGACATAATGTTCGATCGTCAGCGTATTATCGAGGCCCCAGGTCTTCACGAAACCGCCGACGAGGATCATGCCATAAACGACGATGGTGAAAAGCATCCAGGGAACGACGAGCGCGTGCACCCCAATCGACATGGATTTCGGAAGGGCGATATGCGCACCGCTGTCGCCCTTGCCGGTGACGGTGGCGAAATTCTTGCCGGCCAGCCAGAAGCGCTGGGCGATGAAGGCAGACAGCGTGAAGCAGAGCAGCACGATGGCGAGGACTGCGGCGCGTGACGGGTCATTCTGCGAGCCGACGACGGCGAAGAATATTTCCGTCGAGAGAACGCCGTGGCTGCCGCCCAGCACCAGAGGATTGCCGAAATCCGCCATGCTTTCGATGAAGCCGATCAGAAACGCATTGGCAAGGCCCGGCTTCATCAGCGGAAGCGACACGCGCCAGAAGGTACGCCAGCGGTCGGCACGCAGCGTCTGCGACGCCTCTTCCATCGACGGGCTGACGCCTTCGACGACACCGATCAGGACGAGGAATGAAATAGGCGTGAAGGACAGGACCTGCGCGATCCATATGCCCGTCAGGCCGTAGAGCCAGCGGCCCGGCTCGATGCCGAAGACGCTCGACATGAATTCGGTGACGACGCCTGCACGGCCGAAAAGCAGCGTCAGGGCAAGGCCGATGACGAAGGGCGGCGTGATGATCGGCAGGATCGTCAGCAGCCGCAGGCCTTTCTTGAACGGAAAACGCGTGCGGGTGGCGACAAGCGCAAAGGCCAGTCCGAGGATGGTCGATCCCGCCGCCGTCATGATGGCGAGGAAGAGCGTGCGCCATGCGACACCGCAGCGGCCGGCACCGACGACACAGTCTAGGCTCCAGATGCCGGGATCGCGCATATTGCGGATAAATCCGTCGGGATTGAACGAGCCGTCAAAGTCCTGAACCGCGCCCACCATCATGCTGCCAATGGGATAAAAGACGAAGACGCAGACCAGGAATACGAGCAGCGAAATAGAGGAGACGACAAAGACGTCACCCTTCATGAAGCCCCGTTCGGCAAGACCAAACGAAATGAAGAGCACGAAGACGAAAGCCATCGTCACGGCGCCGGCGCCCATGGAGGGCTGCCCGTCGGCCATGGCTCCGAAGAGGCTTTCGGTCGTCTGCCAGGTCCATCCGGTAAAGCCGATCGCCAGCCCCTGAAGCACGAGGAAGGCAAGCCCGAAAGCACCGGCGGCGACGAGAAGCCTGCCGCGCAGGATAGGATCGGACAGCGTCCGCGCAACCGCTCCCAACAGAAAGAAGATCAGGACGCCGAACAGCCAAATGCGGCCTTCGGTTATCATCTGGAGAATGCCGGGCGCGACCTGCGATGATGTCGGAAAATCCGATAGCCAGCCAAGGCCAAAAAAGCCGCTTTCGACGCGGTACCAGGGCACCAGCACCAGGGCAGCAAGGCCCAAGGCCAGAACAATATCCAGCCTGCGATTGCCATGGGTCATGGTCAACCTCACAAAATTGAGTGTGTCGGAAAGGGGCTGCCTTCGTCATTGAGAAACGAAGGCAGCCGACATGGGATATCAGTTGGCGGCGGTGCCGACGTCCTTGTCCCAGCGCTCCAGCAGGGCCTTGCGCTTTTCAGGATCGCCATAGGTCTTGAAGTCGTAATTGATCAGCTTGATATCCTCGAAGCGCGGCGCTTCCTTGGGAATTTCGGCCGTCTTGTTCGACGGAAGCTGGAACGACTTCGCGTCCTTCATGCGCGACTGAACGTCCGGCTGCAGCGCCCAGTCATACCAGGTCTTGGCGTTTTCGAGATTGCGCGCACCCTTGACGATGGACATGGAGCCGATTTCATAGCCGGTGCCCTCACACGGCGCGACCGACTTTACCGGAAAGCCTTCCGCTGTCTGCGCCACGGCATCATGCATGAAGACGATGCCGACAGCCGTTTCGCCACGCGCCGCCGCCTTGACCGGGGCCGAGCCCGACTTGGTATATTGCGAAATATTGCCGTTGAGCTTCTTCAGATAATCGAAAGCCTGATCTTCGCCCATGATCTGCACCAGCGAGGCAAGTGCGGTATAGGCCGTGCCAGAGGAATTCGGGTTGGCGATCTGGATTTCGCCCTTCAGTTCGGGTGCGAGAAGGTCGGCCCAGCACTTGGGTTCCTTGTAGCCCTTCTTCTTGAAGATATCCGTATTGTACCCCCAGCCGAGCGCACCGGCATAAACGCCGACCGTCTTGTAACCCGCACTTTCGGCCTGGTTCTTCGCCCAGTCCTGCAACTGGTCGAGCATCTTCGATTTATATTCGAGCGTCAGGTTTTCAGAAGCAGCCTGAAGATGCGGATCGCCGGTGCCGGCCCACCAAAGGTCGGTCTTCGGGTTGCGTGCCTCGGCGCGGATCTTGGCGTAGGCCTCGCCCGAGGACATGCGCACCATATTGACCTTGATGTCATGGGTCTTTTCGAAGTCACCCTTCATCTGCTCGCAGATCACCACATCTGCGGCGCAGATGAGATTGAGGTCGCCGGCAGCATGGGCCGGAACGCCCAAGAGCGTGGTGCCTGCGAGAAGCAGGCTGGATATGATCGTCAGTCGCATGATTTCCTCCATTGTTTGCGTCTGAATAAGTCTGCGGACATGGCTTCGCCGTTCGACATGCCGGTGGCTGTCGTCCTGGTCCGCCTCAAGTCGTCTGGTTATTGGCTGGGGGGATGGACTTCCGTGTCAAACCGGCGCAAAAGCCGTCCCCGTTCTTCCGGTGTGCCGAAGGTCGCAAAGTCATAATCGACCATCTTGATCAGCGAGAGGTCCGGCGCGCCTGCCGGCAATGCTGCCTTTGCATTTGATGGTACCTGGTTCTGCCCCGCAGCAGCCCCCGTGGCCTGACCATCCGGGCTCAGTGCAAAGTCCACGAACCGACGGGCTTCCTCCCGGTTTTTTGTCCCCCTGATAATGCTGACCGCACCAATCTCATAACCGGTTCCCTCGCAGGGAGCGACGATGACGAGGGGTGCACCCGCCTCCTTCTGCGTGACGGCGTCGTGCATGAACGATATGCCGATCACTGCTTCGCCGCGCGCGGCCGCCTTGACCGGCGCCGAGCCTGCCTTGGTATATTCGGCCACGTTCTGATCGAGCGCCTTCATGTAGCTGAACGCCTCCTCCTCGCCGAAAAGCTGGACGAGGGTCGCGAGCATGGTGAAGGCGGTGCCTGACGAATTCGGATTGCCTGCCAATATCTTGCCGCGATAGGTCTCGCTGATCAGGTCTTTCCAGCAGCTTGGAACCGGAAGCCCCTGCCGCTGCAAAAGATCGCTATTGTAGGCAAAACCGAGCGCACCCGCATAAATGCCGGCCGATTGCCCGCCCGACATGGTGAAGAAATTCTGCGCCCAGGGAAGAACTTCGGTTTCATTCTTCGAGGCGTAGGCCTCCAGAAGCCCTTCGGACGCGGCCTGCAAATGGGTATCACCGGTACCGGCCCACCAGACGTCAACCGTCGGCGCGTCCTTTTCCTTGCGAACCTGTTCAAGAATTTCACCGGTGCTCTTGCGGACCATGATGGTCTGCACGCCGGTTTTCGTTTCGTAAGCCCTCTGCATCGCCGCGCACCAGGCATCATCCGCCGCGCAAAGAATGCTCAGCCGTCCATCGGCCTGCGCCCCGGCGGTGCCGAGCGCCCACAGGGCCAAACCGGCGCTGAATGCCGCAAGCGATGCTTTCACCTTGTCCTCCCATGGAACCTCCCCGTTCCATTCTCGAGGGCAATCATGCCAGAACGACGAATTTCAGCAATCCATTGAATGGTTACCGATTTTTCAACGAAAGCTCCCTGCGGGCGAGATTGGTTACGAATATTACAAATGTAACACGACCGGTCATCATCGAGCTTTTGAATATTTCATCGCTCTTGCATATGATCGGTGATGGGAGGACTTGATTTTGCAGAAACAGAGGATCGGGATACTGATCGTCGAAGACGATCCTGATATGGCGGAACTGATTGCCGATCTTGTGGAGGCCGAAGGCTGGTCTCCGCTTGTGGTGCACTCGGCAGAAGATGCCGCAGCGACACTGGGACACGAACAAATCCATCTCGTGCTTCTCGATCACAATCTGCCTGGAATTTCCGGCAGAACCTTCGCCCAGCGCATCCGCACCGAACTGGGATTGAATGTCGGCATCGTCATGGTAACCGCGGCCGGCAGCGCAACCGAGCGCGTGCTGGGTCTGGAAACCGCCGCCGACGATTACGTCGTCAAACCTTTCGAGCCGATTGAACTGACGGCACGGATCAAGGCCGTTCTGCGGCGTATCGCTCCGTCCCTCAAGGTCGAAAAGGAGCCAGAGCGCGAAACCGAGACGAATGCGCTGAGACTGGGAGACTGGGCGGTCGATCTTTTGGGGCGGCGCGCCGTCTGCCTTGCAGACCGCAGCCGGACACTGACGACGGCCGAATTCGCGCTTCTGGAAATTCTGGCGGAAACGCCGAACAGGCCGGTCAGCCGATCCCATATTCTCGATCGCCTCGGCGCGGAAAGCGACCGTTTCATCGATCGCAACGTCGATGTTCTGGTGCTTCGCCTGCGCCGGAAGATCGAGCGCAACCCGGATCTGCCGCAACATATCCAGACACGCAGAGGCAAGGGTTACGTCTTGCACACAGACAGTGCAGAGCCGCAATTGTGATCAACAGGCTCTTGCTCCAGTCGATCGCCTTTCGTCTGCCCTTTGCCATCGTCTTCATATGCTCATCGGTCTTCATTCTGTCGGCTGTCGCAATCTACGGCTTGCAAAAAGCGAAGACCGAAATGGCGACCTACAGCCTGCAGGCGTTCTCCAGCCTTGCGCGCGCCTCGCTCGTGTCGCGACAGGTGGCCGATCTCGTTTCCAGCGCGCCGCTGCTGATGAACGCGACATCCCCCTACCGCGTATCGAGCGAAAGCCGCGCGGTGGTTTCGCAGGTCGACAGCCTTCTCGGGACCATCGGCCAATACAAGAAAGCAGAAACGCAGAACACCATTCCAAACGACGATATCGTCGAGCTGCTCCAGGCCATTCGCCAACAAACCCTGTCGCTCGCGGCGGATGCGGATGCGGCCCAGCAGCACAAGGCAGAGGCGGCAGCGGCACTCGGCGAAATCGCAACGGGTCAGGCCGTCACCGAGGGAGCCCTTCGCCAACGTCTGAATGCCATCGTGCAGGCTGCGGCCAATTCCGCCAGCCTGTTCCAACTGGGTGAATTGCAGCGTCGCTTCACGTCGGAAACCGGCTATTTCATGAACGAGCCGGCCGCGATGGATGACGCAGGAGCCGAGGGGCTTGCGCCTTACAAACGCGTGTTCGACGCACAGACGCAATATCTTCTGGAAATGTTTGCGATCCAGTCCTCCGTATCGAAACTCCACGTCGTCTCCCGCAACCTTTCCCACGCCACCGAAACGCAGAGCGAAGCCGTCGCGCACAGACTGACGCAAGGCCTCGCCTCGGCTTCGGCGGCGCTCACCCGGCTGATCGTCATGGTCGTGATCGCTTTTGTGGCCGTCATCATTCTCTCGACCCTCTCCATCCGCTCCGTCATGCGGGTCTCGCACGGCATAACGGCACTTTCAGGCGGCATGAACTCCCTCGCTACTGGCGAGCAGAATGTCAGCCTGCCCACCTATCGAGGCTCGGAAACCGAACTCATCCGCCTGTCGGACGCATTTCACGCCTTCAAGGACAGCGTCGACCGCGTGTCCCGTCTTCGCCGCACAGCCGAAGCCGCGGCCCGGACTATCCGCTCCACCTTCCGGACGATGAACGAAGGCATCGCGCTGTTTAACGCCGACGGCCAGCCCATCACCATGAACAGGCGTATCATCGAGCTTGTCGGAAAACGCGGCGGTTACTCGAGGAAGCTGCCATTGCGCGCCTTCATCGAAACAATACCGGAGATCGATCCGGCCCTCTTGCCCTCTTCCGACGAGCCCGGCGGACTCGCCAGTCGGATCACCGTACGCCACCGCACGCAGGATCAGCAGGTCACGGAGATTGCCGTGTCCCGGCAACCGGACGGTGGCATCGTGCTGCTGGCCCGCGACGTGACAGCGCTCGACCGTCAGGAGGCAGAAGCCGCGAAGGCACAGCGGCTTGATGGCATCATGCGCATGACCCATCAGCTCAGCCACGAAGTCGGCAACATGATCGGCATCATTACTGGAAGCCTCGGGCTTCTGGAGCGCGAAACAGGCTTTAGCGAGCGCCAGCAGCGCAACATCAACCGCATCCGTAAAGCCGCCGATCGTGGCCGCCAGCTTGCCAGCAGCATGCTCTCCATCGGCAGTCAGCAGCCGATCCACCCTGTCTATGTGGATGTCGCCTCGCTGCTGAAGGGAATGGTGGATGTTCTCGAGATTGCGGTCGGTACACGCAACCAGATCAACCTTCACCTTCAGGATGATCTGCCAAGGCTGGCGCTGGATGCCGCCCTGTTCGAACAGTCAATTCTCAACCTTTGCCTCAACTCTGCCGCAGCCATGCCGGGCGGCGGCGTCATCATCATTGCGGCCGAGAAATCGGATAATGTTGTCGAGATTTCCGTGGAGGACAACGGACACGGCATGGATCAGGATGCGGTGGACCGCGCCTTCGAACCCTATTTCACCACGCGCGCCCAACAGGGCGGCACGGGACTTGGCCTCGCCATGGTCTACGGTTTCATGCGTCAAAGCGGCGGTGATGCCAAAATCACGTCGCAGCCCGGTTGTGGTGCGCGCGTATCGCTCACATTCCCGATCTTCGGCAAGCAGGACGATATGCCTGAAAACGCGCGATAAAATGACGTGGTGTCATCGCAGGTGACGTTTACGTCAGTATTCCTCGAGGCAGGCACGGAAATAGAAAACCGCCATCGTGAGGATAGCGGTTGCAGCGGAAGTAAGATAAGTTTGATCGTCTTGTTGGAGCGGGGCCCCGGTGTTACGGAGGCCCGCTCTTATCACTCGCACTGGTTATTTGCGATAGGCAAGTCCACCCCAGATGCGGCCTTCATCTCTGTGGCGTCCGCCATGCACTGCACCGATATAAGCGGCAGCAGCTGAGACTAGTGCGGAGGCAGCCAGCAGAAACGCAGTCAGAATGCCAGCAATACGGGCTTTTTCAGCAGCATCGGCAGCCTTGTTCTTGGCGTCTTCCAACGCTTTCTGCGCTTCCGCCTTCACAGCCTCAACCTGCTTTTGCGCTTCATCCACCTTCTTCTGGGCTTCCGCTCTGACAGCCTGTACACGTTCAACCGTTTCGTTTACCCGTGCCTGGGCATCGGTCTGGCTGATATTTGTACGGGCAGCGATCTGATTGGTGAGCCAGGTTTTATCCGCATCGGAAATCTGGCCAGTTGCAAGCAGATTACCGAGAATACCGCTGATCTGCCGCTGAAAGTCACCGGCGCTTTGGTCACCCGGCACGGTGGTGGCCGGAGTGTCGGTTCTCAGTAGCGTATCGGTGAAATAATCGACCGGATTGGTCTTCAAGCCCTGCGGAAGCATCTGCTCGATGCTGGGCGCAGCGGCCTGTCCCGCACCTTGCGCAAGACCGCCTGCAGCACTGCCAGCGCCCGAGATGATGCCGCCCGCAAGCTGACCAGCACCCTGCATTGCTCCGCCAACGGCGGAACCCGTGGCCTCGACAGCGGTCTGTGCCACACTGCCCACGGCTTTCGCACCGCCGGACAAGACGCCGAGAGCGAGGAACGCGGACACAACCGTTCCGAGACCCCAGACGACCAAACCATTGACGCCGTCACGAACGGTCAATTCGTTCCTGTCGGCAGCCCCGGCGGGGCGACGCATGCGGCCGGCAATGTAACCGCCCAGCATATAGGAGCCCACCATCGAGAGGATGACGAAAAGCGCGGTGAGGATCAGCCACACGGTGCTGACTTCGCCACCATTGTCGGCCGAAATGGAACTAAGTCCGAGACCGCCCGCGAATGCGGTGAGGATCGCCATGGCGCCAGAGGAGATAACAGCACCGGCGAAAATGGCAGGCCAATCGACATAGCTGCGGTTAGGATTTGTTTCGATACCCGTTGGATCAACCATCAACGTAGCCCCAGCAATGAGAGAATGAACAGGACGACGACGACTAGACCGACTAGATAGATAATAGAATTCATGTGGTATCTCCTCCGAAAGGACGATCATCCTCCGCGTAGCGGGTGATTATAGGCAGCGAGAAATGCGAGCTGATTGCTCTCTCACCAAACTCGTCGCGCTCGAAAAAGTTTCACGATTGTTCATTGCAGGAGAAAGATACTGCAAAAATCTCGAAAAGTGTGATTGCTACAGGGGGAATGCCGCCGGCTGCGCGGCGCGCGGCGGCCGTATCAGTGCACAGAGACTATACTTCGCATCCGCGGGTGTTTCCGGCACGATCCGGGTTCATTTTATTTGTATGTCATCCCTTGGCGGCGGCGTACCATAACGCTGACGCCGGACATAGAGCTGGGCTATGACTTTGTTTACAGAAGCGGCACGCAGGAACATCCAAAGGTGAAAGCAGGCAGAGACTGGATTGCGAAAGAGGCGCGCCAGTCGATATCGACGGATTGAATGAGCTCTCCCGAGGATCCGGATCTGGGATGTCCGGATGCCAGGCCTCGGCTCACTGACCGCGGGCAATCATTGCGGCAAGCCAGGCGCAAGCGACCTACGCCAGATTGCGGGCGAAGGAGATACACCATGTCTAGCATCGATCGCATTGGCTCCGCCGCCGTGCTTTATACCCGCGGACGGCCTCAGGACGTTTCTCAACCGGCACTGGGCCAGACACCCGAACGGGTTGCTTCGCTGATCACGGGAGGGTCCGCGCCTTCCATTTCCTCCAACCTTGCCAATGCGCTCTGGTCGCTCCAGGGCCAGCAGGGCGGATCCATCGAGCAAGCCCCCTTGCAGGGCGGCGGCCCGAGCCCGGAGGAGAAAGAATTGAGCAAATGGGCGCATATGAGCCTCGGTGAGAAAATCCGGGCGCAATATCTGGAAGCGCGGGGATTGTCGGAAGGCGATCTCGCCGCCATGCCACCCGACGAAAGGAAGGCCATCGAGGACGAGATCCAGAAGGCGATCAGGACCGCGATGGAAGCCCCAAAGGACGATGACGTGAGCGTGCTCGCCGGCATCTGAAGACGATGTGGCCCGCCCGAAGCGGAGCGGCAACGCGCCGTGCTACGATCTGATACATAAATGCGGGTTTCACGACACATGCCGGATACCTGCGGCGCAGATCATTGCCTGATCATTTTCGGATCAGGCAGGATTTGTCATGAAGAGCCAGATTTTCTTCGCCGCCGCTCTCTCAGTTGCGGGAGCAGGTTTTGGGGCTGCTTATTCGAGCCACGCGGACACGCCGCCGGAAGACGCCTCTCCCATCTATGGCGTCACGCTTCCCGAAGGATATCGTGACTGGCGGTTCATCGCACCCGCCCAGGAAGCGCCGCCGCTCGACGAGCTTCGTGCAGTTCTTGCAAACGATATCGCCGTTAACGCCTACAAGAGTGGAACCCTGCCCTTTCCCGATGGCTCGATATTGGTGAAGCTTGCTTACAAGCGGCAGCAATCAACCGAATTTCCCCCGGCCACGGTGCCGGGCGCGGCAACCACCGTGCAGGTGATGGTCAAGGACTCCAAAAAATATCCCGACAGCCATGGCTGGGGTTTCGGGCGGTTCGTCAACGGCAAACCGGTCGATGTCGCGCAGCATGAGACCTGTCTCTCCTGCCACGTGGGCAACGTCAAGGACCACGATTTTGTGTTCACGCGCTACGCGCCCTGACGAATGACAAGGCCCCGCGGCCAGCTTTTACACTCGAATACAAATCCACGGAAATCCCGACATATCAGGGATACGCGAGGCCGGGAGAGTGGCTTCATTACCGGGCCGCCTTTACCACCCGCAGCCCGAACTCCCGCCTGAAAGGAAAAGATGATGACGCTGCTGGTCATTGCCTATCTCGGAGGGGTGCTGACAATTCTCAGCCCCTGTATCCTGCCCATCCTGCCCTTCGTTTTTGCGCGGGCGGGGCAACCGTTCCTGCGCAGCACGTTGCCCCTGCTCGTCGGCATGGCGGCAACCTTTTCCGCGGTCGCGACGCTCGCCGCAGTGGGCGGCAACTGGGCCATCAACGCCAATGAATATGGTCGGCTTGCCGCTCTCGCGCTGCTCGCCGTCTTCGGCGTGGGGCTGATCTCGCCGCGCGCTGCCAGCGTCATCAGCCGCCCGGTCGTCGAACTCGGCAACCGCCTTGCCAATGCCGCCGGGAAGCCGGGGGCTGTGCCGACGGTCGTGGGTTCCCTGATGCTCGGCATCGCCACCGGCCTCTTATGGGCGCCCTGCGCCGGACCGATCCTTGGACTGGTGCTGACCGGTGCGGCCCTGAAGGGCGCCAATCTGGGGACCAGCCTGCTGCTTGCCGCTTATGCCACGGGTGCCGCGACCTCGCTTGCCATAGCCATGCTCGTTGGAGGCCGGGTATTTGCGGCCATGAAGCGGTCTCTCGGTTTCAGCGAGCGGATCCGGCAGGGGCTTGGCGCAGCGGTTCTTGCCGGGGTCGCCGTCATCGCGCTCGGACTCGATACGGGCTTCCTGTCGCAGCTTTCCTATGCGAGTACGGCATCCTTCGAACAGCAGGTCCTCGATCGGCTCCATACCGCCAAAGCCGCTGAGCAGAAGATCGCGACGGCGGGCAAAGCCGA
Source organism: Agrobacterium sp. CGMCC 11546 (assembly GCF_013365515.1). Taxonomy (NCBI): domain Bacteria; kingdom Pseudomonadati; phylum Pseudomonadota; class Alphaproteobacteria; order Hyphomicrobiales; family Rhizobiaceae; genus Agrobacterium; species Agrobacterium sp. CGMCC 11546. Next base: position 58,669 of record NZ_CP047388.1, read on the forward strand.
CGCCCCGGCCACAGGCGCCAGCGCCGCGCCGGTCAGGTCGGAACTGCCGGTTGAAGGCCAGGCCCCGTCCCTCAATGGCGCCGTGGAATGGCTGAACTCGCCACCGCTCACGCGTGAACAACTGCGTGGCAAGGTCGTGCTCATCGACTTCTGGACCTATTCCTGCATCAACTGCATCCGCACCATTCCTTATGTGCGTGCCTGGGCGGAGAAATACAGGGATCAGGGCCTCGTCGTCATCGGCGTCCACGCGCCCGAATTCGCCTTCGAAAAGAAGATCGACAATGTCAGGCAGGCCGTCGCCGACTTCAAGATCGACTATCCGGTAGCAATCGACAATGATTACAAGATCTGGCGCGCCTTTGATAACAGCTATTGGCCGGCACATTACCTGATCGATGCCAGAGGTCAGATCCGCTACCACCATTTCGGCGAGGGCAACTACCGGGAGACCGAAGAGGCGATCCAGGATCTGCTGCGCGAGGCCGGCAGCAGCGCTTCCGCCAGCGACACCGTGACCCCCGAGGCAAACGGTGCCGAAGCCGGCGCGGATATCAGACACATGCTCTCGGGTGAAACCTATATAGGTTACCGGCAGGCGCAGAGCTTTGCGTCAAACGAGGCGATGCGCGCAGACACGCCCCGCGATTACTCCGTCAAGACACCGGCCCTGAATGAATGGGGACTTTCCGGAAAATGGACGGTTGGCGCGGAAGCGGCGACCCTTGATGTGGCAGATGGCGGCATAACCTACCGCTTCAGCGCCCGTGACCTGCATCTGGTGCTTGGGCCTGATGGTGCCGGAAAACCGGTCCGTTTCCAGGTGAGCATCGACGGCCACCCGCCAGGCGCGGATCATGGAGCCGATACGGATGCCGATGGCAATGGCGTCGTCACGTCAACCCGCCTTTACCAGCTCGTCCGCCAGTCCGGCACCGTTGAAGCCAGAACCTTCGCCATTCGTTTTCTGGATCCCGGCGTGCAGGCCTATGCCTTCACCTTCGGCTGACCCCGATTTTCATCCCACCCGCAGGAACACCAAAGGAGAAACACGATGCACCACCGTCTCATGCCAAAATTTGCAATCGCCGTTGCAACCGCCCTGATCGCTTTTGCCGCGCAGGCAGCAGAGGTGAAGAATATCGTCGTAGTCCATGGCGCGCTCGCCGATGGCTCGGCCTGGCGCAAGGCGACAGACATCCTCGAAAGCCGGGGGTTCAACGTCACGATCGTGCAGGAGCCGATTACCTCCCTTGCCGATGACGTCGCGGCAACAAACCGCGTCCTTGATCTTCAGCAAGGCCCAAGCCTGCTGGTCGGGCACAGCTACAGCGGAATGGTGATTTCGGAAGCCGGTAACCGACCGGATGTGGCAGGTCTCGTTTATGTCGCCGCCTTCCAGCCGGAGAAAGGAGAGAGCCTTCTCGACCTCGCCGGATCGAAACCACCGGCTGGCAACGGCATCAAGCAGACGAAGGATGGCGCATTCCTTTATCTCGATCCGGCCGCCTTTGCGCAGGATTTCGCAGCCGATCTGCCCCGTGAAGAAGCGGCTTTCATGGCAAAAAGCCAGGTCTTCGCTGCCAAGGTCGCCTTTGCCGCCAAGGCCGACGAACCAGCCTGGAAAACAAAGAAGAGCTGGTCGATCGTCGCAACGCAGGACCGGTCGATCAACCCCGATCTCGAACGTGACATGGCAAAGCGCGCCGGCAGTGCGGTGACCGAGATTGCGGCGAGCCACGCAGTCTTCGCCTCCCAGCCCGAAAAGGTCGCGGATGTCATCGAACAGGCCGCCCGGCAATCCGCGGAATAAACAGCGCCACTTTTGAGGTGCTGATACAGCCGCTCCCGACACCGGGGGCGGCTGATTTGCGTTCAGAGGGCAGACCGAATGTATCAGTCTGTATCCAGAGCCGTAGGTGCTACAAAACCATTCACATTCGTGCCCCCTGGGACACATCGAGGATACACGCTGAGCGTTACCTGCCCATCATTCAACATGGACAGGAGAGACAGCAATGAATTCCGAGATCAATTTCCAGCGCCGCCGCTTCTTCGGCATTGCCGCAATGACGGTTGCCGCCGTCGAATTCGGTGCGGCAGGCCTGGCGTACGCCAAAGGCGAACCCGCTTCGACTCAACCCTCAGCGCCAAGCGGTGGAGCCACCTCCTTTGGCGCCCTGAAGCAGGTCAAGGCGGGCGTCCTCAATGTCGGTTATGCCGAAGCTGGCCCCGCAGATGGCCCTGTCGCGCTGCTGCTGCACGGCTGGCCGTATGACATCTACAGCTATGTCGATGTCGCGCCCATCCTTGCTTCGGCAGGATATCGGGTGCTTGTCCCCTATCTGCGCGGATATGGCACGACCCGTTTTCTCTCGGACGAAACCGCGCGCAACGGGCAGCAGGCAGCACTTGCTGTCGACATGATCGCCTTTCTCGACGCGCTCGGCGTCAAACAGGCCATAGTGGCTGGATACGACTGGGGCGCGCGCACTGCCGACATCATGGCGGCACTCTGGCCAGAGCGTTGCACGGGCCTCGTGTCGGTGAGCGGTTACCTTATCGGCAGTCAGGAAATCAACAGGAAGCCGCTTCCGCCCAAGGCGGAACTCTCCTGGTGGTACCAGTTCTATTTCGCGACTGAACGCGGCCGTGCGGGCTATGCCGCAAACACCCGCGACTTCGTTCGCCTGATCTGGCAGACGGCATCTCCGAACTGGAAATTCAGCGACGAGACCTTTGATCGTTCCGCTCCCGCATTCGACAACCCCGACCATGTGGCGATCACTATCCACAATTACCGCTGGCGGCTGGCACTGGCCGAAGGCGAAGCCAAATATGATGATTACGAGCGCCAGCTTGCAAAACTTCCGGTCATCACCGTTCCGACGATAACGCTGGAAGGTGACGCCAATGGCGCGCCGCATCCGGACCCTTCCGCCTATGCATCGAAGTTTTCCGGCAAGTACCAGCACCGCAATATCAGCGGCGGGATCGGTCATAACCTTGCGCAGGAGGCGCCGGAGGCATTTGCCAAGGCGGTTCTCGACGTCGCAAAGCTTTAGGCTTGCCGAAGCCCGCGAACCGTTGTCTTACTGCCTGTGACAGCGGATGACGCGGTAGCGGGCCACTTGAACCGTCCGGACGACGAAGGCACCCAATGGAACATATCGATCACATTCTTGTCGTTGACGACGACAGGGAAATCCGGGAACTGGTCTCCAGCTACCTGAAGAAGAACGGCTTGCGCACCACCGTTGCGGCCGACGGACGACAGATGAGAAGTTTTCTCGATGGCAACGCCGTCGATCTGATCGTGCTCGACGTGATGATGCCCGGCGATGACGGGCTGGTTCTCTGCCGAGAGTTGCGGGCCGGCAAGCACAAGGCCACGCCGGTGCTGATGCTGACCGCACGCGATGACGAGATGGATCGGATCATCGGGCTCGAAATGGGCGCCGACGACTATCTGTCGAAACCCTTCGCGGCCCGGGAGCTTCTCGCACGCATCAAGGCCATCCTGCGCCGCACCCGAATGCTGCCTCCCAATCTGCAGATCAGCGAGGCGGGGCAGCTCCTGACCTTTGGTGAGTGGCGTCTCGACACGGTGGGCCGCCACCTGCTCGACAGGGAGGGCACGACAGTGGCCCTGAGCGGCGCTGAATACCGGCTTCTGAGGGTCTTCATCGATCATCCCCAGCGCGTCCTCAACCGCGATCAGCTCTTGAACCTCACCCAAGGGCGCGATGCCGAGATCTTCGACCGGTCGATCGATCTTCTCGTGAGCCGCGTGCGCCAGCGGCTGGGGGATGATGCGCGGGAACCTACCTACATCAAGACGGTGCGGGCGGAAGGTTATGTCTTTTCGGTACCGGTGGAGATTTCGGAGCCAAGGACATGAACCGCCGGCACCTGCTCGCCGGCTGGTGGCCACGCTCGTTGCGGTCCAGGCTCTTTCTCATCCTGTTCGCCGGCCTTGCCATTGCCTATGGCCTGTCGTTCAGCATCCTTTTTGCCGAACGATACATGTCGGCCAAGGCAGTCATGCTCGGCACCCTGGAACAGGACCTTGCGGTTTCGATTGCCATCGTCGACCGCCTGCCTGCTGGGGAACGGACCGACTGGGTCAATCGTCTCAGCCGCAGCAACTATCAACTCGTCCTCGGCCCCGGCCTTCCCGGCGTTTCCGACATGTCCGGACGCGGCGCGGAAATCGCGCAGAGGATCGAGGAAGCCGTGGGACACAGGTTTCCCGTCAGGGTCGAGTCCATTCCCGGCGACGGCAAGAGGCTTCAGGCACATCTGACGTTATCCGACGGCTCGCCGTTGACGATCGATGTCACCCCACGCGGCGTGATGCCTTTGGCGGAATGGCTGCCTTATGTTTTCGCTGCGCAAATGGTGGTTCTCCTGCTGTTGACCTGGCTTGCGGTGCGGCAAACGACCCGGCCCCTCAGCGCGCTTGCGGCGGCAGCGGAAGCGCTCGATCCGGGCGAGAAGGGTTTGCCGATGAGCGAGAACGGCCCAAGCGAAGTTGCCCATGCCGCCCGCGCTTTCAACGCCATGCGTGATCGCGTCGCGCAATATCTCGAAGAACGCGTCCAGATTCTGGCGGCGATCTCGCACGACCTGCAGACGCCCATCACCCGCATGCGATTGCGGGCCGATATGGCCGACGATACGCCGGAAAAGGAAAAACTGGTAAGCGACCTGCGTGAAATCGAACGCCTCGTGCAGGACGGGATCGCTTATGCACGCAGCGCTCACGGCAATGGCGAGAAAGCATCGCGGATCGACCTGGCTTCCTTCATCGACAGCATCGCATACGACTATCAGGATACCGGAAAGGCCGTCACGGTCTCCGGCATCGTCCGCGGCACGGCGTCGACCAAACCGCATGCATTGCGCAGAATATTGACGAACTTCATAGATAACGCCCTCAAATTCGCCGGTGGTGCCGAAATCACGGTGGACCGGCGCGCTGAAGGCGCCGTGGTCATAACCGTGCTGGATCGCGGACCGGGTATTCCTGACCAGATGCTGCAAAATGCCATGCAGCCCTTCTTCCGAATTGAAACGTCGAGGAACCGCGACACAGGCGGAACAGGTCTCGGACTTGCAATCGCGCAACAGCTCGCCGGAACGATCGGCGGCTCGGTGCGCCTCTATAACAGGCAGGGTGGCGGGCTCGCGGCCGAAGTGACCTTTCCCTGAAGGAAGGCGGCCGATGATACTGTCGGCCGCTACGTTTCGATACAGTTTCGCAATTTCCAGAAACATGCCGGATACGCTGATCCGTCACAACGCTCCTATCAGAAGACGCCGCAGCAGCGGCACAATGAAAGGAGCCTCCCATGACCAAGATCGAGACTGTTCTTTATACCGGCAAGACCCACACGACCGGCGGCCGTGACGGATCGGCGCAGAGCGACGACGGTGCGCTCGGCATCAAGCTCTCGCCTCCGGGCAGCGGCAAGCCGGGTACGAATCCCGAGCAGCTCTTTGCCGCCGGCTGGTCGGCATGTTTTATCGGCGCCATGACAAAGGCGGCGGCAAAACACCAGCTCCGGCTTCCGGCCGATACCGCCGTCGATGCGGAAGTCGATCTCGGCACGACGGGCAGTGAGTTCTTCCTGCAGGCTCGTCTGTCGATCAGCCTGCCCGGTATCGACCGCGCCGCCGCGCGGGCCATCATCGAGGATGCTCACCAGATCTGCCCATATTCGAAGGCAACCAGAGGCAATATCGATGTTTCGCTCAAGCTCGCTTAAGCCTGTTGTCTCCGCCCGTGCACTCGTCATCGCCGTCGTGTTTGCGGCGATATTTGCGGCGCCGTGCATCTATGACGCAACATCCAATGAAGCCTCGCCGCTTGCAGGGTTTCTGGGCGTCGTTTCAGCAATGTAGAGCATAGGGAAACGGCTCGGGGCCCGCCGCAGCCGTTTCCGCTTTTGCCCGTTCGCGCTCCACGCGGAGCATATCAGACGTGCCCCGGCGGTGACCGGCTTCACCAAATCCCCTTTCCAATCTTGAATGAGGTCAGATCCATGCGATCGATTGAACACATCTATGTCGACGGTAAATTTGTACTGCCTGACGGCAAAGAACGTCTGGAACTTTTCAATCCGGCAACGGAAGAGAAAATCGGCGATGTCCGGCTTGGCAACGCTGATGATGTCAATGCTGCGGTGACCGCCGCAAAACGGGCGTTCCCCGCAATGGCTTCATCCAGCAAGGCAGAGCGCATCGATATGCTGCGGAGCTTGCGCGACGCGATTTCAGCGCAACCGGACGCACTCGCCCAAGCCATGACCGAGGAGTATGGAGCACCGACCTATTTTACGGCCTTCTCGGTTCAAAACACCGCGTCGATTTTCGATGTGATGGCTGAAACCGTGGCAAAGTATGACTTCGACCGGGTTGCAGGCAAAAGCATGGTCAATATGCTGCCGCGCGGCGTTATGGCCGCGATAACCCCGTGGAACAGCAATTTCGGATTCATCGCCACGAAGCTCGCACATGCGATCGGATCCGGTTCGACCCTTGTCATCAAGCCGGCCGAGCAGAGCGCGTGCCAGACGGATATCCTCGTCAGAAGACTGCATCAGGCCGGGCTGCCGGCAGGGATCCTCAACGTCGTCAACGGCACGGGTCCGGTGGTCGGCGCGGCACTGACGCAACATCCCGACGTGGCAACCATCAGCTTTACGGGTTCGACCCAGGCAGCGAAAATCATTCAACGCGCTGCAATCGACGGCATGAAGAGAGTGATACTGGAGCTGGGAGGTAAAGCGCCCACCATCATCCTGCCGGATGCCGATCTCGACAAGGCAATCCCTGTCGCCCTGATGTCAGGCTTTGCAAATAGCGGCCAGGCTTGCGTCGCGGGCACCCGCATCCTCGCACCACGCTCCCGACTCGGCGAAATTTCCGAGCGACTGAGGACGCAGACTGAAAAAATCAAGGTCGGGGATGGCCGTGATCCGGAGGTTCAGATCGGGCCGCTCGCCAGCCTTGCCCAGTGGGAGAGGATTCAGGCCTATATCCGGCTTGGTGTCGAAGAAGGCGCCACGCTCCTGACGGGCGGAGCGGGGCGACCGGCTGGATTTGAAAAAGGATGGTTCGCCCGCCCGACAATCTTTGCCGATGTCAGGAATGACATGCGCATCGCGCGTGAAGAAATCTTCGGTCCTGTCCTATGCCTTCTCGCCTATGACGATGAAGATGAGGCCGTCGCGATCGCCAATGACAGCGATTATGGACTGCAGGCCTATGTGCTGGGATCCGACCTCCGGCATGCCGAGCGAATAGCGGCAAGGCTGTTGGCTGGTCGTGTCGTGATCAACGGCGCTCCCCATGATCCCCGCGCGCCCTTCGGAGGCTTCAAAAAATCCGGTATCGGCAGGGAAATCGGCGCCTTCGGCCTCGACGGCATGCTCGAACCGCGCGCCATTCTGACGCCATAACCCCAAAGGTCCAGCGCGTCGCCAACTTCCGAAGGGCTTTGTATCCGCAAGTATCAGCCGGACGAAATGCAACGTTGGGTGACGCAAAAGCGGGTCAAGGGAAACAGCCGGGATACGATCAACGCATACCAGTTTCCGACGCGAAATGGTCGCGAAACCCATCAAATGGAGATAAAAATGACCGACATCTTCACCCCTGCAAAAAGAGGCGCGGCAACCGCCATCGCCCTTGGGTCTGCAATGGCTGTCCTCATCGCCTTCACGCCCGCTCTTGCTGTCGAGAGCGGCAAGCCGCTCCAATCCGACACCGCAGCCGGCGATGACGGCATCCGGCCGTTCCAGATCCATGTTGATCAATCACAGATTGACGACCTGAAGACCAGGATCAGAAATTCACGCTGGCCGGACAAGGAAACCGTGGGCGATATCTCCCAGGGCATTCAGCTGGCGCGGGTTCAGGACCTCGTTCAATATTGGGGCAGCGATTATGACTGGCGGAAAGCCGAGAAAGAACTGAACGCATTGCCGCAGTTCATCACCAGGATCGATGGCGTCGACATTCACTTCATTCACGTCCGCTCGCGCCATCCCAACGCCCTGCCTGTCATCCTCACCCATGGCTGGCCAGGTTCCATCTTCGAATTCACGAAGGTTATCGGCCCGCTGACGGATCCGACCGCTTACGGCGGCAAGGCAGAAGACGCATTCGACGTGATCATTCCCTCCATCCCCGGTTACGGTTTTTCGGGCCACCCGACCGATCTCGGCTGGGGACCGGAGCGCGTCGCTCACGCATGGGATACCCTTGTGAAACGACTGGGCTACACTCGTTATGTCTCCCAGGGCGGCGACCATGGTTCGGTCATTTCCGATGCGCTCGCACGCCAGGCTCCAAAGGGTCTGCTTGGCATTCACCTCAATATGCCGGCCACGGTTCCCGGAGCGCTGATGAAGGGTATCAACAGCGGTGATCCCGCACCGGCGGATCTGTCGACGCCCGAACGAAATGCCTATAATGCGCTGCAGGAATTTTTCGGCCGGAACGCGGCCTATGGCGCGATGATGGTGACACGACCTCAGACGATCGGATATTCACTCTCCGATTCCCCCAGCGGCCTTGCATCGTTCATCTATGAGAAGTTCGTGCAGTGGAGCGACAGCAATGGCGAGCCCGAAAACGTGCTTTCCAGAGACGAAATGCTCAGTGACATCACGCTCTACTGGTTGACCAACAGCGGCGCGTCCGGCGCGCGCTTCTACTGGGAAAACAACAATAACAACTTCAGCGCGGACGCCCAGAAGACCCGGGACATCAAAATCCCCGTCGGCATCACGGTTTTCCCGAAAGAAATCTATCAGGCACCCGAGAGCTGGAGCAGGCAGGCCTATCCGTCACTCACCTATTATCATCAGGTGGATCACGGCGGACACTTCGCCGCCTGGGAGCAGCCCGAGATTTTCTCCCGTGAGATTCGGGAGGCTTTCAGAAAGCTGCGCTGAGAGCCGTTACGTTGGAAGCGCGACCCCCAGGCCGCGCTTCATCGCGATATTGCCCGGTTTAGCCCTGGGATTTCAGCAGTAAAAAAGGCCGTCCCTCGACACAGATCGAGGAACGGCTTTCCCTATATGAGGCAGAGACGTTTCAGGCCGCAACGGCGATCCGTCCGGCCATCCATTGATCCAGCGACGAGCGCAGCATTGATCCGGGAACGGCGTCAGTGGAGGCAATCGCGATCAGGTGTTTTGCGGCGTCGATTGCCATCGCGCATCCGATCGGCAGGCGATTATCTTCGCAGAACTCGTTCAAAACCTTGCGGATCGACAGAAGCGATACTGCTTCGTTGGTCATATCGGATCTCCACCTTGATAGCGACGCTACGCCAATGGATGGAGAGGTGTTGTGTCCGGAGTTTTCCAAAGAGGGCTGGAAATGGTACCGGGATGTAGCTTGACCGTTTTCAGATACAATAAGCTACTGCCGACGATGGCGACCGAACGGTCCGGTCTGCAATTCGGTTTCGTAACTTGACTGAGCGGGCCCCCGCCCGGCTTCGACCCGATTTTCCGCATCGGCCTGGCGGGGGAGAGGAAGCTCAAGCTGAATATTCTCCATCTCGGGCAGGCTTGCGATGCCGTCACGAAGGGCAAGGTCTTCATAAGATGGCTTGAACGGCATCGAAATCTCCTGCTTACGAGAAATTGGCCACCACCCGCTTCTGCAGGTAGCGGCCGTTTACACGATCAGCCCTTCACGAAGGCCAGCAGATCGGGATTGATGATGTCGGCATGGATTGTCAGCATGCCATGCGGATAACCCTTGTAAACCTTCAGCGTGCCGTTTTTCAGAAGCTTGACTGACAATTCGGCCGAATCTGCGATCGGCACGACCTGGTCGTCATCGCCGTGGAGAACGAGCGTCGGCACCGTGATCGCCTTGAGGTCTTCCGTCTGATCGGTTTCCGAGAACGCCTTGACCCCGTCATAATGGGCCTTGGCACTGCCCATCATGCCCTGACGCCACCAGTTCTGGATGACACCGGGATAGATTTTGGCATCCGGCCGGTTGAAACCGTAGAACGGACCGGCCGGCACGTCGAGGAAAAACTGCGCGCGGTTCTCGGCCACGCCCTTGCGGAAGCTGTCGAAGACTTCGATGGGCAGGCCGCCGGGATTGGAAGGCGTCGTCAGCATCAGCGGCGGAACGGCGGAGACGAGCACGGCCTTGGCAACACGACCCTGCGGCTCGCCGAATTTGGCGACATAGCGCGCGACCTCACCGCCGCCCGTCGAGTGACCGATGTGGACCGCATTCCTGAGATCGAGGTGTTCGGCAACGGCGGACGCATCGGCGGCATAATGATCCATGTCGTGGCCGTCGCTCACCTGCTGCGAACGGCCGTGGCCGCGGCGATCATGCGCCACGACGCGGTAACCATTCTGGACGAAGAACAGCATCTGCGCATCCCAGTCGTCTGAGGACAGCGGCCAGCCGTGATGGAACACGATCGGCTGGGCGTCCTTCGGACCCCAGTCCTTGAAATAGATTTCGACGCCGTCCTTGGTCTTTACGAATGACTCGGTCATTGGGAATGTTCCTTCGTTGCGGGATGGGATGGATTTTGAAAATGCGAGCGACGGCATGGCCATCGCAGTGGAAAGCGCGGCGCCGGCCAGCAGGACATGCCGTCTGGAAATTGCGAGCTCTATGGGATTGTCGGTCATTTCGTTTTCCTGCTCGACTTCAGCGCGCGCGGCGGGTGGTTTCGAACAGGAACCAGGTGCGGCGCTCCGTCTCATCGATCCAGCTTTCAATCAGGCTGGTGGTGGCGTGGTCATTGAGATCGGAGGTCAGACTGTGCGTTTGCCGCAGGATGGCGGTCAGTTGCTTGTTGTCCTCGCGAAGTTCGGCCAGCATGTCTTCCGGCGTGACGAAGTCGGCGTCGTTGTCGAGGAGACGCTTGACGCGGGCGATATGACCGATGGAGCGGATGGTCGTACCGCCGATCTTGCGCGCCCTTTCGGCGATGTCGTCGGTCATTGCAAAGATCTGGGCGCCCTGCTCGTCCAGCAGCGTGTGATAGTCCCGGAAATGCGGTCCGGAAACATGCCAGTGGAAATTCTTGGTCTTGATGTAGAGCGTGAAAACATCCGCCAGCAGCGCGGTCAGCGCAGCGGAGATTTCGCGGCTCGCTTCAGGGCCGAGATCGGTTGGCGTTGCGAGTGGAAGCTTGCGGTTTTTGGCAGCTGTGGTCGTGTCCATGATCGTTCTCCTTTGGCAATCGACCGCTCGTTGTTGAGCGCCCCTGTTGCGGCTGTCTGATCGGCAGCGAGAATAGGGAGAAGGATGGTTCAGGAGAAATCGGCTGCTGGTACAGTCCACCCGATACCTAAGTGTAGTTTCGGCAAGGCCTGGCCTGCGATAATTTCTGCCTGTCGCCCCGCCCCAGGGCGATTGGCTCGCAGAAGCCAGAAACTCCGGTGTCCCCCTCCCCCGGAGCCGCGGATCTCCCTCCCGATCCGCCAAGGCCGCCCCCGCCGCAGGAGGCGGCCTTTTTTCGTTTCGGCCTCGGGAACGGAGGCAACCTATGCCTGAGTATTATGTTTACCCCTTCGCAGTTGCGTTAGCGTCACTCAGCATGAGTATCGTCAATCGGCACAATCGAAGGAACCTCTGACATGGCAGAAGAACGGCCGGAAGGTATTGAAAAATACGATCACCCAGCCGGTGGCTGGGATGCATTGAAGGCCGTGGCGAAGACGCTCGCGCATCAGCATATCATCGCGCAGGGCACCATGACGCTGCTCAAGGCCAATCAGCCCGAGGGTTTCGACTGTCCCGGCTGCGCCTGGCCCGATCCCAAACACACCTCATCCTTTGAGTTCTGCGAAAACGGCGCCAAGGCCATTACCTGGGAATCGACCGCGAAACGATCCGGACCGGAGTTCTTCGCGCAGCATACGGTTTCCGAACTGTGGCAGTGGACGGATCACAAGCTTGAGGATGCCGGCCGGCTGACCCTTCCCCTGCATTACAATGCTACGAGCGATCGCTACGAGCCCATCGCCTGGGACGACGCCTTCCGCCTGATAGCGCAGGAATTGAACAAGCTCGACGATCCCGACCAGGCGGAATTCTATACTTCCGGCCGGGCCTCCAACGAGGCCGCGTTTCTCTATCAGCTTTTTGTGCGCGCCTATGGGACGAACAATTTCCCTGACTGTTCCAACATGTGCCACGAGGCCACCAGCGTCGGGCTTCCGAAATCCATCGGCGTCGGCAAAGGCACGGTGACGCTGGAGGATTTCGATCTTGCCGATGCAATCTTCAGCTTCGGCCATAATCCCGGCACCAACCATCCCCGGATGATGACGACGCTGCACAATGCCGCCAAGCGCGGTGTCCCGATCATCGTCTTCAATCCGTTGAAGGAACGGGCGCTGGAACGCTTCGCCGCACCACAGGACCCGGTCGAAATGGCGACGCTGTCCTCGACGCCCATCGCCTCCGCCTACCATCAGCTCCGCACCGGCGGTGATCTCGCCGCCCTCAAGGGCATCATGAAGGCGGTGTTCGAGCTGGATGCAGAAAGCCTGAAGAAGGGTGGCGCCGGCGTGCTCGATAGAGCCTTCATCGAAGAGCATACGGCCGGTCTTGAGGCGCTGCGTGCCGATATCGACGCCACTTCCTGGGATATCATCTCATCCGTCAGCGGACTGACGAAAGAGGCGCTTGAAAGCGCTGCGCGGATTTATGTGAAGGCCTCGAACGTCATCATCTGTTACGGCATGGGCATCACGCAGCACGCCAAGGGCACCGGCAATGTGCAGCAGATCGCAAACCTGCTGCTGCTGCGCGGCAATATGGGCCGCCCGGGCGCGGGCATTGCACCCATTCGCGGCCATTCCAACGTGCAGGGAGACCGCACCGTCGGCATTACCGAAATCCCGAACAAACCCCTGTTGGATGGCATGGAGCGCGCTTTCGGTTTTCGGCCGCCTGCGGAAAAGGGACATAATGCCATCGAAGCCATCGAGGCGATCATTGCCGGGAAATCCAGGGCGCTCATCTGCCTTGGCGGAAACCTCGCCGTCGCCATGTCGGATACGGCAGCGACCTTCGAGGGCATGCGCAAACTCGATCTCGTCGTTCACATTGCGACAAAACTCAACCGCTCGCATCTTCTGACGGCCAGAACATCGCTGATCCTGCCATGCTTCGGACGCACCGATCTGGACACGCAGGCCTCAGGCCCGCAGGCGGTGACCGTCGAAGATTCGATGTCGATGGTGCATGCCTCGCGCGGTTTCCTCACCCCGCCGGGAGAGCTTGTAAGATCGGAGCCAGCCATCATCGCCGCTATTGCCAAAGCGACCATCGGCAACCGTTACGGAATTGACTGGGATTGGCTGATTGCCGATTACGACCGCATCCGCGGCAAGATCGAAGAGGTCTTTCCCGATTTCAGGGATTTCAACAGCCGGGTCCGGGTGAAAGGCGGTTTCCGCCTCGATGTCGCGGCGTCCTATCGTCGCTGGAATACGGAGAGCGGCAAGGCCAATTTCCTCGTCGCCACGGGGCTTGAGGAAGATCCGCTCATCTCCAATCCGGACGCGCTCGTCCTGACGACCATCCGCAGCCACGATCAATACAATACGACGATCTACGGCATGGATGACCGTTATCGCGGCGTCTTCGGGCGCAGGGACATTATCTTCATGAACCGGCACGACCTTGCCGAGCGTGGCCTGAAGGATGGCGACCGCATCGACATTCACGGCATCGGCGCAGAAAGCGCGGACAGACACCTCGTGCAGGGTTTTACGGCCGTCGAATACAATATCCCAAAGGGTTCGGCGGCCGGCTATTATCCGGAGATGAATGCAGTGGTGGCGCTTGGCCATTATGATCGCCTTTCCGGAACGCCATCCTACAAGGGTGTTCCGATCACCATAAGCGCGGCGGCGACCTGAAGAGCGGCTTTCCGCTGCCCCGAGTCAAATTCACGGAAACCTCACCACCGGCCATTTTGCGTGGCCTGTGGATGAGCGATCGTACATGCGTATTTTTCGATATAACGTCGCACTGTTTTCCCGCTATCCTGATGTTTCGACGACGGGGGCAACCAAGACCTATGTATAGGTCAGGTTGTGCTGAAAAACCCGTATTGTCTTCAAAAATCGCGTCGGGGGAACAATGTCGATTTCGTCAATGATGTTTCGTGCTCGCGAGCCGGAAGGCGGAACGCACCATCTAGCCTTTGGCCTTGGGGCGCTGGCGCTGGCGGCCGCGGTATTTTACGTCGATACCTATACCGACATAGAAGGCGCGATCGCGGTGCTTTATGTGATTACGATCCTTTTGGCCGCACAGGCGATAACCCGGTCCGGACTGATCGCGATCTCCTGTATCTGCGCCATTCTTTCCCTGTTGTCCTATGCGGCAACGCATGCGGAGGACGCGGATTTCCAGTCGGCCCTTCGATTGGTCGTCGCCCTTGCAGCACTTGCCGTCACGACCATGCTGCTTCTGAAAACGGAAACCGCCCGGCTGGCGATGTTGTCCGTCAACGCGGCGCTGAAGGAAAGCGAGGAGCGCTATCGCTCCATTTTCGACCGCACGCGCGTCGCACTCTGGGAGCGTGACTATTCGAAGCTTCACGCTCTGCTGATGGGCCTCAGGCAGCAGGGCATCACCGACATGCGCGCCCATGCAAGCGCCAATCCGGGTTTCACGCAGCAATGCATTGAGCTCATCACGGTCGTTGCGTCGAACGAAGCCGGCAAGGAAATGCTCGGCTACGACTCCTCGATCCTCGGTACCCTTCAGCAATCGGTCGTTTCCTCCTCCGGCAAGTTCATTGATGTGTTGCAGGCGATCATCGACAACCGGCGTGTCTTCGAAGACAAAGTGGTCGTGTGCACCGACAGCGGCGAAGACAAGCTCGTGCTGCTTTCCATCAGTTTCCCCGCCGAAGCGACCTCCTTCAACCGGGTGGTGGTCAGCATGGTGGATATCACCCAGCGGGAAATGGAGCTGAAGGCGCTGGCAGAAGCACAGGCGGAACTGACAAAGGCCTCCAAGGCGGCGGCAGTCGGCGCCATGTCCGCATCGCTCTCCCACGAATTGAACCAGCCGCTCGGTGCCATCATCGTCAATGCGCAGACGTTGCTGCGCTGGCTCGATCGCGATCCGCCGGATCTCGCGGCCGCCCGCCGCTCGGCCGAACGCATGATCCGCGATGGCGAGCGCGCCAGTGACATCATCCAGAACACACGCAGCTTGCTCGCCCATACGAGCGGCAAGGTGGAAACCTTCGACCTTGATGAGTTCATTGATGAAACCCTCAGCCTTCTCGAACATGAACTGGAGCGCAGCGGCACCACGGTCCATGTGGAAAAACGAGCCACTCCGCCGATAACGGCCGTCAGGATCGAATTGCAGCAGGTTCTCATCAACCTCCTCACCAATGCCATTCAGGCCATGGACGAGGCGGGTATCAGCAATCGCACCGTCACGGTACGAAAAGAGCGCGAAGACGGGGATAATATTCAGATCGCGGTTGAGGACAGTGGCCCCGGCTTTCCCGCGCAGATGAAAGACAAGCTGTTTTCGCCGTTTTTCACGACGAAGGAGACGGGAATGGGCATGGGGCTTTCCATTTGCCGCACGACATTGGAAGCACGCGGCGGCAGGCTTACCGGTGACAATCATCCTCTTGGCGGGGCGGTCTTTACCATTTCCATGCCGATCAGCCAGGAGGTGGAAAATGCCTGAACCACGCAAGACAACGAAGGAACCGCCCTCACCCGTCGTTTTCATCGTTGATGACGATGTGTCGATGCGGGAAGCGCTTACCGATCTTTTCCGTTCCATGAAATTCGACGCCGAAGCTTTCGACAGCGCCGCCGCTTTCCTCGAAAAAGCTAATCTGAACCGGCACGGCTGCCTGCTGCTGGACGTGCGGCTTCCGGGTATAAACGGCCTTGATTTCCAGATGCAGCTGGAACGCGTCGGCAACAGGATGCCGATCATTTTCATGACAGGCTTCGGTGATATTCCGATGAGCGTGCGGGCGATGAAAGCAGGGGCCGTGGATTTTCTGACCAAGCCCTTCAAGGAACAGGACATTCTGGATGCCGTCGCAGCTGCGATGGAACGGGACGCGTCACGCCGCCGCGAAAGTGCCCAGAACGAGGCCGTCACCTCCCTTGCCGGGCAACTGACGCCAAGGGAGCGTGAGGTCATGGGCGCCGTTGTCCGCGGCCTGATGAACAAACAGATCGCCTACGAACTCGGTATCAGCGAAGTTACCGTGAAGCTGCACCGGGGCAATGTCATGCGCAAAATGGAGGCCAGATCAGTCGCCGACCTCGTGCGAAAGGCGGAACTGATTGGCGAGAAGCTCCGACCACCTGTATCTTAGTATGGTATCTTTCAAACGGGCCTGAGCGCATAGAGAAAGAAAGAAATAGCAAAGGTCGCTCTCATTGCCCCCCGTTCCCGTCATTGCCGTCGTCGACGACGATCCCGCCATCCGCGAAGCCATGGATGATCTCATCATGTCCTTCGGTTACGAATGCCGCCTGTTTGCATCTGCCGAGCATTTTCTGGAGTCGCAGCAGCAGGCGGGCATCGACTGTATCGTCGTGGATGTGAAAATGCCCGGTCTGTCCGGCATCGAGTTGCAGAGCGAGCTGAACCGGCGTGGCAGCCATCCGCCGATGATCTTCGTAACCTCCTACGAGGATGAACGCACCCGGAACGCGGCCCTGAGCGGCGGCGCTTTGGCTTTTCTTCGCAAGCCGGTCAATATCGGCAATCTGATCGGATGCCTGGAATCCGTTCTCGGCCAGCGGCCCTGACCGCAGCGTGACGCTCGGCCACCTGGCAATCGAGCATCGCCGCCCTTCCCAGACTGCGCAGACGGCCTTCCATCGCGCTGACCTCCCCCTATCCCCATGAATATCCGTCACTACGTTACGCCCCGACGCCTTGCCGTCCGGGCACGCATTGCGTTGAGCGCATGTCCTCCGCCAACACCTTCCGCTATACGAACTAGACCTCTGTATAGATGCCGACGCCTCCACCTCGCCGTAGCCTTTGTTCCAGTCAAGCGCCTCCCTTCCGGACGGTCCTTGCAGCACCATCACCCTTTTTGTGGAGCAGGGCATGACCTCCATCAGTCAGAATGCAGACGAGCGCCAACCTCGTGACTTCAAAGTCGCAACGGTGTTGGCATTGGGCGCGATTGCAGTGCTCGGTGGCAATGCTCTCCTGATCAGGAATACCGAACCGGCACTTGCCGCCTCCGAGGACGTCGCATCGGCCAGCGCCTTCCGCGTCCTCACACCGCAGACGATTGACGGGCTTGCGGGACTTTCCACCCCTGTGACGACCAGCGGCAATGCAGCAGAAGGCGTGGTTGTTCCGGCCGTGGACAAGACGTCCTGCGTCGCAACCCGCGCCGCCCGGAAAACGGACCGGCATAACCCGCTCGATCCCAGAGCCTTCTGCCAGTTGCAGCACCGCCTCTTCAATGCCGAGTTGATCGACCGCATCGCTATGCTCCAGCTCGCATCACAACCCCGCTTTATCGATACCTCGTCCCAACTCGCCATGAACAAGGAGTTCTGAAATGGAAACGTTGACCAGACGCGCAGTCCTCGCGATCGGCGCCGTCGGCGGCACCGCCCTTGCCGCCAGCACGGCCGGAGCAGCATCTTTCGGCAATCCCGATCAGCCCGCCGAAGGAGCAATCAACGCCAATGCAGCAGGGCTCAGCGATCCCGGCCCGAAGAACCCCGCGATCAACGACCAGTTTCCATCCTTCCAGAGCCCGCCGGCGACCGATATCGGCGACATGCAGCTTTTCTGGGGCTCGTTTAACAACGCCGCCAAACGTATCCAGAACGGCGGCTGGGCCCGTCAGGTGACCAAGTCGGACTTCGCGATTTCGGATGCCGTCTCCGGCGTCAACATGCGGCTGGGACCGGGCGGCATTCGCGAGATGCACTGGCACCGGGCGGCAGAATGGGCGATCATGACCAACGGGCGTTGCCGCATCACGGTGCTCGATACGCAGGGTCGCGCCTATGTGCAGGACGTCGAGGCCGGTGACCTGTGGTATTTTCCGGCGGGTTATCCTCATTCGCTACAGGGACTTGGTCCCGACGGGTGCGAATTCGTCATCGCATTCGACGAAGGCGACCAGTCCGAATATGGCACCCTGCTGTTGACCGACTGGCTGGCCCATACCTCTCCCGAACTGCTGGCCAAGAATTTCGGCGTCGCACAGGATGTGTTCCGCAATATTCCGCTGCAGAACCTCTGGATATTCCAGGGCAAGGAGCCGGGTCCACTCTCGAAGGATCAGGAAGCAGTTGCCGGCGCCGGTCTTCCGCCTTTTCCCTTTACCTATAAACTTGCGGCATCAAAACCGCTGAAGGAAAATGCCGCCGGCGTTATTCGTCTTGCGGACAGCAGCGCCTTTACCGTGTCCAAAACCATTGCCGCCGCCATTGAAACGATCAAGCCAGGCGGTGTACGCGAAATGCACTGGCATCCCAATGCGGACGAATGGCAATACTGGATCAAGGGTGAAGGCCGGATGACCGTGTTCGACGCGGGCCCACGCAGCCAGACCGCCGATTTCCGCGCCGGCGATATTGGTTACGTGAAAAGGAGCCAGGGCCACATCATCGAAAATACCGGGAAGACCGATCTGCAATTCGTCGCGGTCTTCAAGGCCGCCGAATACCAGGAGGTCAGCCTGTCGTCCTGGCTGACGCACACCCCGCCGGCACTGGTTGCCCAGCACCTGAATGTCAGCATCGAGGATGTGGCGAAATTTCCCGCCAACCAGCCGGCGATCATGCCGGGCTGAACATTTTGTTCCTCTATTGACCGGCTTTTCGGCACGTCCGATCCGCCGGTCGTTCCTCATCGGAGCAAGGCTCCACGCATATTGAAAGACAGGAACGGGCCATGAAACCATTGACAATCCGCATCGCCGGCGGCTCGCTTGCCGGTCTCTTCACGGCGATATTGCTTCAGGAGGACGGGCACGATGTGAGAGTATACGAACGCTCATCGTCCGGGCTCGCCGGGCGCGGCGCGGGACTGGTGCCGCAGCAGGACCTGTTCGAGGTTCTCGCTCAGATCGGCTGTGAAGACGTCGCCCATGTCGGTGTGGTCGCGAAGGAGCGCATCTATCTCGATGCCGGTGGCCGCGTCGCCCAGCGCCAAAACACGCCGCAGATTCAGGTTTCCTGGGACTACCTCTTTGAGCGCGTATCCTCCCGTCTCCTGGCGGACACCTATCGTCTCGGACACCATGTCGAGGCGGTTCGGGAAGCTCCGGAGGGAGTTTCGTTGTCCTTTACCGATGGCACGGAGGAGCGCGCTGATCTGGTGATCGGCGCGGATGGTCTGGGTTCGGCAATCCGGAGCGCCGTCAACCGCCGCTCGGAAAACACCTATGCGGGTTATGTCGCCTGGCGCGGGCTGATCCCTGAAACAGACCTGCCTGCCGATGCGGCCCTGCTGCTGGACCGCTTCGCTTTCTACATCGCACCCGGAATTCACGTTCTGGGTTATCTGGTGCCTGGCCCCCGCGGCGAGACACAGCCGGGACAGCGCCGCTATAACTGGGTCTGGTATCGTCCGACAACGGCGGAAGAGCTTGCCCGAACCTTCACCGGCCGCGACGGCAGGCATTTCGAACATTCCTTGCCCCGCGGCGAACTCTCCGAAAGCCGCCGCGCGCAATTGCGCGAAGACGCCTTTTCGTTTCTGCCGCCGCAATTGACGCTCGCGGTGGAAGCGGAGGAAACCCCGTCCATCCAGGGGATCTTCGACTATGAGGCGGAACAGATGGTGTCGCGGCGTATCGCGCTGATCGGAGATGCCGCCTTTGTAGTTCGTCCCCACACCGCAATGGGCGTTTCCAAGGCCGCGGGCGACGCGATGGCGCTGCGCGATGCCCTGCGGCAAACGGAGGATCTGCCCGGAGCCCTTTCACGATATCAGAGCACCCGCCTGCCGGTGGGCAAATCAATTGCCGCCTATGGACGCCGCCTTGCCGAAACCGCGATGTAAACACGGGTCAAAAATCAGCAATGCTGCCGCCTTGCGTCACTCCACCTTTGCGCTACGCTTGCGCCGGGAATTTTCAATGGAGGGACTGAGGCATGTGCAATACCTGCGTGATCGAGAACGTGAAACGAAACATGCTGTCACGACGCCTGCTGTTCAAGGGTGCCGTGGCGGGAGCGACGGCAATGGCGGCGGGCAGCCTGGCGGCCCCGGTGCTGGCACAATCACCCAGACAGGTCATCGATCTCACCCATAGCTATGACTCTACCTTTCCCACATTCGATGGCAAACCGGGCATAGAATTCGAGTGGGCGGCAGAGATTGCCAAAGACGGCTATCAGCTCCACAAGCTTACGATCTACGAACATACCGGAACGCATATCGATGCACCGTTCCACTTCAGTGCCAGCGGCGCGAGCGTCGACCAGCTGGAACCGCAGAAACTCGTCGCGTCGCTGGTCATCATCGACATTACCGACCGTGCGAAAGAGGATGCCAATTCCACCGTCGAAGCCGAAGACATCGAGCGCTGGATCTCAGCGAATGGCGACATACCGGCAGGTGCGATCGTGGCGTTGCGTTCCGGCTGGGCGACGAAGGTGAAGAGCCCCTCATTCCGCAATGACGATGCCGGAAAATTCGCCTTCCCCGGTTTCGGAAAATCCGCAACCGACCTGCTGCTCGAGCGAGACACGGTGGCCATCGGCGTTGACACGCTTTCACTGGACCCGGGCAATTCCGCAGATTTTGCGGTTCACAATTCCTGGCTCCCGGCGGGGCGCTACGGGATCGAAGGCCTGAACAACCTCGAGGCTCTGCCGGTCAAGGGCGCGACCATCATCGTCGGCGCACCAAAGCATAGCGGTGGAACGGGTGGGCCGGCGCGTATTCTGGCTCTGGTCTGAGGCATGCACATCCGAAAAGGGCAACCTGCGGCTGCCGGCGAATGAACTCCGACTGAATAGTCTCTTCAGCTTCCATTCCAATGGGACCGTCTAAAACAAAGACGTTCAACCGCGGTCCCATCCGCCTGAGGAGACAGTCATGATCCGGAAGTCTTTCATTGCAAGTGCACTCGTTGGCCTCTCTGCTGCGGCGCCCGCCATGGCCAATGATGTGCGCATCGAACAATATGGCTGGTCCAACTCTGCCGGTGGCGCGCAGGAAGGGTATGGCAACCGGATCCGCACCTACCAGAATGGCGGTTACAACCGGATCATCGGCCACCAGTATGGTCGTCACAACCTTTCGGCTGTCGGTCAGGAAGGGCATGACAATTACGGTTCCACCACCCAGAACGGCAACCGCAACGTGGCCGGCATCGGCCAGTTTGGCTCCAACCACACCACCATCCTGACCCAGGACGGCAATGGCAACATTGCAGCCGGCGTTCAGGTCGGTCGCGGTTGCAGCGCCAATGTCAGCCAGGGCGGCAACGACAATGTCGCGGCGTTCGTGCAGGCCTGCCCGTAACGACATTGCCATGACGTGAAACGATCGAGATCGGACACCAGATCATCAGGGAGACGTGCCATGCCCCATAATGTCAGACACCCGCGCCGCTTGGCGGCAATCCTTGCACTGGCGCTGCTTCCTGTCGGCGCCGTTGCGGCCATATCGACAGCAAAGGCGTCGGCCGATGGGCGGCTCTGCGAGATCAAGGCAACACCGCAGGCGGGCATGGTGAGACTGGAGGCCGTCGCCAAAGGTGATACCGGTCCCGGCGGGACCTACTCCTTTCACGTCGAAAAATCAGGTGGCAGCGGCAGTTCCGTCATCAGTCAGGGTGGCGACTTCAACGCCGCCGCCGGACGGTCGCAGCTGCTGAGCTCGGTGACGCTCGATGCGAAGGGAGCCCGCTACACGGCAGTGCTCGATCTCGTGATCGACGGGAAGAGCTTCAGTTGCACGAAGCAGATCGGTAGCGATTAAGCTGCTGCACGCCATCAATTTTCACCTGAGAGGGCGCCGGTTCTGGCGCCTTTTCTTTTGCACACCCCGAGTGACTGAACGCGATGTGAATGGGTAATTCCGGTGGGGTTCAGTTGCGGAATGCGATTATGGATCATCGGCAAGGCGCTGATAAATGGAGATAAGAATGGCCCGCAACATATTGAAACTTATTACAGTTACCCTGCTTGTCGGCGGCCTGGCACCGATCGGATTTATAGCTCCCGCCCATGCCGGCGGCCGCATCTCCTTCGATCTAGCGCCCAGCAGTAACGCCGATGGCGACCTGCTTTCGACCGGGCTGCGCGCCTATTCGCTTTATCGAAACTTCAAGGATGCCGACATAAAGCAGCTCGGCCGTGGCAATGCGGCAGGTATCGCCCAGAATGGCGGCGGCAATCTTGGCTTCATCCGGCAACGCGGCAATGGCCATTCCGCGACGCTGCAGCAGAACGGCAACAACAATGCCTATGGCATTTTCCAGTATGGGCGCAACACCGAAACCAATGTGGTGCAGGATGGCGACAATGGCAGCGGCCTGACCTTCAGTTATGGCTGGTAAAGACGGAAGGCCGCTCGCCGCAGTTTAGTCCGGCAAGTGCTTCCCCGGGCATCAGGAAGGCCGCAGCCGTTGCCCTGAGGTCATGGCGAACGTCCTCGCTCATGCGGGCCCACGTCGCGTAGGGTTGCGGCAGGCGGTGATCGAATTTCAGCTTTTCACGACATCACGGACCGGGCCTCCACTCCCTGTTCAGCACCGCATAGATGAACTCGTCACCCCATACGCCGTCAAACCGGTCGTTCTCGATCAGATGTGCTTCTTTCCGCATGCCCAAACGTTCAGCGACACCGATCGATCCGTGGTTCAATGCGTCAAGTCGTGCAAAAATGCGGTGATAACCGAGTGTCCTGAAGCCGAGCGTGATCATTGCCCTGACAGCCTCAGTGGCATAACCTTTTCCCGAAAACACTGGATTGAAAATATAACCCACCTCGGCCTGTAGAGCAGCCGCACTGGCGATTTTGAGGAGTACCTCCCCGACGAGCGCCCCATCCTCGACGCGGATGACGGCAAGTCGCAGCGTATCTCCGTCCTTCTCGAAAGGGGCCGAGAGCAGGTCGGAAAACTCCGCCTCCATCGCTTCCGCCGATGGCGGCGAGGAGTAGAGGAAACGATAGACCTCCTCGCGCCTGTGATAGTCACCATAGGCCGCCATATCCGCGGACTGAAACCTGCGAAGGATCAGCCGGTCGGTCGTTATAGGGAGTGAGGTCTCAGTCATCATCGTAGCGCCTTTTCATCAATCACCGACATCTGGTGGCGCGTCCTCGAAATCACAAGTCATCACACCTCAATTGGAAAGGAAAACCCGGCTTTTACGCGGTCCATCACAACCATGGTCTTGAAACCCTTGATATCGTGGTTTTCGTAGAAGAACCGGCGGGTGAAAACCTCGTAGTCTTCCATGTCCTTGGCCGTGATCACCAGAATGAAATCAGCATCGCCAGTGACATAATATCCGATCATGACCTCGCGCGTCGCCCGGATCGCCGCTTTGAAGCGGTCGACGATGTCGGCCCGCTCGCGCTCAAGCGAGACGAGTACGATCATGGTGATGCCGCGTCCCACGGCCTTTGGAGAAACGATGGCGACATCCGCCTCAATGATGCCCTCCTCGCGCAGTCGCTTCAAACGCCGCTGACAGGCCGTCGGCGACAAATTGACGATGTGCGCCAGTTCTTCCGAGGTCAGGCGATTGTTTTTCTGGACGGCGTCAAGCAACGCCCTGTCAGCTCTATCAAGCGTAATCATGCAGAATTCCTGCGTTTTTGGATGAAAACAAGCATTATTCCGGCGTTGAAATACAGAAAAATGCCGCTTTGCGATCATGCCGCGCCGTTAGGCTACTGGCAAATAAAAAGGGAGCATTTTTATGAAAGGCATCGCAAGCGCTGCGTTGAAAAACCTGCATCGACGCGATTTGATCGAAGACCGTGCGTTTGTGAATGGGGCATGGTTGGAGCGCGACCAGACGTTCGCCGTCGTTGATCCCGCGGGTGGCGATCACCTTGCCGACGTATCGTCCTGCACGCTCGATGATGTCGATTTTGCGATAGACGCAGCCAGCAAGGCTTTTGCCGGCTGGCGCGATATGCTGCCTGTTGATCGCGGCGACATTTTACGCAACTGGAGTGCGCGCATGCGGGAGAATGCGCATGACCTCGCCACGATCATCAGCGCCGAACAGGGCAAACCGCTGGCGGAATCACTCGGCGAAATCGACTACGCCGCTAATTTCCTCGACTGGTTCGCGAGTGAGGGGGAGCGATCTTACGGCGAAACAATTCCAACCCATCTGAAGGGCAGCAATCTTTCCGTACGAATGCAGCCGATCGGCGTTACCGTCGCCATCACGCCATGGAACTTTCCCTCAGCGATGATAGCACGTAAGGCCGGTGCTGCGCTTGCTGCCGGCTGCACGATGATCGTCAAACCTGCTCCCGAAACACCTCTCTCCGCACTGGCGCTGGCAAGACTTGCCGAAGAGTCCGGCGTACCACCTGGCGTATTGCAAGTTCTGCCGGGAGAAGCCGCACCCCTTGCGCGCCGCCTTCTGGAAAATACCGAGGTGCGGGCATTTTCCTTTACGGGTTCGACCGAGGTGGGACGAATCCTTCTGACGCAATCTGCGGCGACGGTGAAAAAAGCATCCTTGGAGCTTGGAGGGCACGCACCCTTCATCGTCTTCGCAGATGCAGATCTCACAGAGGCGGTCAAAGGCTGTCTGGGCGCAAAATTCGCCACTTCCGGGCAGGACTGTCTTGCGGCAAACCGCATCTATGTGCAGCGCAGCCTTTATCCACGATTTGTTGAGCGGTTTGCCGAGGCGACGTCCAGGCTGACTGTTGGTCACGGCCTCGAAACCGGTGTCGATATCGGCCCCATGACGCGGCCGTCCGTCGCCGAAAAGTGCCGCCAGCAGGTTGCTCAGGCGCTGTCGGCCGGTGCGCGGCTCGTCTGCGGCGGACAGGACAGTCCGCTCGGCGGCAACTTCGTCACCCCGACCGTGCTTGCCGATGTCACCGACGACATGCTGATCGCCCGCGAAGAAACCTTCGGCCCGGTGGCCGCCATCTTACCATTCGATGACGAGGCGGAGGTGATCCGCCGCGCCAATGCAACAGAGATGGGACTGGCGGCCTATCTCTACACCAACGATCTCGGCCGGGCGATGCGCCTGACCGACCGGCTCGAATACGGCATGGTTGCCGTCAACACGCCGAAATTCACCGGAGCGCCCATTCCATTCGGCGGCTGGAAACAATCAGGCCTTGGCCGCGAGGGCTCGCGTCACGGCCTCATGGAATATCTCGAACCCAAATATGTCTGCTTCGGCAATCTGGCTGCCTGAAAGGATCTCACCTATGACCATCGACATCAAAAATATCGCGGAAATGGATCGAAACGCCGTTCTGCATCCCTTCACGCAGCTCAAGGATTTTGCCAGTGGCAAACTCGGCGAACCGACCATCATTGAAACGGGCAAGGGCATCCGCATTCAGGACGCGCACGGCAAGCAATTGATCGATGGATTTGCCGGTCTTTATTGCGTCAATGTCGGTTATGGCCGCACCGAGGTAGCTGAGGCGATTTCGCGGCAGGCCTACCGCCTTGCCTACTACCATTCTTACGCCGCTCACACGACGGATGAACTGGCCATCCTTTCCGATCGCCTCGTCAGGATGGCACCGGGCAAAATGAGCAAGGTGTTCCACGGCATGTCGGGGTCCGACGCCAACGAGACGCAGGCCAAGCTCGTCTGGTATTACAACAATCTGCGTGGCAAGCCGCAGAAGAAGAAGATCATCTCCCGCGAGAGGGGATATCACGGCTGCAGCGTCGTCTCCGGCTCGATGACAGGCATGAGTTTTTATCACGACCACATGGACCTTCCACGGGCCGGCATCCTCCATACCGGCGTTCCGCATCACTATTGGGGCGCGGAAGCCGGTGAAACCGAGCTGGAATTCTCAAAACGACGCGCCGCCGAACTGGAAGCCCTCATTCTGCGCGAAGGACCGGACACGATCGGGGCATTCATCGCCGAGCCGGTGCTCGGAACGGGCGGTATCACACCGCCGCCGGAAGGTTACTGGCCAGCCATCCAGGAGGTTCTCAAAAAATACGATGTGCTGTTGATTGCCGATGAGGTTATTACCGGCTTCGGCCGCACGGGTTCGATGTTTGGTTCACAGCATTACGGCATCGAGCCGGATCTGATCACCGTCGCTAAAGGCCTGACCTCGGCCTATTTCCCGCTTTCCGGCGCCATCGTAGGGGAGAAAGTCTACAAGGTGATGGAGGACGGCGCGGATCGCGTCGGCGCCTTCTCCCACGGCTACACCTATTCCGGCCATCCTATCGGCGCGGCGGCTGCAAACGCCGTGCTCGACATCGTCGAAAAGGAAGACCTGCCGGGCAACGCACGGGCCGTTGGCAGCTATTTCCAGGAACAGCTGAAGGCGAAGTTCGCCCAGCTTCCTATCGTCGGCGAGGTGCGCGGTGTGGGACTGATGGGCGCTATCGAGTTCGTCGCTGATCGGGAAAAGAAGACCCGTTTTGCCCCTCATCTGACGGTGGGTGCACGCGTTTCAAAGGCGGCGCGCAACGGCGGCCTCATTGCGCGCGCCATGCCGCACGGCGATATTCTGGGCTTTGCACCGCCGCTCGTCACAACGAAGGCGGAGGTGGACGAAATCATCGCCATCGCGGAAGCCGCCGTACGCAGCGTCATGGACGATCTGGTCCAGGCCGGCGAGAAAATCTAACCGGCAGCTTCAGTTTTCAACTATCGCAAATGCTGCTCATTTCGACGGCAACTGCGCCTCTTTACGGCGCAGTTGTCATCTGCGCTGCATAAGGCTTCATCTTTTCGCAGAAGCATGCATAATGTCATGAAATTACCTTCGTCGAAAACGAGACAATTTCATGCGTCGTCAAGCCAATTCACCCAGCCCAGATCCAGTTTCCACAACGAGACCGGTGGCATGGCGGCCGACGCTGGCCAAGCAGAAAGGCGAAACAAAACATTCCGCACTGACGGAACGCATCATTGCCGATATCGACGCCGGCGTTTTGAAGCCGATGGACCGCATGCCGACGCACCGCGATCTCGCCCGCGAACTCGGCTTGTCTGTCCAGACGGTCAGCCTTTCCTACAAGGAGGCGGAGCGGCTCGGTTATCTCAGCGGCGAAATCGGCCGCGGAACCTTCGTGAAGACGCGGGTGACGGAGCGGGCAGGTCGGATGATGCTCGACCACAGCCCGACCGAGGTGCTCGATCTATCCATTATCCGCGGCGTTTATCTCGATGACCATGAAAACGCCTCGCGCGCCATTCTGCGCGAGATGGCCGACGGTGACAATTCTGGCTTCATGCGCCCCTGTCGGCCGGTCGCAGGCCTTGACAGCCATCGCGAAACGGCCAGAACATGGCTTGGCATGATGGGCGTGACAGCCGGTGCGGAACGCATTCTTGTGACCAATGGCGCGGCGCACGGCATTTTTCTCGCTCTGAGTTGCATCATCCGTTCTAACGACGTGGTTCTCTGCGAGAACCTGACAGACCACGGCATTATCGGCCTGTCTAATATCCTCGGCTTCAGCCTCAAGGGCCTGCCCACGGATGAAGAGGGCATTTTGCCCGACGCGCTGGAGGCCGCCTGCGCAGCCGGAGGCGTGCGCGCTCTGGTGCTTATCCCAACCCTTAACAATCCGACCGGGCATGTGTCGGGCGCGGCGCGACGGCAGGCCATCGCCGCGATTGCCGAGCGATACGGCATTTTTGTCATTGAGGACGAAGTCTACCGTCCGATGATCGAGGATGATCTGCCATCCATCACAGAAATGCTGCCTGACCTGGGCTTCTTCGTCACCAGCTTCACCAAGACAGTGCTGACCGGGCTGCGCGTCGGTTATCTCGTCGTGCCACCCGCCTATTCCATCCGCGCCGCCTCCATCCTGCGGGTGTCGAGCTGGAGCGGAACCTATCTTACTGCCGAAATCGCAACGCGTTGGGTCGAAAACGGCACCGCACGGCGGCTGCTGGATGTCCAGCGCACCGAGGCCCGTGCGCGGCAAAAAATTGCCGTGGACATATTGGGCGACCATATAGGCTCGACCCACCCCCTCTCCTTCTGCGCCTGGCTGACGGTTCCGCCGCGCTGGACGGAGGATGGTCTGGTCCGCGCGCTCACGAACCAGAATGTCGCGGTAACCCCGTCAGAACCCTTTATTGCCGGTCCGGGCCATGGTGGCGGCATTCGCATATGCCTGGGCGGCCGCCTCAATCATGCAAGCCTCGCCAGGGCCTTGACCACCGTGCGGCAGACATTCGAGCAATTGCCACCGGTTTACGACATAGGTTCGATCGGTTGAGGCAAAGCCCCAAAATCATTGAATCATTACAATATAATAATTGACATGATTTTATTTCGCTCTCAACATGACAATCATGAAGAGCGAAAACCTGTCCATATCTGCCGATAAAAACCAGCTTCCGGTCTCGCTGGCCGCGATAGAGCGGGCGGCAACGCGGCTTGCGGGGCAGGTGGAGCGCACACCGCTGGTTCGCTCGGAGTTTCTCTCCGAACGCTGCGGTCATCCTGTTCATCTCAAACTTGAAACCCTTCAGCCCATCGGCGCCTTCAAACTGCGCGGCGCGATGAACGCCATCCTCTCGCTTGCCGATGCGACGCGTCGGCGCGGTCTCGTCACTGCCTCCACCGGCAATCATGGCAGGGCCGTTGCTTACGCCGCCGCCAAACTCGGCATTCCCGCCACGATCTGCATGTCAGCGCTGGTGCCGGCAAACAAGGTCGAGGCGATCCGCACGCTTGGCGCGGAAATCCGCATAGTCGGCAGATCACAGGATGATGCGCAGGAGGAAGTGGAGCGCCTGAGCAATAGCCTAGGCCTAACCGCTATCCCGCCTTTCGATCATGCTGACGTCGTGGCTGGCCAGGGCACTATCGGCCTCGAGGTCGTCGAAGACATGCCTGAACTGGCGACAATTCTCGTTCCTCTCTCGGGCGGTGGCCTTGCGGGCGGTATCGCCGTTGCGGTGAAGGCGCTGAAGCCAAGGGCGCGGGTCATCGGCATTTCCATGGCACGGGGTGCGGCCATGCATGCGTCGGTCAAAGCCGGCCACCCCGTCTCGGTTCGCGAGGAAGAAACGCTGGCGGATTCGCTTGGCGGCGGGATTGGACTGGCGAACCGCGTGACCTTTGCGCTTTGCCAGACACTTCTCGACGAGATCGTGCTGGTCTCCGAAGATGAAATTGCAGCCGGCATCCGCCATGCATCCCGCAAGGAAGGCCTCACAGTGGAAGGCGCGGGCAGCGTTGGCTTTGCAGCAATCCTCTCCGGCAAGATCCCGGTGAGCGGCCCAACCGCGATCATCGTGTCGGGTGGAAATATCGATCCGGCGGTTCACAAGACGATCATCGAAGGGCCTGCCGAATGAGTCAAATCACCATCCTCACCGAAAAAGATCTGCGCGCTGTCGTGAAGCTCGACCTCTCCGCAATCGACTGTGTCGAGCGGGCCTTTTCGGCGCTTGCTACGGAGGCTGTCGCCATGCCGCCGATCCTGCGGCTCGATATCCCTGAGTTTCGTGGCGAGGTTGATGTGAAGACGGCCTATGTGCCGGGTTTCGACGGTTTCGCCATCAAGGTCAGCCCGGGTTTCTTCGACAATCCTAAGCTCGGTCTGCCGAGCCTGAACGGGCTGATGATCCTCTTCAGCGCCAGGACCGGGGTGGTGGAGGCCCTGCTTCTCGACAACGGTTATCTTACCGATGTGCGCACCGCCGCAGCCGGTGCAGTCGCGGCAAGGCATCTCGCCCGCGAGGACGCTTCCGTCGCAGCGATTTTCGGGGCGGGCATGCAGGCGCGTCTGCAACTTGAAGCCCTGACGCTGGTGCGACCGATCAGATCAGCGCGGATCTGGGCACGGAACCATGACAGGGCCGAGAAGCTGGCCAGCGATTTCGCCAGAGAGCACGGTATCGACGTTATCGCGATGACCGATGCCCGAGCCGCTCTGCAAGGAGCCGACATCATCGTCACCACGACACCGGCCGAAAAGCCGATCCTGCTCGCCGACTGGCTGGAAGAAGGCCAGCATCTGACAGCCATGGGATCGGATGCCGAACACAAAAACGAAATCGATCCGGCCGTGTTCGCCAAAGCGCGCTATGTCGCGGACCGGCTGTCGCAGACCCGCATTCTCGGTGAACTACATCATGCCATCGCCGCAGGTCGTGTCGCGCCGGATCAGCCCTTTCCGGAGCTTGGCGCCATCATCGCCGGCAAGGCGCAGGGCCGACGCTCGAACGACGACGTCACCTTTGCCGATTTGACCGGCACCGGGGTGCAGGACACCGCTATCGCCAATCTCGCCTTTACCCGCGCGAAAGACGCGAACAGCGGCCAGATCATCGAAAACACTGTAAAAATGGGAGACGCAGCGTGAGCGTAACGCTGAACTTTACACGCGAGGAATATGCCGCGCGCCTGTCCAAAACCCGCGATGCCATGGAAAAGGCCGGTATCGACCTGCTTGTCGTCACCGACCCGTCCAACATGCATTGGCTGACGGGTTATGACGGCTGGTCCTTCTATGTCCATCAATGCGTGCTGGTGCCGCCGGAAGGCGAGCCTATCTGGTATGGCCGCAAGCAGGATGCCAATGGCGCCAAACGCACCGCCTACCTCGGCCATGACAACATCATCGGTTATCCGGACCACTACGTTCAATCGACCGAACGGCACCCGATGGATCTGTTGTCGCAGATCGTCGATGACCGGGGTTGGTCAGGCCTGTCGATCGGCGTCGAGATGGACAATTATTATTTCTCGGCTGCTGCCTTCGCATCTTTGCAGAAACATCTGCCGAACGCCCGCTTCAAGGATGCCGCCGGTCTCGTAAACTGGCAGCGCGCCGTCAAAAGCCCGACCGAGCTCGACTATATGCGCAAGGCCGGCAAGATCGTCGAGCTGATGCACAAGCGTATCGTTGACGTGGTAGAGCCGGGCATGCGCAAATGCGATCTCGTCGCCGAAATCTACGATGCCGGCATTCGTGGCACCGCGGAATTCGGCGGGGATTACCCCGCGATCGTTCCGCTGCTCCCATCGGGCGCCGATGCGTCTGCGCCGCATCTGACATGGGACGACAAGCCGATGCGCTTGGGCGAAGGCACCTTCTTTGAAATCGCCGGCGCTTACCGCCGTTATCATTGCCCGCTCTCACGCACCGTCTTTCTCGGCAGGCCGACGCAGGCGTTCCTTGATGCGGAGAAGGCGACGCTTGAGGGCATGGAGGCCGGTCTTGCGGCTGCCAAACCCGGCAATACCTGCGAAGATATCGCCAACGGGTTTTTCGCGGTGTTGAAAAAATACGGGATCATCAAGGACAACCGCACCGGTTATCCAATCGGCCTCTCTTATCCGCCGGACTGGGGCGAGCGCACCATGAGCCTGCGCCCCGGGGACCGCACGGAACTGAAGCCCGGCATGACGTTCCACTTCATGACCGGTCTGTGGCTGGAAGACATGGGGCTCGAAATCACCGAGAGCATTGCCATCACCGAAACGGGTGTCGAATGCCTCTCCAACGTGCCTCGGCAACTGTTCGTGAAAGGCTGAGAGATGTTAAACATCGCGCTACGCCCCTCACCTATCACGCCGACGGTCGATTTTGACAGGAAAGGCGTACAGCACGGTCATCTGCGGCTGCCATACAGCCGCGATGACAGTGCATGGGGGTCGGTGATGATCCCGATCTGCGTCATCGCCAACGGCGACGGGCCGACAGCCCTTTTGACCGGCGCCAATCATGGCGACGAATATGAGGGGCCAGCCGCGCTTTTCGAACTTGCCCACACACTCGATCCAGCTGACGTCAGCGGGCGTATCATCATCGTGCCAGCGCTCAACTATCCGGCCTTTCGCGCGGGTACACGCACCTCGCCGATCGACCGCGGGAACCTCAATCGCAGCTTTCCCGGTCGGCCCGACGGTTCCGTGACAGAGAAGATCGCCGATTACGTGACCCGTCATCTGTTACCGCTTGCGGATATCGTTCTTGATTTTCATTCAGGCGGCAGGACGCTTGATTTCCTGCCTTACGCTGCCGCTCACGAATTACCTGACAAGACACAGGAAGCCCGGTGTTTCGAGGCGGTTGCAGCTTTTGCTGCCCCCTATTCTATGAAGATGCTGGAGATTGACGCCGTCGGTATGCTGGACACGACAGCCGAGGAACTGGGCAAGGTCTTTGTCACCACTGAGCTTGGCGGCGCGGGCACGGCCAGCGCAAAATCGATCGACATCGCCCGCAAAGGCACCGTCAACCTGCTGCGCCATGCCGGCATCCTGACCGGCACCCCGGTGCCGGCGCCGAGCCGCTGGCTGGACATGCCCTCCAGCGACTGTTTCACCTTTGCCGAAGATGACGGGCTCGTCGCCTTCGTCCGCGATCTGGGAGACGCGGTCACGGCGGGTGAAACCATCGCCAGGGTCTACCCCGTCGGAAAAACCGGTCTTGCACCGGTCGAATACCGTGCCTCCATCAGCGGCGTGCTCGCAGCGCGTCACGTTCCCGGCCTCATCAAGGCCGGCGACTGCCTTTCCGTCATCGCCACGGTCACGGAGAATACCTAGCCAGAAGAATGAAGTGAGATCCGAAAACGGACCACGCAACCAACCAGAGGAGTTAGAACATGAATATGACCAAAATCGCCGGGCTTTCCGCCCTTGCTCTTTCCATCAGCGTGACAGCGGTGAGCGCACTCACCCTTGAGGAGGTGAAGAAGCAGGGCTACATCCGCGCAGCGACTGCCAATGAAGTGCCCTATTCCTACATGCAGCCCGACGGCACTTCCGCAGGCATCGGCCCGGATGTCGCCAATGCGGTTCTGAAATCGATGGGCATCGAGGAGGTAAACTGGACGGTGACGCCATTCGGCACGCTGATCCCGGGGCTGAAGGCGCGTCGCTTTGATTTCGCAGCCGCCGAACAGAACATTTCGCCAGAGCGCTGCAAGCAGGTGGCCTTCACTGAACCGAACTCGTCCTATGGCGAAGGTCTGCTGGTGAAGAAAGGCAATCCGAAAAAGCTGACCACCTATGCGGATATCGCCAAGGATCCTGCATTGAAGGTCGCCGTCGTATCCGGCGCCAACAATGTCGATTTCCTGCGCGCCGTCGGCGTCAAGGAAGAGCAGATCGTCTTTATCCCGGCGAATGCAGATGCCATCCCCACTGTCCAGAGTCGCGCCGACGCTTACGCAGCCACGGAGCTGACGGTGTCGGAACTGGCCAAGGGCCAGGCCAATGTCGAGCAGGTGAAGCCCTTCGTTGATCCCGTCGTCAAGGATGCGCCTGTGCGCAATTACGGCGGTTTCGCTTTCCGGCCGGAGGACAAGGAGCTGCGTGATGCCTTCAACGCCGCGCTCGTCGAATTCCGCAAGACCGACGACTACAAGAAAATCCTCGCGAAATACGGCCTCTCCGAACAGAGTATCGCGGCCGCGGCCGAAAAGAAGGTTGCCGATCTCTGCGCCGGAAAATGACGCCCTCTGGCGCCCGGGCAAAACCGGGCGCCGATTACCAGGAACTCGGGAACACTCCAGATGGACATGACCGCTTACCTGCCGATGTTGTGGCAAGGCGCCGTCGTCACCATGACGATAACGCTTGCAGCCCTCGTTGTCGGCACGGTACTCGCCTTTTTCTTTGGCATTCTGCGCGTCGAGGGTGGACCAATCCTTTCGACTGTCGCGCTGTGCTACACGGAAGTGTTTCGCGGCACCTCGCTGCTGGTCCAGCTTTTCTGGTTCTATTACGCGTTGCCGCTGGTCGGTCTGAGTTTTGATCCGGTCACCACCGGCGTCATGGTGCTCGCCGCCCATGCGGGTGGGTATGGCGCCGAGATCGTCCGCGGTGCATTGTCTTCCGTCTCAGTACAGCAGCTGGAAGCAGCACGAGCACTGAACTTCACGCGAATGCAGACGCTGTTTCGCATTTCCTTGCCGCAGGCGGTCGTCGAAATGATGCCGGCCTTCGGCAATCTGGCCATCGAAACGCTGAAGCTCTCCTCGCTCGTCTCGCTGATTTCGATTGCCGACCTCACCTTCGCGGCGCAGTCGATCCGCAACCTGACGCTCGATAGCACCAGCATCTATTCGATCACACTGCTCTGTTATTTCGCGATGTCGCTGATCCTGATGGTCATCATCCGGGTGATCGAACATGTCGTGCGGCGCGGCAATGTCTTTCCGCGCACCCGCCATTCGTAAGGATATTCATTCATGATGTATGGTTACGAATGGGACACGACCACCTGGATCACCTACACAACCTCCATCCTGCCCATCATTCTGATCGGCCTGACGGTAACGCTGAAAGCCGCCGCCGCCGGTTTTGCCATCGCGCTTATTCTGGGGCTGGTTTTTGCGCTGCTGCGCCGCAGCCGGGTGAAGTTGATTTCCTGGCCGACCGCGGTGGTTGTCGAATTCCTTCGCGATACGCCGCTTCTGGTGCAGCTTTTCTTCCTCTATTACGTGCTTCCCGAATTCGGCATCGTACTGCCCGCCTTTCTCACCGGTGCGCTGGCGCTCGGCCTGCAATATGCCGCCTATACCTCCGAGGTCTATCGCGGTGGTATGGAGGCGGTGCATCACGGCCAGTGGGAAGCGGCGACTGCGCTTAATCTCACGCGCATGCAGACCTATCGGGACATCATCATCCCGCAGGCCATACCGCGCATCGTCCCGGCCATGGGCAACTATCTTGTCGCCATGATCAAGGAAACGCCGGTGCTTTCCGTCGTCACGGTTCTCGAGATGATGGGGCTGGCAAACATGATCGGCGAGCGCACCTTCGAATATCTGGTGCCGCTGACGCTTGTCGGTCTGATCTTCCTTCTCCTGACCATAATCTGCTCGGCAGGCCTCAGCCGCCTGCAAAGGGCGCTTCCAAAAGCAGGAATACCCTTGCGATGACAAACAACACCAATCAGCCGCTGATAGAATTTTCCGATGTCACGAAGCGTTTCGGCATTTTGACGGTCCTCGACCAATTCAATTTCAGCGTTGCAAAAGGCGAGAAAGTCACCCTTATCGGTCCTTCCGGCTCCGGAAAGTCCACGGTTCTGCGCATTCTCATGACGCTGGAACCGTTCCAGGAGGGACAGCTGAAGCTCGCGGATATCTCCTACCATCAGCCCGGCGGCAAAGGCCCCTTCCAAGCCTCGGAAAAACACCTTCGCCAGATCCGTAACCACGTCGGCATGGTTTTTCAGAGCTTCAACCTCTTCCCCCATATGACGGTGCTGCGCAACATCGTGGAAGCGCCGGTGCGTGTGCTGGGTATTGCCCGTGCGGAGGCAGAAGCACGGGCAATCGAGCTCCTGAACATGGTCGGCCTGGCCGACAAGAAGGACCACTTTCCAGTGCAGCTTTCCGGCGGCCAGCAGCAGCGTGTCGCCATTGCCCGCTCACTTGCCATGCGCCCGCGTGTCCTGCTTTTTGACGAGCCGACCTCGGCCCTCGATCCGCAACTGGTGGGCGAAGTACTTTCCGTCATCCGCGACCTTGCCCATGAGCACGATCTGACGATGCTTCTCGTCACCCACGAAATGCGATTTGCCCGCGAGGTTTCGGATCGGGTGTGCTTCTTCGACAAGGGCCGCATCTGCGAACAGGGGAAACCGGACGAGATTTTTGGCCAGCCAAAGGAAGAACGGACACGCGAGTTTCTGTCGTCTGTTTTACGGTGAGTTTACAGCCTTCGCAGCTCACCGCGCTTATTCACTAAGCGTCGCCAGAACGTCGCCATGACGGCTGAGCACGATTGACTGTCTGGATCCCGGCCCAGACCGAGTGTCGTCGGCGGGCTGCATCACCCACCACGCGCCAGGATAGTCGCCACGAATATGCCGGGAATTCAGGCGGATTTCCGTGCCGGGCGGAGAACGCTCCGTCCCGACCATTTTTTCTTCAGACAGCCTCGCCCTCCTGATTTCATAGAGGTTTCGCTCGCCATCAAGCGCAAGTGTCACGTCCTCGAGATCGAAATCATCTATGTGGACGATCTGGCCTTCCGGCGTATCGAGAACCCATCTGTCGGAATCGACAAAGCCATCGGTGTAGACATTGCCGGTTGAGGAACGCAGGGACGTCCCCTTCGGCAAGCTGATGCCGTCAATGACATTGCCATCGGCGAGAATGCACGTACTGAAAGCGGATATGCCCCCATCCGGCTTCAGGTCGAATTCCACTGGCTGTGTCGCGTCACAACGCCAGCCGCTCTGTGTGCTAACGCCCTGCCCGGTTATCCGCATATTGTCTGGGGTAAAGCCGATCGTCTGGTAATTTTCGTTGATTTTGATCGAGATATAACGGGCGATCTCAACCGTATCGATATCCGCGACAGATACAGGATGCGGAAAGAGGGCGCGACGGAAGGACTCCGGTGTATCGGCGACCGACAGTTCGAGTTTCGTGCCTTTGGGCATATCGATCTGGCCAAGGCGCGTCGCCTCCGCGAGTTCCGGGCGATAACTTGCCGCCCTCTCTTTTTCATAGGCATGCATCTGGATATAAAAATCAGCGATCTGCCACAGGGTGAAAAGTGCAACGGCGGTTACCAGCCCATACGGCAATATCATAGGGCGTTTCCAGCGCCCCGCCGCATATCGAATGACAAGTACCAGTGTCCACACGGCCCAGACGAAGGTCGTCGCGAGAAGGAAGGCAAGGAAAAGCAGCGCTTCGACGGATGGCAGTGCGACAGGGATCATGAAACCAGGGGCCTTGGGCGGATCGTCTTGATCCTGAAGAGACGCTGGAGCTTTAGCCGCAAGCGATGGCCAGTTCAACTCGCAGATGGTCGCAGTGCTGAACCGGGCGACGGCGGATGGCGGCCGCCCGGTGAGGATATTATCGCAAATCAGCCACCAAGGACGAAGCGGGAGAATGCCAGCGCATTGCGAGCATCCTCATCCATTTTCGCTATGTCGGCGCCGCCGCTCAGGTCGCGCCACACCTTGATATCCGAGCCGATAGTGCCGCCTGTCTTGACGAAGGGTTCCATGATTACCGCGCCAGTGTAGTTGATATTACGCAGCGCAAGGCCGATTTCGTGCCACGGCATTCTGCCCTTGCCCGGTACGCGGCGATTGCTTTCACCGGTATGGAAGTGCCCCAGATGCGGACCGGCCGTGCGGATGGCGTCACCGAAACTGTCTTCCTCGATGTTCATGTGGAAGGTATCCAGCATGACTTTCACATTGTTCTTGCCGACATCCTTCACGAAAGCGACGCCTTCGGCCGCCGTGTTGAGGACGTGGTTTTCAAAGCGGTTGAGGACTTCGATGCACAGGTTGATGCCGAGATCATTGGCGAAATCGGCAATGCCGTTGATGCCCTCGACGCCGCGCGCATAATCGCCTGCCTTGTCGACGGGCTGCGAATAATCGATTGGCCAATAGGAATGCAATGCGCCACCAATGGTGTGGATATCGAGCTTGGCGACATTGGAAAGGGTTCGTTCAAAGAACGCCTTGCCGGCCGCACGCACAGACGCATCTTCCGACGACAGGTTCTTCGTTTTCGACGGACCGATGCCGGCGGTGAGGATGATGCCGTTATCCCTGGCGCTCTGCCTGATGGTCGCGAGTTCGGCGTCGCTATAATCGTTGATATGATGCGCGGCGACTTCGATGATGTCAAAACCGAGCTTGGCGACCTTCTCGATATAGGGGCCGAACTTGGCGCTCCACTCATGTTCCCAGTAAGAATAATAGATGCCGTGTTTCATGGGGTCTCTTTCGTTTTTCTGTTTCGCTTGACTTTGGATAAGGAGGCGCAGTCATTCAGGAGGGCTCAGGACGCGGCGCCTTTGCCCGGATTTCTGACGCGAAGATCAGGCTCGGCGCTTGTGGACGTGATGAAGCGGCCATTGGGAAGATCGTTCTCCTCCACCTTCCTGATGGTCTCGTCCTCGCCGAGACCGAAACCAAACCAGCGGTCCCGCAGCCGCGCACGCAGATCGTCCTCCTCGACATCGACGAAGACAGTAAGATCGAAGATCGGTTTCAGACGATCCCAAGGCGTCTCTCTGGCGAGGAGATAATTGCCCTCACAGACGATGATATCGACGGATTGGGGGATCAGCCGGCCGCCGGCGCGGGCGATCTCGATGACGCGATCGAAGACCGGCACGGCGACGACATCGTCCTCATTGGCTTTCAGACGCTCAAGCATATGGCGCAGGCCGTGGGCGTCAAAGGTATCGATGGCACCCTTGAAGGCACGGCGGTTCATCGCCTCAAGGACGGCATCGTCATAATGGAAACCATCCATCGGAAACAGCGCAGCGGACACGCCTTCGCCCGTGTTCAGTGCGTCGACCACGCGTTCGGCGATGGTCGATTTTCCCGATCCGGGGGCGCCGGCAATGGCAATCATCACGCGCCGGCCATTCGAGCCGGCAAAACGCTTCAGTGCGAGACCTGCAATTTCACCGGCATTATCGTCAATTTTACTCAAGGTGCTCCTCGCCTCGAAAAGTGGTTATCGCCACCGGTTACTCGAAAATCCGGTACTGATTTGCCTTGTCGCGTAGAAAGGCCAGCCCCTTCTCCAGGGACTCCTCAGTGCTGGCCGCGACGGGCCGCCACGTCGAAATCGCGCCCGCCATCTCCACCGGCATCGCGGCAAAGCCCTCTAGGGCAAGGACGCCATTGAACCTTATGGCCGCGAGCGCCGAAAACACCTCGTCCCAGGCGACGTTGCCGAAACCCGGCGTGCCGCGGTCGCTTTCCGACATATGCATATATTTCAGATGGTTGCGGGCAGCGATGATGCCATTGGCGATACCCTTTTCTTCCATGTTCATATGGAAGGTATCGAGATGGATGAAGATGTTGTCGGCACCGATGCGCTCCACCAGCGCCACCGCCTGTTCGGCGGAGTTGAGCAGATGGTTTTCGTAACGGTTGACGGTCTCGATGCCGAATTGCAGACCGAGCGTTTTTGCGTGGGCGGCGGCCTCGGAGAGCGCCCTCGTCAGATTGTCATATTCACCCTGCGTCGGCGGAAAACCGGTGCGCTCATTGGTGCCGCCATAGGTGACACCCGTCAGCGCCTTCGCCCCCATGGCGGCAGCCTTGTCCAGCGCCGCCTTGAGATGTTCGACCGCGGCTTGCGGACGGACCGAAGCCCAGGCCGGTTCCGGCAGCACGAGCGAACAGACAGCACTGAGATCATGCTGTTCCAAAAGGCTGCGTGTGTGTTCCGCATCGACGGAAGCGATATCGACAAGCGGGATTTCGATGAAATCCTGACCGTAGCTAGCTGCACCGGCAATCGCGCGGGCGGCATTTTGATGGTTCCATTGCAGAGACCACATCATTGCGTGAACACCGAGGCCTTTCACGTCATACCTTCTTTCTGAGAGATGCGAAGTAACTGGAGAACAGCCCACGCGCCGCCATGACGACGATCATCAGCACGCCCCAGAGCGCGGTCGCCAGATGCTGGTTGGCGCCGAGAAGATTGAGGCCGGACGACAGGAGCTGCAGCACGATAAGCGCGACGAAGACGGGTAGCACCCGGCCGAAACCACCGAACGGATTGATGCCACCGAGAAAGGCCGCAAGCACCGTGATCAGCAAGTAGGATTCCCCATGGCCGACGCGGACGGAGTTGAAACGAGCCAGCATGATGATGCCGGCGACCGCACACATCAGACCCGAAAGCGTATAAACGAGCACCTGGATCCTGCGGGTGTTGAGACCGGAATAACGTGCGGCCTCAATGTTCGAGCCGATCATAAGAAGACCAAAGCCGAGCTTGGTGCGCGTTAGCAGCACATGCCAGATGCCGACGCAGACGATGAAAATCAGAAGCGGGATCGGCAGGCCGAGAAGCGTGCCATGACCGAGCGGCGCCATATAGGCTGGAAAACCGGAGACATCGCCGCCGCGCGTCAGAAACTCGCCCAGTCCGCGCAGGAAAATCATCATCGACAGCGTCACCAAAATGGGGTGCGCGCGGGTGTAGGCGATCGCCGCTCCCGTCATTGCTCCGGCGGCTCCGCCGGTGAAAAGGGCGGCAAGGCACGCGAGCAGGAATGCACTCGGCGGCGCATCCACCCCGCCATGGGCCTGCAGCACCCAGGCTGCGGCGAGCCCCGACAGATTGGCGGCGAATGTGACGGAAAGGTTGATCCCGCCCGTCAGAAGCGGCAGCAGCATTGCGAGCGTCAGCAGGCCAAGTTCCGGCAACTGGAAAGCGACCGAGCCGAATGTTGCAAGCGACAGGAAGTTGTCCGCAAAGGTTCCGAAGATGAGCATGACGGCGATGAGGGCAATCACCGGACCTGCCATGTCGGCCCCGAAGATCGCGTTGAATTTCCTGATGAGGCTGTTCATCGCTGGGCGCTCCCCTTTTTCGGGGATGTGCGAAGCGCACTCGGCAGAAGCTTGTCGAACCGGGTGGAGGACAGCGTGATGGCGATGAGAATAATGGCGCCGACGATCATCTTGAAGGCAAAGGGAGAAACACCCATCAGATTGAGGCCGTTCTGGGTGATCGACACCATCAGCACGCCAAGCACGCAGCCGATGACCGACCCCTTGCCGCCACCAAGCCGCGCGCCGCCGAGCACGGTGGCAGCAAGCACATCCAGCTCGCGGCCATAAAGCGCGTTCGGCACCACCTCCTGCGCATAATGCGCCTGCATGAGCCCAGCTATACCCGCCATCAGGCCAAGCCAGCCGAAGGAAATGTAATGCATGGCGCCGATATTGATACCGAAGCGGCGAGCGCCTTCCGGATTGTCACCGAAAGCATAAAGTTTACGGCCGACAGTGGTGCGCGAGATCATGAACCAGGTGGCGACACAGCAGAGGATCATGACGACGACCGGCAGCGTCAGCTCCACCCATGAACCATCGGGCATTTCGCGTTCATAAAACACCACACGCGTCGAGAGCCATTCCGGCAGGTCGTAGATCGACACGCCCTTGGTGAAGAACATCAACAGCCCGAAGAAGATGTTG
Organism: Agrobacterium sp. CGMCC 11546; assembly: GCF_013365515.1. NCBI lineage: Bacteria > Pseudomonadati > Pseudomonadota > Alphaproteobacteria > Hyphomicrobiales > Rhizobiaceae > Agrobacterium > Agrobacterium sp. CGMCC 11546. The sequence continues at coordinate 99,815 of NZ_CP047388.1, forward strand.
AAGGTGGAGATGGTCGCGACGATGGAAATGATATTGAGCCGCCAGACGAGGAAGGCGTTGACGAAGCCGAGGCCGAGGCCAACGGCACCGGCGATGATGAAACCCTCCGCCCAGTTGCCGCCGCCGAGCGCATTGAGCGCCAGCACCGTCACATATTGCACGACGGAAGCCGCGACCGCGAAGGAGATGTCGATGCCGCCCGAGATCAGCACGACAAGCAGGCCGACCGCGAAGATGATGTTGACCGCCGAGACATTCAGCACATCGAAGGCGTTGGATATCGTGAGGAAGCGGTCGGTGGCGAAAGAAAGCCCCGTGCAGAGCAGCACCATGACGACAAGCAGGGTGAATTCGGTCGTATGTCCGAGGACGAGCCTACGCATAGATGGCGGCCTCCAGTTCGGTCAGCGACAGGCGTCGCGGATCATAGGTGGCGTGGAACCGGCCTTCGACCATGTGGATGACCCTGTCTGTATTGAAATAAACTTCCGGCGCTTCATCGGAGATGACGATGATCGACAGGCCCTCTGCGGCGAGCTTGCGGACGATTTCGAAGATGCCGGCGCGAGCGCCGACGTCGACACCCACGGTCGGCGCATCGAGGATGAGAATTTTCGGCCCGATCGCCAGCCATTTGGCAATCGCTACGCGCTGCTGGTTTCCGCCAGAGAGCGTGCGGATAGGATCTTCCGCCAGGCCGATCTTCACGCCGAGCGCTGAAATCCAGCGGGAAACGACATCCGCCTTTTTCGACGTGGAGATAAGGCCGCCGCTCAGCAACTTGTCGAGCGAGGCCATGACCAGATTGTCGGCAATGGACTGCGGCTGGTTGAGACCAAGCGACAGCCGGTCTTCGGAAAGATAGGCGACACCCGCCCGGATCGCATCCCGGTTGGAATGGAAATCCACCTTCTTTCCATCGATCAGGACTTCACCCGATTGCGGCCGGTGCATGCCGAACAGCGTCAAGGCCAGTTCGGTTCGACCAGCGCCGAGAAGGCCGGTGATCCCGAGCGTCTCCCCGCGCCGCAGATCGAAGGAAACATCCTCGAACTCGCCGGCCCGTGTCAGGCCACGCACGGAAAGAACGACGGACTTGTCATCGTGATCGGCGGCAATGACGGCGCTGTCGAAGTTGCGGCCGGTCATCAGCTCGGTCACGCGCGACTGGGTCATGCCTTCGACCGGGAAGACACCAACAAGCGATCCATCCCGCAAAACGGTGATGCGATCCGATATCTCAAGCACTTCCGCCAGCCGATGCGAAACGAACACGACAGCGACGCCGGATGCCGACAGGTTACGGACGATATCGATCAGATAATCCGTCTCCGACTGTGTCAGCGATGCGGTTGGTTCATCCATAAAAACGAGACGGGCTTCGCCAACCAGCGCACGGGCAATCGCCACGATCTGGCGTTGGGCAATCGGCAATTCCTTGAGCGGCCTGTCGAGATCGAACGAGACACCGAGCCGAGCCAGCGCCTTTTCGGCGGCGTTTTCGATTGCGCGCTTGTCGACCAGCCCAAATCTGCCGTTCACCGCATATTGAAAACCAATATTTTCGGCCACCGTCATCTCATCGAACAGCACCAGATCCTGCCAGATCACCTGAATGCCAAGCGATTGCGCAAGCGTCGGGGTCATAGCAGCGATGGGTTTGCCATCGAAATAGAGTTCCGCATCGCTTTGCGGCGTATAGACACCGGTGATGACCTTGATCAGCGTGCTTTTGCCGCAGCCGTTCTCGCCGGCAAGGCAATGCACTTCACCTGGATTGACCTCGAAGGAAACGCCCTTCAGGGCCCGCACGCCACCGAAGGTGACCTTGACGTTTTTGAGGGACAGGAGCGGTTCTGCGCTCATGATAGCGTATCTCTCCTTTCGCCGCGAAAGCATCGCAGACGTGGCGCTCGGCATAAATTTCGGATGGACGTCGCGCGGGCGATGTGTCCCGCGCGACGCCTTCGGCCTTGGGGAGGATCAGAGGCCCATGGAAACAAGCTTGTCGATGCTTTCCTTGTCGATCTTCAAGAGCTGATCGACGACGATGGTGTTACCCTTGGGATCGATGGTGCCGAGACCTTCGATAGTGTCGCCGGCCTTGGGTGTTTCGCCCTTGGCGATGCGGTCGGCGAGCGTGATGAAGACCTCACCCGCCTGCTTGGGGTTCCACATGAAGCCGCCCGTCAGCGCGCCTGACTTGATGAGCTTGGCGCCCTGTCCCGGCGAAAACGGGCCGATGACGAAGACCTTGCCATCCTTGCGGCGTTCTTCAACCGCGCGTCCCGCACCGATCGGCCCCTGCGAACCGAAGGCGAGGAAACCCTTGAGATCAGCATTGGCCGACATCAGGTCAAGCGCGGTCGAACGGCTCTTGTCGAGGTCTTCCGCCACACCGTAGCGGTCGCCGACCAGCTTCATGTCGGGATAGTTTGCCTTGATATAGGCGATGGCGGCATCGGCCCAGGCATTGTGAAGCGGAACGGTGAGCGAACCGACGAAAACGGCATAGGAACCCTTGCCGCCCATCTTTTCCGCCAGCAGCTTGCCATGCGCTTCACCGAAGCCCTTGGCAGACGCCAGCTCGAAATCCCAATCGGCGCCAAGCTGCTCCGGGGATTCATGAGTGATGACCTTGATGCCGGCGGCCTGGGCTTTTTTCAGCACCGGCTCAAGCACCTTCGCATCATTCGGAACGACACCGATGAAATCGACCTTCTGGGCGATCAGGTCTTCAATCGCGCGAACCTGCAGGGCCGGGTCGGCACTGGTGGGTCCGACCATGAAACCGTCGACACCGAGCTTCTTGCTCTGCTCCTTGATGCCGGCCTCCATAGCGTTGAACCACGGAATGCCGCCGATCTTGACGACGATGCCCACCTTCGGCCCTTCGGCAAAGGCTGCGGACGAGAGCAACGCCAGCGACAGACCAACCGCCGCAGCAATAATTTTCTTCATTGATGTTCCTCCTCAAAAATTCGGCAAACGAAATCCGCCCGCAGCCCGTTTTTCCCGGACGCGTTCAAAATCTCTCATCTCGCTTATTCGAGACTCTCCCTTGCCACTCCCACAGCAACCATCATGCACAATCGATATTGCCAAGTTGCACAATCGATGGTGCAATAACCATATCATGAAGCGCCCTTCCGTCAAGGGGATGCGTGCTCTAATAATCGGAATCAGTTGGGGAGATCACATTGACCGGCATAAGTTCAAAGAAAGCCACCATTTATGACTTGTCGATATTATCGGGCGCTTCCGCCTCGACGGTCAGTGCGGTGTTGAACGGATCATGGCGCAAGCGGCGGATTTCGGAAGAAACCGCCGACAAGATCCTCTCGCTTGCCAAGGCCCAGCGCTACACCACCAACCTGCAGGCGCGCGGCCTCAGAAGTTCGAAATCCGGGCTCGTCGGGCTTTTGGTGCCGGTTTACGATAACCGGTTCTTTTCATCGATGGCGCAAACCTTCGAGGGTCAGGCCCGCAAACGCGGCCTGTCGCCCATGGTCGTTTCCGGCCGGCGCGACCCCGAAGAAGAACGACGCACCGTCGAGACGCTGATTGCCTATTCGATCGATGCCCTGTTCATCGCCGGCGTGACCGACCCCGATGGCGTTCACCAGGTCTGCGCGCGCGCGGCCCTTCCGCATGTGAACATCGACCTGCCCGGCAAATTTGCGTCCTCGGTAATTTCCAACAACAGGCACGGCGCGGAAATTTTGACGGCAGCGATCCTTGCGCACGCGGCAAAAGGCGGCCCGCTCGGCCCTGACGATGTCATCCTGTTCGGCGGCCATGACGACCACGCCAGCCGCGAACGTATTGATGGTTTTCATGCAGCGAAAGCCGATTATTTCGGCGTTGAGGGCGGTGACGATATCGAAATCACCGGCTATTCGCCGCATATGACGGAAATGGCTTTCGAACGTTTCTTCGCCCGCAGGGGCCGCCTGCCCCGCTGTTTCTTCGTCAATTCTTCGATCAATTTCGAGGGGCTGCTGCGTTTCATGGGGCGTCATGACGGCGAGGCCTTCGGCGACATCGTCGTCGGCTGCTTCGACTATGATCCTTTCGCGTCTTTTCTTCCCTTCCCCGTCTACATGATCAAACCAGATATCGCGCAGATGCTCGAGAAAGGCTTCGAACTGCTGGAAGAAAACCGGACGGAGCCCGAAGTCACCATCATCGAACCGCAGCTCATCCCCCCACGAACCGCCCTTGAGGGGCCGCTGGACGACATATGGGACCCGGTTGCATTGCGGCGTATGGCGAAGTGAAACACCCTCGCGAAAGTGCCGAAATCTCCGCTTGACCTCAACCGCGCTTGACGTCGTACCGATTTGCAACAGGCATCATCATTGCAACGGAATAACGATGATTGAAAAGCTCATGAAGGTGTTGGAAAGCGGTAGGGACAGCCCCGTCTTGCGCTTTTCCCTCGCGAAGGCCCTGATGGACACGCGGCAATTCGAAGACGCCGCGCAACATCTGCAGGAGGCCATCCGGCAGAATCCCGACTATTCGGCGGTCTGGGCGGCACTCGGTGAATGCCGCGAGCGGCTGGGAGATCACGAGGGTGCCGCCGCGGCCTGGATAGAAGGCGTGGCAGTGGCCATCCGGCGGGGCGACATCCAGGCGAAAAGGCAGATGGAGGTCCGGTTTCGACGTTTGCAGACGCGCAGCCTGAGTGCCAGTTGATGGCAGCGGAAGTTCAGTCTGTCCCTTCTGCCAAAAAATAGACGGAATATTGGTCAGGTTTCATAAAACTGGTTATGATCGTCGGAAAAATCACGGGAGGCGGCTGTCCAAGGGCCGGTGGTTTATGGGTTTTTCGGATCATATCAAGGAAATCGAGACCGTCGGCCAGGGCAGGAATACCGGCCGGGATGCGGTGGTGCTGGAATCCTGGCGGCGTTGCCTCGACACCTATCAGCTTGATCCGACCAAGGCGCGCGAAGCGGTCATCGTCTCCGAGACACGTCTTCGCGAGCATCGCCAGCAGGCGGAAGACCTCGTGCACATCGCCCGCTCCGGCCTGGAACGGCTTTACCGGCAGGTGGCCGAGCAGAATTATGTCCTCCTCCTTTCCGATCGGCAGGGTGTGACGGTGGAGTTCCTGGGCGATCCCTCTTTCAATAACAATCTGCGCAAGGCTGGGCTTTATCTTGGCTCGGAATGGTCGGAACCCCGCGCCGGCACCTGCGCCGTCGGCGCCTGCATCGCAACCGGTGAATCGCTCACCATTCACCAGACCGACCATTTCGATGTGACGCACACGCCGCTTTCCTGCACCGCAGCGCCGATCTACGATACGCAGGGTGCACTGACGGCCGTGCTGGATATTTCACTGCTCAGTTCACCAATCCTGAAGACGAGCCAGAACATGGCCCGCCATCTGGTCTCTTCCACCGTGCGGAGGATCGAACTTGCCAATCTGATGGCTAGCAGCCGGCATGACCTCGTTTTGCGCTTTGCGGGTGCGCCCGAATTTCTGGATGTCGACCCGGAAGCGGCCTTGTCGGTCGACGGATCCGGCCGCATCACGGGCATGACGCAAGCCGCCGCCCGCCTTCTCGCCGCATCGCGGGGGTTCGACTGGCGCATGCCCGAGCGTCTTCTCGGACAGCGGGTGGAAGAATTTTTCGAAGCTGATTTCGACGAGCTTGCATCCCTCACCCGTTCCAGCCTTCCGCAGGACAGGCGCATCGTCGTCAGGGACGGGACCGTGCTTTATGCGCACGCGATCGAACCGCAACAGCGCAGGTCAAGCGTTCCGCTTGCCCGCCCGACACCGCAGCCGGTAACGGAGAGGATCGGCGGTGACAGCCCGGCAGTTCGAAATCTCAGGCGGAAGGTGGAGAAACTTGCGCCTGCAAGACTGCCGATCCTGCTGCAGGGCCAGACCGGCACTGGCAAGGAACATCTCGCCCGCATCATTCACGATGCCAGCGGCGTTTCCGGCCGCTTCGTCGCTGTCAATTGCGCCGCCATTCCCGAACAGCTGATCGAAAGTGAACTGTTCGGTTATCTGCCGGGCGCCTTCACCGGCGCTCTGGCGAAAGGGCGCAAGGGGCTGGTGGAGGAGGCGCAGGGCGGAACGCTTTTCCTCGACGAAATCGGTGACATGCCGTTTGCGGCGCAGAGCAGGCTTTTGCGCGTTCTGGCAGAAGGCGAGGTTCTGCCTGTCGGCGGTTCCACTCCGCAGAAGGTGGATTTCAGGGTGATTTCGGCATCTCACCGTCCCCTGAACGACATGGTGCGAACAGGTGCATTCCGCGAAGATCTCTATTACCGGCTGAACGCCGCGGTCCTGACGCTGCCGGCACTCAGCGAGCGCGACGATTTTCCGTGGCTTCTCGACAGGATACTCGAAAAACACGGCATGCCCGGCCGGCCGCTGACGCTTTCCAACGCTGCCCGACTGACGATCCTGCACCACCGCTGGCCGGGCAATATCCGCGAACTGGACAATGCGATCGCCTTTGCAGCAGCCCTTTGCGACGACGGGCTGATTACGGTGGAGGACCTTCCGGAGCAGCTCACCCCCGCCTCCTCAACCCCCATGATCGACAGCCGCGGCACCGACCTTCGCGCACTTCTCGCCGCCTGCAACGGCAATATTTCTGAAGCCGCCCGCCGGCTCGGCGTCGACCGCACGACCCTCCATCGCCGCATGCGGCGCCTCGGCATCGGAAAACCGCACTGACTGTGAGGCATATGCCACAGCTGTAGCGCCACAGCTGTGGCAAGTCGCAAAACAGGCGGCTCCGCAAAACCCAGCGATTTCAGGCCTTCGGTGGAGAAGGCCGTTCTGGCATGGGCATTGCACCTTCTCTGGCATCAAGTGCCATCGAGGAGAAAACATGCGCGCGCTCAGATTTCATGCAGCCAAGGATTTGCGGATCGAAGACATTGCCGAGCCGAAACGGCCTGGCCCGGGACAGGTCCTCGTCCGCAACCGTTTCGTCGGCATCTGCGGCACCGATCTGCATGAATATAGCTACGGCCCGATCTTCATTCCCACCGAACCGCATCCCTTTACCGGCGCCCATGGCCCACAGATTCTGGGCCACGAATTCGGCGGCGTGGTTGAGGCGATCGGCGAAGGCGTTACCTCCGTCAGCGTCGGCGACCGCGTCTCCATCCAGCCGCTCGTCATGCCGCGATCCGGCGATTATTTCGCTGATCGTGGCCTTTTTCACCTTAGCGCGCAGCTGGCACTGGTCGGCCTCAGCTGGGATGGCGGCGGCATGGCGGAAGCCGCACTTGTCAACGACTATAACGTTCAGAAAATTCCGGACGAGATGACCGACGAAGAGGCGGCGCTGGTGGAACCCTCGGCCGTTGCCGTTTATGCCTGTGATCGCGGTGGCGTTACCGCCGGTAACAGCGTTCTGGTCACGGGTGCCGGCCCGATCGGCATGTTGACGCTTCTGGCGGCCCGCGCCGCCGGCGCTACCCAGCTTTTCGTCTCCGATCTGAATGATGCCCGCCTCGAGCTTGCCCGCAATGTCATCCCTGATGTCATCGCCATCAACCCCAAGCGCGACAATGTCGGTGATGTCGTCCGCTCGGCAACCGAAGGCAAGGTCGGCTGCGACGTGGCGATCGAATGCGTCGGCAATGAACATGCGCTCAAGGCCTGCGTTGACGCCGTGCGCAAGCAGGGCGTCGTCGTGCAAACCGGGCTGCACCCGCATGAAAACCCGATCGACTGGTTCCAGGTGACGTTCCGTGATCTGGAGATCAAGGGCTCCTGGGCCTATCCGACCCATTATTGGCCGCGCGTCATCCGGCTCATTGCCTCCGGCCTGCTGCCGGCGACGAAGATCGTCACCAAACGCATCACGCTGGATACGGCAGTGACCGAGGGGTTCGATGCCCTACTCGACCCCGCCGGCACGCATCTGAAAATCCTGATCGATCTTTCGAAATAGGCTTTTCGCCTGCGCCTGCCGGGAAGAGGAGCCCGGCAGGCGCAGGTATTGGCTTTCGGAGCGGCGACACCGCCGCTCCGCCATCAGACCAAGCACCATGGAGGAGATGAATATGCTTGATGTCAGTCCCGCCACCAAAATCGACACCGTTCTTTTGAAGCTCGGCAATGCGCTTGAAGCCGGCGACATAGACGCCGCCGTCAACTTGTTTCAAGCGGATTGTTACTGGCGCGATCTCGTGACCTTCACCTGGAACCTGAAGACGCTGGAGGGCCGCGAACAGATCCACGACATGCTGGCGAGCCAGCTCGCCGCTATCAAACCCTCCGGCTTCGTGCAGGATGCGAAGGAGCAGGCCTCTGAAGGCGGTGGCGTCACCGAAGGCTGGTTCGAGTTCGAGACCGGGGTCGCCCGTGGTTACGGCCATATCCGCCTGAAGGACGGGCTGATCTGGACGTTGCTCACCACCATGAGCGAACTGAAAGGCCACGAGGAACCAAAGGGCATTCGCCGGCCCATGGGCGCGGAACACGGCCACGACCGCAGCCGCCGGACCTGGAAGGAAAAATGCGAGGCCGAAGCCGCTGAACTCGGCTATGCGGAGCAGCCCTATGTCGTCATCATCGGCGGCGGACAGGGCGGCATTGCGCTTGGGGCACGTCTTCGCCAGCTCGGCGTGCCGACGATCATCATCGAAAAGAATGAACGACCCGGGGACAGCTGGCGCAAGCGCTACAAGTCGCTCTGCCTGCATGACCCGGTCTGGTACGACCACCTGCCCTACATTCCCTTCCCGGAAAACTGGCCTGTCTTCACACCAAAGGACAAGGTGGGCGACTGGCTGGAAATGTACACGCGGGTCATGGAGCTGAATTACTGGGGCTCCACCACCTGCAAATCGGCGCAATATGACGAGGCGACGGGCGAATGGACCGTTATTGTCGATCGTGCCGGCCAGGAAGTCGTGCTGCGGCCGAAACAGCTGGTGCTGGCAACAGGCATGTCCGGCAAGGCCAATGTACCGAAATTTCCCGGGCAGGATGTCTTCAAGGGCGAGCAGCAGCATTCCTCGCAGCATCCGGGTCCGGACGCCTATGCCGGCAAAAAGGTCGTGGTGATCGGCTCCAACAACTCAGCGCATGATATCTGCGCGGCGCTCTGGGAAGCGGGTGCTGATGTCACCATGCTGCAGCGTTCCTCCACCCATATCGTCAAGTCGGACTCGCTGATGGAGATCGGCCTCGGTGATCTCTATTCCGAACGCGCAGTTGCAAACGGCATGACCACGCGCAAGGCCGACCTCATCTTCGCCTCCCTACCCTACAGGATCATGCATGAATTCCAGGTGCCGATTTACGACCGGATCCGCGAACGGGACGCCGAATTTTACGCGGCACTGGAAAAGGCCGGTTTCATGCTCGACTTCGGCGATGACGAGTCCGGTCTGTTCATGAAATATCTGCGCCGCGGCTCGGGTTATTATATCGATGTTGGTGCCTGTGATCTGGTGATCGACGGCTCGATCAAGCTGAAATCCGGCGTGGACGTCTCACATCTCACCGAAAATACGGTGGTGCTGAAGGACGGCACGGAACTGCCCGCCGATCTGGTGGTCTATGCCACCGGTTACGGCTCGATGAACGGCTGGGCAGCGGACCTCATCTCGCGAGACGTTGCGGACAAGGTAGGCAAATGCTGGGGCCTCGGTTCCAATACCACCAAAGATCCCGGTCCTTGGGAAGGTGAGCAGCGCAACATGTGGAAACCGACCCGGCAGGACGCGCTGTGGTTCCACGGCGGCAACCTGCATCAGTCGCGCCATTATTCGCAATATCTGTCGCTTCAGCTCAAAGCCAGACAGGCGGGGTTGAACACTCCCGTCTATGGGCTGCAGCAGCCACATCATCTCTCCTGATCCAGCCGGAAAGCGCCGGCCCGCCCTGTCTGGACGGGCCGGCAATCTTTACCGCTAGAGGCTATCGGACAGCCAGAAACGATGGAGATCTGCGACATTGCTGCTGGTCATGAACGGCATCGCAGCTTTCAGCCGCTCCGCCGGCCAGTCCCACCATTTCATCTCGAGCAGCAAGGCGATGCTATCGTCGTCAAACCGCTTGCGTATCGTTTTTGCGGGATTGCCGCCGACGATGGCGTAGGGTTCGACGTCCTTCGTTACCAGCGCCCGCGTTCCGATTACCGCGCCATCACCGACGGTGATGCCGGGCATGATGATCGCTTCCGAACCGATCCAGACATCGTTACCGATGACAGTGTCGCCCGCCGGCAGATAACCGTTGGCGGCATTCTCGAATTCCGGCACCTCCGGCATGAAGAAGAACGGGAAGGTACTGATCCATTCGTTGCGGTGGCCCTGATTGCCCGCCAAGATGAAGGCGGCGCCCGAACCGATCGAGCAGAAGCTTCCGATCACCAGCCTGTCCGCGCCCTCATCGGGCAGCAGATACCGGGCGCAATCCTCGAAACCGTGGCCGTGGTAATAGCCGGAATAATAGCTGTATTTTCCGACCACCAGGTTCGGGCTCTTCACCTGCTTGTCGAGCGTAATGCCCCGGAACGGGCTTTCGAAATAGTTTTCCATTAAGATAATCTCACTGCATCTGTTCGCATTCGCTTGCCTTCAGGCAAGCATACGCCAAGCGCAAAACCGACCGGTTTCGCGCCGGATGCTCCTCGCGCTCAGGCGGGAGCTAGATGCAGGTGATACTCGAGGCCTTAATCATGGCTCATGGTTAGCCCAAAATACGCCGAAGGCCAAGCGCTGCCGCAGAACGGTCGTCAGGCCTCACGACGCCATGGCCAGAATGACCGCGATCCCGATCAGCATCGGCCCCATCCATTTGAAATGACGCACCACCCGCGGCTGGTAAGCGGGGTTTTTAGAGAGAGCCAGATAACCGAAGCCCACCAGCGTCATCCACAGGCCCGCGCAGAACATGATGAATTCATCGATATAGGCCGCGATCATGGCTCCCCCTCAGACGTATTGCAGACAGTTGCGATAAACCTAGCGGGCGTGAATGCAAAAGGCAAAGAACAGGGTACGAGATCGGCGCTGGCGCAGGGTGAAAAGCAGAACACCGGAGATCAGAGCCTGATCCCCGGTGTCCATGTCTGAAACGATGCCCTCAGCACCCTGCCGGAAGCAAGGGCTGAAAGCGGGTGAGAATCAGAACTCCTCCCAGTTGTTCGCTGCGGTATTCAACGCCGCGTTGCCGGAAAACGCAGCCCTGATCCTTCCACCGAGGGCGCGGGCGGGCGAAGCAGCCGGCCTGTCGGCCGCCGATGCCGTGCGCATGGGTGCTGCGGTCTCCGCATAACCCGCTTCATGGAGCTTGAACTGCGCAATCAGCCGGTTGAGTGACGATGCCTCGCGGGCGAGACCATGGCTTGCCGCCGTGCTTTCTTCCACCATGGCGGCATTCTTCTGGGTGTCCTGATCCATCTGGTTCACAGCCGTATTGATCTGCTGCAGGCCGGAGGATTGCTCCTGAGCCGATTCCGAAATGGCGGCGACGTGCCGGTTGATTTCCTGCACTTCCGTCACGATCAGTTCCAGCGCCTTGCCCGTTTCGCCAACCAGTTGCACGCCCTGCTGAACCTGCCCATTCGACGTCGTGATCAGGTTCTTGATCTCCTTGGCCGCATTGGCGGAACGCTGCGCCAGTTCGCGAACCTCCTGCGCGACGACAGCAAAGCCTTTGCCCGCGTCGCCCGCACGGGCCGCTTCCACGCCGGCATTCAGCGCCAGAAGGTTGGTCTGGAAGGCAATCTCGTCGATGACGCCGATAATGTTGGAAATCTCATTGGCGGAGGTCGCGATCTGCTCCATGGCGGAGACGGCCTTCTGAACCACTTCTCCGGATTTCTCCGCACCGATCTTCGCGCGGCCAACGAGGTGGCCGGCTTCCTGCGCCCGCTTGGTGGAATCCTTCACCGTCGTGGTGATTTCTTCCAGAGCCGCTGCCGTTTCTTCAACCGCCGCAGCCTGCTGCTCCGTGCGTCTGGCCAGATCGTCCGCGGCGGATCTGATCTCGTTGGCGCCGGCATCGATGCCGCGTGCATTCTGAGCCACCTGGGTCAGCGTTGATTGCAGCTGTTCCGCAGCCCTGTTGAAGTCACCACGAATACCATCAAGATTTGGCACGAAAGACTGGGCAATGCGGTAGGTCACGTCACCTTCAGCAATCCTGGACAGCGCCGTGGCGAGGTTGTTGACTGCGAACTGAACGTCGGCGGCCTCCTGCGCCTTCTGTTTTTCGCGTTCGATCCGATCTTTCTCGGACATTGACCGGTTCGCTTCGGTTTCATTCTCGAGCCGCACGCGCGCGATGGCGTTTTCGCGGAAGGCCTGGACGGTGGCGGCCATCTGTCCGACTTCATCCCTGCGGTCCATGCCGTCGATCTCGCTTGCCGTATCACCGGCGGCGAGCGATTCCATTCGGGCGCGAAGCCGCGCAATGGGCGTGGTAATGCCGCGCGACGAGACCAGCAGACCAAGCGCAATCAGGGCGATAGACACCAGTGCGAGGGTGATGAGACCCGTCCAGATCGTCGTATTGGTGCTCGCCGTCAGCCGCTCCCTGCCGTCATTCATGACCTGGATGAGCTGCTCGTTGCCCGCACTGATTTTCGGCGAGACCTCGGTTATCTTCCTGAGCACGTTGAGCGCCATCTGCTGCGCTTCGGCCTGCTTGCCCGCCTGCATCAGGGTGATGACCTGGTTGCCGATCTCCTCGACCTCGACAACACCCTTGAGGATGTCGCGAGCGGCATCCGTGCGCGCCGGCACCAGCTCCATGATCTTGTTCTGGCGCTCTTCGAGTTGCTTGCGATCCGCCCTGAAGGTTTTGACCGCCGCTTCGAAATCGCTGCTCGCCGGGTCGTTGAGGCTGGCGCGCAGCATCTGCATACCGAGCGCATTGAGATTGCCGCTGGTTCTGGCGTTCAGCACCGCAGCAAGTGCCTCATGGCCGATGAAATCGCTATAGACGGCGTCGGTTTTTTTATATTGCAGGCTGACGTAGCTTATTCCGGAAAGCGACATCAGGCTCATCAACGAAATGACAAAAACGACCTTCGTTTTTATCTTGGTATTCTTCAGGAAAGACATGAATGGCCTCAAGGCAAGCGCTCTCCAGCCGTCGATTAGGGCGGCCGGGAACCATATGATGAAACATCGCGGGTAGCTGTTGCCCCTCCTCATAGGGCGACAAGCGGATGCCTTTTGAACCGCCGCTGGGGCAGCTCAAGGTGGCTCCGCTTGTTCTACCGGCTCCGGATGAAACCTTGGAACCTGCGTATTTTAGATTTCACGAAATCACTAAATGAAGTGTTACCCGGGCTATGCAAGTGCTGACAATTCGGCAGGCAAAACCGGTTTTAACCGCTAAACCAAATGATAAAAAATCTTCTCCATACAAATGAAAACGCAGCGGAAATCGATTTCCGCTGCGTTCATTCATCTGATGCCAGTAGGCGAGCCCGCATTCGCAGGCCGAGGCCTGCGAAATCCGGTGCTTAGTAATGCACCGACTGGGAATCGATCGGCGTTGTCTTCGGCGGGGCGAACTTCGTCAGGTCGATCCCTTCGACGGCTGAGCGATACTCCTCAATGCTCGGCGTGCGGCCGAGAATTGCCGAGAGCACCACAACCGGGGTGGAAGCCAGGAGTGATTCACCCTTCTTCTCGGCGCTGTCTTCCACGACACGGCCCTGGAAGAGACGGGTCGAGGTCGCGAGAACCGTATCGCCCTTTGCTGCCTTCTCCTGGTTGCCCATGCACAGGTTGCAGCCGGGACGCTCCAGATAGAGGATGTTTTCGTACTCGGTACGGTTCGAGGTCTTCGGGTTGACGTCATCGAATTCGAAGCCGGAGTATTTCTGCAGGATTTCCCAATCCCCTTCCGCCTTCAGCTCATCAATGATGTTGTAGGTCGGTGCGGCAACGACGAGCGGTGCCTTGAACTCGACCTTGCCTTCGGACTTCTCCATGTTGCGCAGCATCTGCGCAACGATCTTCACGTCGCCCTTATGCACCATGCACGAACCGACGAAACCGAGATCGACCTTCTTGGTCGCGCCGTAATAGGAAACGGGGCGGATCGTGTCGTGCGTGTAGCGCCTGGAGACGTCGTTGTTGTTGACATCAGGGTCGGCGATCATCGGTTCGTTGATGATGTCGAGATCGACGACGACTTCCGCGAAATATTTCGCGTTGGCGTCTGGCTTCAGCGCTGGCGTTTCACCTGAGCGGATTTCGGCAATACGCTGATCCGCCTTATCAATCAGGCCCTTGAGTGTCTGGGCGGCATTGTCCATGCCCTTGTCGATCATGATCTGGATGCGCGACTTGGCGATTTCGAGCGACTCGATCAGCGTCTCGTCCTCGGAAATGCAGATCGACGCCTTGGCCTTCATTTCGGCCGTCCAGTCGGTGAAGGTGAAGGCCTGGTCGGCGAGCAGCGTGCCGATGTGGACTTCGATGATGCGGCCCTGGAAGACGTTGTCGCCGTGCTGCTGAAGCATCTGCGCCTGGGTGGCATGCACCACGTCGCGGAAGTCCATGTAAGGCTGCATCGTGCCCTTGAAGGTGACCTTGACCGATTGCGGGATCGGCATGGTCGCCTCGCCCGTAGCGAGCGCCAGCGCGACGGTGCCGGAGTCAGCACCGAAGGCCACGCCCTTGGACATGCGGGTATGGCTGTCGCCGCCGATGATGATCGCCCGATCGTCCACGGTGATGTCGTTCAGCACCTTGTGGATCACGTCCGTCATCGAATGATAGACGCCCTTCGGGTCACGGCCGGTGATGACGCCGAAATTGTGCATGAAGGACATGAGCTTCGGCGTGTTGGCCTGCGCCTTCTTGTCCCACACGGAAGCGGTGTGGCAGCCCGACTGGTAGGCGCCGTCCACGAGCGGCGAAATGACGGTGGCCGCCATCGCTTCCAGTTCCTGCGCGGTCATCAGACCGGTCGTATCCTGCGAACCGACGATGTTGACCTTGACGCGAACGTCCGAGCCGGCATGCAGCACCTTGCCGGGGGTGACGCCGACGGCATTGCGGTTGAAGATCTTCTCGACGGCGGTTAGGCCCTGGCCTTCGATCGAAATTTCCTTGTTCGGTGCAAAGACTGGGGTCGCCTCGACGCCGAGCGTCTGAGCCGCGAATGTCTGGAGCTTCTTGCCGAAGACGATAGCGTAAGAGCTGCCGGCCTTCATGAATTCCATCTTCTGCGGCGTGAAGGAAGAAGCGAGGTCCACCAGTTCGGTGCCGTTCTCGTCGCGCAGCTTGCGGTTCTTGGCGTCGATCTTGAGGACCGTGCCGGTCTCGACCGAATATTTCTGCTCGAGGATCGGATTGCCGTCATTGTTGAGGATCGGCTTGCCGTCTTCACCGAGCTTCTTCACCCAGTTCTTGAGGTTGATGCCAATACCGCCCGTCACGTCGACGGTGGTCGCGAAGATCGGCGAAATGCCGTTGGTGCCGGCAACGATCGGCGCGTAATTCACGAAAGGTACATAGGGGCTGGCCTGCTTGCCGGTCCACAGCGCCACGTTGTTGACGCCCGACATGCGCGACGAGCCGACGCCCATCGTGCCCTTTTCGGCGATCAACATCACCCGCTTGTCGGGGTGCTGCTGCTGCAGCGCGACGATTTGCGCCTGCGCTTCCGGCGAGATCATACACTGGCCGTGCAGCTGACGGTCGGAGCGCGAATGCGCCTGGTTGCCGGGAGACAGAAGGTCGGTGGAAATATCGCCTTCGGCGGCGATGAAGGTGACGATCTTGATCTCATCGTCGACATCGGGAAGCTTGGTGAAGAATTCGGCCTTGGCGTAGCTTTCGAGAACGTCTCTGGCGATGGCGCTGCCTGCCTTGTAGGCATCACGCAGGCGGAACATGTCTGCGTCGTAGAGGAAGACCTGGGTCTTCAGAACGTCACCCGCTTTGGCGGCGATCGCGGCATCGTCGCCGAGCGCGACATCGAGCAACACCTTGATCGACGGACCGCCCTTCATGTGCGACAGCAGCTCCAGCGCGAAGGAAGGTGTGATTTCGGGCACCAGCACTTCACCAAGGATGATCTGCTTCAGGAAGGCAGCCTTGACGCCGGCAGCACTCGTGGTGCCCGGCAGGGTGTTGTAGATGAAGAACTTCAGCGCATCGGCGCGATATTCGCTGCTGGCATCCTTGATGAGCTCGATGATTTCGGCCGTCAGAGCGCCGTCATCGATGGGTTTGGGCGCGAGACCCAGTGTTTCTCTGCTTTTGATTTCAGCCAGGTAATCCAGGTAAAGGTTCATCGCAATCCCAACGTCATGGTGTCTATGGAGCCAAACACAACGCCACCGGACGGTGGCATCGATAGCCCCGGGTTTCTGTCGTTTTCGACTACGCCAACCCGGGCCGGCTGACAAGATGCCGCACTCCGGTAAAGAACTCGTAGATCGATAAAAAGCCGGTTACTGGGTCTTCTCGAGAAGGCCCGTGCAAGCGTTCATAGAGTTGCAACCGATAGTGCATTTCACCCGGAAGTTTTCCGGTTCTCGCCGTTAATAAATTATTAACCAAATCGGCGCGAGTATTAGCTTATTCTAATTACCCGCTATTGGCGTAATTGGATGGCGTGCATGGCCAATCGGCAGCACGACAGCTTGGGAGGCAGCATGAGGTTTTCGGCATCAAGCTACTTGTTATCGCTGGCGGCACTGGTCCTCACACCGGCTTCAGGCCTTGCGCAGGTCGCCACGACGAATTTCAACGTCCAGATCACCATTCAGGCGGCATGCCAGATCAACTCGGCCGGCAATCTCGATTTCGGGACCAACGGCGTGATCGGCGCCCCGATCGACGTCACCAGTCAGATCGTCGTGCAATGTACGGCCAGCACGCCCTTCAGCCTCGGCCTCAGCGCCGGCGCCGGCTCGGGCGCGACGGTTGCCAACCGGCTGATGACGTCGGCTGCGGGTGCGACCATTTCCTACTCGCTCTATACGACTGCGGCACATAGCACGGTATGGGGAAATACCGTGGGAACGGACCGGCAAACGGGCACGGGAACCGGGGCACCGCAAAACTTCACTGTCTTTGGGCGCGTACCTGCCCAGACGACACCCGCGGTCGGCGTCTATACCGATACGGTGACGGCCACGCTCAATTACTGATCGCCATAGGGAGGATCGCGCATGCGTCTTTTTACCTTAGCGGCTGCGTTTTTTGCCGGTTTGAGTGTCTCACCTTCACAGGCTGCATCCTTGCGGGTCGCCCCCGTTCTTCTCGATCTCAAGGCCCCGACAGCGGCCTCCAGCCTTCGTATCTGGAACGATGCAAAAACCCCGATCAACGTGCAGGTCCGGATTTTCCGCTGGACCCAGCAGAACGGCCAGGATGTCTACACGGCGGTAAACGACGTCGTCGCCAGCCCGCCAATGACGCAGCTGAAGGGTGGGGCGGAAAATCTAATCCGCATCGTCCGGCTCTCCAAAACACCCGTCAGGGCGGAGGAAAGTTACCGCATCATCGTCGACGAATTGCCGCCAGCGGGAAAACCGCAATCCGGCACCGTCAATCTGGTGGTCCGCCACTCCATACCCGTTTTCTTCTCGCCCGCTTCCACCGGTGACGCAGAGCCGGTCTGGAAGGTGACGCCGCAGGGCAAGGGTTACAAGGTCTCGGTGTCGAACGCAGGCGAAAGGCGCATCAGGATTGCCAACCTGATACTGTCAGGCGGCAACGGCCAGCCAATTGGCCGGCAGCAGGGCCTCGTGGGTTATGTGCTTGGCAAATCCGCGGCAACCTTCCTCGTTCCGGCAACGGGCGGCAAGGCCGGCGGCACGCTGAAGATTTCGGCAGACAGCGAAGGCGGCCCCGTCAATGCGACGGCGCGCGTCTCGGGCGGCTGACCTTGCCGTTTTGACGATTGCCGGTTTGACGGTCTTTTTTTCGGGCAATTTCTCCATGGCGCAGGATATTCCCCCTGCGGCAGCAGCGCCTTCTTTTGCCGCAGGAGAAGCGGGACAATTGCAGCTCGAAGTCTACATCAATGATGTTTCGACGGACCTGATCGCCACATTTCGCCAAAACGACGCCGGATCGCTCCTCATCGAACCGGATCAGCTGAAGAATATCGGAATTTCCCCGGTCGAGAGCGCGGTCAGTGCGGATGGCTGGATCGATGTCTCCCGGCTGCCCGAGGTGACGGCGCGTTACGATGAAAGCACCCAGTCCGTGCATTTCACCCTGCCCATGGCGGCGCGGGCGAACAAGGTGATCGACGCCTCTGGCAAAAGCACGAACGAAGAAGGCGACGAGACCGGGGAGAAGGCCACGAGCAACTTTGGAGGTCTGGTGAATTACACGATCTATGGCTCGTCAGGCGGTGGCACATGGTCTGACATCGCCGATTTCAACGGCGTTTCCGCCCTTCTGGAAAGCCGGGTCTTCGGCCCGCTCGGCGTATTGTCCTCGTCCCAGGTTCTGAGCACGTCGCGCCTGTCGGAATTCGACACCCAGCGCCTCGATACCACCTGGAGCTATTCGAATGAAGAAACACTGACCACCTATCGGGCCGGTGACCTTATTACCGGCGGGCTGAGCTGGACCCGCCCCACCCGGCTGGGCGGCCTGCAGATCCGCCGGAATTTCGATCTGCGGCCGGATATCGTCACCATGCCCATGCCCGAATTTGCCGGTTCCGCCGCGGTGCCCTCCACGGTTGATGTCTACGTCAACAATATCCGCCGCCTGTCGCAGGATGTGCCGGAAGGCCCCTTCTCCATCACCAATCTTCCGGTCATCAGTGGCGCAGGCAATGCGAGGCTGGTGGTGCGGGATGCGCTCGGCCGCGAAATCGTGTCGGAAACGCCGTTTTATACCTCGCCCGACCTGCTGGCAAAGGGTCTCGTCGATTTCTCGGCCGAACTCGGTTTTGCCCGGCGCGACTACGGAACCTCGTCTTTCGATTATGACGACAGGCTGCTCGGATCGGCGACGGTGCGTTACGGCGTATCGGACGGGTTCACGGTCGAAGGCCATGCGGAAGGCGGAGAGGATTTCTACAATATCGGCCTCGGCGGTGTTTTCACGCTCGGAGCCCATGGATTGGCAGCACTTTCCGGCGCATCTAGCCATTTCGGCGATGAAAGCGGCTATCAGATTTCCGCAAGCGTCGAGGCCGAACTGCTCGGGGTGAGACTTAACGCGCGATCGCAACGAGCGTTCGGTGACTATAACGACATGGCATCCGTCTCCGCCAATACGTCGAAAATACAGCCGATTTCAGGGCTGCTCAGCGTGCGGCCGCCGCGCGCCCTCGACCAGATTTCCGTTTCCACGCCGCTCGGATTTGATGAGACAAGCCTGAATTTCTCCTACACCCAGCTCGAAACCTTCGATGAGCGCCGATCCCGCCTTCTCGGTCTCTCCGCCACGCGGCCATTTGGCGAAAACGGTAATATCTTCATTACCGCCTATAAGGACCTTGAAGACAGCAACTCCTACGGCATTTTTGCCGGCCTCTCCTGGTCTTTCGGTGGCGGCGTCTCGGGCTCCGCCGGCATGTCCTCCAATGCCGATGGATATTCCCTGACGGCTGAGGTCGTGAAATCCGAAGAACAGGCGGAGGGAAGTTACGGCTGGCGGCTGCGCGGCGCGCTTGGCGGCAATGATGTCGCCTCCGCATCCGGCAGCTATCGCGGCAGTGCCGCACGCGTTTCGGCCGGTGTCGACCAGTTCAACCGCACGACACAGGCCTATGCCCAGATCGAAGGATCGATCGCGGTCGCCGGCGGCGATGTCTTTATCGGCAACCGGATCGATGACGCCTTCGCCGTCGTGGATGCGGGGGCACCCGGTGTCGATATTCTGCTCGAAAACCGCCCGATCGGCCAGACGAACCGCCGCGGCAAGATATTGCTGCCGAACCTGCGCTCCTACGACATCAATAACATCACGCTCGACCCCAGCAACCTGCCGGTCGATGCCCGCATCGACCACACGAAACAGACAGTGCGACCGACCGAGCGCGCCGGCGCGGTCGTCAATTTCAAGGTGGAAACCGAGGGCCAGGTGGCGCTGGTGACCTTGAAGACGGAAAGTGGCGACTTCATCGAAACCGGATCAACCGGCACGATCGACGGCAAGCGCGAGTTCATCGTCGGCTATGACGGACAGGCCTATCTCGACAATATCGGCGAGACCCATCGGCTCAGCATCACGCAACCCACCAGGGGAAAATGCGAGGCCAAGATCACCGTTTCCACCGCAGGCGCTGAACGCACCACTCTCGAAACCCTCTGCAGGAGCGTTCAATGAAAGTCCTGATCCGCGCGGCGCTCGCCATCGCCGCCTCTTTCGCCGCCTCCCCCGTTCTGGCGCAAAGCTGCACCTTCAGCATGTCGGACATGAATTTCGGCTTCGTCAACCTCGCGGGCGGCGCAGCCGTGGACACCACGGCGACATTGTCGGTGACCTGCAACAACCCGTTGTCGCTGGCGCTTTCCATTCGCATCTGCCCCAACATCAATGCCGGCAGCGGCGGACAGTCGGGCGGCATCCGCCGGATGCTCCAGGGGAGCAACATCCTCAATTACCAGCTCTATCAGAACTCTGCCCGAACAACCTCCTGGGGATCGGTCACCCAGCCGGCGCTCGGCTCGCCGCCACCGATCGATATGGCGTTGCCGCTGCTGATCAACACCACGAGCCGCACGGTTTACGGCAGGATCAATGCGAGCCAGGCCTCTGCGGCACGCGGCCTTTATCTTTCCAGCTTTGCCGGCGGCGAGACCAACTTCACCTATACAAGCTACACGCTCCTGGCGCCCAGCTGTTCCTCCGTCACCCAGAACCCAACGCAGGTACCTTTCACCGTTTCGGCCGCGGTGGCGCCCACCTGCATCATCTCGGCCCAGAACATCAACTTCGGCAGTCACGGCGTACTCAATACGGCGGTCGATGCGAATGGCGCCATCAATCTCACCTGCACCAACGGCCTGAATTACAGCGTGGCGCTGAATGGCGGCCTGAGCAACAGCCCGCCCGCCGCGCGCCAGATGGTGCAGGGTGCTGCGTCGATCATCTACGGCCTCTATCGCGATGTAAGCCGCACCAATGTGTGGGGAAGCGCCGCCGGGCAAATCGCCACCGGCACCGGAAACGGCAGCCTGCAGACTTTGACCGTCTTTGGGCGCGTGCCGGCGCAGAATACACCGGCACCCGGAAATTACGCCGATACCGTCGTCGTGACGGTAAATTACTGACGTGCACCGGGTAAGGCGCCAAGTTCCAGCCGCCGATCGATACCGATGCCGGAGAGAAACGCCTCATCATGGCTGACGACCAGCAAGGCGCCGTCATAGGCCCTGAGACCCGCCTCCACGGCCGTAATGGAATCGATATCCAGATGGTTCGTCGGCTCATCAAGGATCAGCAATTGCGGCGGCTGCGGGCCACCGAGAACGCAGGCAAGGCCGGCACGCAACATCTGCCCACCCGAAAGTGTTCCGACGATCCGCAAGGCGGCATCCGCACGGAACATAAAGCGCGCGAGCGCTGCCCGGCAGGCATTTTCCCCTGATTGCGGGTTGAGCCTGAGGAAGTTATTGCGGATCGACAACGTCGCATCCAGCAGGCTGACCTGCTGATCGAGGAACGCGGCGCTGACACCGAGGTAAACGCTGCCTGCAAAGGGTGGCAAATCCCCTGTTATCACCGATAGCAGCGTCGTTTTTCCCGATCCATTCGGGCCGGTGACGGCGACCCGTTGCGGACCGGTTATCTCGAAGGACAGATCCTTAAGCACGGGATTTTCGGGAAAATATCCTGCGGTCAGACCTTGCAGGCTCAGGACGGTTTTAGTCGCACGCAAGCCGCTGGGCGGCAACGTGACGGTGACGTCCTGCAGGATTTCGATCCTTTCGCGTGCCGTCCGCAAATCATCCGCCGCTTCGGTTTTCAGGCGGCTGGCGAGATTGGCATTGTCCCCGCTCGTCTTTTCGGCGCGCCTCTTCATACCGCCGGCAGCGATGCGCGGCATGTCTCCCTTCGCCGCTTTTGCGGCCCCCTTCGCATCACGGCGCGCCTTGCGTTCCAATGCCTCCTGCGACTTCTTCCTGACCTCGGAGAGGCGCTTTTCGGCGCTGGCAATGTCCTGTTCTGCAGCGGCCAGTTCCAGCACCTTTTGCGCGCGATAATGGCTCCAATTGCCGCCATAGCGCATGGCACCGAGCGTGTTCATCTCGACGATGGCATCGAGCGTCTCGAGAAGCTCGCGATCATGGCTGACCACGATCGTTGCGCCGCGCCAGACCGCCAGGAAATCGACAAGGAACATGCGGCTGTCGCGGTCGAGATTGTTGGTCGGTTCGTCGAGAATGAGGAAATCCGGCACGGCGTGGATCTGCGCGGCAAGCGCTGCCCGAGTGCGTTGCCCGCCCGAGAGCGCAGAAAGCGGTGTGAGGGGGGATGCATCGAGCCCAACCACGGCCAGCGCCTCGGCAATCCTCTCCTCCAGCATCCAGTCGACATCGCCGAGTTCCTCGAGCGTTGCCATTCCCGCCTGCGCGCGCGAAAGGACGTGCAACGCATGGCGCGCCTCGAACAGGTCGGCGATGGTCTCATCGTCCCCGACCTGCACGCTTTGCCGCAGAACGCCGATCCTGCCGGAAAGGGAGACCGTGCCTGTTGATGGCAGCAGCTCACCGGTGATCAGCTTCAGAAGCGTCGTCTTGCCGACGCCGTTGCGTCCCACAAGGCCAACGCGTTCGAGGCCGAAGCGAAGATTGATATCGGAAAAAAGCAGATGACCGTCAGGTGTTGCCCACGAGAGGTCTGAAAGGGTGATGGCATGCGGCATGGATATGGGTTCTCCTGATGACAAGGCGTTGCGGCTTTGTGATCGGGTTGAAATCCATGATGCACCATCCTGTTGGTATTGCGGAGAAAACGCCCTTACGCGAACAAAGCGGCGCGTTCATGGCGTGGGTTCAATGTTCCGAAGGAAACGCCGGGAGGATGCCCCCGGCATTTCTTTTTTTCAGGCCACCAGGCCCTTGGTCAGTTCCAGCGCCTGCCGCTCGAACAGCCGGCGGTAGATGCCGTCATGGAGGCGGATCAGCGCCTGATGGTCGCCCTCCTCGACAATCCTGCCCTTGTCGAACACCAGCAGCCGGTCGAGCGCCCGGACCGTGGAAAGACGGTGGGCAATGACGAGCGTGGTGCGGCCATCCATCAGCCGTTCCATCGCCTGCTGGATCTGCACTTCGCTTTCGCTGTCGAGGCTTGACGTCGCTTCGTCTAGGATCAGCACCGGCGCATCCGCCAGGAACGCCCTGGCAATGGCGACGCGCTGGCGCTCGCCGCCCGACAGCTTGACACCGCGTTCGCCCACCATGGTCTCATAACCCTTCGGCAGGGACATGATGAAATCATGGGCGCTCGCCTGTTTCGCCGCCTGCTCGATCTCACGACGCGAGGCATCCGGCCGGCCATAGGCGATGTTTTCCGCCAGCGTGCGGTGGAACAGGATGGGTTCCTGCTGCACGATGGCGATCTGGCCGCGCAGGCTCGCCTGCGTGACATCGGCGATGTTCTGCCCGTCGATGCGGATAGCCCCCGCCTTTATGTCGTAAAGGCGCTGGATGAGCTTGACGAAGGTTGTCTTGCCCGAACCGGAGTGACCGACCAGACCCACACGCTCGCCCGGCTTGATGGTGACCGAGAAGTCCTCATAAAGCGGGGTTGCATGCGCGCCATACTGGAAGGTGACATGATCGAAGACGATCTCGCCCTTGCCGATATTGATCCGCTTGGCGTCCGGCCTGTCTTCGACACCCAGCGGCATCTTGTCGAGCAGCACCAGCTCTTCCATGTCATTGACGGCGCGCTGCAGGTTGCGGATATCCTGGCCCACATCGCGCAGATAGCCCTGCAACACGAAAAACATCGCCAGCACGAAGGTGATGTCGCCCGCTGTCGCCAGACCCTTCTGCCACATGATGAGGCCGGTGCCGAGGATGCCCGCCTGCATCGATACCATCATGAAGCTCTGGATCGTGCCGTTCAGCGTTCCACGTTTCCAGGTTCTGCGCGTCCGATTGTCCCATTTCACCAGCACATGACCAAGCCGCGTTTCTTCACGGGTTTCGGCACCGAAGGCTTTGACCACCGCGTTGCAGCTGATCGCATCCGCCAGCGCGCCGCCAAGCCGGGTGTCCCAGGCATTGGCAAGCCGCGCCGCCGGCGACACATAACCCATCGAAAGCCCGACCGTGACACCGATATAGATCAGCGAGCCGAGGCCGACGATCAGGCCCATGACCGGCCAGTAACTGCCAAGCACGATGGTGGCACCCATCAGCATGACGATGGAGGGCAGCAGCGCGACGAGCAGCAGGTCGTTGAGCGAATCCAGCGCCCACATGCCACGCGTGATCTTGCGCACCGTTGAGCCGGCAAAGCTGTTGGCGTGCCAGTCGGTGGAGAAACGCTGCACCTTGTGGAAGCCGTTATTGGTGACGTCAGCCATCGTCTTCAGCGTCAGCCGGATGATGCCGTTGAAGATGAACCAGCGCAGCACAACACTGGTAAAGCCAAGCGCAACCACGATGACGAAAGCGCGCAGAGCGCCATCACCCGCATTGGCACCCCCATTGTCACCAGCGATGGCATCAACGATCCGGCCGGAAAAGACCGGCACCATCACTTCGGCGAGCGTGCTGGCAACCACCAGCACGATGATGAAACCCACGAGCGCCTTTCGGTGGCTCCAATGGTTGAAAACAAAGCCGAGCACATGGCGATAGGCATCGGCGCGGAAATCGAGCTTCTTGCGAGACATTTTAACCAGCCCGGCGCCACGAAACAGGACGACCGGTCCTCAAAAACGGAAGTTGGACGGCACAGCCCGGGCGGGAGACAAGATGATCCCGTCAGATCAATCGGGCTATGAAGGAAAAGAAAACCGCATGTCGGGCGCGCATAAGGCGGGCCGCGAATGGATATGACCTAGTGTCGGGTCATTCCCTGCGGGAGGGTCTTGATGAATGATGATGTCATGCAACGCCTCCCTTTGTTCGATCTGACGCGGTGAAGTATTTTGTAGCTGAGCCGCTCGAGCTTGCCAAGCAGGTTTTTGCAACCTTGTGGCAAGTGATGTCAAAATAACACACCAGCCGACCGGTCGTCACAATCGTGGCCGCTCCGAGTGCGGCCACGATCTTCGAGGTCAATATCATCCGCCGCGCAATAAGACAGGATGCGCGACGGCAAGCCGGAAGCAGGGATTTAACGCTCCCGATCAGTCCATCTGCACATTCGCGTTCTTGACCACGGGTTCCCATTTGGCGATCTCCGCCGCGACGTGGTCTTTCAGTTCATCCGGCGAGGAGGCGACGATCTTTGCACTGAACTCCGCCATGCGGGCGGCGACGCCAGTATCGGCAAGCGCCTTCTTGGCGGCGGCGTTGAGCTTGTCGATCGCATCGGCCGGCGTGCCGGCGGGCGCAAAGAGCGCGTTCCAGGTGTAGGTCTCGTAACCCGGTACGGTTTCGGCAATCGTCGGCAGATCCGGGAAGGACGACGCCCGCTCCTTGGTGGTGACGCCGAGCGCCCGCAAGGTGCCGGATTTTATATGTCCTGACGAGGACGGCAGATTGTCGAACATGATGGAAATCTGGTTGCCGAGAAGATCGTTAAGCGCCGGTCCGGCTCCCTTGTAGGGCACATGCTGCATGCTGACGCCGGCCATGCTCTTGAACAGCTCGCCGGAAAGATGCAGCGGGGTGCCGTTGCCGGAAGAGGCATAGGCATATTTATCGGGTTCAGCTTTGAGGAGAGCGATCAGCTCCTCGACGCTGTTGACGTTGAGCTTCGGATTGACCACCAGCACATTCGGAACCACCACCAGCAGCGAAACCGGTGCGAAATCCTTCTGCGGGTCATAAGGCTTGGTCTTGAGGATAAGCGGGTTGAGCGCGTGGGTGGCAACCGTGCCCATCAGGATCGTATAACCATCGGGCTCGGCGCGGGCCACCCGGTCGGCGCCGAGATTGCCACCGGCTCCGGCGACATTTTCAACCACGATCTGCTGGCCAAGTTCGTCACCCATCTTCTGCGCGATGACACGCGCCACCACGTCGGTGGAGCCGCCCGCCGCGAAAGGAACGACCAGCGTGATCGTTCGATCGGGAAAGCCCTCGGCATTAGCAGTCATTCCCATCATGCCGAAAGACACCGCCGCGGCGGCAAGTTTCAACACGGTGCGCCGTTTTGAAGACCGGTAAATCATGAACCCTCCTTATACATGGCCTCCTCGCCATCGGCGCATAGTAGCTAAAATGCAAATCAGGGCAACCCGCCGGGTGCCGGGCGATCCCGGCAGGTTTTACGCAGCAGAAGCCCGTCAGGCCTTCAGGCGCTCTTCGACAACCCGCCAGTTGACCAGCTTGTCGAGCACGGCGCGGATATGGTCGGGCTTGCGGTTTTCATAATCGAGGTAATAGGCGTGTTCCCAGATATCGATGCCGAGATAGGCCGGGCGGCCAACGGCCACGGGGTTGTTGCCGTCCTCATATCCGATCAGCGCGAGCTTGTTGTCGTCGTCGCGCGTCAGCCACACCCAGCCGGTGCCGAACACCGTGTCGGACACATCGACCGCGCGTTTGATGAAACCGTCATAATCCCCGAAGGTCTCGTTGAGGGAAGCAGCGAGATCGCCTGTCGGCCGGTTCGGGCCGCCCGGAACGAATTGATCCCAATAGGCGACATGGTTCCAGGCCTGCGCGGCATTGTTGAAGATTTTGACATCCGCCGCCGCCTTCGACCTGGCGGATTCCTTGACGATCCCGGCCAGCTCCATGTCGGCATAGCGGGTGCCGGCCGCAAGCGTGTTCAGCTTGTCGAAATAGGCCTTATGGTGTTTTCCGTAATGCAGGCCGACCGTTCTTGCCGAAACGACGGGCGCCAGATCGGCCTCGGCAAAGGGAAGTTTCGGCTGTGTCAAAGGCAGTGCGGCCCGCGCGACATGCGGGCGGGGAAAAATCGCAACGGTGGCCGTTGCCGCGCCGGCGGTGAGAATGGTGCGTCTGGTGATGTCCATCATATCCTCCTCATGAACGGTGATATGGGACTAACCCCGAACTACGGCCCTGGTTTCCTCACGCGGATGCAAATCTGTCGCGAACCATGACGATCGGGGTAGCGACGTTGTGTAGACACTCTCCCCGGGGGACAGATGGATGGGTGACCAGCGCATAAAGAAAGGCCCTCCCGATTGGAGAGGGCCTTGCCCATCAGTAGCGATAGTAGTCACGACGGTCGCGGTAGTCCCGGCGATCGCGCCATTCACGCCATTCCCGTCTCGCCTGACGTTCACGCCATTCCCGGCGGCCTTCCCAGCGATCGCGCCGGTCCCAGCCGCGCTCATAACGTGGCGGGCCGTTCGGGCGGCAATAACCGCGCGGTGACAGGTGGAAGCCGCGTCCGCAGGCATAATCCACCGTCTGAACGTGGGATGCCGAAGGTGCGGACGGTTGGCCGACAGGCATGGCATTCGCGCCGGTGCCGAACAGGGCGCCGAAAATCAGTCCGGCGGTTAAAATCATCTTGCGCATCTTATCTCCCTCCTTGTGGGATAGGGGGATTTAGCGCCCAGCCGGGTGAACTGTGGCTGAATGAATCGTGATTTTTTCGTGGCAGCGGGCCGCAGCCGTGACCAACATCGGCGCGTTTAGAAGGAACCCTGCGACGGCTCGTACATTTACCAATGCAAGGAAAAATACAAAGGGAGAGCCCAATGGATTGGAATCGCGTTGAAGGCAACTGGAAGCAGATGAAGGGTAAGGTCAAGGAGCAGTGGGGCAAACTCACCGACGACGACCTCGACGTCATCAATGGCAAGCGCGAGCAGCTCGAAGGGAAGATCCAGGAGCGTTACGGCTACGAAAAGGATCGAACCAGGAAAGATATTGACGACTGGTACGGTCGTCAGGGCTGGTAGAGACAAGACCCCGCTTCGGCGGGGTTTTTGTTTTCTGCCAACTGCTTGCCGAGTGGACATCTCTCGATAATCATTCCAACTGCACCAGATGGCCAGGTGATACCGTTCTGTAATGTCGCGTCGGCGCTTCATAACCCATTGTTCGTATCGGGCTTTTCAGCTCGTCATTGGATATGCCGCGTCTCATCCCGCGCCGGGCCGGGTCGGGCACCGGTACCGCTGCCATGAGCTTTTTTGTGTACGGATGCTGCGGATTGTCGAAAACGGCGGCCCGCGGCCCGATTTCCACGATCTCGCCGAGATACATCACCGCTACACGATGGCTGACGCGCTCAACCACCGCCATGTCGTGCGAAATGAACAGGAAAGCAAGATTCAGGCTCTGCTGCAGGTCGAGCAGCAGGTTGCAGACCTGCGCCTTGATCGATACGTCGAGCGCCGAAACGCTTTCGTCGGCGACGATGACCTTTGGATCGAGCGCAAGCGCGCGGGCAATCGCGATGCGCTGGCGCTGGCCACCCGAAAATTCATGCGGGTAGCGATTGGCCATATCGGCCGACAGGCCTACCTTCTCCAGAAGATCGGCCGTCTTTTCCTTCGCCTGTTTCGTGCTGCCTAGCCTGTGCTTGATGAAAGGTTCGGAAATCGCCGTGCCAACAGTCATGCGTGGGTTGAGCGAGGAGAACGGGTCCTGAAAGATCATCTGCACGGATTTGCGCATGTTGCGCAGCCCAACGGTATCGAGCCGCATCACATCGTAACCGTCGAGCGACACATCGCCGGATGACGGTTCCACGAGGCGCATGATCGAGCGGCCTGTGGTGGATTTTCCGCAGCCGGATTCCCCCACAAGCGACAACGTCTCCCCCTGAAAGAGATCGAAGGAAACGTTTTCGACGGCATGGACCGCACCCGTCTGACGCGCCCAAAGACCGGAGCGGATGGGAAACCTTGTCACGAGGTTCTTGACCGACAGAACCGGTGTCTGACCGCTCGCAACCGTCTCCGCCACCTCCTGAGGTTCGGTCGAAAGACCGGTTTTGAGGTCGAGCACAGGAAACCGCGTCGGCCATTGCCGGTCATGCATCGAGCCGAGCTTCGGCACCGCCGAAAGCAGCGCCCGCGTGTAGGGATGCTGGCCACGTCGGAATATGTCCTCGGTCGCTCCGGTCTCGACCGCGTCACCGCGATACATGACGATCGTCCGGTCGGCGATTTCGGCCACCACGCCCATGTCGTGGGTGATGAAGAGAACCGACATGCCTTCCTCTTCCTGCAGCAGCTTGATCAGATCGAGGATCTGCCCCTGAATGGTGACGTCGAGCGCCGTCGTCGGCTCGTCAGCGATCAACAGTTTCGGGCGGGAGGCGAGCGCCATGGCGATCATCACGCGCTGGCGCATACCGCCGGAAAACTGATGCGGATATTCGTCGAAACGGCTTGATGCATTGGGAATGCGAACCTTTTCCAGAAGCCGCACCGTCTCCGCCCTTGACTGCTGCTTCGAAAGCCCCTTGTGGCGGATGAGGACTTCGGAAATCTGGCGGCCGATGGTGAAGATCGGATTGAGCGAGGTCATCGGCTCCTGAAAGATCATCGAGATATCGTTGCCGCGCACGCCGCGCATCTCTCTTTCCGAAAGCGCCAGCAGATTGCGCCCGTTGAGTAGCACTTCGCCGTCGATGCGGCTGGAGGCCGGGGCGAGCAGTCGCATCAGCGACAGCGAGGTGACCGACTTGCCGGAACCGGATTCGCCGACTATGGCGACGGTTTCGCCGGACTTAACATCGAATGAGACGTCGCGCACAACGCTTTTCCACTCGCCATCGACAAGGAAGGAGGTGGTAAGGTTTCGGACGGAGAGGACTGGTTTTGTCTCCATGATGTCACCGTCCCACCGCGTAGGCTTGCATGAGCCGCGGTGTGGCGGCAGCGCGCAGCAGGCCATCCGCATCCCGGCGAGCAGCGGTGAGCCGACCGACCGACCAGGCATCGGCAACAGTGACCCGGTGGCCGCGCCGGCGCAGCTCATCGAGCGTCGCCTCACCCACCGTGCTTTCCACCATGATTTCACCCGGCGAACTGGTGCGCGGATAAAACGAACCCGGAAAATGCGAGGTGTGGAACAGCGGCATGTCGATGGCCGCCTGCAGGTTCTTGCCGTGGTGAACATAACGAAGGAAGAACGGCAGTTGCCACTGGTCCTGCTGGTCGCCGCCGGGCGTGCCGAACACCATCGACGGGCGTCCCTGATGCAGCGCTAGTGAGGGCGTCAGCGTGGTGCGCGGCCGTTTGCCAGGTGCGAGCGACGTCGGCAGACCTTCCTTCAGCCAGAACATCTGGGCGCGGGAATTGAGCGCAAAACCGAGGCCCGGCACGATGGGCGACGATTGCAGCCAGCCACCTGAAGGCGTGGTGGAGACCATATTGCCCCAGCGGTCGATGACATCGATATGCACGGTGTCACCGCGCTTTTCCGTCAGATGCGACATGGTCGGCTCGTAGACGGTGCCCTTGCCGCTCATTTCGGCCAGCATGGCCAAGGTGGCATCCACCTGCTTTTCGTAACCAGGCACGGTGCCGGGGCGCAGTTCCAGCGAGGCCTTGCTGCCGATCAGTTTGCGACGCCCGACATTGTAGCCTTCAGAGAGAAGATACTCGGTCGGGATTTGTCCGAATTCCGGATCGCCGTAATAGACCTCACGGTCGGCAAAGGCGAGCTTCATGGTCTCGACAATGGTGTGGATGAAATCAGGACCGGACGGGTCCATGGCCGCAATGTCGAAACCCTTCAGAAGTGCCAGCGATTGCAGCAGCACCGGACCCTGTCCCCAGGCGGGCGTCTTGGCAATCGTCCAGTCGTGATAGTCGAGCGTCTGCGGCGCTTCGACGGTTGCGCTCCACCCGGCCATGTCCTGCGCCGTCAAAACCCCTTTGTGCTTCGAGCCACTAGCATCCATGACCTCTGCGGTCCTCACGTAACCGTCGATGGCTTCCGCAACGAAACCCCGATAAAACGCATCGCGCGCCGCCTCGATCTGGTTTTCGCGGCCGGAGCGCGCTTCGGCTTCGGTGACGATCCGCTGATAGGTCGCGGCCAGAACCGGGTTACGGAAATTGGTGTGAGGCTCCGGAGCCGCACCACCCGGCAGCCATGTCTCATGGGAGGTCGGCCATTCCTTCTCGAAGAAATCGGCCAGCCCCTTGATGGTGGCGGAGACGCGCGGCAGTGTTGGATGCCCATGCTCGGCATAATAGATGGCGGGTTCCAGCACATCGCGCACGCTCATCGTGCCATAATCACGCAACATCAGCATCCAGCCGTCGAATGCGCCGGGAATGACGGTGGCGAGCAGTCCGTCACCGGGGATCAGCTTCAGCCCTTCCGACGTATAGTGCTCAATCGTCGCACCGCTCGGGGCCGGCCCCTGCGCACAGATGACTTCCACCTTGTCCTTCTGCTTCGAATAAAACACGGCGGGCATGTCGCCGCCGGGGCCGCAGAGATGCGGCTCGACGATCTGCAGAACGAAACCGGTGGCGACGGCGGCGTCGAAAGCATTGCCGCCTTTTTCGAGGATCGCCATGCCAACCGCCGAGGCAATCCAGTGCGTTGAGGTGACGACGCCGAAGGTGCCAAGGATTTCAGGGCGTGTGGTGAATTCAGTCATTCCGATATTCCTTGTAAAAAATCATGCTTCGCGCGGATCGAGCGCGTCGCGCAGGCCGTCGCCGAGGAGATTGAAGCCGATGACGACGAGGAAGATGGCGATGCCGGGCCACATCGTCATCCAGGGTGCCTGGCTCAGGAAATTCTTCGCGGTGTTCAGCATCGAGCCCCAGGATGGCGCGGGGGCTTGCTGGCCAAGGCCGAGGAAGGAAAGGCTCGCCTCCGCGATGATGGCGGTCGCCACCGTCAGCGTCGCCTGCACGATGATGGGGGCAAAGACATTCGGCAGGATGTAGCGGGTCATGATATCGATGTGGTTCAGTCCGATGGACCTCGCCCCCTCGACATAATCTTCCATCTTGACGGCCAGCACCTGCCCGCGCGTCAACCGCACGAAAATCGGCATGGCGGAAAGGCCAATGGCGATCATCGCATTGGTGAGGCTCGGGCCAAGGAAGGCCGCAAGCGCAATCGCCATGATCAGGAAGGGCATGGCCAGCAACGCTTCGGTGATGCGGGAAATCACCATATCCACCCAGCCACCGAAATAACCGGCAATCAAACCGAAGGGCACGCCAATCACCACCGCGATCATCACGGAGACGACGCCCGCCATCAACGAGGCGCGGGCGCCATAGATCATGCGTGAAAGAATGTCGCGTCCGAGATCATCTGTGCCCAGCCAGTGGGCGGCCGACGGCGCCTTGCGGATGGCCGACCAGCTCGTCGCAACCGGGTCGGCAATCGGCAGGATCGGCGCGGCGATGGCAAGCACGGCGAAAAACAGCACGATGATCAAGCCGACAAGCGCCGATTTGTTGCGCTTCATTTTTTTCCAGGCGCGGCTTTCCTGCCGTGCCGCCGGTACGGATAGGTTTTGATCGAGAACGGTCATGATATCAGCCTCAGATTGTCGCCCTGAGGCGGGGATTGAGCAGGACATAGGCAATGTCGGCCAGAAGGTTCATGAGGATGAAACCAACGGCGGTGCAGAGCACAATGCCCTGCACGACGGCATAGTCGCGGGTGAACACCGCGTCGACCGTCATCTTGCCGAAGCCGGGAATGGTGAAAATCTGCTCCGTCAGCACCGCGCCGGCCAGCAATTCGCCGAAAAGCAGCGCCAGCAGCGTGATGACCGGCAGAAGCGCATTACGGAAACTATGCGACAGAATGATCTCGCGCGGCGAGAGCCCCTTGGCACGGGCGGTGCGGATATAGTCCGAACTCAAAACCGCCACCATCGCCGAGCGGGTATGACGCATCAGCGTCGCCGCTAACGCGTTGCCCAGCACGAAGGCGGGCATGATCATGGTTTCGATCGAACGGACAGGGTCTACGAAGATCGATTCATAACCGGACGCCGGCAGCCAGCCGAGCTTCACCGAAACAAGCAGGATCAACATGATACCGAGCCAGAAATTCGGGATGGACAGGCCGGAAAGCGCCACGATATTGGCCGTGTAATCGATCCACGTATTCTTCTTGACAGCAGCCAGAATGCCGATCGGAATGCCGATGACCATGGCAAAAAACATCGCCATGACAGCCAGCTGAATGGTGACAGGCAGCTTCTGGCCGATTAGTTCCAGCACGGGCTGGTTCGTCCGCAGCGAGATACCGAAATCGCCCGTCACCACGCCACCCAGCCAGTTGAGGTACTGCAACGGCACGGGGTCATTGAGGCGATATTTCTCACGCAGGAATTCGATCGTCGCGGGATCACGCTCCTCGCCCGCCATGGCAAGCACCGGATCACCCGGTAGCAGTTTCTGCAGCGAGAAAACGAAGATGGAAATGATCAGAAGCGTCGGGATCGCGACCAGTAGTCGCTTGCCGATATAAACAGGCATGGCATTGCCCCCGTTTGGGTCCGGTCTTGGCGGCCGCACGGCAAGCCGTGCGACCTATGCGAAGCGATCAGTCCTTGGAAACGCCGAGAAGGCGGATCATGCCATCAGGCGAAGGCGCCCAACCCTTGACCTTGTTGGAAATGGCATAGGCATAGGGCTGGTGGCCGAGATAGATGATCGGCATGTCATCGTTGAGGATGACGCTTGCGGCATCGTATTTTTCCTTGCGGACCGCATCTTCGGTCGAGGCGCGGGCCTCGTTCAGCAGCTTGTCGACCTCGGGATTGCAATATTTCACATCATTGATGCCGCCCTTGCAGGTGACGAACTGGTGCAGGTTGCCATCGGGATCGATACGTCCCGACCAGTCGGAACGGCTGAGCTGGTAGTTGCCGGCGGTCTGTTCGGACAGAAGCGTTGCAAATTCGGTCGCCTTCAGGGTGACGTTAAAGCCGGCCTCAGCCACCATGGACTGGATGACCTGCATCATCTGCGTCTGTGTTGTGTTGTTGGCGTGCTGGAGTTCGACATCAAGCGTCTCGTAGCCCGCCTCCTTCATCAGTTGCTTGGCCTTGTCGATGTCGCGCGTCGGTACTGGCAGGTTCTGGTTGAACCATGGGCTTGTCGGTGGGAATGACTGATTGCCGGCTTTGGAGGTACCCTCAAACACGATCTGGCCAATCGCTTCGCGGTCAATCGCGTAAGAGAAAGCCTGGCGCAGACGCTTGTCCTTGCCGAGCGGATTGTCGGCGCGCGCGCCATTATTGATGTTGACATACATAGCCATGTAACCCGGCCCGATCACATCGGCATAGATCAGTTTGGGGTCGTTTTTGACCGATTCCGCATCCGACGCCGAGATGCGCTCGGCGATATCAAGGTCGCCGGCACGAAGGTTCGCGAGCTTCACGGTCGTATCGGGGATTGGCAGATAAACGATCTTGTCGACGAGGATCTTGTCCTTGTCCCAATAGTCGGCAAATTTCTCCAGCACGATACGGTCCTGCTGGATGCGCTCGACGAATTTGAACGGTCCGGCGCAGACCGGCTTGGAGCCGAAATTCGCACCCAGTTCCTTCGCCGCTTTCGGCGCCACGATCATACCGGCGCGGTCGGAAAGCTGCGCCAGCAGGGTAACGTCAGGCGTCTTAAGCGTAAATTTAACATCCAGCGGTCCCGTCGCCTCGACCTTCTCGACCGAGGACAGTTCGCTCTTGCGGCGCGATTCCGGCAGCGTCATGTTGCGCTCGATAGTGGCGACGACGGCAGCCGCATCCAGTGTCTCGCCATCGTGGAATTTGACACCATCACGGATTTTCATGGTCAACACCTTGCCGCCTTCGGACCAGGCCCATTCGGTGGCCAGCTGCGGCACGATCTTCATATCCTGCGAGATATCCACCAGCTTGTCGCACATGGCGGTGTAGACGATGCGGCCGACAAAGGTGCGCGACTGCGCGGGGTCGAGCACATCGGCGTCGTCGTTGAGGCCGATGCGCAATTCGGACGATAGCGCCGGCACGGCGAGCACAGCGCTTGCCAACAGCGCAGCAGTCAGTGTCTGGATTTTCTTCATGTTCTTTCCTCTGGTCTGGTTATTTTGACTTTTTTGTCATTGGCCGCTCCTTCAAGGGACGACAGTTTTCACCCGTGGCCTCAAGAAGCCTCGGTTAGCGAATTATCGGCCTCAGCCGCATCGCCCTCCCCGGTTCTCTCTTCCAGAAAGCCGAGCGAGGTGGCGCGGATCAACCTTTCCTGATGCATGAGAAGGTGCTGGCGCATGGCTTCACCAGCGCGCGCCGGATCACGGTCGGCGATGGCTTCAACAATGGCCATGTGCTGTTCAAAAGACGCCCTGCCATTCGTACCACTGCGGCGGGCAAGTTCACGGATCGACTGCCATGTATCGTCCTGTCGGATACGGTTGACGACATCGAAGATCGACAGGAACAGCTTGTTGCCGGCGCTCTGGGCGATCTGCCGATGGAGCGAACCGTCCCATAATTCCTTGGCATCGGCATCGGTGCTTTGGCCGGTCTTTTCCACAAGGGCGCGCATACGCTCCACCTCGGCCGGCTTTGCGCGCATGGCAGCAAGCTGCGCCAGTTGCGGCTCAATGCGCAGGCGCACCTCCATGATTTCCATGAAATCCGTACCGGCGACCAGTTCCGTGACCTGGGCGGACCAATCATCCGGTTTTTCACCCACAAAGGTTCCGGCCCCCTGCCGCCGCCAGATCAGGCCCTCTGCTTCCAATACTTCCAAGGCGCGCCGAACGGCGCGGCGGCCGACGTTAAAACTTTCGGCAAAGGCCCGTTCTGTCGGTAAGCGGCCGTCCTTCGAGACCTCATTCGTGTGAATATAGTCCCGAAGGCGAGCAAGCGCGTAGTTGGAGTTGTCGTTGGGACCCGCCGTCAATGCCGCACCATTTCTGTGAACCAATCTTGTATTGGTTCATTTGGGGAGAAATTCGGGTGCAGGTCAAGCGTATTTTTGAACCATAATTTTTGGTGCTCAAAATATGGGCACGAAGCATTTTTCAAAGGCTGCGCGCGGCTTTCATCTGCACGTTCTAGAACAGGGAACCCGACAACAAACGTTCCCTCCGCAACACGCTGCAACACTTGGCGAAACCATGCGTTATAGTCTCGCAGATCATGAGATGCTGGGGGCGATATGGACGACAGCGTGGATATTCCGAAGATCAACCGGCTTGTGTTGCAGAACCTGATAGCCGGGCTGAGTGACGGGCTGATATTGCTCGAAAACGACGGAACAATCGCCTGGGCAAACAGGGCCGCACTTGAGATGCACCGCAAAGAGGCGATATCCGAGCTTGGCGCTGACACCGAAAGTTACAGGCGGAATTTCACGCTTCGCTATCGCAACAACCATCTTCTAGACGAAGGGCAGTATCCGCTTGAACGGCTTCTCGCCGGAGAGACATTCGAAGATGTGACGGTGGAGATATCCCCAAGCGACGATGAAACCGAATGCTGGGTCCACACCGTGCGCGGTCTCATTCTCGAAGATGCCGGCGCGAAACCGGATGTGCTGGTGCTGATCATTCGCGACGAGACACCGCGCTTCGAGGCGGAAGCGCGGTTCGAGAGCGCCTTTAACGCCAATCCCGCGCCGGGCCTGATCTGTAGGCTGGAGGACGAGCGCTTCATTCGCGTCAACCAGGGTTTTCTGGAAATGACCGGTTTCAGCCGCGAGGAGATCATCGGCGTCAGCGTCGAGGAGCTCGGGCTGTTTTCCGAATGCGAGACGGGGGAAGACGCCCTCAAGCGCCTGCATGAGGGCCGCATCATCCGCCAGCGCGAGGCGCTCATTCCCATTCCCGGCGGCGACAGGCTGGTGATCGTGGCGGGGGAAACGATTGCCGTTGCCGAAGAGCCCTGCATGCTTTTCACCTTCGCCGATCTCGATGGCCGCCGAAAAGCCCAGAATGCCCTTCGTCAGAGCGAGGAGCGTTTCTTCAAATCCTTCCGCCTCTCGCCCGTGCCGGCAGCGATTTCGAGGCTGGACGACTTTGTGCTGACCGAAGTCAATGATGCGTTTCTGACGCTGTGCGGGCGCAAGGAAGCCGAGGTTGTCGGCAAGACCGCGAGCGAATTGCGACTGTGGGACGATGTTCCGGCGCGGCGCGACATTGAAAAGCGGCTGAAGGACAATATCCCGATCCGCAATGAGGCCATGCGCATGAACCTTGCCGATGACGGCACGGCCGAATGCATCATTTCCGCCGAACGCGCCGAAATCAACGACCAGCTCTGTGTCATCTGGGCGATACAGGATGTCACCGAACGGCGCAGATCCGAGAACGAGTTGATCGAAGCCATCGAAAGCGTCATGACCGACACCTCCTGGTTCAGCCGCACCGTGGTGGAGCGGCTGGCGGGGCTGCGGCAGAATTCGCGTGGTGCGTCGCCCTCCGCCTCGCTGAAGGACCTGACGGACCGGGAGGAGCAGATATTGTCACTGATCTGCGATGGCTCCAGCGACAAGGAAATGAGCGACCGGCTGAACCTTTCCAAACACACGATCCGCAACCACATCGCCTCGCTCTACGGCAAGATCGGCGTCAACCGTCGCACCGCGGCGGTGATCTGGGCGCGAGAACGCGGTTTTACCGGCCGCAGGGAAAAATAGCGGTCAGCCCACGTAAATTAGGTCAGTTTGTACCAGTTGAACTAGTAGCTATTGCTCTACATGAGGCGATTTTCCCGGCCTATCTTTCCATCATGCCGTTATTAACAGCGGCACTCTCGAACGATGGAAGGAATTCGTCATGGATAATAACCGTATCGAAGGTATCGCCCGTCAGGCAAAGGGCACCATCAAGGAAGCCGCCGGAAAGATTACCGGCAACGACAAGCTTCAGGCGGAAGGCAAGGCCGAGAAACTGGCCGGCCAGGCGCAGGAGAAGCTCGGCCAGACGAAGGACACCGTCAAAAAAGCATTCAAGTGAACCGCCAATGTTCAAGGTTGGAGGTTTCACCATGATGCTTGCTTGTGAAGTAACCCCGGCGGCAAGCCTCCCCCAGGAGGTCAGCCTGTGTGCCGCCTTGCAAGCAGTGCTCGCCTATGCAGATGGACAGGAACACAGCTCGATCTCCGTCACATCCGTCGAGGGCCGCATCGTGCTCTCGGGCGAAGTGGAAACGCTTTCTGCCTTCGAACGTGCAGTCATCATCGCAGAATGTTTCGCATCGCGGCCGATCATTGCCGATCTGGCGATCCGGCAGCGCCCCCACACCTACCTGGATGCCGCTTCCCCGCGCATCCGCCTCGTGAATAATAACAGGAGTGACAAACAATGAAGAAACTCGTTCTTGCAACGGCAATCGCAACTCTGGCCATTGCCCCGCTCGCTTCCGCCGAAACCAAGCACAGCGGCAAGCGTGCAACGGAAACCGCCCAAAAGGAACGCGTCGGCACCCTGTCCTGTGAAATCGCTGGCGGCGTCGGTCTTGTCGTCGGTTCCAGCAAGGCCGTGAACTGCGAGTTCCGCCAGCGTTCCGGTAAGACGGAGCGTTATACCGGCACGATCGGCAAGCTCGGCCTCGACATTGGCGTGACCGGCAAGACCTATATGAGCTGGATCGTGCTGAATACCGCCGCAAGCCGCGTGGGTGACGGTGCGCTGAGCGGCGACTATGTCGGCGCTTCGGCAGGTGCGTCTGTTGGTGTCGGCGTTGGCGCCAATGCGCTGATCGGCGGTAATGCCAAGAACTTCGCGCTACAGCCGATCAGCGCCGAGGTCGGCACCGGCGTCAACGTTGCAGCGGGTGTATCGCACCTCAAGCTGAAGCGTGCAGGTTAAGTCGCCCATCCGGGCATCTCTCCCCCGGCAATGAGCAACGCAACAGCAAGCGCGCCGCGATGATCGCGGCGCGCTTTTTCAATTGCAATATGGATGAGAAGCATCAGGGCTTCGGCGGAGGCGGCGGTGCGTCCTCCATCGGACCATGGCCGATTTCACCCGCCGGACCGCGCCTCATATCATGCTTGGGACCATGGCGAGGCGGACCACCTGCCGGGCCCAATGCTTCGATGGTACCATCCTGTCGAACGATATAGCTCGCATGCAACACACCATCATCGAAACGGCCCTGTACGCTGATCGCCTCATCCACCTTCGCGGCTTTTCCATTTTCGCCTTCCGGTCCGGTATCAACGAGGGCACGGCCGCTGTCATCCTGAACGATGAACTTGTTGCCGAAGATTTCCGCCACCTTGCCCTTGAAGGTGACGAGGTTACCTTCCTTGACGGTGGAAATGGCAACGGGCGTCATCGGCGCCATTTCAGGCGTCGGCCTTGTCAGTTTGACGGCACCTGCACCGGCGGCGGCACCGACAGCAAGGATGGCAACGGCCGCGAACGTCATGGCCGCGGTTTTGCGACGGTGTTTCCGGTGTGGCGGCACCGGCGCTTCCGTCGCAGCTTTCGGCGCGGGGGAAGATTCGATTTCTTTATTGTCTTCAGAGTGGGACATGTTGATCTCCTGTTTGAATGGACAGGCATGTTTTAACCGCAGCCGGCCACCAGCAGCCTGAACCTTGTGGTTCAGCTTGAGTTAAGCCTTCCGGGCCTAATAAAACGCATCCAACACCATGAGCAAGCACACCATGCGGGTACTTCTTGTCGAAGACGACGGCGACCTTTCAAAGCGCATCGCGGCCAGCCTGCGCGCGGAGAATTTCGTCGTCGACATCGCCCAGAATGGCGAGGATGCCGAACATGCCGGCCTGACCGAGCTTTACGACGTCGCCATTCTTGACCTCGGATTGCCCAGGATCGACGGCGTTTCGGTCCTGAAATCCTGGCGGGCGGCGCAGCGCAACCTGCCTGTGCTGGTGCTGACGGCGCGCGACGGCTGGCCGGACAAGGTGGCAAGCTTCAAGGCCGGGGCAGATGATTTCCTGACCAAGCCGTTCAAGGTCGAAGAACTTGTTCTGCGGCTGCGTGCACTGGTTCGCCGCGCCACCGGCCATGCCGCCTCCATCGTTACCTGCGGTTCGCTTGTCTTCGACGCGCAGCTTGGAACCTTCGAACAGAACGGCCTGCCGCTAAAGCTCACCGCGCTGGAATGGCGCGTGCTCTCCTGCCTCATCCTGCGAAAAGAGGTGGTGGTTGATCGCCGTGAACTCATCGAACGGGTTTATGAAGGCGATGCGGAGGTGGATTCCAACTCCATCGAAGTCATCATCGCCCGCCTGCGGCGCAAGATCGGCGCCGAGCATATCGAGACCGTTCGGGGCCGCGGCTACATGTTGAAGGCCGAGCCATGAGCGAACCCAAGACCAACCACGGACCTTCGATATCGCGCCGCCTAACGGTTTTTTTAGTAATCTTCGTCACCGCAAGCGTGATGATCGCTTCGATCATTCTTTACCTCATCGTTGCCGGCGTCGTGCGTGAACAGATTGACCAGCGGCTCGATACGCAGATCGAAGGCCTGCGCAGCGCCCTTTCCAGCGACGAGGCCGGCCGGCTGACGCTGAATGCCGCCCTCGATGGCCCGCCTTTCGACAGGCGCGGCTCCGGCTGGTACTGGCAGATCCGTGGCGAGGACGTTGCCATCACCTCACGCTCGCTCGCCGGACAGAGCCTGGACAATCCACCTTCCCCCTTTAACTGGGGCAAGATGATGGAGCATGGGCCGCGTCCCGGCGTCAACGCCGAGCTTCACGGTCAGGACCTCTATCTTCGCTCCATCCAGACCATGGTGGGCGCGAAACTCATCGAAATCACTGCCACCGCACCCCGTTTTGCGCTCGTTGCGCCTGCCCGCAGTGCGCTCTTATGGCTGATCCCGGCCATGACGCTGCTGGGCGCAAGTCTCGTCGCGGGCATTTTCCTGCAGGTGCGCTATGGTCTGCGGCCCCTGCGGCAGCTGACTGCCGACATTTCCTCGATTTCGGCCGGCACGCTGGAACGATTGCCTGACGCGGATGTGCAGGAACTTCGCCCTGCCTCCCGCGAGATAAACCGCCTTGTAGAACAGAACAGCGAAAGGCTGACCGAGACGCGCCTGCATTTTGCCAATCTCGCCCATGGCCTGAAAACGCCGGTCACGAGCCTTTATCTCGCGCTCAACGATACCAACGACCCCGATAATACCATGCGGGCGCTGGTGGACAGGATCGACCAGAGAATCCGCCATCATCTCGCGCGCGCCCGCAAGACCGCTGCCGGTGGCGTGGCTGCTACAACACCGGTCAGGCCGAGGGTGGACGATATTCTCGAGATCATGACGCATATATATGCGGACCGGGGTGTCGTCGCGACTGTGGAGGTGGATGACACCTTGCGGGTGCAGGTCGGGCCTGAAGATCTGGACGAGATTATCGGCAACATTACGGACAATGCCTTCAAATGGGCAAAGGGTCGGGTCAGAATTTCTGCCCGCCAAACGGGGCGCGATATCTTGCTCACGATCTCGGACGATGGCCCTGGCATCGACAACGCTCTCGTCGCAGAGGTATTTGAACCCGGCAGACGCATGGACGAGACCGTGCCGGGAGACGGTTTCGGTCTTACCATCGTCAAGGAACTTGTCGAACTTCACGGCGGCAGGATCAGCATGGAGCGCAATGGCGATGGCGGGCTTACCTGCCTGCTCACCCTGCCCTCTGCGATATGATGCTCTCCAATCGTGGCCTGTTCCTCGATAAGCTTCTGCCTAGCGCCTGAAACAAATCCGGGCAGCACAGGGCTGCCCGGAGAATGTCAAAGGCGTCAATAATCAGCCGAACAGCGCAAGGCTGCTCTTCACCGTTACCCATACACCCCAGAGCAGCGGGATGCCGACCGCTGCCCAGGCGAGAGCCGCCTTGGCATCCAACCCGCCGCGGCCGATACCGAAGGAGCCAGTGGGGCCGGCATTGGCAGCGGCCGTCTTCGCCTGCAATGCTGCAACCTCAGCATCCGACATGAACCATTTATCGGCAAGCGGCCGCACGAAGGCATTGGCAATGAGGCCGATGGCCAGCATGCCGGCGAGGATATACATGGTGCTGGTATAAAGTGCAGGGCCCGGAGCAACGCCCGCGGCGATCTGTGCCTCGCGAATATAGTTGACGACCACGGGTCCGGCGATGCCGGCCGTCGCCCACGCCGTCAGGAGGCGGCCATGGATTGCCCCCACGAACTGCGTGCCGAAAATATCGGCGAGATAGGCGGGAATGGTCGCGAAACCACCGCCATACATGGAGAGGATGACGCCGAAGGCGAGCACGAAGAGCGCCTTGTTGCCCATCGTCGCCAGCGTCGGTGCCAGCGCATACAAAATGATGCCGAGAACGAAGAAGCAGAAATAGGTGTTCTTACGTCCGATCTTGTCGGACATCGACGCCCAGAAGAAACGACCGCCGATGTTGAACAGCGACAGGAGCCCGGTGAACCCGGCGGCAATCGCTGCGATCTGTGCCTTCTGTCCCGCATCGAGATCGGCAAAACCGACACTCGGCAGGCCGATCAGCGAACCGGCAAAGATTTCCTGCAACATCGGCGAGGCCATGCCGATGACGCCGATACCGGCAGAAACATTGAGGCAGAGAACCGCCCAGATCAACCAGAACTGCGGTGTTTTGTGCGCATCACGCAGATGGACGTGGCGAGTGGTGATCATGGCGCTTTTGGCCGCCGGCGCCGTCCAGCCTTCCGGACGCCAGCCGGCCGGGGGGATACGATAACCGAAGGCGCCCGCCATCATGAAGGCGAAATAAACCAGCGCCATGACGACGAAGGTCTGCCAGACGCCAATAGAGGCTTCGGTCTTGAAGGTATTCATCAGCAGGTTGGCGAGCGGCGCACCGATCATCGCACCACCGCCGAAGCCCATGATGGCCATGCCTGTCGCCATGCCGCGACGGTCCGGGAACCATTTGATCAGGGTCGAGACCGGGGAAATATAACCGAGGCCGAGGCCAACACCGCCGATGACGCCCGCACCCAGCCACATCAGCCAGAGCTGATGAGTGGCGACGCCGATTGCGGCCACCAGAATGCCGCCGCACCAGCAGCAGGCGGAAACGAAGCCCGCCTTGCGGGGTCCTACCCGTTCCAGCCAGCCGCCCCAGATGGCCGCCGAGCAGCCGAGAAGCACGAAGAACAGCGTATAAATCCAGCCGAGATCGGCCACGCGCCAGTTACACTCCGTGGTGAAAAGCGCCCCCATCAGAGTCAGGCTCGAGCAGCTCGGATCGGTCGCCGGCAGCGCTTTCGACAGCGGCAGCCAGAAAACACTGAAACCATAGGCCATGCCGATGCACAGATGGATGGCAAGAGCTGCCGGCGGCACCAGCCAGCGATTGAAACCCGGTCTTGCAATTATTCGTTCGCGGTCCAAAAATCCGGCCTGCGCCGCCTCTCCCGCCGTTGCGTCTGCTACTGCCATCGACATTACCTCCCTCGTGGATGTCTGGACATTTTCCATTCGCCCCGCCAGGCGAATCTCGATACCGCCGAACGTCCTCCCGTGCGGCGAAAAGCTTTATCGGTTTTCGCCCGGATCAGGCACGCGTCGTTTCCGGCACGCTCGGTTCTGACAGGGACTCGCCCGCAATCGGTCCTTTCCCGCCCGGCGCGCCCTTGGCATCGTCGCCGAGCCCCACGGCATCGGCTGCCGGCGCATCAGGCCTTCTGATCTCTTTCGATGCGGCAAGCACAAGCGGCAGAAACTCACCGGCGCCCGCATCCACCATCTCGAAGAAGCGGCGGCGCATGCGCGGTTCCCAGAACTTGTTGATATGCGTGGCAACGCCATCCACCCGAATATCCTCCGGCTGCGACAGGAAAAACGTCGCGATCTGGTTCGCCATCCTCACCAGCTTTTCATCCGTGTGATTGAGCAACATGACCTACTCCCCGCGCCAGCTCCCCGGCCAACGCCTCCATGAATGAGAAGGCCGGGACTGGCCCGGCCCCCGATTATTCCGCAGCTTCGAGCTTGCCGGCGATCCGGCGGGACTGACGCGCGAGCGCATCATATTCTTCCTGCCATTCCGTCGGCCCGTTGGAGGGCGACACCTGAACCGCCGTCACCTTGTATTCCGGACAATTCGTCGCCCAGTCGG
The DNA here is from genome assembly GCF_013365515.1 of Agrobacterium sp. CGMCC 11546. Lineage (NCBI taxonomy): Bacteria > Pseudomonadati > Pseudomonadota > Alphaproteobacteria > Hyphomicrobiales > Rhizobiaceae > Agrobacterium > Agrobacterium sp. CGMCC 11546. Next base: position 143,886 of record NZ_CP047388.1, read on the forward strand.
AGAAGTCGGTGGTGATGACGTTCGCCTGCGTGCCGGGGTGATGGAAGGTCGTATAGACCACACCCGGTGCCACACGGTCGGTGATCAGCGCCCGGAGCGTCGTATCGCCGGACCGGCTGACGAGCTTGATCCAGTCGCCGTCCTTCACGCCGCGCTGTTCGGCATCGTGCGGATGGATTTCCAGCCGATCCTCCTCATGCCAGACCACGTTTTCGGTGCGCCGTGTCTGCGCGCCGACATTGTATTGCGACAGGATGCGGCCGGTGGTGAGCAGCAGCGGGAAACGCGGACCGGTGCGTTCATCCGTCGCCACATATTCGGTGCGGATGAATTTGCCCTTGCCACGCACGAAACCGTCCACATGCATGATCGGCGACCCTTCAGGGAATTTTTCGTTGCAGGGCCACTGCACCGACCCCATCTCTTCCAGATAAGCATATGAGACGCTGGCGAAGCTTGGCGTCGTTGCCGCGATCTCATCCATGATCTCAGAGGGATGCGTGTAGTTCCAGGCAAGGCCCATGGCCTGCGCCAGTTTCTGGGTCACTTCCCAGTCGGCATAACCGTTCTTCGGCGACATGACCTTGCGCACGCGGTTGATGCGGCGCTCCGCATTGGTGAAGGTGCCGTCCTTTTCGAGGAAGGTGGAACCGGGCAGGAACACATGGGCATAATTCGCCGTCTCGTTCAGAAAGAGATCGTGCACGACAACACATTCCATGGCCGCCAGGCCGGCGGATACGTGCTTGGTGTCCGGATCTGACTGGAGAATATCCTCACCCTGGATGTAGATGCCCTTGAAGCTGCCATCAACGGCCGCATCCAGCATGTTGGGGATGCGCAGCCCCGGCTCGTTGTTGAGCTTCACGCCCCAGAGTTTCTCGAACACGTCGCGTGTCGCATCGTCTGAAATATGGCGATAGCCCGGCAGCTCGTGCGGGAAAGACCCCATGTCGCAGGAGCCCTGCACATTGTTCTGACCGCGCAGCGGGTTGACGCCGACACCTGGACGGCCAATGTTACCCGTGACCATGGCGAGGTTGGCGATCGCCATGACGGTGGTCGAACCCTGGCTGTGTTCCGTGACACCAAGACCGTAATAGATCGCGCCATTACCGCCGGTGGCATAAAGCCGGGCCGCACCACGCAGATCTTCAGCCGGTACGCCCGTGAAACGTTCCGTCTCTTCCGGGCTATGCTGCGGCTCGGCGACAAAAGCGGCCCAGTCCTCGAATTCCGACCAGTCGCAACGCTCGCGAATGAAGGCCTCGTTGAACAACCCTTCCGTGACTATCACATGCGCCAGTGCTGTCAGGACGGCAACGTTTGTTCCCGGCAGCAACGGCAGATGGAAAGCGGCCTCCACATGCGGCGTGCGCACAAGATCAATGCGGCGCGGATCGATGACGATCAGTTTCGCGCCCTGACGCAGCCGCTTCTTCAGTCGCGAACCGAAAACCGGATGGCCGTCGGTCGGGTTGGCACCGATGACAAGCACCACGTCGGATTGTTCGACGCTGTCGAAATTCTGCGTGCCTGCGGAGGTGCCGAAGGCCTGGCCAAGACCATAACCCGTCGGCGAATGGCAGACGCGGGCGCAGGTATCGACGTTATTGTTGCCGAAGCCGGCGCGGACGAGTTTCTGCACGAGGAAGGTTTCCTCATTCGTGCAGCGCGACGAGGTGATGCCACCAATGGACTCCCGGCCATACTTGCCCTGAATGCGCCGAAACTCCGAAGCAACATAGGCAAAGGCCGCATCCCAGCTCACTTCCCGCCAGGGATCGCCGATGTTCTCGCGGATCATCGGGTTGAGAATGCGATCCCTGTGGGTCGCATAACCATAGGCGAAGCGACCCTTGACGCAGGAATGGCCGCGGTTTGCCTGCCCGTCCTTCCACGGCACCATGCGCACCAATTCCTCGCCGCGCATTTCCGCCTTGAAGGAGCAGCCGACGCCGCAATAGGCGCAGGTGGTCACCATCGAATGTTCCGGCTGGCCGATCTCGATCACCGATTTTTCGGTAAGTGTCGCGGTCGGACAGGCCTGCACGCAGGCGCCGCAGGAAACGCAGTCGGAATCGAGAAACGCCTCGTGCGCCCCGGGCGATACGCGGCTTTCGAAACCACGGCCTTCGATCGTCAGCGCGAAAGTGCCCTGCACTTCCTCGCAGGCCCGCACGCAGCGGGAACAGACGATGCATTTGGACGGATCATAGGTGAAATAGGGATTGCTTTCGTCCTTCGGCATCCAGCGGGCATTGAGATCGCCCCCTCCGGTGCGGGACTTGACGTGGTTGTCGCCCTCGTAACCGTAACGCACATCGCGAAGGCCCACGGCACCTGCCATGTCCTGCAATTCGCAATCGCCATTGGCGGCGCAGGTCAGACAGTCGAGCGGGTGGTCGGAGATATAAAGCTCCATCACGCCCTTGCGGATCTGCTTCAGCCGCTCGGTCTGGGTATGCACGACGAGACCGGCAGCAACCGGCGTGGTGCAGGAGGCGGGCGTGCCGTTGCGGCCCTCCACCTCGATAAGACAGAGGCGACAGGAACCGAAGGCATCCACCATGTCGGTAGCGCAGAGTTTCGGCACATCGATGCCAGCTTCGCGCGAGGCGCGCATGATCGAGGTTCCCGTCGGAACGGTGACCTGTCGACCGTCGATCGTGAGCGTCACCATATCCGTCGCGTTGGATTTCGGGGTGCCGTAGTCGAATTCGGTTACAAGGGCCATGGTCTTACTCCGCCGCTTCAACACGTGGGATGGGGGCAAAATCTTGCGGGAAATGTCTGAGCGCGCTCATGACGGGATAGGGCGTGAAACCGCCCAGCGCGCAAAGCGACCCAAATTTCATCGTTTCGCAGAGATCTTCGAGCAGCGCCGTGTTTTTCTCCCGCTCGATGCCAAGCGCGATCTTGTCGACAGTCTCGACGCCGCGCGTCGAGCCGATACGACAGGGCGTGCACTTGCCGCAGCTTTCGACCGCGCAGAATTCAAGGGCGAACCGAGCCTGATGCAGCATATCGGCGGTGTCGTCGAAAACCACGATCCCGGCGTGTCCGATAAGACCGCCAGCCGCCGTGAACGCTTCGTAGTCGAAGATCGTATCGAACAACGACACCGGAAAATAGGCGCCAAGCGGGCCGCCCACCTGCACCGCCTTAACGGGGCGGCCGGTGATCGTGCCGCCACCAATATCATTCACCAGCTGACCGAGGGACAAGCCGAAGGCGGTTTCGTAAAGCCCGCCATATCTGATGTTTCCGGCGAGCTGGATGGGGATGGTGCCATGCGACCGGCCGACGCCGAAATCGCGATAGAAAGCGGCACCGCGATCCATGATGACCGGGATGGACGCCAGCGAAATCACATTGTTGACGACGGTCGGCTTGCCGAACAGGCCCTGCAATGCCGGCAACGGCGGCTTGGCGCGCACCGTGCCACGTTTGCCTTCGAGACTGTTCAGGAGCGAAGTCTCCTCGCCGCAGACATAGGCGCCGGCGCCCATGCGTACTTCCATATCGAAAGCGCGGCCGGAACCGAGGACGGAGGACCCAAGAATGCCCTCACGCCTCGCGATCTCGATCGCCTTTTCCATGACCCTGATGGCGTAGGGATATTCCGACCGGGTATAGATGAAGCCCTTGGTGGCACCAACGGCAAGGCCGGCAATCGCCATGCCTTCGATCAGCACGAAAGGGTCACCCTCCATAATCATGCGGTCGGCGAAGGTGCCGCTATCGCCCTCATCGGCATTGCAGACGATATATTTCTGGTCTGCCATCGCATCCGCGACGGTCTTCCATTTGATGCCGGTCGGGAAACCCGCGCCGCCGCGTCCACGCAGGCCGCTTTCAGTCACCTGCGCAACGATGGCGAGCGGCTCCATGGTGACGGCTTTTTCGAGGCCTTTCATTCCCTGATAGGCGCGGTAATCCTCAAGCGATAGCGGGTCGGTCACGCCGCACCGGGCGAAGGTCAGGCGCGTCTGGTTTTTCAGAAAGGGAATGTCCTTCGTCGGCCCAAGACAGAGACGGTGATCGCCACCGGCAAGAAATTCCGCATCGAAAAGCGACGTGACATCGGCGGCCTTTACCGGCCCGTAGGCGATACGGCCATGCTCGGTGCGCACTTCCACCAGCACCTCGAGCCAGAGCATGCCGCGCGAACCGTTACGGACAATATGGATGTCGAGATTGCGGCTGGCCGCCTCTCGAGCGATGGCGTCAGCTACACGGTTTGCGCCAACGGCAAGTGCGGCGGAATCGCCGGGAACAAAAACGGTGACACTCATCGACGCGCCTCCGCCAGAATGTCGCCAAGACAGTCATCGTCCAGTCTCGCATGGACCTCACCATCCAGCATCAGGGCCGGCGCCTGCGCGCAGAGCCCGAGACAGAAAACCGGTTCCAGCGTGACGGAACCGTCAGCAGCAGTCTCGTGCCAGTCGAGACCGAGGCGGCTCTTGATGGTTTCCGCAAGAGGCTCGCCACCCATCGACTGGCAAGCCTCGGCGCGACAGAGCTTTAAGACGTGCCGGCCATGGGGATGATCGCGAAAATCGGGATAGAAGGTGACGACGCCATGAACTTCCGCGCGCGATATATTCAGCGCGGAGGCGATGATCTGCTTGGCGCTTTCCGGGATGTAACCAAATTCTTCCTGCACCGCGTGCAGGATGGGCAGCAAAGGCCCCTCCAGGTGGAGACATTCGTTGATAACAGCGGAAACACGGGCCGCCTCATCTGCGGCAACCGCTCTGATATTCATAAGCCAGTCCTCCCAAACCGACAGGGGCAAGGAATGATGAGCGGGATATGGTGAAATCCCGTCGCAGCCCTGCATTGGCTGAAAGAATGGCGAGATCGGCAGGATCAGGTCAATAATCAGTTTCCGTCGTTTGATAGGAAATTCCTATCAAATGCTTTTTCCGCCGCTCGCTGGCGGGCCTCGTGAAGCAGCGCCGAGACGAGTGGCGTGTGTGGTTCGCGGTGCGTGGCAATCAGACCGACCAGATGTTCGGCATCCGGCTCAGTGATCGGAATGATTTTTATCTGTTTTGGAAAACCAAATGATTCCGCAAGGTTACGCGGCATTATTGAAGCCCATTGTCCGGTTCGGATATGGGAAAACAGCACGATCATGGAGTTGGATTCCAGTGTCGGCTTTGCCTCTACACCGGCCTCTGCCATGTGTTTGTTGATGATGCGTCGGTTCTGCATATCCGGCGTCAATAGGCATAACCTAAGACCCGACACCTGCTTCCAGGTAACGCTTTCCTGATCAGCGAGCGGCGTTCCACCTGCCGTGATGAGGTGATATCGCTCGGAATAAAGCGGCACGGTGGTGACTCGGCCCAGCGGTTCGTTGTCGAGATAGCTGATTCCCGCATCGATCTCGAGATTTTCGATCTGCCCCAGCACCTGAAGCGAGGTGCGTGACGTGACGGAAAAGGTCACATCGGGATGGCGCGCCTGGAAGGATTCGGTCAATCGCGGCACCATCGCCAGCGCGGTCGGAATGACGGCAAGGCGAATGTGTCCGGCAAGACCCTTGCGGGCAGCGCGCATTTCCTCCCTCATGGTGCGCGCATCGCCAACGATACGGCGCGCCCACTCCAGCACCCGCTGGCCCTCCGGCGTCAGCCCCTGATACCGCGCCGAACGCACCACGAGAACGACGCCCAGTTGATCCTCCAACTGCCGGATTGCCGCCGACAGGCTGGGCTGGGAGACACCACATTCCTCCGCCGCCCGGCCGAAATGTTCCGCCCGTGCCAATGCAATGAAAAATTCCAGTTTGTCGATCATACGCTCTCCCCCGCGGCGCGATCACTTGACGGGTGCGCGCAGGAGAACACTAGAACGTGGCGGCAGCGCCCGCAAATGGCCGCAGGCATTTTCCTGCAAACTAGGCGCAGGCGACGAGGGCTGGCCCCTTCACGCGTGGATAGTCATAGGCATTGACCTTCGAGGTCGTATAACCGGCGCCGACCAGCGCTTCGGCGAGCTTGATCGCAGCCGTAACGCCATCGATGACGGGCACGCCGGTGGCATCCCGCAGGCGGTCGCAGAGCGACGACATGCCGGCGCAGCCGAGAATGATCGCCTCCGCCGCATCCTCACGCTTGGCGGCCTCGATTTCGCGGCGAAGCAGGGCTTCCGCGACTTCCGGATCCTCCTCAAGCCCGAGAACCGGCAGGTCGATCGCGCGCACCTTTCGGCAATACCGCTGGGCACCATAATCTTCCACCAGATCCTCGATAATCGGTATGGACCGTGGCAGCGTCGTGATGATCGAAAAACGCCGGCTGATCGTCATCGCGACCTGCACAGCCGCCTGGCAGATGCCGATGACCGGCCCCCGCGCCACTTCGCGCGCAGCGTGAAGTCCCGGATCGTCGAAACAGGCGATCACATAGGCATCCACGCCATGCGCCTCGCCCTTGCGGATTTCCGCCAGAAGCCCGGGAACGGCCATCGCCTCATCCGCCTGCCCTTCGATGCTGACGGGGGTATCGACAGGATTTGCCGCAGAGACGTGGGTCTCCTTCTGCTTGACCCGCAAGGCGCTATCGAGGGCCTGCGCGGTCATGGAGGCGGTGGAATTGGGATTGATCAAACGAATATGCATCGCACGCATCCTGAATAGCCTTCACTTGCCGTCAGGCGTGGTGAAATCGGTGATTGGTGGCGCCTTCAGAACGAACTGGCGATCCGAGGTGATGTAGTTGTCGGCGTGAAGCCGGGCGATCGGCTGGTAGCGATCGGGATCGACATACCGCCCCTCTTCGTCGAGGCACTCTTTATGGACATGCATGTGCACCACTTCGCCCAGCACCAGCGTGCGGCGGGGGTAATCGATCAGCCGCTCCACGCGGCACTCGAATGCACAGGGTGATTGCGCCGCATAACTCGCGTCGATCTTGCTGCAGGGCTTGGCCGTCAGTTGCGCCATCGACATTTCGTCGACTTCATTGTCAAAGCCGAGGCCGCAGATGAGCATCTGCTCCGACAGCGCCATATCCACCATATTGATGACGAACTCGCCGGTGCGGCGGATATTCACCATAGTATCCTTCTCCTCGCCGCTCAGCTTCGGCTGAATACCGAGGACGACGATGGGCGGATCATGCGAAAAAACGTTGAAGAAGCTCATCGGCGCTGCATTGTTATGGCCCGCTTCCGAACGGGTTGTCACAAGCGCGATCGGTCGCGGACCGATAAAATTCGTCAGAAGGCGGTAGCGGCTCTGGGGCTCGAGCACGCTGAAATCGAATTCCATGATCGGCATCCTAATTTAGTCTACAATTATCTTTCATATTGTTGACAATGTTGCAACCAAAATCCCGTTGATACGGTTGACTTTTTCATTCACATCACGCTTCTCTAGGGCGATTGGGGAGTATGTCGAATGACCGAGCAGGCCGGCCCGTCCACGCAGCAGATTGTCGAGAAAGTATGGCTTTCGATTGCCGAACGCCGGTTGCGTCCGGGCGTGCAGCTGAAAGAAGAGCAACTGGCGACAATCTTTAGCGTCAGCCGTGCAAGAATCCGCCAGGCTTTGTCCGTTCTTGAGCGTGACGGGCTGGTGACCATCGTTCCCAATCGCGGCGCTTTCGTCTCCAAACCTTCGGTCGAGGAAGCCCGCGATGTCTTCTTCGTACGCCGTACCGTCGAGCAATGCGTCGTCGAAAGACTGTGCAGGTCCGCCACCAAAACCGATCTCAAAAAGCTGCGCGACCATGTGGCCAAGGAACGTGTGGCCAATACCAGGAACGTCACGACCGACATCATCAAGCTTTCCGGCGGGTTCCACCTTCTGCTTGCGGAAACGCTCGGTTCTGATTTCCTTTTTACCACCATGCGCGACCTCATTTCCCGCTCATCGCTCATTACCGCCGTTTACCGTAACACGGATCGCTTCAACTGCGGCCCGGACGAACATGCCGAAATCGTCGATGCGATTGCCAACAATGATCCGTCGCGGGCCATCCATCTGATGACCCACCACCTGGAGCATGTGGAAGCGGAACTCGATCTCAGCGAAATCCGCGACCTTTCCCACGACCTGCGCGCCGCCCTCGGCTGATCCCCTTCTCAGGCGCGCTGCCGCTGGCCTGCCCATTCCGTGTCATCTTCAACCAGATGGCAGGCGACCCGCGTGCCGTTGGCGAGGCTTTTCACTTTCGGCACCTCTGCCGAACATTGCGCTGTTGCAAGCGGACAACGGGGGTGAAACGCGCAGCCCGAAGGCGGCTTCAAAGGGCTCGGAACTTCCCCTGCAACAATCTCCCGGTCCCGCTGCGGGGTCTTGATATTGGGGATCGTCTGGAGAAGCAGCCGGGTATAGGGATGGCGCGGATTGGCGAAAAGCTCTTCCGTATCGCCCTCCTCCACAATCCGCCCGAGATACATGACCGCGATGCGGTCCGACATGTGACGGACAACGCTCATGTCGTGGCTGATGAAAAGATAGGTGAGACCGAGTTCATCCTGCAGGCGGCGCATGAGATTGAGCACCTGTGCCTGCACCGAGACGTCAAGCGCCGATGTCGGCTCGTCACAGACGAGAAATTCCGGTTCGCTCGCCAATGCACGGGCAATCGAGATGCGCTGGCGTTGGCCGCCGGAAAATTCATGCGGAAACTTCTCGCCATCGGAGGCTGATAGACCCACGGTCTGGAGTAATTCCTCCACGCGCTCCATCGCCTCGGCCTTTGTCGCGCGCAGCTTCAGCTCGCGGATCGGTTCGGCGATGATGTTCTTCACCCGCCAACGCGGATTGAGCGAAGCATAGGGATCCTGGAAGATCATCTGTGCCGACAGGGGTTTGCCGTTGCCGCCCGACGCGAAATGAAATGCGCCGGCGCTTGGCCGGAAAAGCCCGGTCACCAGGCGGGCAACGGTCGATTTGCCGCAGCCGCTCTCACCGACGATGCTGAGACAGCCGCCAGCAGGAACGGCGAAATCGATATCGTTGACGGCCTGCACGAACTGCCGGGGTTTGCGCTCAATGATGCGGTTGAGCAGCGGGGCCGACACGTCGAAGGTTTTCGTCAGGCCTTTGACGGTCAAGGCCGGCTGATGGGACGCTGCCTTATGGGATGCTGATTGTGTCATGCTGTACCTCCTGCATTCAGCCAGCACGCACTAGCACCGTTGCCGACGGTTTCAAGTTCAGGCCGTTGCCGCAGACAGCGCGGCCCCGCAAAACTACAGCGGGGATTAAACGCGCATCCGGGCGGGATCGCATCGAGACGCGGCATCGCCCCGTCAATCTGGTTGAGCCGCTCTACCCTAGCGCCAAGCGACGGAATGGAGGCCATCAGGCCCTGCGTATAGGGGTGGCGCGGTTCGTGCAGCACTTGCTCGACCGGCCCGACTTCGATCAGCCGGCCGGCATAAAGCACGGCCACGCGGTCGGCGGCCTCGGCGATGACGCCCATGTCGTGGGTGACGAGCATGACCGCCGTCTGCTTCTCTTTACACAGCCGCCGCAGCAGCGAAATGATCTGCGCCTGGATCGAGACGTCGAGCGCGGTCGTCGGTTCGTCGGCGATGATGAGCTTCGGCGAGGCCGAGAGGGCCAGCGCAATCACGACACGCTGGCGCATGCCGCCGGAAAACTGGTGCGGATAATGATCGATACGATCCGCAGGCGACGGAATGCCGACATCCCTCAGCAACTGAATGGCGCGTGCACGCGCATCCGCCTTCGACAACGGCAGATGCTGGCGGATTGTCTCCACAAGCTGGGCACCGACCGTGAAGAGCGGATTGAGCGAGGTCAACGGGTCCTGAAAAATCGCGCCTATCTCACGACCGCGAATACTCTCCATCGCTCGGTCATCCAGCTGATCGATACGGCGCGACCCGAGCCAGATTTCACCATCGGCAATACGGCCGGGCTTTTCGAGCAGGCCCTGTATCGCAAGGCCCGTCATGGATTTCCCGGCGCCGGATTCGCCGACGACACCCAGAATTTCGCCGGGCCTGATCGAAAGGCTGATATCGGAAAGCGCGGTAACAGTGCCGCGCCGACCGGGAAACTCGACCTTGAGATTGCGGACATCGATGACCGATTGGTTCATTTCAACCATGTTGTGCAACCTCCACCGGATAGCTCGGAGGGAAAATTTCGGAGACGGGCGGATTTGCCCAGCTCCGTTCGGGATATTTGGCAATCAGACGATCAAACTGCGCCTGCGCCTGTTCGCGAGCACGCCGCATGTCGATATGGGCGACCTGTCTTTCGCGCATGGAAAGACGGCCATCGACAAAAACGGCTCTCGTGATCTTGCCCGAACCACCGGTCACCAGCGTCGTGATCGGATCGACGCTCGGTACCATGACGGCATCGTCGAGATCAAAGACCGCAATGTCTGCCCTTGCACCGCTTGAAAGATGACCGAGGTCAGAGCGACCAAGTGCGCGCGCACCGCCGAGCGTCGCCGCATCGAAAAGATCGGCGCAGCGGATCTGGTCCGGAGCGCCGTCATTGATGCGACAGGTGATCAGGCCAACAAGCAGGTTCATCAACATGTCCGCCGGCGCCGTATCCGTTCCCATCGCAATGTTAATGCCGCGTTTGCGGCAGGAGGAGAAGGACGAGAGCGTGCTGCCGCCACGGCTCGAGACAAGCGGACAATGGACGATCGACACGCCGTTCTCCGCGTATAGCGCCAGATCTTCTTCCGTCGCATTGGTGGCATGCGGCGCGATCAGCCTTTCGCTGAGGAGCCCGGCCTTGGCGAGCCAGACCGGCGCGGTCGAACCGTGAAGCTTGCGTACCGTATCGACCTCCATGACGCCCTGCGCCATATGGAGACGGAACTTGCAGCCTAGTTCGCGGGCCGCTGCGTCGGTGCGCTCTATCAGGCCAAGTGTGGAGGTTTCCACCCGATCCGGCGCAAGCATGCCGCGCACCAGATCGCCGTGTCTTCCACTCTGTTTTTCGATGAAGGCGATCGCGTCGGCGAGCCCCCGAAAACCGCGCTCCTCATCAAAGACTGGCACCATGCGGCCCGGCTCTTCCAGAACCATGCCGCCTGAACGGAAGGCGGGGCTGAGATAAACGCGCAGGCCAAGTTCGCCGGCAGCATCGGCCGCCGCTTCGAACTCCGCCACGGTCTCCCCCCACTCGCGATAAAACAGCGATGCGATGGGGGCTGCCGTGGTGATGCCGTTTAGGAGCAACTGCCCGAAGGCGAAACGCTTCTGAAAGGCAAGCTCTTCCGGGGAATACATTTCGTAAGGACCAGCCTCGACATAGGAGCGCGGCCAGACACGACCCTTCGCCCAGCCCGGATGATGATCGATGCCGAGGATCGTCGTATCCAGATCGGAAAGCGCATCGAGATCGATCAGGCCGGGGCTGACGAGCGCATTGCCAAAATCGATACGCTGGGCGACCTCTCCGGGAAATCTATGCCCGACAAAGACGATTTCGCCGTCTTCGAAAACAACTTCGCCGTTTTTAAGCAGCCGGTGCGAACCGTCCCGGTGCCCTACAACCCAGCTGGCTGTGAGCAACGTCCGTCCTTCCGGCCTTTTGCCAAGTTGCAACGAATTGAGAACATCGCTCATCACGGCGCCTCCACAATGGCTTTGCCATCTCTCGCCGTAACGCGGCCGCCTTTGACGACCAGTGGCCGGGGGGCGATATCGACAACGGCTTGCGCCAGCGTTTCACCGGTCAAGAGGGTAAAGTCGGCAGCGCAGCCGATTTCCAGGCCGTAATCTTCAATGCCCATGACATCGGCGCCACCCTTGGAAACGACATGGAGCACATGAGCAAGTTCGATATCCGAACGCAGGCCGTTTTTCATGCCGATGATCTTGGCGCGATCCAGCATATCCGGCTGTCCCCACGGACCCCATGTATCGCGGATACCATCACAGCCACCGCCAACGCGCACACCCGCTTCCTTGAGGCGCATGATCGATGGCACGCTTGCCGATGGCGCACCCGTGGTCAGGATGGCGACATCAAGCCGCGCAATCTCGTCGATCAGCCTGCCGACGCGAAGATAGTCATTCATGCCGAGCGCGAAGGCGTGGCTGATGGCAACGTTGCCCTGCATGCCGTTTGCCCGGATGCGCTCGAAGATGAGCTCCATGGTGAAGGCGCCGAGGTCGGCTGCTTCGTGCAGATGAATATCGATCGGCACGCCGTGTTTTGTCGCGAGCTGAAAAAGAATGTCCAGCTGACCCTTCGGATCGCGGTCGATGCCACAGGGATCGATGCCGCCAAGCACGTCGCAGCCCTGCTTTAAGGCTTCATCGAGAAGCTCCACCGTGCCGGGCATGACCATGACGCCCGATTGCGGGAAGGCGACGACCTCGATGTCGATGATGCCATCAAGCTTTTCCCGTGTTTCCCAGATGCCTTCGACCAGCTTCAGCCCATGGGTCGGGTCGATATCGACGTGGCTGCGAATATGGGTGCCGCCATTGGCCGCAAGCCCGATGGCATGGCGCATGGACTGGCGATGCGGATCGATGCCGATCTGAACGCGGTTTTCCCGCTCGAAATCGATCCGCTCGCGCAGGATGGCGGCACGGTTGTTGACGTGCCAAGGCATGCCCCACGTCGTCTTGTCCAGATGCGTGTGGGCATCAATGAGACCGGGAACGGCGATTGAACCCTTGCCATCCTCGACCGGGAGGCCGGGTTCGGCGTCGAACTTTCCGAAGCCGGTAATCTTGCCGTTCCTGATCATGATGTCGCAGGCTTCGCCCGCCATGGGTCGTACGTTGCGCAGAAGAAGATCGTGCATGGAACTCACCTCAGTTTCGGATTGAGCGCGTCGCGCAGCCAGTCACCCAGAAGGTTGACGGTGACGACGAGCAGGCAGAGCTGGAAGACCGGAAACAGCACGATCCACCAGGAACCGGAGAACAGGAACTGGTTGCCGATGCGGATCAACGTCCCGAGTGACGGCTGGCTGGGCGGCATGCCGATGCCGAGGAAGGACAGGGTTGCTTCCGTGAGGATCGCCATGCCGAAATTGAGCGTCGCGGCAACCATGATCGGCGTCAGCGTATTGGGCAGGATATGCGCCGCCATGATGCGGCGGGCGGGCACGCCGATCAGCTTTGCTGCCTGCACATAGTCCTTGCCAGTTTCGACGATCGCCTGGGCGCGAACCGTGCGCGCATATTGCACCCAGGCGGAAAGTGCGATGGCGAGAATGAGCACCGCGGATGCACCGACCTCCCGCAGGCTGTCGGGAAGCATCTGCCGCACAACGGTGGAAACGAGGATCGCGACGAGAATGGTCGGAATGGACAGCGTGATATCGCCGATACGCATCAGGAGGCCATCGGCAAACCCACCGAAATAGCCCGCCACCAGACCTGCCGTCATGCCGATGACCAGCGAAAGCACCACGGAGGCGACACCGATGACGATGGAAATGCGTGTGCCGTAGAGAATGGCGGACAGCATGTCCCGTCCCTGCGTATCCGTTCCCAAAAGAAACGGCCATTCGCCGCCCTCCTGCCAGATCGGCGGCAGCTCGGCCTTCCACATGTCGAGCGATGCACCGTCATAGGGGTTCTGGGGTGCGATCCACGGCGCGAAGATGGCCGCCAGGATCAGGATTGTGAGGACGAGCGCACTGATCTTGGCCGATTTGCTGCGGCTGAAAGACCAATAGAGATCGCTGTCGCGCATGCGGCTGAAAAGCGACCGGCGGGCGGGTTTATCCGTTTGCGAAAGGTCTGTCATGAAACCGGCTCCCTTCGGTTAGCGCGCAGTGCGCAGACGCGGATCGATGACCGCATAAGCGATATCGACGAACGTGTTGAGGACAACGAAGATGAAGGAGATGATGCAGAGATAGGCCGCCATGACGGGAATATCGAGGAAGGTGACCGCCTGAATGAACAGCATGCCCATGCCCGGCCACTGAAACACCGTTTCCGTAATGAGCGCGAAGGCGATGAGCGAGCCGACATTCATCGTCGTCAGGGTCACCACCGGCATCAGACAGTTACGCAGCGCATGACGGAAATAGATACGCCAGCGCGGTATGCCGCGCGCCCGCGCAAATTTCACGAAATCGGATCGCAGAACTTCAAGCATTTCCGCCCGCACCAGACGCATGACAAGCGTGATCTGGTACAGCGAAAGGGCAATGGCCGGAAGGATGAGGGCCGCACGTCCGGATGACGTCAAAAGCCCCGTCGACCACCAGCCGAGCTGGACGACATCGCCGCGACCAAAGGCCGGCGCCCAGCCGAGGGAAACGGAAAACACCAGAATGAGAAGGATGCCGACAACGAAGCTTGGCAGCGAAACCCCGACAATCGAGAGGAATTGCAGACCTTCCGTATACCATTTCCCGCGCCGGATTGCCGTCAGAACGCCCAGAGGCAGGCCGACGACCAGCGATATGACGGTGGCCACCAGCACCAGCTCAAGCGTTGCCGGAAACCTTTCCGCGATCAGCGGCAGCACCTGCTGGCCGTTGCGATAGGAAACGCCGAAATTGCCCTGTACTGCGTCTTTGACAAATCGCAGATATTGCGTCGGTAGACTGTCATTGAGGCCCAGCCGCTCACGCAGCGCGGCGCGATCCTCCTGCGAGGTCTGCTCCCCGACCATCAGCTCGACGGGATCACCCGCCAGCCGAAAGATGAGAAAAGCGATAAGCGCGACGGAAAGCATGACCAGCACGGCATTTCCCAGACGCTTGATGATGAAAACCAGCATTGTTACCTCTCGGACGCGAGCCTGAGCCACGCGGGCATGCAGGTTCGATCATTCTCTTCCAGAGACGGGGCATAGGTTACGCGGCATCCAAGAACCACGAAACCGTTGCAACTTTGTCGACAATTTCTGACGCAGATCATCGCGCTGCCAGACGGATGCCTGCTGAAAACAACCAAGGCGCTCGGTCGAATGACCGGCGCCTCACTTGCAATCCGTCTTATTTATCGAGCTGGGTCAGCCAATGGCGCGGCTTGTTGTCGGCGCGGAAGTCGACGCTCTTGACCTTGGCGAGCATCGCCCAGGCAATCGGCTGCTGGTGCAGCGGCACGAGCATGGTCTCGTCCTTGGCGATCTTCAACGCAGCCTCTTCGAGCGCCAGGCGCTTCGTATTGTCCTGCTCCTGCGCCGCCTGCGCGACAAGCTTGTCAATTTCCGGGTTGGACCAGCCGCCATAATTGGAGACGCCCATCGCACCCTTGCGGGTCGAGAGTATCTGCGACAGCATCGAGAAAGCGTCCAGCGTTGGTTCGTTCGCCCAACTGAGGTTGAACACGTCAGCCTTGCCGCCATTGCGCTTGGGAGACTGCACCGAACGTGGTGCGATGTCGATGGTCGGCTGGAAACCGCCGCGCTTCAACATGTTGGCAACGCCCGAGCAGATATCCTCTTCGTTGACGCTCTCATCATTCATGCAGGTATAGGTGAAGGCGAGGTTCTTCATGCCGGCATCGGCCAGCAGCTTCTGCGCCTTGGCCGGATCGGCGGGCTCAAAGGTATCGAGCGACTTGGCATAACCTGCGATTTCTGGCGCGATCAACGAGCCGGACGGTCTTGCGAGACCGCGCATGACTTTTTTGTTGATCAGGTCACGATCAATGGACGCTTCAAAGGCCTGACGGACACGCAGATCGTTGAAGGGGTTCGGCTTGCCGTCTTCCAGCTTTTCGCGGCGGTTGAAGCCGATGAAAAGGGTGCGAAGCTCGGTGCGCTTCTTGACCGAGATATTGGGCGACGATTCAAGGCGCGGCAAATCCTGGATTGGGGCGGAATCGATGAGGTCGATTTCACCTGACAGGAGTGCTGCAACGCGTGTTGCCGCAGATGCAATCGGCACGAATTCGATGCGGTCGAGATTGTGCTTTTTCTGATCCCACCAGCCTTCATTTGCAACGAGAACAGTTTTGCTATCGGGAACGCGGCTTTCGAGCTTGAACGGGCCGGTGCCGTTGGTGTGCATGGTGGTGTAGCCATCGACCTTCGACGCGAAGTCGGTAGGCTTCTCGCTATTGTTATCTTTCAACCACTTGGCGTTAAAGATGAAGATATTGGTGATGTCGTTGAGGAAAAGCGACGTCGGAGCACTGACCTCCAGATCGACCGTGTAATCATCCACCTTTTTGACGCCAGCAAAAACAGGAATATTGCCGCGCAGTGGCGACGTCGCATCCGAAGCTCGGGTAAAAGACGCTACGACATCATCGGCAGTGAAATCTGAACCATCATGGAATTTCACACCTTTGCGCAGGGTGAAGCGCCACGCTTTTCCGTCGATAAGCTTCCACTCGGTGGCAAGTGCAGGCTCAATCTGGAAATCCGGCCCGTAACGAACGAGGCCCTCATAAATATGGTTCAGAAAAGCGAGGTTGGATGTGGACGGCACCGAATATGGGTCTAGCGAGTAAAGATCGGCGCGACCACCCCAGCGGAGCGTCTCCGCATGGGCGGGAACGGCAATGGCTGCGGCAGCCATGGCCGCCAGGACAAAACTTCTGATACGGGACATTTGATCCCCCCTTTTTATAAATCGTTGGAAGACCGGCAGGCGGTCCGGTCGGGCAAGGGGAGTATTGTTTCGCCCAAGCTTATTGTCAATAATATTGTTGACAATTATCGTACTCAAAATCGTAAGTTTTTGGATACGAGCTCAAAACAGGGAGGACGGAATATGACAGGCTTTCTGCTGCTGCACGGAACGATCGTCACGGTCGACAGGGAACGGCGCATTATTGAAGACGGCGCGCTGGCCATCGAAGACGACAGGATTGTCGACATCGGCACCGTGGATGAACTGGAACCCCGCCATGGGGGCAAGGAGGTCATTGACTGCCGGGGAAAGCTGATCATCCCCGGCCTGATCGATGCCCATGGCCATGCCGGCCACGCGCTTCTTCGCAGCATCGCTGCGGACACCAATGCGATGTGGATGAAAATCATCACCCCGACCTATTATCACTACGTAACCCGCGACTACTGGTATGCCGACGGGCTGATTTCCGGCATTGAACGATTGCGCGCCGGGGTGACGACGGGGGCCAGCATCATCACGTCAATGCCGCGCGCGGATGACCCCGTCTTCGCCATCAACCATGCCCGCGCCTATAGCGAACTCGGCCTTCGCGAAATCATCTGCGTCGGGCCCTCGGGTCTGCCCTGGCCACATCCCGTCACGCGATGGGAGAGCGGTCAGCCCGAACGTCGCGACGTGAGCTTTGACGAGATGATGGACGGCAGTGAGGCGGTGATCGAGACATTGCATGGGAGCGCCGATGGCCGCATCAGCGTTTTCCTGACGCCTTTCACCATTGTGCCTTCGGTCGAACCGTCCAACGCATCCTCGCCTGATCAGGCTGTGAAACTGACCGAGGGCGACAGGATGCAGGCCCGACGGGTACGCGAGATGGCGCGCAAGAGAGGTGTCAGGCTTCATTCCGACGCCTTTGCCGGGCAAATCCGCATGGCGTTTCAGGACAAGGAAAATGCCCTGCTCGGCCCTGACATTCACCTTCAGCATTGCTGGGGCATCTCCCATGATGAGATCGACATACTGGCCGAGACCGGCACCCGCGTGACCCACGCGCCGCCGGGCCGCGCAACCCCGGTCATGGAAATGATGTCGAAAGGCATTCGTGTCGCAATCACCACCGATGGTGCCGCCCCAAGCCGCCATTTCGACATGTTGCAGACGGCGCGCCTGGCACAATTCACGCAACATCTCCTGCACAATCACGACCGCTACCTGCTGCCGCCAGGCAAGATATTTGAAATGATCACCATCGATGCGGCCCACGCCATTGGCATGGAAGACGAGATTGGTTCGCTCGAAATCGGCAAAAAGGCTGACGTCGTCATCATCGATATGCGCAAACCACATCTGATGCCCATGTGGATGCCGGTCCACCGCCTGGTGCATCAAGCCCTTGGCAGCGATGTCGACACCGTCTTTGTGGACGGTAAATTGCTGATGGATAATGGACGGGTGCTGACATCAGATGTTGATGCCGCCATCACTTTTGGCCAACAGGAGGCCATGGCGCTGGCCGAACGGGCCGGCCTGAAAGCACATATGCACGATCCTGGCTGGGGCCGCCTGCTGCGCACATTCGACGAACCGGTGTACCCTCCCCGTCCGCCGAACGACGCGAGCTACCGAGTAACCGACCACGAGTCCGGTCAAGATCACTAAATCTAAAGACGGCGGCAGGCACCTTCCCAAGCCCTAGCCAGCATCACGACAAAAACTCCCCGGCCTGGAGTGGTCCGGGGAGCAAACCTGACATCATGTCAGGAACTTTGACTGGAGCTAGTGACTCACCCGTTCGAAAACGGGGTGGATCTGAGTTGCCTAACCCGGCTTATGCTTTTTATGCAGACGATTAGAACGAACGCTCGAGGCGAACGAAACCGGTCCAAACTTCAGGCTTCTTTTCGACGTCGAGGTAGTTCGCAGTCAGCCTCGTGGAGAAGCCGTCAGTGATTTTGTAATCAACCGTCAGACCAGCCTTCCAGGCATCGTTGTTCGAGAAATTATCCCAGGAAGCAAGGCCGTAGCCACTGTAATACTGGACGCCGGGCGTGATCTTCAGCTTGTCGGTTGCCTTGATGGCGTAGGAAGCGGCAACGGCCCATTCGGAAACGTTGTAATAGGCGTTTGCGCCGGAAGCCCAGACACCGGCCAGGCCGAGAGTGCCCGGTCCAACGCCAGCTTCTGCGATCAGGCGGACAGCGCCGTTTTCGCGATCGGTGTCATAACCACCGATAAGAGCGAAGGAAACGCTGTCGAACTTGGCGCCGACACCAGCGGCGACACCAACGTTGTTGGAGGTGTTACCGTTCTTGTCGTAGTTGACCTTGTTGTAGCTGACCGAAACGCCCTCCAGTTCGTCAACCGAAACGCCTGCCCAGAACGAGCCTGCGTCATAGGTGTAACGAATGGAGTTGAACTTGGAGTTGGAAGCCAGTTCGTCGGTTTCGCCACCGAGGCCATCGTCCCACCAGCTGGTGAACTTACCAACCTTAAGACCAGCAAGTTCGATGAAGGCCTGATCAACAAAAACAGCCGAGCCCTTGTCGCTCGAGCCGGACGTCGTGGACGCTGCAGCGGAACCGCTGTCAGCATTGCCCTGGAAGCCGATGAAGCCGCGCAGAACACCGAGCTCGGTGTCGGTACGGGTATCAACTTCAAACTGCGCACGGGTAAAGGAATCCCAGTCAGACTTGCCTGCCTTGTCACGGCCGAAGTCGGTCTGGAAACGGACATAACCCTGGAACTTGAGGCAGGTTTCGGTGCCGGGCATATAGAAGAAGCCCTTACCGAAGGCGTCGCAGACGCGGACATATTCCATTGGCTCGGGTTCGGCCGCGACGATGGCGTCAGCAGCTTTTGCGCCGGATACGGCCGCGAGAGCGGCAGCGGAGCCGATCAAAAGACTCTTGATGTTCATTTGTAATCTCCAGTCAAAAAATTTTTTCAACAAATGCGCAAATTTGAGGGCTGGTCTTTCCCTGCCGCCCGCTTCCCTGCGCTGATTGAGCAAATGACAGAAACTACTGCGGAGTCGCAATTCAAATCGAACAAACTCAAATACAATTTAAGTACACATTCAGCTTAAGTAGTAAAATTACAACAATTTAATACTTTAAAATATAGTAATTTCGTCATTTATTACGTAATAGTTCTATTTATTACTAAGAATAAATTTTCTAAAGTAATCATATTATTACGCCACGGAATAAGTCGAAACCTCGCGTAATCCTGCTAGAGACCGAGAACGCACTCATGGGCGGGATGAGGCGAAGACTTTCCTTGCGGAACCAGAGCGAGAAAGGAAAATGCGCAGCAATAACGCGGCGGTTTGCGGAAGACATGGCAGCATGTGCGCTGCTCCGTCACATCCGTTAAAGGCGGGGGCTTATGACCTGCCGCCGGAGAGGCCGGTGGGGAATATCGTCCTGTTCGCCAACGTTGCCTCGATCGCATCCGCAGGAAGAGGACGACTGAAATAATAGCCCTGACCGTAAGGGCAGCCGGCCGTGCGGAGGAAATTCGCCTGCTCGGCGGTTTCCACGCCTTCGGCAATGACATCGATTCCAAGCGATCCGGCAAGCTGGATCATGATCGTGACGATGGCGCTGTCCTTGGTTTTTTCCGGCAGGTGGGTCAGGAACGACCGGTCTATCTTCATACAGGACAGCGGGAATGTCTTAAGCATGCCGAGGCAGGAATAGCCGATGCCGAAATCATCCAGCGCCAGGCTGACGCCCATCTGTTTTATGGCGTGCATGATCCGCACCGATGTCTCGACATCCTGAATGATCAGCGTCTCGGTGATCTCGATTTCCAGCAGGGAGGGCGCCAGTCCGGTTTCCTTCAGCACCGACCTGATCTGCTGCACCAGCCCGCCCTGAAACTGACGTGGTGAGATGTTGACCGCCATCTTGACCGGCGAAAGGCCGGCGGCAACCCATGCCTGCGCCTGGCGGCAGGCCTTTTTGAGGATGTTTGCCCCGAGTTCCACGATCAGGCCGGTTTCTTCCGCAAGCCCGATGAATTCTACGGGGCCGAGCAGACCTTCCGTAGGGTGCTGCCAGCGCACCAGCGCCTCAACACCGCTGATCCGGCCATTTGCAAGATCAACCTGCGGCTGGAAATGCAGGACGAATTCGTCCCTTTCCACGGCTTTGCGCATTTCCTCGATCCGGGTGAATTTCTTCCTTAGATCATCCGCCATGTTCGGTGTGAAAGTGGCGATGCTGTCGCGTCCATTATGTTTGACCTCATACATGGCAAGATCGGCCGCCGCGACAATTTCCGCCGTGGTTTTCCCATGTTCGGGGAAAAAGGCCATGCCGATGCTGCAGGTGACCTTGATGTCGTAATTGCGGATGCGCAATGGCTGGGAAACTGCGGCGCGAATACGCTGCAGGTGCTTTTCGACGTCATCCTTATGCTCTTCGAGAATAATGACGAACTCGTCGCCACCTACCCTCAGAACGAGATCGTTTTGCCTGAGGCTCGCGGCAATGCGCTCTGCGGTTTTCGACAGCAGCGCATCGCCGATGCTGTGACCGAGCGTATCATTGATCTGCTTGAAGTTATCGAGATCGAGAAATCCGATACCGACCCTTCTGTTCGCCTTTGCCGCCGCTGCCAATATCTCTGGAAGTCGGGTATCGAGGAAACGACGGTTGGGTAGCCGGGTCAGCATGTCATGATCCGCCAGAAAGGCGATGTGTTCCGCCGCCCTTTTGCGGTCTATCGCCAGACCCGCCATGCGCGCCGCAGCGCCGATAAATTCCACCAGTGCTTCATCCGGCTTGCGGCCGGCCAGCTTGCACCAGACGAAACCATGCGCCTTGCCTTCACTGGCGGGAATATCGAAACTGAAGGCCGTATCTTCCCCCGAATGGGCGAGGCTTTCGGGATCGCTGACATTGGAGATGAGTGCGGTCAGTCCCGCCTGCTGC
The DNA here is from genome assembly GCF_013365515.1 of Agrobacterium sp. CGMCC 11546. NCBI lineage: Bacteria > Pseudomonadati > Pseudomonadota > Alphaproteobacteria > Hyphomicrobiales > Rhizobiaceae > Agrobacterium > Agrobacterium sp. CGMCC 11546. Next base: position 165,355 of record NZ_CP047388.1, read on the forward strand.
GCAAGCGCGGGGGAAACATAAACCGATGGCTCTCCCACTGCGGCCTCAAACACCCGCACGGCACAGGCAAGGCCGGTGGCCAGATTTTCGATGGCCTTGACAAATTCCTCGAGGAAATCCTCGATACGCGCCGCTGCCACAATCATTTCCAGAATATGCGCCTGCGCCTGAAGCAATCGCTCCGAGGCCTTTTTCTGGGTGATATCGCGCGAAGCACCCACGACGCCGATAATCTCGCCGGATTTATCCTTCAGCGGCACACGCGACATCATCAGCCAGCGATCGACATCCCCGCGCATGGCGCGTTCTTCATAACCGAGATCCGGCTCGCCGGTGCGCATTACCCGCGCTTCGGTATCGGGAATGCCGGCGTGGCGCGCCGCTTCACCGTGAATGTCGTAATCGGTGAGCCCGATCAGCTCCTCGACACTTTCAAAGCCGTTTTCATTAACGATGGCGCGGTTGGCAAAAAGAAAGCGCCCTTCCAGATCCTTGGCATAGATAAAATCCGGCACATGGTCGATCATCGCTTCAAGTAGCGTGTGCCGGCCGGAGGGATTAGCATTTTCGCCCATTGCTGGAGAGGCAGATGGCGTTATGTCGCGCTTTTTTCGCGACATCCGATTCTCTTCAGGTGTCTTCGGGCCTTTGGAACGCACCTCTCCGCCTCATCACTTTATAAGGAAGCAGAATAGTAGGATTATACATATTATATAATGATGAACGTCGAGCCGGATTGCGCTGTAAACACCGCTTCAGGCACCTGCGTGGATTACCGCCAGCCAAAATCAAAATGGCGCGGACAAAGCCGCGCCGAAAGATTGCAGGTATTGACGGGGAATGTATCAGACCACCGGTGTCGGCAGTTCCCTGCCGGCGAAATGCGCGTCGAGATTGGCGAGAACCAGATCAGCCATGGCGCGCCGGGTCTGGTGCGTCCCGCTGCCGATATGCGGGGCAAGCGTGACGTTTTCGAAGGCGAAAAGCGCTTCCGGCACACGTGGCTCATCCTCGAAGACATCAAGCGCTGCGCCACCGATCATGCCGCTCGAAAGCGCCTCGACCAGCGCCGTCTCATCCACCAGTGAACCGCGCGCCACGTTGACGAGCACACCTTGGGGACCGAGAGCCTTCAGCGCATCCGCATTGACGATATGGCGGGTTTCAGCGGTGGCAGCAGCGGCGATGATCAGCACGTCGCAATTGGCGGCCAGAGCCTCGATGCTGTCATAATAATCATAGGCGACATCGCGGCGGTTTCTGGCGGTATAGGAAATGCGTGCGTCAAAACCTTCGAGCCGCTTTGCAATGGCCTGACCGATCCGGCCGAGGCCGAAAATGCCATAACGGCGGCCGGCCACACGGGTGGAAAGACCCATATCGCCCTTCAGCCATTGCCCCGTGCGCACGTGCTGGTCGGCCTGTGGCAGCTTGCGCGCCTGCGCCAGAACAAGGCCGAGCGCGAGGTCGGCGACATCAGCAGTCAGCACGTCAGGTGTGTTGGAAACGCGAAAACTGCGTCGCTTGGCCTCTCCCAGATCGACCTTGTCGAAACCGACACCGTTGATGACCACGATTTCGAGGTTGGGGAGTGCGGCGCCGACATCCGCCGGCAGGCCGATATGACCACCCGTGACGACGCCGCGGATTGCAGCACCCTTTTCGGAAAGGAATGCCGCCTGGTCTGCGGCCTCAAACAGGCGATGCACGGTAAAGCGCTGCGCGAGTTCTTCCTCCAGTGCCGGGATCAGCGGGCACAGTTGTACGATTTCAGTGGTCATGGATCTTCCTTTGCGCCGGTGAACTACTTCACATCGGCCTTGACGAATTGCCGGAGTTCCGGCGTTTGCGGATCGGCGAAGAGTTCAGACGAGCGGCCCTGCTCCCAGATCTTGCCCTTGTGCATGAAGATGGTTTCGGTCGCCACACGGCGCGCAAAGGCCATTTCGTGGGTGACGAGGATCATGGTCATGCCGCCCTTGGCGAGGTTTTCCATGACGGTCAGCACTTCTTCCGTCAGTTCCGGATCGAGCGCCGAGGTCACCTCGTCAAACAGCATCACCTTCGGCCGCATGGCGAGCGAGCGGGCAATCGCCACGCGCTGCTGCTGGCCGCCGGACAGCTGGTCAGGATAGGAATCGAATTTCTCCGACAGGCCGACGAGTTGCAGAACTTCGCGGGCGATATCCCTGGTTTCCGATTTCGCCACGTCCTTGACGATGCGCGGCGCGAGCATGATGTTCTCACCGACCGTCAGATGCGGGAAAAGATTGTAGCTCTGGAAGACGATGCCGACGTCGGTGCGCAGCTTGCGCAGCGCCTTGGCATCTTCGCCGATCGCATGACCGGCGATTTCGATGCGGCCCGAATTGATCTTCTCCAACCCGTTCATGCAGCGCAGCAGCGTGCTCTTGCCCGAGCCCGAGCGGCCGATGAGGGCAAAGACTTCACCGCGACCGACGGTCAGCGACACGCCCTTGAGGACTTCGAGAGCGCCAAAGCTCTTGTGAACGTTTTCAACGATTACTTCCGGCATGAAGCCTCCTTTCCAGCAAACGCGACAGCTGGGACAACGGGTAGCAGACGATGAAATAAAGCACGGCCACCGCGACGAAGACACGGAACGGCTGGAACGTGGCATTGTTGATGAGCTGCCCCGCTCTTGCCAGTTCGACGAAACCGATGATCGATGCGATGGACGTATTCTTGACGACCTGAACAGCAAAACCGACGGTCGGCGGCAGGGAAATGCGGATCGCCTGCGGCAGGATGACGTAGCGATATTGCTGGGCGCGGGTGAGCGCCAGCGACTCGGACGCTTCCCACTGCTGCTTCGGCACCGCCTGGATGCAGCCGCGCCAGATTTCGGCGAGATAACCCGATGTATAGATCGTCATCGATGCGCCGGCGGCGATCAGTGGCGGCAGTTCCAGTCCGGCAAGGCTAAGGCCGTAATAGGACAGGAACAGGATCATCAGCACCGGAATGCCCTGAATGACCTGGATATAGGTGCCGGCGGCGATGCGCAGCAGCTTGTTGTCCGAGGTACGGGCCAGAGCGATGAGAAAGCCGACGATGCCGCCGCCGATAAGCGCAATGATCGTCAGAAGCACGGTCCATTGCAGGGCGGTCAGCAGGAAGCCGAATTCGTTCCAGCCGAAAGTTCGAAGCGTCATGACTGCACCTCCGGCAAAGCGGTCATCGTCTTGCGGGCCACGCGGCGGCCAAACAGCCACATGCCGATAAGGGCAAGGATGAGCCGCAGGCTGAGCGCCAGCGCCAGATAGATGAGCGTGACGACGATATAGACCTCGAAGGAGCGGTAGGTCTGCGATTCCACGAAGGCAGCGGCGGCCGCAAGCTCATGGGTGGAAATGGCCGAGCATATGCTCGATGCCAGCATCATCAGCACGAACTGGCTGCACAGCGACGGATAGACCTTAGCGATAGCCGGCACCATGATGACGTGGCGATAGATCTGGTATTTCGTGAAGCCCAGCGCCTCGCCCGCCTCGATCTGCGACTTGTGCACCGCCTCGATGCCGGCGCGGATGATTTCCGTCGAATAGGCCGCGAGATTGATCGTCATGCCGATCAACGCCGCCGTATCCGCCCCGACGCGAAAGCCGAGACCCGGCAGGCCGAAATAGACGATGAACAACTGCACCAGAAACGGCGTGTTGCGGATCACCTCGACATAGGCGTCCACGATGATGCGGACGATGCCGCCATTGATGGACCGCAGTGAGGCCAGAAGAATGCCGAAAGCACAGCCGAGCACGATGGAGAGGACCGATAGCTTGATCGTCAGCCATATGCCGCTCAACAATTCGTTCTGATATTGGGCAAGTGCGCCGAATTGAAATGTATAGGACATGCGTCACTCCGTGGACATTTCCCGGCCCGCCGGAATTTCTCCCGGCGGGCGCGTTGAATGGCTCAATCAGAAGCTTGGCAGTTGCGGCAGCGGACGGCCGGTCCACTTCACCGAGATACGGTCGAGATCGCCCGACATCTTCATGAGATAGATGGAGGTGTTCAGCCACTGGCGCAGCTCGAAATCCTCGATCTTCGTCGCCATGGAATTGCCCTGCTGGAAGAAGGTGAAGCCAACCTGCAGACCGGCTTCCGGACGCTGCTTGATGATCGCCTCGCCGACTGTGGACGGCAGTGCCACGGCATCCACCTGACCGGCAAGCAGTGCCTGGGCGCTGGTGGAATCGTCTTCGTAGACGACGATTTCAAGACCTTCGACATTGGCCTTGCGCAGCGCGGTTTCCTGCGAGGAACCACGATTGACCGAAACACGCTTGCCCTTGAGGCTGTCGAGATTTTCGAACTTCTGGTCCTTGCCGGAGATGATGTCCATGTTGAAGGCGCTGTAAGGCTGCGTGAACATGACGGTCTTGGCGCGTTCACCTGTCGGGGCGAGCGTCGCGACAAGGAAATCGACCTTGCCGGTCTGAAGTGCGGGAATACGCGCCGGCGGCGTCAGTGGCACCAGCTCCACAGGCAGTGACAGGTAAGAACCGATGAGGTTGGCGACGTCGACGTCATAACCGGAAGGATTGCCCTTCTCGTCCACCATGCCCATCGGTGGAGCGCCGGTGAGAACACCGATCTTGACCTTGCCGCGCGCCGTGATCTCGCTCAGCGAAACGGCATTGGCCGAGGTAGTGGCGGCAAGCGTTGCTGCGGCAACACCGACGGCAACGGTCATGTTCTTCAAAAATCTGGATATGCTCATGGTTTCTCCTCCAACCCTGTAGTGGCTGCCCGCGCGGGAGCAGCGGCCCTTGCGCAAACCGAAAAATGTTCTCGATAACATTTTAACCCGATTTGCAAAAAACTCCTCCCAAGATGACGCAAAGATCCGAAATCGGTAGAATTTCCTATGAAATTCAACAATTTCGGCTGGTTATCGATTTTCCTCTGGTCGACACCATTTCACGTTCTTGGCAGGATCAATAATGCATGTTATCGGTATCATTGCAAGTCCGATCTACAGAACCGTTGCATCGGCATTCATTCGGGAGGGAACCATGTATACACGCTCGGCAATTTTTGAAGGCAGGATCCACGCCGGTAGGGAGGAGGAGTTTTTCCGCATCGTCGAAGAAAAGCTTCTGCCGGTCTGGAAACGCATGCCGAACGCGCAGGCGGTGCGGGTGATGCGCACGGAGCGCACCGACCCGGATGCGGCGGCGATCATCATGGTGCAGGAAATTGACTATCCGTCGATGGAGGCGGTGGAGGAAGCGCTGGTTTCGCCGGTCAGATTGGAAGGCCGGGTGCTGACGGACGAGATGATGAGCATGTGCGACGGGCGTTTTTACCATCTGGTCTATAGACGCGTCGCATAAATCCGGTGCACGCCGCGTCAATCGCAATCATGCGGCGTGCTTTCCCTTGATATCTTCGTGTATGTCTTGTCCTGAACCGGTTCCAATTCAGGGAGACATGCTTTGGTGGAGCGCACGCCCTTGGCCGCAGCGTTAGTCACGTCAAAAAAAGCAACCATGAGCGACGTCTCGAAACTCGCGGGCGTCTCCAAGATGACGGTCTCGCGGGTGCTGGCCGATCCGGCGCTGGTGTCTGAAGACACGCGCCAGAAGGTGATGAAGGCCATCGAGAAGCTTGGCTATGTGCCAGACCGGATCGCCGGTTCGCTGTCTTCCCGACGCACGAATTTCATCACCGCCATTTTGCCGACGCTCACCAACTCCAACTTCGCCGACAGCACACAGGGGCTCGCCAATGCGCTGCGCGCCGCCGATTATCAATTGCTGATCGGCTACACGATGTACGACCTTCTGGAAGAGGAGCGCGTCATCCGCACCATGATGGAGCGCCGCCCGGATGCCATTGTCGTTGCTGGCACTGTCCATACCAAGATGGCGAGCGAAGTTCTGATGCGGGCCGGCATTCCGATTGTGGAGATATGGGACGTGCCCGAACATCCGATCGATCACGCGGTTGGCTTTTCCAACTACGAAGTGGGAAGAACCGCCGCCAAACATCTGATATCGCTTGGCTTTACGAAAATTGGAGCACTTGGCTCAAGGGCCGATGGCGATGTGAAGGACTGGCGTGGCGAAAGCCGCCTCCTCGGCTTTTCCGCAGCGCTGCGCGAAGCCGGCATTTCCGACGATCTCATCATCCGCGAAGGCAGCGCGCCGGTTTCCTACGACCATGGCGCAAAGACGCTCGGTTCCCTGCTGGCGAAGGCACCCGACGTCGAGGCCATCTTCGCGGTCTCCGATATCTCGGCCGTCGGCGCGCTGATGGAATGTCACCGAAGGGGCATTCATGTGCCTGACCGGATTTCCATCCTCGGCTTCGGCGATTTCGATATCGGCCGGCAATGTTATCCGGCAATCTCGACCATCCGCGTCGACGCCCAGATGATCGGACGTAAAGCGGGCGAATTGCTGCTTTCGATATTGGAGCCGGAAAAGGATGCTGTTGTGCCTGAAGGGGCGCGGGTGGACGTCGGTTTCGAGCTGATCGTGCGGGAGACGACGAAGCGGCTGGGTGGTTGATCCATTCTCTTCCCTTATTCCTGTGCTTGCCACAGGAATCCAGCCGACGTGCGTCTCCTCGGCGAAAGGGAGTCTTTTCAGCCCAAGGACTTGGGCTGACTGGATCCCTGTGACAAGCACAGGGATGAGGGAAGTGCGGTCTAATGCCCCTACCGGGCACCCCAGGTATCCGTGAGCCGATACCCCTCCGGCCACGGATCGGACGGATCAAGCATATGCTGGTGGATGCCGGTGACCCAGCCACGGCCGGAGATTTCCGGTAGGATGGCCGGGCGGTCGCCGACTGTTGTCGTTCCAAGAATACGACCGGTGAAGGTGGAGCCTATCAGCGACACCGCCGTCAGCGTTTCGCCTTCCTTCATTTCGCCGCGTGCATGCAGCACCGCCATGCGGGCCGAAAGCGCCGTGCCGGTCGGCGAACGATCCACCTTGCCCGGCTGAATGGCGACCGCCGCCCCTGCCCTGAGGCCTTCCGCCGTGCGCTCCACCTTGCCGGCGAAGAGGCAGAAGGAAAAATGCCGCCAATCCGGGTTTTCGGGATGGTCGAAACCCAAAGCCTTGTTGGCGGCATTGGTGATGCGCACGCCGAGACGGGCAATCTCATGCGCCTCCTCCGGCTTCAGGCTGAACCCCATTGCTTCGGCATCAACGATAACGAAGCTGTCGCCGCCATAGGCGGTATCGACCTTGAGTTTGCCGAGGCCTTCGACCTCGAGTTCGGCATCGAGCTTTGCAGCAAAGCTCGGCAGGTTCTGCACGAAAATGCGTTCGGCCTTGCCGTTGCGGCATTCCGCGCGCACCTTCACCAGCCCGCCCGGCGCTTCCAGCAGCATATGAGTTTCCGGCTCCTGCATCGGCACGATGCCACCATCCAGAAGTACGGTGGACACGCAGATGGAATTGGAGCCGGACATGGGTGGCGTGTCTTCCGGCTCCATGATGATGAAGGCGGCGTCCGCGTCCGGATGTTTCGGCGGCACCAGCAGGTTGACGTGGCGAAAGACGCCGCCGCGCGGTTCGTTGAGCACGAAATTGCGCAGCGTCTCATCGCGGGCGATGAAACGGCTCTGCTCCCAGATTGTCTCGCCCGGCGGCGGCTTCACCCCGCCAACGATCACATCCCCGACTTCACCTTCCGCATGGGCGGAAATCACATGAACGGTCTTGATACTGCGCATTCAGTTCTCCTCATGAAAGCCAGACAGGAAGGCGGGATACGGCACGGCCGGTCAGCGCGCTTTCGACGCAATCGGCAAGACTGCCGAAGCGTACCGCGCGGCCACTAAGGCCCGGGCCGTAATGGGCGTATTTGCCGGAATTGGTCATCAGCGCGCGCGTCTTCGTCGGGAAGACCGGCTCGGAAATCGAGCACCAGCAGAGATCCGGCAGCACCTGCACGCCGCTGTCCTTCAAGCTCTGCAGCGTGCCGTCCTTGCCGGCCGCATCGATGACCTGCTGGCCGGCGGTAACGATGACGGCAACATCTGCACGACGTTTGCGGCCGGCGAAAACGGCGGCAAGGGCGCGGCACTCCTCCAGCGAGGCGTGCGGACTGCCGATGGCAACAAGCTGCACCTCCTCCGGCCCATCGTTCAGGAGCGACCAGGCGGCGGCCATATCTTGAAGCGAAATGGTGACGGTTTCCGCGGTTTCGAGCGGCGCAAGCCCGGCTTCCGGCGTCGCGCCCTCGATATGCAGCATCGGCGAGGCAGAGGTGGTGCCGAAGGCGGCGCAGAGTGCTTTCAGATCATCCCGCGACGGCTTTGCGGCGCCAAGGCCGCGCAACAGGGGAATGCAATCCGGTGCAGCCTTGCCGGCAAGATAACCGACGAGCGGCCAGAAGGCGTCATCAATGCCGGCTGGCAGGGCCACGTCAACGATGCGCTGCGGCCGCCGGTTTTCTTCGATATACACGCCTGAAAGCGGCGCCCTGCCCGTCATCGCAATGCAAAGATCGAGAAAGTCAGGATGTTTGGCGGTGCGGGCGCCGAGCACCGTATTGGCGAAGATCACCGCATTTGATTCGGCCCAGGCAATCGATTCGCCGGCATTCGGCGCGCTGTCGAGCAGGTAAGGCGAACAGGTGAACGTGGGCTTGCATCCCATGCGCACATAGGCATCCGCCAGTCTTGCAGCGGGATCGCCGAAATCCTCCGGCACGCCCTGTGCGCGCCAGTTGGCCTTGTCCACGGAAATGGCGTTCATGGTCGAAGGAACCCGCACCTTGCCGCCCATGTCGGCCATTTTTTCCGCAAAGGTAAGGTTGGCGGGGCTGGCATAGATGCAGCCGTCGATATGGCCCTGGGTGACATCAACAAGCGCGGATGCCCCCTGCTGGGCGGCCATGGCGACGATGATGCGCATGGCCTGACGCACCGCAATGCCATCACACCCCTCAAGCATCGCCCGGTCGTCGTCCGTGAGGTCGAGATGTGCCGTCGCCGGCGGGGCGATGGCAAGAGAGACGCCGTCGGCCTTGATGGTATTTTGATCGATGCTGACATTGGCAGCACGCGAGAAGTGGGTGAAAGTTTCGGCATCGAGGCGGATGACCGGCAAAGCCTTGTCGAACATTTCCGCCGCGACAAGCGCACCCAGCGTCAGAACGTCCTCGGCCTCGCAGAAAACCAGTGCCGAAGGCGCACGGCCGGTGAGGATGAGATCGAGCAACACACCCGAGCCGGTGCAGGAGCCGCGGCTGGTCGGCATGAACAGCACGCCGCCGGTGAGACAGATACCGTGCAGCGGGTGATGCACGTCGATCACCTTGCCGGTGGCGGGATCGACACCGCCCCAGAAGCTCAGCGCCTCTGTCGTTGCGATGACCTTGCCTTCGGCGGCACCGGCCAGAATGCTGCGCGCCTCGGGAGCGGCTGTGGTTGAAACGGCAGAAGACATCGAAAATCTCCCTGAAGCATTTCCGGTAAAATTGCGCAGTGGTTACGCCCGGAAAATGCGTGAAAAAAGCTAGAGAATTTTTGCGTTTCGGAGAAAAGCCAGAATTCTCTAGAAACGTTGCGGCGAAAATGCCCTTGTATCGATGGCGGGTTTTTGCCCCGTCAGAAGATCGGCGACGATGCGGGCCGTGCCCGCCGATTGCGTCAGCCCCAGATGCCCGTGGCCGAAAGCATAGACCACCCTTGCAGTATGCCGCGCTTGCCCGATGGCCGGCAGGCTGTCCGGCAGCGACGGGCGAAAGCCCATCCACTGCTTTCCGCCCTCGGTTTTCAGACCAGGCAGGAAGGCTTTCGCCTTGGCCAGAAGCGCCTCGGAACGGGCGAAATTGGCCGGAAGCTCCAGCCCGCCCAGTTCCACCGCACCACCGACGCGGATGCCGGAGGAAAGACGGGTAACGACGAAGCCGTGGCCGCCGAAGGTGACCTGCGTGCGTAGATCGAAGGCGCCTGAAGGCAACGTGGTATTATAACCCCGTTCCGTTTCCAGCGGAATTTTTTCGCCAAGCGAACGGGCGATGCGGTGCGAGAAGGCACCCGCCGCCAGCACCACCTTGGTCGCCTTGCGGGTGCGGCCATCATGGCTCACCACCTCGACGCCGTCTTCCAGCGGTCTGAGCGAAGCCACATCCAGGCATTCGATACGCCCGCCTATGGTGCGGAAATGGTCGGCCAGCGCCAGCGTATAGAGCTTGGGATCGGCGATCGAAAACCAGCCGGGCGTGAATGTGCCGCAGGCAAAGCGCGGTGCGATGCCGGGTTGAATTTCGGCCATCTGCTCGGCGTTCAGATGCCGGAACTCGATGTCATGGCGCTCGCGCGCTTTCCAGCCGGCGAGCGAGCTCTCGAATTCCGCCTCGCTTTCATAGACCTGAAGGTTGCCCTCCTTGCGCAGCATGGCAATGGTGTCGGTCTTTCTGAGGAACGGCTCGAGCTCGGCCCTGGAAAGATCCATCATTGCTGTCTGCGCGGCTGTGGAATGCTCGACCTTCGATGCGGCGCAGGCCCGCCAGAAACGGAACATCCACGGCGCGATCTTCAGCGCATAGGCCGGCGGCACGCTAAGCGGTCCCAACGGATCGAGAAGCCACTTCGGCGCCTTCCAGAGAATGCCGGGGGATGCAAGCGGCAGGATATCGGTAAAGGCGAAGGCTCCGGCATTGCCGGCCGAAGCGCCCGCCGCCGGTCCCTCGCGGTCGATGACCGTGACCGAAAGACCACGGCCCTGCGCGGCAATTGCCGCCGAGAGACCGACGACGCCGGCCCCTATGACAATGACATCATGTGCAGGCATTATCGAACGTTCGCCAGGAACTTCTGCGTTTCTGGATGCTGCGGCGCGCCGAACAACTGGTCGGGCGTGCCGATTTCCGCCATCACGCCCTGATGGAAGAAGGCGACGCGGTTCGAGACATCCCTTGCGAAGGCCATTTCGTGGGTGACGCAGATCATCGTCATGCCTTCGTCTGCCAGCATCTTCAGCGTATCGAGCACTTCGCCCACCAGCATCGGATCAAGCGCAGAGGTGACTTCGTCAAACAGCATATATTCCGGCGACATGGCAAGCGCGCGGGCAATCGCCATGCGTTGCTGCTGGCCGCCGGACATGCGGTTCGGATAGACCTTCAGCTTTTCAGCGAGACCGACATGGGTCAGTTGCTTGACCGCGATTTCCTCGGCCTTTTCTTTCGAGATGCCAAGAACCTTGCGTGGCGCCAGCATGACGTTTTCCAGCACCGTCAGATGTGGAAAGGCGTTCCATTGCTGGAAGACAATGCCGACCTTGCGGCGCAGCTTGTTGAGGTCGGTCGATTTGGCATGCACTTCCGTGCCGTCGATGGCGATCTTGCCGCTGTCGATCGGCTCGAGACCGTTGATGCAGGTCAGCAGCGTCGACTTGCCGGAACCGGAGCCGCCGATGATGGTGACGACCTCACCCTTGTTGACGGTGAGGTTGATCCCTTTCAGAACCTCCAGCGGGCCGAAGGATTTGCGGACGTTTTCGATCTCAATCATTGGGGGACCACCGTCTTTCGAGATACCCGCCGAAACGGGCGATGGGGAAGCTGATAAGGAAATAGATGGCGCCGCAGATCATCAGGATGGTCAGCGGTTCCTGCAGGCGGGTGACGAGGATCTGCGATGCGCGCAGAAGCTCGATAAGACCAAGCCACAGCACCAGTGCGGAATCCTTCATGACACCGAGCGTCAGCCCGATCCAAGACGGCAGGGACACACGCGTGGCAAGCGGCAACACGATGTAGCGCATGTCCTGCGACCAGGTCATGCCGAGCGACCGGCAGGCGCGGCGCGTATTGGACGGCACGGCACCGATGCCGCCGCGCACGATCTCGGTGCAATAGGCTGCCGTATAAAGCGACAGCACGACGCAGGAGGTGGTGAATGGCGGCCAGCCGAGCTTGGCGATCGACTGGAAGGCATTGCCGAGCACCAGTTGGATGAGCAGCGGCACCGAGCGGAAAATATCCAGAACGAAGGTCAGCGGCAGCGACCAGTAGGGGCCGAACTGGAAACGGATGATACCGAAGATGATCCCCATGATGGTGCCTGCCGTGACGGCGACGGCGGTGACGGCAAGCGTCATGCCGGCACCCTTGGCCAGGAAGGCGAGATCACTCCAGGTGAGCGCGGTTTCAAACATGGCTCACCTCTCTCAGTAACGGAACAGACGTGCAGCCAGCAATCTGGCGGCAAGCGTGACGATCTTGGCGATCACATAATAGATGACCGCAGCGAGCGCGAAGAATTCGAAGGTTCGGAACGAACGCGCATTGAGCGCCTGCGTGACGCCGGCGAGATCGGTATTCATGCCGACTGTGACACCAAGCGAGGTCATCAGGATCGCCCAGACCATCTGATTGGTGGCCGGCAGGAAGGCGACGCGCAGCATCTGCGGCATGATGATCAGCCGAAACGTCTGCATCGAGGTCATGCCGAGCGAACGGCCCGACCGCGTCTGCGTATCCGGTATCGCTTTCAGCGCTCCACGGAAGTTTTCCGCCAGATAACCGGCATTGTTGAAGGCGATGCCGACAAGAAGTGCTGTATAGGGGCTGAGATGAATGCCGAAATTGCCAAGCCCGAAATGAGCCATGTAAATCTGGAACAGCGCCGGCGTGTTGCGGGCGATTTCGACCCAGACGGCGGCGAAAGCGCCGAGAACGCGGTTTCCGGAGAGCCGGAACAAAGTCAGCAGGATGGCGAAGGAAAGACCGATCACCATTGACAGAATGGCGATCTGCAGAGTCACCACCGCACCGTCCAGAAGCTGCGGCAAAGCCTTCAGCGCCTGATTCCAGTGGAATGTATAATTGAACATGAGGCGCCCGCCTTTTCAGAAACGATCAACGGCGCGATCATTTTGACCGCGCCGTTTACGAAAAGTCCTGATCAGCGGTAAACGCCGTTGACAGTGAGCGACGGAACCTCGCCGCCAACCCACTTCTTGTAGAGTTCGGCGTAACGGCCGGTGCGAACCTGCTGGTTGATGAAGAGGTTCAGGTAATTGATGAAGCCGTATTCATCGCGGTTGGTGAACAGCGAAACGTAGTCGATGTCATAAGGCGCCTTGCCGACGACGGAGACGCCTGCGAACTTGCCGCTCTTGACGGTCGACTGCGCAACGGTGGAGGTGGAGACCGTGGCGTCGATCTGACCCTGGCTAAGCGCGAGGAACACGTCAGCCTGGGTCTGGTAAGGACGGAATTCGCCCACACCCCATTCCTTGACCGTCTTTTCGAGCGCGATCGCTTCGAAGGTGCCGGCGGTTGCGCCGACCGTCTTGCCCTTCATGTCTTCGAAGGACTTGATGCCGGACTTGTCGTTGGCGGTGACAGCCATTTCGAAGGCGAAATAAGGCACGGTCATACCGACCGTCTTGGCGCGCTCCAGCGTGTCGGAGGTCGACGCAACGCCGACATCGACGCGGCCGGACATCAGCGCCGGAATACGCTCGGGGAACGGGGTCTCGACGATTTCAGCCGTGACGCCAAGCACCTTGGCCAGATCGTTGCAATAATCGACATCGAAGCCAACAGGGTTGTTGGCGTCATCACGCGCGCCCATCGGCGGGAAATCGAGCACGACGGCGCAACGCAGCATGCCGGACGAAATGATGTCGTCAAGTTTGTCGGCCTTGGCCGGCGTAATAGAGAAAGTGGCGGCCAGGAGGCCGGCGACGATGACCGATTTTTTCATTGTTGATTTGCTCCCATCAATTGGTCTGCCGTTGAAGGCGCGATCACTATTTCCCCATGGCAGCGATAAATCAATATAAAAATACAATGAGTATACAAAAAGAATTTTTTGCGTGTGCGAACGAATGAGATTGGTTGAGCGGCCTGAATGGAAAAAACCGCGTAAGCACGGTGTCGGGGCCTATAGATATATCCACCCTTTCCGGCTGACGCCGATTTGCACGTGCTGGCGCCACGACGTGAAAACACAGATTGCATTAGCCTCGCCTTTGTATACTTTATGTATTCAAAATGTGCGAGCCAGTATCGGAGAACTATGATGAGCGACACGACCACCTTGACCATTGAGGCACTTTTCCAGCGGGTCGAGTCGATTTTTTTGAGGGCTGGGCTGAATGCTGTGCAGTCGGGCGCGTTGGCGCGCGTCATCACCGCCGGCGAACGAGATGCCTGCAAATCGCATGGGATCTACCGCATTGAAGGCGCACTTCGCACCGTCAAGGCGGCCAAGGTGAAGCCCGATGCGATACCGGAAGTGGCGGAAGACGACGGCACGGCTATCGTGAAGGTCAATGCCATGGGCGGTTTCGCCAACCCCGCCTTCGAGCTTGGCCTGCCGGTTCTGGCCGAGCGCGCGAAACGCCTGGGCCTCGCGGCACTCGTCATCAACGACTGCACACATTTTTCGGCACTTTGGCCCGAGGTCGAGGGACTGACCTCGAACGGACTGGCCGGATTGGTGATGTGCCCGAGCTATTCCACCGTCGCACCCACAGGCGGAACCAAGCCGCTGCTCGGCACCAATCCTTTTGCCTTCGGCTGGCCGCGCAAGGACACGTCGCCGTACGTCTTTGATTTCGCGACATCCGTTGCCGCCCGCGGCGAGATAGAACTGCACCGGCGCGCGGGAAAATCCTTGCCGGAAGGATGGGCGGTGGATGCCGATGGCAATCCGACCACCGACCCGGAGGCAGCGCTTGCCGGTGCCATGCTTCCTTTTGGCGGCCACAAGGGTTCGGCCATCGGCACCATGATCGAGCTTCTCGCCGGCATCATGATCGGCGATCTCACCAGCCCCGAAGTGCTCGATTATCTCGGCACCACGACGCTTGCGCCTTTCCACGGCGAATTGATCGTTGCATTCTCCCCGGAAGCCTTCGCCAAGGGGCGTCCTGGTGATCCCTTCCAGCGCGCCGAAGTGCTGTTCGACGCCATCATCGGCCAAGGCGCCCGCTTGCCCTCCGGCCGCCGCTTTGCCGCCCGCGCCAAATCCGAGAGCGAAGGCATTACTCTCACGGCCGCTGAAATGGCCGGACTCGATCGGTTGCTGGAGAAGGGACTGGACGCGGTCTCCTGACCGCGTTGAGGATCGGAAATGAAAAAGGCCCGCAAATGCGGGCCTTTTATTTTATTACTGTGATGACTCAGGCAGCTTTGCAGGTCTGCACCGCGCCCGGAAGCTTGCTCCAGTCGGCGTACCAGCTGTTGAACAGCTTGAACTGCGCTTCGACATAACCGCGCTGGCTGTCCGTCAGGGCATCGGTTTCGTTGAAGTGCACCGTGTATTCCTTGTCGCCCTTCAGCACCATCATGTGCTTGAAATAGAGAACCAGATCCGGGCCTTCATCGAAGGAGGAGAGCACGGCAAGCGCCTGCTCCAGTTCCAGCGCGCGGGCGCGGGCATCCGCATCACCCTTGGCCGCAGCCTGCGACAGCTTGCAGAGATGAATGACTTCCTTGGGTAGAACATTGCCAATGCCGGTGATGGCGCCGGTTGCACCACAATTGACGAAGCCATGCACAACGGCGGTATCGACGCCGATCATCAGGGTTACTTCATCATCACGGCTTGTGATGTTTTCAGCGGCATAACGCATATCGGCCGGGCCGCCGAATTCCTTGAAGCCGACGAGGTTCTTGTGTTCGGCGCGCAACGCGAAGAAGAGATCGGCGCGGGTCGCGAAACCGTAATAGGGGCTGTTGTAGATGACAGCCGGAATTTCAGGAGCGGCCGAAAGGATCGCCTTAAAGTGGGCCTTCTGGGCGGCGATGACCGAACCGCGCGACAGAACGCGCGGAATGACCATCAGGCCCTTGGCGCCAACCTTCTGGGCATGGGCAGCGTGCGCCACGGCAGATGCCGTGTTGACGGCGCCGGTGCCGACGATAACGGGAATGCCGGCCTTGACCAGGCGCTCCACGCCTTCCATGCGCTGCTCGTCCGTCAGGAGCGGCCAGTCGCCCATCGAACCGCAATAAACGACGGCGGACATGCCATCGGCGATCAGTTCCTTGCCCTTGCGGACAAGCGCATCGAAATCAGGGGTGCGGTCTTGTCTGCACGGGGTCATCAAAGCGGGGATTACGCCGGAAAAAATGCTGGCCGTCATTATGAGCTCCTAAGGCATATGGTTCTCAGGAATGGACGCAGCTCCGCGCCACCCTTTCGACAAGGACATTACTATCTTGTATTTTATTTGTCGACAAGAAATCGACAAGCTACAGACTTATTTCCAGACGCTCGTTTCGCACCAGCAATTTCTGCACCTGGCGCACGATCTGTTCGGCATGTTCGCGCGCCAGTTTTTCCGAAAGAGCGATATCGCGCGTGGCAATGGCCGCGATCATCGCCTCATGATCATCGACGAAACGCCGCGGCAGGCGATCCTCGTAGGACTGGTAATAAAGCCGGAGAATACGGCGCCCCTCGTCCAGAAGACGCTTGAACAGGCTGGTGAAATAGGGGTTGCGGCCGGCCTCGGCGATGGCAAGGTGAAGGGCGGCATTGGTGGAGATCATCGCCAGCGCATTCTGCTCTTCCACCGCAACGGCAAATTCCGCATTGTGCGCCCGGATACCGGCCAGATCTTCCGGACGGTGATATTGCGCGGCGAGCTGCGTGGTGACCCGGTACATCAGCACCAGCGCATCGAAATAGGTGTGCATGTTGAGGAAATCGATATTCGACACCATGGTCGAGCGGTTCGGCAGCGTATCGATCAACCCCTCACCCGACAGCCTGACCAGGGCCTCGCGGATCGGCGTGCGCGACATCTTGAACCGTTCGGCAAGCTGCACCTCATCGATCGGGCTGCCCGGCGGCAGCACCAGATCGAGAATCTCGTCGCGCAGCAGATCATAGACCATCTTCACGCCGGAGCCGCGCTTGCGCTCGGCAGAAGCAATTATATCCGTCATCACTAAATCCCTCTTGTCGACATAAAGAGTACTATTATATTTTTTCGTTATCAACGCCGCGCGGTCGCTTCGCTTTCTCGAATGGCGGAATAATTGTTCAAGAACAACCAAAAAGCCGTCGCGGAAATTACCCGCGGCGGCTTTTAATCGTTCGGTTTGTGGCGTGGGCGCCGGGAGGTTCGATTTATCCCAAGAAAGAGGAGTGAGCCGATTGTTCCTGCTCCCTGGCGGGGTGAAGAATGTATCGCACGGTCATTCTGCCCTTAGTTGCGCAGGCCGGTGGCCACGACGGAAATCTTGAAGGCGCCATCGAGCGTGGGGTCGAAGGAAGCGCCCATCACCACGTCGGTCTCTTCGCTCACCGCTTCGCGCACCAGCGTCATCGCTTCGTCAATTTCATAAAGCGTCAGATCGTTGCCACCCGAGATGGCCACCAGCGCGCCCCGCGCCTCCTTCAGCGAAGGTTCGCCAAGCAGCGGATTGGCGATGGCTGCCGCGGCCGCTTCCGAGGCGCGTTTCGGCCCCTTGGCCTGCGCCGTGCCCATAAGCGCGCGTCCGCCATTCTTCATGACATAACGCACATCGGCAAAATCGAGATTGACGAGGCCTTCGCGCAGGATGAGATCGGTGATGCAGCGCACGCCAAGCGACAGAACCTTGTCGGCAGTCTTCAACGCATTTTCGAAGGTGGTGCCGGCATCGGCGATACGCAGCAGGTTCTGGTTGGGAATGACGATGACGGTATCTGCCGTGTTGAGCAGGTTGGCAAAGCCATATTCGGCCGCCCGCATACGCCGCGCGCCCTCGAAGCTGAACGGGAGTGTGACGACGCCGACGGTGAGGATGTTCTTCGCGCGGCAGGCCTCGGCAATGACGGGAGCAGCACCCGTGCCCGTGCCGCCGCCCATGCCGGCAGTGATGAAGCACATGTCGTAGCCGCTTAAGTGATCCATGATCTCATCTAGGGAATCGATCGCCGCCTGACGGCCGACCTCGGGATCGGCGCCTGCGCCGAGGCCGCCGGTCAGCTCGGAGCTCAATTGTACGAGCCGCGGTGCATTGGTTTTCTTCAGCGCCTGCGCATCCGTGTTGGCGGCGATGAAATCCACACCGCTGATGCCCTCGGCAATCATGTTGTTGATCGCATTGCCGCCACCGCCACCGACGCCGACGACGGCGATATTGGGCGTGTTGCGGGCAATGGTGGCGCGCGGAGACTGGGTCATCGTCTTATTCTCTTTCTAAACTCATAGGGTCCGGCGCCGTTTTGACCGCGGCACGCGAATGATCGGCAAGGTCCCAGCGCCTCTGCCCCCACAGGAGAAGAAGGCCGTAACGCTTTGAATTTTCATGCCAGCCTATTGCGCCAAAATGGCGAATAGCAGGCGTTCCAGGGGGCGAAAGATGCTCCACGGTGACGTTCTCCGACCCCTTACCCGGATGAAAACCGAACCGAATCAACTGCTTCGCTATAGAGTGGTCATAGCCGAAAAGGCACGTCGTTTACACTCCATTCACTATGTTTATCTCACTTTGGAACGAGTTACGGCCCAAGGTGTTTGCTAGCCAACAGCGCTCTGGGGCGCATAGAACGGAGACAGGCATATGTTGGCAGACGTCTTGCAAAAAGAAACGGGTTACAGCACGCAGCAGCCGCGTGTCCTGATCGTTGAAGACGAGTTTCTGATCGCCATGGATATCGAAGATTCGATCATGCAGGCGGAAGAAGAGGCCAACGTCATCGGTATCGCCAACCGGCTGGATCAGGCCGTGGCGCTTGGCAGCCGTGCCGATATCGCCTTCGTCGACGTCAATCTTGCCGATGGACAGACCGGACCGGAGATCGGAAGGCGGCTTTCGGAAGATCATGGCGTCGTGGTGATCTTCATGACGGCGAACCCTGAAGTCGTCGTCAATCTCGGTATCGGCGCCGGCGTGATCGCCAAGCCAGTACCGCAGGACGCGGTCGAACAATGCCTCTCCTACGCTCTCGCCAAACGCGCCGGCACCCACGCCGTAACGCCCATCGGCATGATGGCTTTCGACTGAGCGATTTCCTGAAAACGAAAGAAAATACCCCAAAACAAAAAAGCCTGCCGCGGGAGGAGGTGCGGCAGGCTTTCTGAAAAGATGAACAGCGATATGGGAGGAGGAAAACCGCTGTCCCCGGGGCAATCCTTTGGGAGGAGGAGTAGGATCACCCGCATTACCGAAAGGATGTGGGAGGAGGTACATCCGTTTCGATGATTTGAAGATAGCATTTTTCTGCGCATTTCACAGGCACAAGGTTGCAGCACAGATATGCGCTATATGCATGGCAATTTTCGCGCTCGAAAATACTGCGCGCTATTCGCCGAAGATTGCGTGATCCTGATCGCGAGAGGCGCCAAGCCCTTTGCCTGTGGCATGACAAAACCGCGCGCGTAATGAACCGCATCGCCAAGCAGGAGAGCCATGGAACAAAGGGCTCCAAAAACAAAAACGCCCGCGAAGCGGGCGTTGACGTATTCATAAGTGGCGATATCGCCTGTATTACTTGCCGACGGCGGCGCGGGCAACGCTGGTGATCTGGCTGCGATCAATACCGAGATCGTGCAGTTCCCGGGTGCTCATGCGGCCCAGCTCGTTGATGGTCTGACGATATTTGCGCCAATTGTTGAAGCTGCGTGTTACGTTCATGACATGACCCTTTCTGAGGTTTAGGTGACGTCAGCAACGTTTTCGCTCCGGCGTCTTTCGATGACCTCTATATGCGCTTTTCGATGACGAATTAACAGGCAGAATAAGGCAATCCACCCATGCGCTGCGTGCAAGGGTTCCTATTCACCTCTTCCTGAAACATGATGGGTCGCTGAAACTTCAGCCATATGGAGGGCGCCTCTACACGCCCCGCGCGTCAGAACTTGTAGCGCACGCCGAAAACGTTGGCGTTGGTCGCGCCCTTCATATTGCCCAATGTCTTGCCACCGCCTGAGCGGTGGTGAAGGCGCCAGAAGAATTCCGTCGAGGAATCCTCGCTGAAGGAGACGTTGATTTCCGGTCCCAGATAAAACAGGACGTTGGCATTGCCATCATCCTTGATTTCCTGCTCGCGTTCGCGACCCCGCTGTGCGTCCGTGACGAGGCTGAGGCCGGCGGTGAAGCTCGGCGTGATAAACAGCCGCTCGCCGAGCCTGATCTGCTCATAACGCGCGACCGGGCCTGCCCACACCTCACCGGTGAAACCCTTGCCGAATCTCGCGGCAATACCGATTTCGCCGCCCAGTTTCACATTGCCGAGACGATAGGGATAAAACTGGTAACCGCCGCCAAGAATGGCATTCTTTTCGTATTCCACGGGAATGAGGGCAGCGCTTTTCAGCATGTCTTCTTTCGTCAACACACCGCCGAAACCGAATATCGCCTCGCTTGTCTCCGAAGCCATATCCTCCGATGCGAAAGACGGTGTCGCGGCCAGTGCGATCATGGCCGCCAGCGACAGACCTGCTGCGATATTCATTTGCTACTCCTGAACAAAGCCCTCTTTTACCCAGCCGTCTCATAGGCATATTCCCCGAAGGCGAATATACCGTTACCGAACACAATTAATTCAACTCGTCCGGAAATGCTGGAAAACGGGCTCTTTTCCGTCGTTCAGCGCAGGAACCGCCGGAAGCGGCGAAGCGCAAAAATGAAGAGCGCCGAGCCGATGGCGAGCAGAGCCAGCAATTGCGGCCAGACCACATCCAGCCCCGCCCCCCTGAAAAGCACCGATTGCGCCAGAATGACAAAATGCGTGTTGGGTGCGAGCAGCATGATGTACTGGATGATATCAGGCATGCTTTCGCGCGGCGTCATGGCGCCGGACAGCACTTGCAACGGCAAGAGGAACAGTATCAGCAGCATGCCGAATTGCGGCATGGAACCTGCCACTGTCGCGAGGAAAATACCCATCGAGGTCATCGCAAAAAGCTGCAACGCCGTTCCAAGCAGAAAAAGGGAAAGCGAGCCTTCGATGGGGATGGCGAGCAGCCCCTTAACGACAACAAAAAGTGAAAATGCCGAAGCCACCAACACGACAAGGCCCATGGACCAGACCTTGCTGAGCATGATTTCCAGCGGCGTGACCGGCATGACCAACAGATGCTCGACCGTGCCATGTTCACGCTCGCGAATGAGCGCCGCCCCCGTCAGCACGATCGACAGCATGGTGATGGCGGTGATGATATTGTTGATCGAGCCGAACCAGGATTTGTCCAGTTCTGGGTTGAAACGAGAACGCAGCGTCAGATCGACTGGCACCGTCGTCGCGCCGCGATAGCGGTTGACATATTCCTGAACTTCGCTCGTCACGATGTTCTGCACATAACCACCGCCGCTGAACGCCTGGCTCATGCGGGTGGCATCGATATTGAGCTGGATGGCAGGCTGCTGCCCGCCCATAAGCCGACGCTGGAAATCCGGCGGGATGTTGAGCGCGAAGGTGTCGAGCCCGGCATCCATGCGCTTGTCCATCTCAGCAATGGAAATCTGCTTTGGCGGCGCGAAATAGGGCGGATAAAACGCTGTGCTGATGCGGCCGGAAAGCGGCGACTGATCCTCGTCCACGATTGCGATGGCGGCATTGTTCAGAGTTTCGGGCAACGCGCTGGAGCCGGTGTAGATCTGCAGCGTGAAGGCGTAAACGATCAAGAGCAGCAGCATGCCATCACGCGCAAGCCCGCGCAGTTCCTTGATGCCGAGCTGGAAGATGTTGGACGAAAACAACCTCATGACGCCTGTTTCCTCAAAAGAGCAGCACCGGCGATGAGCAGCAGCGGAATGGCAATGAGAAGCGGCAGGAAAGAACCGGAAAGACCGGCGAAATCCAGCCCCTTGGAAAAGGTGCCGCGTGAAATCGTCATGAAATAGGTGGCGGGATAGATATTACCGATAAAGGCCCCCGCCCCCTGCAGCGACGAAACGGGATCGATCATGCCCGAATATTGTGTGGCCGGAATGAGCGTCAGCAAGGCTGTGCCGAAGATCGCCGCGATCTGGCTCTTCATAAAGGAAGACATGACGAGACCGATGGACGTGGCGATGATGACGAAGAGCAAAGCGCCCGTCGCGTAAGCGAGATAACTGCCGGTAAACGGCACCCGGAAGATGAAGATCGCAAATGCGGTCAGCAGCAGGAAATTGAGCATTCCGAGCGCCACATAGGGAAGCTGTTTTCCTATCAGGAATTCCAGCCGCGTGGTCGGCGTCACGTAGAGGTTGACGATGGAGCCAAGCTCCTTTTCCCGGACGACGCTGAGGGCCGCCAGCATGGCAGGAATGAGCATCAGCAGCAGCGGAATGACCGCCGGGACCATGGCGACGAGGCTTTTGACATCGGGATTGTAACGATAGCGCGTTTCGATGCTGAAACTGCTTTGCGTCGCTGCATTGCCGTAGATTTCGCTCGCCTTGCGCGCCAGCCATGTCTGGTGCATTCCCTGCACGTAACCGCGCACGGTTTCTGCCCGCTGCGGCATGGCGCCGTCGATCCAGGCGCCCACCTCCACGGTCTTCCCGCGCAGGACATCGCGGCCGAAACCGGGTGGAATTTCGATGGCAAGGCTGAGTTCCCCGTCGCGCATGCGCCGGTCCATATCGGCATAGTTGCGGATCGGCTCTTTCTCGATGAAATAGCGGGAGCCGGCTATGTCGAGCACGTAATCGCGGCTGATGGTGGAATCGTCGCGGTCCAGTACCGCGAAGGTCAGGTCCTCAACATCGAGATTGATGCCGTATCCAATCACGAACATCAGGATGACGCTGCCAAGAACCGCCAGAGTGCCACGAATGGGATCGCGCTGCAGTTCCAGCGCCTCGCGGCGCGTATAGCTGAACATGCGCCTGACATCGAAAAACCGTTTGCGGGCCGGTGCAACATGCTGCGTCGGGACCACCTCCGCTGCCGGAGCTGGCGCTATTGCAGGCTCCGCCTTTTTGACACCCGAAGCATCCTCGAGATAGGCGACAAAAGCCTCTTCGAGCGTTGCGGCGGCATTGCGGCTCTTGGTAATCGCGTCAGGCGTATCGCTGATCAGCACCTTGCCGGCATGCATCAGCGAAATCCGGTCGCAACGCTCAGCCTCGTTCATGAAATGAGTGGAGATGAAGATGGTGACATTGTCGTTGCGGGAGAGATCGGCGAGGATTTGCCAGAAGCCGTCCCGCGCCACCGGGTCCACACCCGAAGTCGGCTCATCGAGAATGAGAATGTCAGGCGAATGGATCATCGCCACGGCCAGCGACAGCCTTTGGCGGATGCCGAGCGGCAGGTCGTCTGGCAGCGTCTCCATGACGGTGCCGAGATCGAAGCGCTCCGCCATCTCGGCTATGCGCGGCTGGATCTTCTCCTCCGGCAGTTTGAACAGCCGCGCGTGAAGATCAAGGTTCTGTCGTACCGTGAGTTCGGAATAGAGCGAAAAAGCCTGGCTCATGTAACCGACGCGGTGGCGGATCGCCATGTCGCTGGCATCCACCTTGTGCCCGAACAGCTTCGCCTCGCCTTCACTGGCGGCCAGAAGCCCGGTCAGCATCTTCATGGTGGTGGATTTTCCGCAGCCATTCGAGCCGAGAAAGCCGAAAATCTCGCCACGCGGAATTTTGAAGCTGACATTGTCGACGGCGGTAAAATCACCGAAGCGCATGCTCAGATGCGAGGCCTCGATGGCATAATCGCTATCACCAGTCACCTTGCGCGGCGCGATATGCACCTCATGGTAACCCTTACGCTTTTCTTCCGGAAGAAGCGCGATGAAGGCTGCATCGAGATTGGCGGCGGAGGTTCGGGCGAGCAACTCGGCGGGCGAGCCGGTGGCAAGGATCTTGCCGCCATCCATGGCGACCAGCCAGTCGAAACCGGCGGCCTCTTCCATATAGGCCGTCGCGACAATCACGCTCATGCCCGGACGACCGGCGCGGATGGAATCGATAAGTTCCCAGAATTGCCGGCGCGACAGCGGATCGACGCCCGTTGTTGGCTCATCGAGAATGAGCAGGTCAGGATCGTGGATCAGCGCACAGCAGAGCCCGAGCTTCTGTTTCATGCCGCCGGAGAGCTTCATGGCCGGCCGGTCGGCAAAACGTTCAAGACCAGTACTTTTCAGCAACTCGGCAATGCGTGCCTTTCTCTCCCTGCCATCCTGCCCGAACAGCCTGCCGAAAAAGTCGATATTTTCGAAGACTGAGAGGGTTGGATAAAGGTTCTTGCCGAGGCCCTGCGGCATATAGGCGATGCGCGGGCAGGTATCCTCGCGGTGGCGCGGATCGGACATATCGCCGGCCAGAACCTCCACCTTGCCCTTCTGTATGGCGCGCGCGCCGGAAATCAGAGACAGCAGACTGGACTTGCCGACACCGTCAGGCCCGATAAGGCCGATCATCCGTCCGGCGGGAATTTCGACCGATATATCGGCAAGCGCAACCGTGCCAAAAGCCAGCCGGACATCCGTCAACCGTGCGACCGGGGCGCCGGGATCGTTTTTAGTATTCGTCGCGGAGGGCGTGACCATCGCGGCCACCCTCACTTCACAAGATTGCGTTCGAGATTTTCCGGCCAGGCGGCCTGCGGATCAAGCCGGACATAAGCCATGCCGGGAAGACCGGTTTTGACGTACTGAATATATTTCTGCAGCAGTTCCTGCGGGATCTGCGCCCGCACCCGGAAAGTGAGCTTCTGGCGCTCCTCCTCGGTTTCCACCGTCTTTGGCGTGAATTGCGCCACATCGGCGACGAAGGAGACCTTGGCGGGAATGGTATATTGCGGCGCGGCGTCGAGGATCAGGCGCACATCCGAGCCCATGGATGTGCGGCCAGCCTCGGCCGTTGGGAGGAAAAACGTCATATAGACATCGCCGAGATCGACAAGGTTGAGAACCCGCCCGCCGGCGGAGAGCACTTCGCCGGGCTGGGCGATGCGATATTGCACCCGGCCGTCGCGGGGTGATTTCAGCGTCGCATCGACTATGTCAGTCTCGATGCTCTCAATATCGGCCTGCGCGGCATCGACAGCCGCTTCCGCATCGATGATCTGAGCCTTGGCGGCGTTGATTGCCGCATCAGAGGCGGCAAGCGAGGCCTGCGCCGAGGCAAGAGTGGCGCGGGCGGACTGTTCTGTCGCCTCGCTGTCATCGACGATCTGCTGCGACACGGCGTTGCCGGTCAGCAGCTGTCTTGAGCGCGCATAGGTCTTGGACGCCGAATCAAGCTGGGCCTTGCGCTGTTCCACCACCGCAAGCGCCGAGGTCTTTTCCGCCTCCCGCTGGGCAACGAGGCTATGGGCGGTATCGATTGCGATCTTTGCACGGCGAAGCTGCGCTTCCGCCTGCCGCTTTTTGGCCTCCAGCTGGGCCGTGTCCATCTGGGCAAGCACCTGCCCTGCCTTCACGAAATCGCCTTCGCGCACCATGATGTCCTGAAGGCGGCCGGCAGTTTTGGTGGAGATATCGATCTCGACCGCCTCGATCCGACCGTTACTGGCCACGAAACCGGAGGGCAGACCCTCTGCCGTCAACTTCGACCAGGCGAAATAGGCAGCAATGGCAAGAACCACAACCGCCAGACCAATGAGCAAGCCTTTTTTAGACATCCGTCTTCCCCCTGCGCCCCTGTAGTTTCAACCGTAATACGATGAAACCGAAGAAGCCAGCCACCTTTACGTTCATAATTCATACCTGATATTTCCACTGTTGAAGGGAGAAGACAGGTTGCTGGGGGCTGTTTAGGTGAGGAAGGGCCTCGAGGCTTTGACACACGTCAAGTGAACCACATTACGTCGACACAAGTTCGGCATGGCGAAGGCAAAAAAACTGCCCGGGCCCCTGTGGCATCAAGGCCGCAGGCTGAACCCGCGGCCTCGTACTTGCCGTGACTATCGAGCCTTACACCGCCCGCGCCCGCTTCACCTCCGCCTGCGTCCATTCCGGCAACCAGTCGCGGTGTGCGAGCAGTAGGTCGTCTACCAGCGACCATATCTGGTCGAGATCCAGTTCCGCCGCCGTGTGCGGGTCCATCATCGCCGCGTGGAAGATATGGGCACGGTTTTCGCTCATCAGCGCCCGCACCGTCAGTTCCTGCACGTTGATGTTGGTGCGCATCAGGGCGGTGAGTTGCGGCGGCAATTCGCCGATAAAGGTGGGCTGCACGCCGTTATGGTCGACAAGGCAGGGCACTTCTGCCGCGCAATCCGATGGGAGCGAGGTGATGCAGCCGTTGTTGCGCTGGTTGCCATAGATGACGGAGGGTTCGCCAGTCCAGACGGAGTTGATGATGGAGGAGGCATATTCCTTGGATTGCTTAACCTCGATCTTCTCGGCCGAACGATAGGCCGCCGCCTGCCCCTTCCAGCGCTCGATCTGTTCGATGCAGCGCTTCGGATATTCATCGAGCGGGATGCCGAATTTCTCGATCAGGTCGTCGCGCCCCTCCTTGATGAAATAGGGCGTATATTCGGCGAAATGTTCCGAGCTTTCGGTGACGAAATAACCGAGTCGCGTCAGCATCTCGTAACGCACCTTGTTGGGGCAACGCGGGTTCCAGCCGGGTTTTGGCGCACGGCCTTCGCGGTAGCCGCGCACGAGATCGGGATAGAGGTTCCTATAGCTGCCGTCGGGCTGGCGATGCTCGAATTCGAGGAAAAACGCCATGTGGTTGATGCCGGCCGAACGATAGCGGATCTCCTCATAAGGGATATCGAGATCATGGGCGAGTTCCATGGCCGTGCCCTGCACGGAATGGCAAAGGCCAACCTGCCGGATCGTCGGGTATTTCTCGGCAATCGCCCAGGTGTTGATCGCCATCGGGTTCACATATTGCAGCATGACGGCGTTGGGGCAGACGGCGAGGATATCCTCGCAGATTTTCCACAGATGCGGCACGGTGCGAAGACCACGCATGATGCCGCCGACGCCGAGCGTATCGGCAATGGTCTGGCGCAGGCCATATTTGCGCGGCACCTCGAAATCGGTAACCGTACAGGGTTCATATCCGCCGATCTGGAAGGCGACCACGACAAAATCGGCACCGGCAAGCGCCTTTTTCTGGTCGGTATAGGTCTCGGCTTTCGCCTTTGCCCCCAATGTCGAAATCAGCTTGTTGACGACGATGGCGCTTTCTTCCAGCCTTTCGCGATTGATGTCCATCAGCGCAATGGTGGCGCCCGAAAGGGCCGGACGCTGCAGCACGTCGCCGATGATGTTCTTCATGAACACCGTAGAGCCTGCGCCGATAAATGTGATCTTGGGATCTCTTGCCATGTCTACCTCCGGCATTGGGAATTCAAGCGATTTCAAAGGCGGCTCGTACAAGCCGCTGAGTATATTCGGTTTTAGGGTTGGTCAGCACGTCCTCGACGGGCCCTTCCTCGACGATCCTGCCGCCCTGCATGACGATGACGCGGTGGCAGAGCGCACGGACCACCTTCAGGTCGTGCGAGATGAACAGGTAACTCAGGCCGCGCTCGTTCTGCAGCTTGCGCAGGAGGTCGATGATCTGCGCCTGCACGGAAAGATCGAGCGCCGAGGTCGGTTCATCAAGCAGAATAAATTCCGGCTCCAGCGCCACGGCGCGGGCAATGGCGATGCGCTGGCGCTGGCCGCCGGAAAATTCGTGCGGGAAACGCGAGAGGATATTGCCCGGCATGCCCGCCGCTTCCAGCGCATCTCGCACCCGCTCCAGCCTTTCGGCCTTGGTTCTGCCAAGACCGTTGATGATGAGGCCTTCCTCGATAATCTGGCCGATGGTCATGCGCGGGTTGAGCGAAGCGAACGGGTCCTGAAACACGATCTGCATACGCGAGCGCAAGGGCCGCATTTCCGAGCGAGAGCGGCCATCCACCCTCTCGCCATCAAAGACCACCTCGCCTCCGACAGGCTCGTTCAACCGCAGCAGCGATTGCCCGAAGGTGGTCTTGCCGGAACCGGATTCACCAACGAGCCCCAGCGTCTCGTGTCGCTTGAGGGTCAGGCCGAGGCTGTCGACGGCGATCAGTTCCTTCAGTTCGGGTTTGAACAGGCCGCCATATCGCATCATGAAGGACACGCGCACGCCGCTTGCCGTCAGCAGCACGCCGGAATTTTCCGGCAGCGGTTTCGCCGTGCCACGCGGTTCGGAGGCAAGCAGCCTTTTCGTATAGGGATGCTGGGGCGCTGCAAACAGCCGCTCCGTGGTATTGTGCTCACGCATCTCGCCATGCTGCATGACATAGACGTAATCGGAAAACTGCTTCACGATGGTCAGGTCATGGGTGATGAGAACCACGGCCATGCCGCGTTTCTTCTGCAAGTCTCGAATGAGGTTGAGGATCTGCGCCTGCACCGTCACATCGAGCGCGGTGGTGGGTTCGTCGGCAATCAGCACATCAGGATCATTGGAAAGCGCCATGGCGATCATCACACGTTGACGCTGGCCGCCGGACAGCTGATGCGGATATTGCTTTAGCCGTGCTTCCGGCTCCGGTATCTGCACCTGCCGAAGAAGATCGAGCGCCCTCGCCTCCGCCTCTTTCCGGCTGAGCCTTGAATGAACCCGGATCGCCTCGACGATCTGGCTGCCGATCGTATAGATCGGGTTCAGCGAACTCATCGGTTCCTGAAAGATCATCGAGATGCGGTTACCGCGCAGCGCCCGGCGTTGCCGCGACGAAAACCTCAAGATGTCATCGCCGTTGAACCGCACAGTCGCGGACTTTGAAACCGAGGCCCGCTTTGTCAAAAGCCCCATGATGGTACGGGCCGTGACCGATTTTCCTGAACCGGATTCACCGACGATGGCAATCGTCTCTCCCCGGTAAAGCTGGAAGGAAATATTCTTCACTGCTTCCACGGTGCCGTGTTCCACCTTGAAGGTGACAGCAATATTGCGGGCATCGATGATGGCGTTATCCTGACGGTCATCGGCATCGAAGCGGATGGCGGGGGCGTAGGCGTTGTTCTGGGCAGCTACCATTTGCACGCTCCTCTCAATAGGGATCGACGGCATCGCGCAGGCCATCGCCCAGCGCGTTGAAGGCGAAAACGGTGACCAGCACGAAACCGACCGGGGCAAGGATCCACGGATAGGAACCGATGACGGAATAGGTCGCGGTATCCTGCAGCATCAGCCCCCAGGAGATGAGCGGCGGCTTCACCGCAAAACCAAGGAAACCGAGGAAGGATTCCAGGAGCACGACGCTTGGAATATGCAGGGTGACGGCAACAATCACGTGGCTCATCACATTCGGCAGAATGTGCTGGAAGATGATGCGCCGGTCGGTGGCGCCAACGGCAATTGCCGCCCGCACATAATCGATCCGCGCCAGCGCCAGCGTCTTGCCGCGCACCTCCCGCGACATCTGCGCCCAACCGAGCGCGGACATGACGCCGACCACGAAGAGGAGGAAAACAGTCGTCGGGGCGGTAACCGGAATGAGCGAGGTCAGCGCGAGATAAAGCGGCAATTGCGGGAAAGCGAGCACCACTTCCACGAAACGCTGCACCCAGGCATCCAGCGGCCCGCCGAAATAACCTGATATCAGGCCGACACTGGTGCCGATGACCGTGACGATGGCGACGACACTGAGTGCGATGGCGAGCGAGATGCGCGAGCCATAGATGGCGCGCGACAGCACGTCGCGTCCGAACTTGTCGGTGCCAAGAAAATGCACGGGCTTGCCATCCGTCGAGCCGAAGAAATGCCGGCTCATCGGGATGAGACCCAGAAGCCTGTATTCCGAGCCTTTGACGAAGAAGCCAAGATAAACCGGATTGTCATAGTCCGGCCCGACGATGGGCTGAAAGGTGACCGGATCGAGTTCTGCTGTGTCGGCAGTCGCATAGACGCGGGGGAACGGACTGAAATTACCGTCCTTGTCGGTGAAACGAACCACTTGCGGCGGTGAGAAGCTGGCGTTGGTTTCCAGCGGGTTCATCGGCGCGAAAAAATCGGCAAAAATGGCGATCAGGATCAGCAAGGCCACCAGCACCAGCCCGAGCATGCCGGTAACCGAGCGTCTGAGACGCCGCCACACCAGCGCGAGATAGGACTCGTTACCCTGCGTGCCGCGTTCGGGCTTTGGCATAACCGCTGTTTCGTTTTTCAGGTCGTCAAATGCCATCATCTCAGGCCCTCCCGAATTCGCGAACGCGTGGGTCAAGCATGGCGAGCAGCATATCGGCAATGATGTTGCCGACGATCAGCGTCGCGGCCAGCACCATCATGAAGGTGGCGGTGACATAGACGTCCCCCACCGCCATGGAGCCGACAATGGCCGGGCCAACGGTCGGCAGCGCGAAGATGATCGCGGTTTCGATTTCGCCGCTCAGCATGTAGGGCAGCACCACGCCCTGATACATGACCAGCGGGTGAACGGCGTTCGGCACCGCATGGCGCATGATGACTGCGCCTTCGGAAAGGCCCTTGGCGCGGGCCGTCTCGACATATTGCGCATTCAGCGTGTCGAGCAGATTGCCGCGCATCACCCGCATATTGTAGGCAAGGCCGCCGAAGACGGCGATGGCGACCACCGGCCAGACATGGCTGACGAGATCGACGAATTTGCCCCACGACCACGGCGCACCGCCATATTGCGGCGAGAAGAAGCTGCCGATTTCCGATACGTCGAAATGAAACACCATGAGATAGACGAGGATTAGCGCCATCAGGAAGCGTGGAATGGTCATGCCGAGGAAGGCGATGGTGGAAAGCAGATTGTCGACCCAGGAATATTGCCGTGTGGCCGCCCAGATGCCGAAGGCGATACCGAGAATGGACGCAAGGATGTGGCAGACCAGCGCCAGCGCAATGGTGCGCGGCAGGCGTTCGCCAACCACATCGGCGACCGGCTTGTTGTAATAGAAGCTGTAACCGAAATCGCCGCGCGTCACGATGCCGCCGATCCAGTTGAAATATTGAATGACGAGCGGTTGATCGAGGCCGTGTTCGATACGATAGGCCTGCGCCTGCGCTTCCGCCTGTTCGAAGGACGCTCCGCCCTGGTTCATTAGCTGCGAGCGGATGTAGTCGGCATAGTCACCGGGCGGGGCCTGAATGATGGCGAAGGTCACCACGCTCAGGATCAGCAGCACCGGAATGGCGGATGCCACGCGTATCGTCAAAAATCTCAGCATCGAACGGTCTTCCTCGGTTTGGATTGGCCGTGTGTCTCCGGCCGCGCTTCACGCGCGACCGGTACCGGGTGTGCTCCGGGAGGAGTTCTTCAAGTTTCGCATTTTCCGGACGTAAAACCGCTGCGCACTTTTACTGGAAATGCTCTAGTTGATCGGCCCGCCCTCGCCCGGCTTGCCGGGAAGCTGCTGCGGGAAGAGTTCGTATTTGCCCTGCTTGTCGGCCGCCACCCACAGGCGTTCGCGGATGATGGCGTCTTCAGCCCAGTTGAACATGAAGATCGGTGTGCCCTGCGGCACGTTGGAGAACCGCTTGTTGACGATGAGCGCGCCGGGATATTCGGTGAGACCGATCGTATAGAGGTTCTGCGTATAGACCTTCTGATATTGCTTCATCAGGTCCGCCCGTTCAGCATTGTCCTGCGAGGAGATGAATTTCCGCACGATGTCGGCCATTTCCTTTTCGAACGGCATCAGATCCAGCTCCTTGCCTTCGGGCGAGCGGTGGTTCCAGCTGGTGCGCGGGCCGACAGGGGCAAGCTGCTCGGTATTCTGCACCACGGAGGAAAGCTCGGTGGAGTTGCGCCGCACCAGCCAGTCGAACTGCCCGCCATAGTGGGCGGCGTCACGCTGGTTGGAATCGAGGCTGTTGATGACGACGCGCAGCCCGAGTTTCGCCATCTGGCCGACGAGGCCTTCCGCAAGGCTCTTGTCCGTCGCGTAGCCGTTGTTGACCAGAAGGGTAATTTCGACATTGCGGCCACCAAGCGTTTCCTTCGGAAAATTCAGGACGCCATCGCCATCGGTGTCCTTGAGGCCGATTGAGGCGAGCGCCGCCTTTGCACCCTCGAGGTTGAAGGGGTAATAGACCGTGGAGGCGCGATCATAGAAGCTGGTGCCCGACGAAATACCGCCCGGGTATATTGCCGTGAAAGGTCCCTTCACCAGCGAGTCACCAATCGCCTTGCGATCGAGAGCGGAAGTGACGGCCTGACGGAACACCTCGTTGCGGTTCAGCTCACGGATCGCCTGTCCGCGCTCATCCGGGTTGCCCCAGCCATTGGCGGAGAAATTCATCTGCAGATTATAGCCGATGAGCCGTGGCCCGAAGGCAAGACGGGCCGGCGCATTGGGATCGGCGGCGCGTTTCAGCGACGCGACGAAATTCTCCGGCTGTTCAAGATTGGAGAAATCGCCCGATCCCGCCACGGCCTGCACATCGCGGTCCGCCCAGGTGGAGAGCTTGTAGTGGACTTCGTTCAAATAGGGCAGCTGTTGGCCCTTTTCATCCACCTTCCAGTAATAGGGATTGCGACGCAGAACGATGAGATCGTCGGGCCGGTATGATACCGGTACCCAAGCACCCATGACCGGCATGTTCATGTATTCCGGCGGGAAAGCATTCTTGAACTGGTTATAGGTGTTCTTGGAATATTTCGGGTGCTGGGGTTTCAGAATATGCGACGGCCCGGGGCAGAAACTCGGATAGGCCATGGTGTAGAGATATTGCTTGGGGAAAGCCGCCTTGAAGGTCCATTCGACGGTATAGTCATCGATCTTCTTGAGCGTCGTTCCCTCACCGAAAGCCTCGGGCGATGCACCGCCGCCAAGCGGTGAGACGTTTGGATCGACGACGGCGTCTTCCCAGTAGAACATTACATCATCGGCGTTGAAGGCTTCGCCATCTGACCATTTCGCGCCCTTGACGAGATGCATCGTCAGCTTGTGGCCGTCTTCGGACCATTCCCAGCTTTTCGCCAGATTGGGCAGCGGTTCGGTGTCCTTGGCATCCACCTGAAAGAGCGGTGCGGTTCGCGTCAGGCATTCGGAAAGGGCGATATCGATGCCGCCCCAGCCCTGGCTCTGGCCGGCAATGTAGTTCCAGCCCTCGGGCCTGCCGCCAACGACATGGCGCATCGTGTCACCGTAAACGCCGACGCCGTCAGGCATGTTGCCGGTCTTGTAGACAAGCGGCTCTTCCGGCAGGCGCTCCTTCAGCGGCGGCAGCTTGCCGGCCTTCTCGAATTTCTCGGTGATCCAGTCGGGTTCGCTGTAGCTTGGCAGCGCCTTGAATTCGAGGATCGAGTCGCGCGCCACATAGTTGATCTTGCCTTCCGCCGGAAATTGCGGTGGCTCCGGCGGCGTGGTGGTTTCGAAGGCATTCGCACTGAGTGCGATCATCGAAACACCAAGGCCCAATGCCGAGATGATACCGATCTTGCGTTGAAGTTGCATCGTCATTCCTCCCAAATGGCAGCTCTTCGACCGCCCACCCTCTGTGATCGTTATGGCCGGACAGCGAACTCCCTTCCGCCGCCGGCCTTTTTTCATGCTTTTCCTCAGACAGCCTTTTTCAGAGCCGATTTTTCGGCCCGCAATTCCTCGATGGAGCGCACGTTGCGGCGCGCAGCCCCCGCCCAGTCACGCGTCGTGACGGTGGATTTCGCCAGCCTTTCCTTGGCTGCCGGCACGGCACCGGCATATTGCGGCAGCCAGCGTGCCTGCGCGACGACCATCTCGTCCACCATCTGCCAGACCTCCTCCGGGGTGGCGACGGCACCGACCAGGGGATCGTGCAGCACGGCAAGCTTCAGCAGGTCGATATCACCGCTG
Source organism: Agrobacterium sp. CGMCC 11546 (assembly GCF_013365515.1). Classification (NCBI taxonomy): domain Bacteria; kingdom Pseudomonadati; phylum Pseudomonadota; class Alphaproteobacteria; order Hyphomicrobiales; family Rhizobiaceae; genus Agrobacterium; species Agrobacterium sp. CGMCC 11546. Next base: position 198,993 of record NZ_CP047388.1, read on the forward strand.
ACCGCCGCATGCACCGACATGCGCTGCACATTGATCGAAGCCATGCAGGTCGCGGCACAGGCTTCTGGCAGCGTGATGCCCGACACCATATTGATGCCGAAACGATCGACGAAACCGGGCGACTCAATGATCGCGTCGGAAGGAAGGTTGGTGATGACGCCGTTGTTCTTGACGTTGAAATGGCCGCGATAGACACGCCCGGTCTCAAGCGCTTCCAGAATGTGGCTCGCATGTTCGTTAGAGCGTTTCGCCGGCTCGATGGGCTTGGCGGCGGAGGCCAGGAATTGCGGAAACTCGGTTTCGAACCAGTTGCGCGTTTCGGTAGAGTGGCGCAAATAACCGCCGGTTTCGCCGTGGATCCAGTCGGACATGTCGATCCAGCGGGCGATTTCTTCCGGCCGTTTGCGATACCACGGCAGATATTCGGAGAGATGGCCGTTGCTCTCGGTCGAATAGACACCGAAGCGCTTCAGCACATCGATGCGCAGCTTTTCTTGCTGCGAGAAGACAGGATGCGCCTCGAAGGCAGCGACCAGCTCGTCCTTTTCGATTCTGCGGCCGTTGAGCCTCAGATCGATGAACCATGTCTGGTGGTTGATACCGGAGCAGATGTAATCCAGTTCGGGCGGGGATTTAGCACCGAGAATTTCGGCAATCTGTTCCGCGCCATGCTGAACGCCATGGCAGAGACCGACCGTATCCACCTTGCCATATTCGATGGCCGCCCAGGTGTTCATGGCCATGGGGTTGGCATAGTTCAGGAATTTTGCGCCCGGTGCGGCGACGTCGCGGATATCCTTGCAGAAATCCAGAATGACGGGAATGTTGCGCTGGCCATAGAGTATGCCGCCGGCGCAGATCGTATCGCCCACGCATTGGTCGATGCCATATTTCAGCGGAATACGGATATCGTCGGCATAGGCTTCGAGCCCGCCGACCCGCACGCAGCTGATGATATATTTCGCCCCCTCCAGCGCCCGGCGGCGATCGGTATCCGCTGTCACCTTCACCGGAAAACCATTGGCCTCGACGATCTTTTCGAGGATCGCCTTGATCATATCGAGATTGTGCTGGCTGATATCCGTCAGCGCGACTTCGATATCACGAAATTCCGGCACGCACAGGAGATCGGTGAACAGTTTTTTCGTGAAACCGACGCTGCCTGCGCCAATAATAGCGATTTTGAAACTCATAACGCCACCTCTATTGCAAATCGAACGGGTGAAACGGGCCGAAGGATTATGAAATGGCGCTGCAGAAAAATACCCTTGAGAATCCCGGAAAACCGGCCTTCCTCCCAATTTTTCAGCAACAATATCCCGCTGGCTGTCTCCTCGGATCGGGATTATGCGTATAAAGAAGGATAGGACCAGAGAAGGATTATGCTTTCATGGGTAATTTTGTGCTGCGCGATTTGATCGATCAGGGACCTGGCATGCGAACCGTCTCGCTGCCGCGCGGCCGCCAGACGCTGCACACCATGCCGACCAGCAGCGGTTATGAAATCCGCCGTGGCGGCAATTATGACTGGGACGGGCGCAAACGCGGCCAGACCCCCTTCACCGTCCTGCAGTATTGCATCGCCGGACAGGGTAACCTGCGTTACGAGAACCGGCATTATGTGGTGAGGCCGGGCGAAACCCTGCTGTTGCTGATCCCCCACAATCACCGCTACTGGCTGGAAGAGGGCAAGGAGTGGGAGTTCTTCTGGATTTCCATGAATGGCGAGGAAGCCCTGCGCATTCACCGCAATATCCTCTCCGTCACCGGTCCGATCCTCAAGCTCCAGCCCGAAACCGTCGATCATCTTGCGGAATGCTGCTCGCGCCTTGTCAATGGCGCGGAAACGCCGGGGGCTGCTTCGGCTGTCGCCTATGAGGCGGCGATGACGCTTTATGACGATGTCTTCGGCTCGCACCCCTCCTTTGGCGGCGAATATCGCACCCTGCAACAGGTGCTAAGTTATATCGACAGCCATCTCGGCGACCGGCTCTCGGTGAGCGACCTTGCGGCGGTGGCCGGCCTCAGCCGGGCGCATTTTTCCCGCATCTTCACGGCGAGCGAAGGTCTGCCTCCGGCGGAATTCGTCCTGCAGCGGCGGCTCAGGCGTGCAGCCAAACTTCTCACCACCGCCGCGAACATTCCCATCAAGGAGGTTTCGGTGCTGTGTGGCTTCGAGGATCCGAACTATTTCTCGAAGGTTTTCCGCAGGCTTTACGGCATCAATCCCAGCGAATTTCGCACCACCGGCATGTATGCGAGCATTCGGCAGGGCTAAAGAAATGCGACTTGGTTTTGACATGTTTCAGGCGATTAAGGATGGACGGTTACGCCGTTTTGGAGACCGATAGAGGTGGACAGCAAAATCAGGACGATCCTCATCTTTCCGATCAGGGCAATCATCGTTTTCACCCTCGTTCTCGACGGTATTTTCCGCCCGCTCTACCGGCCGGTCATCAGGGCCATATCAAACCTGACATTCATCCAGCGGCTGGAAAACCGGATCGCGCAGCTGCCGCGCCTTGCCATTCTTCTCTGTCTTGCCGTCCCTTTTGCGATTGCCGAACCGATGAAGGTCGTCGGCCTCGTCCTCATCGCCCATGGCGCTTTCAAGTCAGGGGTGGCTCTGACAATCCTTGCCCATCTCTCAACCTTCCTGATTGTCGAGCGGATCTACCATGCGGGCCGGGAAAAGCTGCTTACCTATGGCTGGCTGGCATGGATCATGCGTTATGTGCGCTTTGCCCGTGCCTTTTATGATCGCGCCAAGGCTTCGGCCCTGAGCTGGATCCGGCTGCGCCTTCTGGCGCAGTAGCGATAACGGTCACCGTCTGCGTCGCAACCTCTTAAAAAGGTATTCAGCAAGTGCGGTGGATTGCAGCGAAACCAGGATGATGGCAATGCCGAGCACCACGCGGTTTTCCGGCACTTCGTCAAACAGGAAATATCCGACAGCCGTGACGAACAGGATCGACAGATAACCGACGGGCGCAAGCACGCTGGCATCGGCGATGCGATAGGCCCGTAGAAAACAATATTGCCCCATCTGTGCCAACAATCCGATGCCGAGCAGCGCAACCCAGTCGAATGAGGCCACCGGCTTCCACGTCCAGATCGCCGGAATGGCGGTGATGACCGCCAACCCGACCGTGTAGAAGACCATCATGACGGTGGTGTTCTCCTGCCGCAGTGCCCGGGTCTGGATCACCGCCAGCGCGCCGAACACCACCGACACCAGAACGACAAGCACGCCGACGCCAAACTCCGCGCCATCAGGCCCGATGACAACAAGAACGCCGACAAATGCAAGACTGGCCCCCACCCAGCGAAAACGGCTCACAGTCTCGCCAAGAAAGGCAACGGCCATCGCCATCGTCACCAATGGCCGGGAAAAGCCAACGGCATTGACGGTCGCAAGCGGCAAGAGGGTGATGGCGATGAAATTGCTGGTGAGTGCGATGGCGTTGCAGCAGATGCGAAAGAGGTTGCGCCAGGGATATTTGACACGCACCATCTCTCCCCTGTGTCGCCAGATCAGCGGCAGGATGAAGATCAGACCGATCATCGCCCTGATAAAGACGAGCTGGAACGCGGGATAGGTGACGCCCTGCGCCTTGACGAGCGCGGTCATGCCACCCGAGACGAGGGTCATGTCCAGCAACAGCCAGCCAACGCCCGCGCGTGTATCCGTTTCGCGCGGGTTTTCCTGTTTCTCACTTTGGCCGTCGCCATTCACGCCGGCTGCACGAGATTGGCCATAAGGCGGAACGCCCCCGGCACAAGCTTGTCCATCTGGTGATGCAGCACAAGGCTGGTATGGGTGTGCCGGCCCTTGCCGATGACACCGGAAACCAGCGCGCCCTTCAGCGGCTGTTCGTCGACATCATGCATCGCAAGCAAGGGCTCGTAGACATCATCCCAGCGCGAGGCGAAATAGAGCCCGCGCTCCTTGTCCCAGCCCGCCCAGTCGGCGGCGTCGATGACGTTGGGGCCTGCCAGCAGCGGGTGATCGGGTAGAAGAACCGTCACCTCCGCTTTCGGGTCCGTCACCCGCCAGCGCAGTGACGGCCTGCCGATTTCGAGACGCCGAACCGGCGTTGTCTCCGGGTTCCAACCATCCGTCGGACGATGATAGAGCGTAACCAGATGCCCGCCATTCTCCACGAAACGATGAAGCTTATCCGTTGCCGAGGCGAGATCCGTGCGGATGCCGAAGGCGAATATGCCGACGACAATGGTGGTGAAGGAGGAGAGATCGCCGCCGAGCGCCTGTGCATCGAGTTCGGTGACATTGAGACCCATTCGCGCAAGCCACAGGCCCACCCTGTCGGCACCCCCACCGACATACCCCACACGGGCATCCTCAGGCAGTTTGAGGTCCAGCGAGAGGATTTTGAGGGCGGAAGGGGCAAGAAACCTTGCCCTGCCGATATGGGGATAGGCGATGGGTGTGATCCGGAAGGCCGGTTGCGAACCGACGCTCGCTTCAATCTCAGCAAGGCCGGCCGCCGTTTCTCCCGTGCGTTCGGCCAACCAGTCATCACCACTCTTGCGCACGCTCCAGCCACCGGCAGCGCGGAACGAAACCGGTGCATCAGCACCCTTGATGTGGACCTGAAAACCCTGTGCGCCCTGCCCTTGCCCAAGCGGAACCAGCAACGCCTCAGGCGAGATCATCAGCGATTGCGCGGGCGTCACAAAAAACGGTTCCTCCAGATCGTAGAGGGCGGAAACCTGACGGCCTTCAACCTTTGCGGAAAGGCGCACCGAGGCATGGCCATTGCCGCCCGCTGCTTTCCAGTCTGGCTGATAGAGTCCGGAAACCGGGGTATCCTGATCGGCCGCAAGCGAAAAGACCAGCGTCTGGCCACGCGACTGAACCGACGACGAAACACCTGAAGGCAGGACCGGGGCGATCTCAACTTCAAATTCAGCCGCCCTATCGGCCAACTCCACAGAAAGGGCCGACCTTCCACCGGGAACGATCTGCGCCGGTTCGGCATAGGCGCGCTCGAAAAGATCAAGCGCCGTCAGGATGACAGCATCAACCTGCGCCCGTTTGCGCGCAATCCTGTGCCCATGCAACGCCTTGAAATCCACGCTCGCGGCCTCATCTACCGTCTGCAATAGCGCAGCAGCGTTCAGGAGTTGTACCGTTATCCGCTCGCTGTCGGGAAAGGCCGAGATTGCCTCGGTGATGGCTCGTTCCGCCTCCGCCAGCGCATTGGCCAATTCGGCATCCAGTCCCGGGAAAGTGGCAAGGTCGGCAAGGGAAGACGGCAGATTGTCTAAGATCGATCCTTCCTCGCCACCTGCACCGCTGGAAAGTTCGAGATGCAGCGGCCAGACTTCCTGCGCCTGCTTCGGCCAATGGCCCATCCCCTGTGACGCGTGGTAATAACGCGACCACTCGCCGATGCGGTCATATTGCGCACCGGTCGCCTGTTCCTTGCCCAGCGCATTCACTGTCAGCGTTGTTTCCGGCGGCGGTATTTCGTCGTCATAGGTATCGCCCCCGCCCGACCATGCCGGCAGATAGAACTTCGCCACCTGCCACGGTTTGAGCCCCTCGGAAAAATGCTCCGGATAAGCCGAAGGATCGGCGGCCAGCGTGATCGCGCTTTTCGCCGCGCGCGTCATGGCGCGGTGGTGACCGTGCTGCCCCGGCACGTCGAGAAAGGTCGGGATGACGATATCCGGCCGTTCCTTGCGATAGGCGCGCACTAGTCTTTCGACAATGCGGTTCTGGCCCCAGCGCCCAAAAGTCTGGTCGCCATCCTTGGAGAAACCAAAATCGTGGATGATATCCGCCGGGCCATGGCCGAGCCAGCTGATGTCGGCATCGATGACCCGCGCGGCCTCCTCCAGCTCCCGCGACCGGATGACGCCGAGCGCGCCGAGCCGCTCCGGACCAAGCGCATTCTGCCCGCCCTCGCCACGCGTCGAGCAGGCAATGATGGTGCGCATGCCGAGCTCCATGCGGAAATAGGCAAGAAGTCCGTTCTGCTCATCGTCGGGATGCGCGCCGGTATGCATGACGGTGACGGTGGATTTCAGCGCGCTCAGCTTGCGGTGCAGGCGAATGAGCCATGGATCGGCCATCTGCCGTTCGATGCGCTCCCGGGGGTTAAGCATGGGCGGTCTCCTCCAATATTCAGCCGGGCACCTGCGTTGCGGCACCCGAGGACGTCTCGAGTTTTGGTGTGACGATGTCGAACAGCGGCAAGGCGGCAGCGCCGAGTGCTGCCGTCAACTGTCCGGATTTGCCGTGCATGACGCGCGGAAGTTCCCGCTGCCTGCGGCTTGCGACTGAAGTCGGCAGATGCCCCATCTGCGCAATGATCTCGCTGATGATGGCTTCAGGCAGTGCGCCGCCGAGAATGACCGTCTGCGGATCGAGAATGTTTTCCAGCATCGCTACCATGGGCGACAGATGGGCCGCGGCCTCGTCGATCCACTCCATCACGACAGGATGGCCGGCCTTGAACAGGGCTTCGAGATCGTCAAGCTCCGTATCGGCAACACCGGCGCGCCCAAGTTTTTCCTTCAGCACGTAAGCCGAGGCATAAGCTTCGAGACACCCTCTATGCCCGCAGGAGGGGCAAAGCCTGCCCTTTGGTGAAACGGTGACATGGCCGATTTCGCCGGCATTTCCGAACGCGCCGCGATAGGGCGCACCATCCTGAATGATGCCGAGACCGATACCGACACCGAAATAGATCATGCAGAAATTCGGGATCGCCAGCCCCGCGCCGAACAGGCGTTCGCCGACGGCGGCGGCCGTCGCATCGTTTTCCACCACGACCTGCTGGCCGCAGGCCTCGCTCAGCATCTGCCGGGCATCGATACCCACCCAGCCGGAAAGTGTCGTCGGTCCGACGGAGGTCATGCCATCGATTTCGAAAGGGCCGGGCATGACGACGCCGGTTCCGAGCAGCCGGCATCCGACATTTTTTGCAACCGCGGCATGTTCCGCCGCAAAGGTTTTGAGGATGGCCTCCGGCGTCGTATCCTTGAGCGGCGTGACGCGATGGGTGCGCAGCATTCCCGCCAGATCGAGGCCGACGGTGACCATATGGTCAGCGGCGATTTCCACGCCGATCGTCGCGCCGCCATCCGGATTGACAGCGAACTGGATCGGCGGCTGGCCCCTGCCGGTGCGACGGCGGCCGAGTTCCTTCAGCAATTCCTCACCCACCAGCTCATCGACAATATTGGCGACTGCCTGGGCTGTCAGATGGGTGATCTTGGCGATCTGGGCGCGGCCAAGCGAGCCGTGCCGGCGCACAAGGTCGAGGACGACTCGCCTGTTGTGCTCGCGGCTGCGCTCAGGATTTTTTCCGATTGCTACGGGATAGGTATCTACCGTGTGCACCGTCATCTCTTCCATTTCCCCGTCCCTTAGAAAATTCATAACGTCCAAATGACGATAAGCGCAATACAATAATTCAAGTAAATTATCTTATTGACAAATGCCCGTGTTCGGAGAACCGTAGAGAACGACCGGGGGTCAGGCTCGTATGGGGTGGGATACGGAAATTCCCGTGACCAACCGAGCCAATGAGCGCGCGCGAAAGCGCGGATAAAGGGAACGATCACTCCGCATCCGGAAGACCGGACGGAGGAAATGGAGGGTTACATGCGCAGGGCAACTCTGTTCGCCGGCTTGGTCGCCGGTTTCAGCACATTTGCATTCAACGCCGCGCAGGCAGTTGAAATCGAATATTGGCAATATGTCTTCGACACACGCGTGAAGGCCATGGATGAGCTGATCGCGGAATTCCAGAAGGCCAATCCTGATATCACCGTCAAGCAGGTGACCTTTCCTTACGCCGATTACCAGACGCGCGTCATTGCCGCCAATCTTTCCGGCAAGGGCCCTGACGTGATGCAGCTGTTTTACGGCTGGCTGGACAAGTTCGCGGCTGGCGGCATTCTGCAGCCGCTGCCTAAAGATGCCTTCCCCCATGACAAGATCGAGAGCGAATTCTTCCCGATCGTCAGCGCCATGAAACGCGGCGACGATTATTACGGCCTGCCGACGGCGGTTCGCTCGCTGGCGCTCTTCTACAACAAGAAGCTCTTCACCGAGGCCGGTCTGGACGCTGCCAATCCGCCAAAGACGCTCGACGAATTCGTCGCTGCGGCGGAAAAGATCGCCAAACACGACGCCGCCGGAAATCTGACGGTGGCCGGCTCCACGCTCGACATGGGCGGCCAGGACCACCAGTGGTGGCGTGAAGTCCTCATTCGCCAATATGGCGGCGAGCCCTATGCCGACAACGACCAGAAAGTGACCTATAATAGCGAGCCGGGTATTCAGGCCCTGAAATTTTACACCAGCCTGCAGCTTGAAAAGAAGATCGGTCAGGTCGGCTTCATGGATGAAGGCCAGGCAGCATTCCGCGCCGGCAAGGCCGGCATGACCATCGACGGCACCTTCCGGCTGGGTTCGTTCCGCACCATCAAGGATTTTGAGTGGGGCGTGACCGAGCTTCCCACCAATGACAAGAACATCCGCTCCAACTATGCGAGCTACTTCGCCAATGGCATCAGCGCCAAGACCACGGGTGAAGAACTCGAGGCCTCCAAGAAGTTCCTCGCTTATATCTCTTCGCCAGAGGCCATGGCGATCTGGCTGAAGACCGTGGGCGAACTGCCGGCGCGGCGCTCTGCGGCGCTGACCGAAGAAAACCTGAAGGACCCGATCTACGCGCCGTTCCTGAAGGGTCTGGAGTATGCCCATACAACGCTGTTCATGGATGAGGCTGCCCAGCGGCAGAACGCCATCGACATGACCAACCGGGTGCTGCTCGAAGGTCAGTCGGTCGAAGATTCCGTCAAACGGGCAGCTGAAGCCGAGCAGGAAATCATCGACGCGGCGAAACCCTGAAAACCGCAGGTTCAGACATGACAGCGATAGATCAACAGGGGGCGGCATCCGGCCGCCCCGGCGGCTCCCTCGGAGATCGCTTTTCCATGCGCACGAAACGGCTCTTGTGGATCTGGAGCTTTCTGGCGATCCCGATCCTGTTTTACAGCGTCATCCGGTTCTACCCGACACTGCAGGCCTTCTATCTGTCCTTCACCAACTGGGATCTGCTGCGGCCGGCAAAGTTCATCGGCATCGCCAATTACGTCAAGCTGTTCAAGGACCCGCAATTCTGGAAGGTGTTCAAAAACACCTTCACCTATCTCATCGTCGGCACGCCGATCAGCCTCGTGCTGGCTTTCGTCATCGCCTTTTATCTCGACCGGGTGCGCATTCTGCACGGGTTCATCCGCGCGCTTTATTTCCTGCCCTATCTGACGACGGCCGCCGCCATGGCCTGGGTCTGGCGCTGGTTTTATCAGCCGCCGCCCATCGGCATCATCAACGACGTGCTCGGCATGATCGGCATTCCCCAGCAGCCATTTATCCGCTCCACCGATCAAGCGCTTTATTCCGTCATGGTAACCGCCATCTGGGCGGGGCTCGGCTTCCAGATCATCATCTTCATGGCCGGCCTGCGCGCCATTCCAACAACATTCTACGAAGCCGCCCGCATCGACGGGCTGGGTGAATGGGCGATCCTGCGCAAGATCACGCTTCCGCTCCTGAAGCCTACCACCGTTTTCCTCGTGGTATTTTCCTCGATCGGTTTCCTGCGGATTTTCGACCAGGTCTATAACATGACCACCAATGATCCGGGCGGGCCACTCGGCTCCACCAAACCGCTGGTACTGATGATCTACCAGACCGCGTTCAATTCCTATGCAATGGGGTATGCCGCTGCGCAGACGGTCGTCCTGTTCACCATTCTTCTTGCCGTGTCGCTGGTCCAGCTCTGGGTGCTGAGGGAAAAGAAATGAGCGAAGCCTTGCCACTCTCCCACGCCCGCATCCGCCCCGGCCGCATCGTCGCCTGGACGCTGCTGTTCATTGGCGGCCTGATCATGGTTTCGCCGCTGTTGTTCATGTTCGCGACCTCGTTCAAGACGGCGGATCAGGTCTATGATCTGAGGCTCATTCCTGCGGCACCGACAATTGCGAACTACATGACCGTGATGGCCGATGGCCGTTTCCTGCGCTGGTTCTTCAACTCGACGCTGGTCGCGGTTCTCGTCACCGTCTCCAACTGCTTTTTCGACAGTCTCGTCGGTTACACCCTGGCGAAATTTGAGTTTCGCGGCCGCTACTTCATCTTCCTCGCCATTCTTTCCACGCTGATGATACCGACGGAAATGCTGGTCATTCCATGGTATCTGATGTCCAGCCAACTGGGCTGGCTCGACAGCTACTGGGGCATCATGTTCCCCGGCATGATGACGGCCTTCGGCACCTTCCTGATGAAACAGTTCTTCGAGACCGTTCCGAACGATTTCCTGGAGGCCGCGCGCGTCGATGGGCTGAACGAATTCCAGATCTGGTGGAAAGTCGCCCTGCCACTGGTGACGCCGGCGCTCTCCGCACTCGCGATCTTCACCTTCCTCGGCAACTGGACAGCCTTCTTCTGGCCGCTGATCGTCACGACAAGCAAGGAGCTTTACACCCTGCCGGTCGGTCTTTCGAGCTTCGCGGTGGAACAGCAGATCCAGTGGGAAATGATCATGACGGGCGCAGCCATTGCGACCATCCCCACCCTCATCGTCTTCATCGTCCTGCAACGCTACATCGTTCGCGGTGTGATGCTGGCGGGTCTTAAAGGATAATAATCATGGCCGATATCAATCCGCGCCAGTCGGATACCAGCAAGTTTCCCGATCCCGTTTACAAGGAAACCGTGCTGCGTCCGCTTTTCGACGGCGCCAAGAACCACCACGTCGACGGCTTCCGCCGCATCGATCGCGCGCACCTCGTCATGCTGCGCGAAACCGGCATTCTTGACGCCGAAACGGCAGCCAAGATCGCAGGTGCGCTTGAAGACATCGACAGAACCATCGAGCCATCGGAACTGGTCTATACCGGCGAGGTCGAGGATTTCTTCTTCCTGATCGAGAAGGAGCTGAAAGCCCGCATCGGCGTTGATGTCGCCGGCCGCCTTCACACGGCGCGTTCGCGCAACGATATCGATCACACCCTGTTCAAGATCGGCCTCAAGGACAAGATCGACACGCTCACCGCCAAGGCGCGTGTTCTCTTAAAAGCGCTGATCGATGCCGCCGAGCGCAATCAATCCACCCTGATTGTGGCCTATACGCATGGGCAACCGGCCCAGCCCACCACCTTCGGCCACTACCTTTCCGCCGCCATCGAGGTGCTGATCCGGGATATCGAGCGTTTTGCCGAGGCCCGCCTTATCGTTGATCTTTCGCCGATGGGTGCTGCTGCCATCACCACCTCGGGCTTCCCCATCGACCGGGCGCGTGTTGCCGAATTGCTCGGCTTTGCCGCACCGCTGCGCAATTCCTATTCCTGCATCGCCGCCATCGACTATACGACAGCGACCTATGGCGCGATCGAGCTGATGTTCCTGCATCTCGGCCGGCTCATTCAGGACTTCCAGTTCTGGACGAGTTTCGAAGTCGGTCAGATCTATGTGCCGAATTCGCTGGTGCAGATTTCCTCGATCATGCCGCAGAAGCGCAACCCGGTGCCGATCGAGCATCTGCGCCACCTCGCCAGCCAGACATTCGGCCGGGCACGGACCATGCTCGATGTGATGCACAACACGCCCTTCACCGACATGAACGACAGCGAAGGCGAAACCCAGGGCATGGGTTACGAAGCCTTCGCTTCGGCAGGCCGGGTCCTCGATCTTCTCGCCAGCCTCGTTGGCCAGATCAGCATCGACCCTGAACGGGTTGACCAGAATATTCGCCGGTCCTGCATCACCATCACGGAACTGGCCGATTCACTTGTCCGCATCGAGGACCTGTCGTTCCGCCAGGCCCATGAAATTGCCGCGACCGTCGCAAAAAGCGTTGTCGCGCTGAAAGGCGATCTGCCCAATGACGGTTACCAACCGTTCCTCAGGGCTTTCAGTGGACTGACAGGACGCGAGACCGGCATTGACGAAGAAAAGTTCAGGCAGATCGTCTCGCCGGAGCACTTCGTCGCGGTGCGCAGCCGTTTCGGCGGCCCGGCGCCTGAACCGATGCGGGAGGCGTTTGCAGCCTATCGCGGCAAGCTTGGTGCATTTGAGGCTGAGGCACAACGATCCACCAACCATGAAGCGGCGAAGGCCGCTGAACTGGCAGAGAAATTCACCGCCCTGACGGGAGCGCGATAATGGCGACAATCGAACTCAATCAACTCGTGAAGCGCTACGGCAAGGTCGAGGCGGTCAAAGGCATCGACCTGGCCATTGAAGACGGTGAATTCGTCGTTTTCGTCGGACCCTCCGGCTGCGGCAAATCCACCACGCTTCGCATGATCGCCGGGCTCGAGGAAATTTCCGACGGCACGCTGAAGATCGCCGGCAACGTCGTCAACGAGAAGGAACCGAAACAGCGCAACATCGCCATGGTCTTCCAGAACTATGCGATCTACCCGCATATGACGGTTCGCCAGAATATCGGTTTCGGACTTTACACCGCAAAACTCGACAAGACGGAAAAGAACCGGCGCATCGAAGAGGCAGGCCGGGTGCTGGGGCTTGAGGCCCTGCTCGACCGCCGTCCCGCGGCCCTGTCGGGTGGCCAGCGCCAGCGTGTCGCCATCGGCCGCGCCATGGTGCGTGATCCCGCCGCCTTCCTGTTCGATGAGCCGCTATCCAATCTCGACGCTCAGTTGCGTTCACAGATGCGCATTGAAATCAAGCGCTTGCATCAACGTCTTAAGACGACAACCGTCTACGTCACCCATGATCAGGTGGAAGCCATGACCATGGCTGACCGGATCGTGGTGATGAAGGATGGTCATATCCTCCAAGTCGGCACACCGACGGAGCTTTACGAAACACCTGTCGATATTTTCACCGCCCGCTTCATCGGCAGTCCTTCCATGAACCTGCTGCGGGGTTCAAGAACAAGTAACGGCGTTGCCCCCTCCGCCGCGGGCGACCTTCTGGTCGGTGTTCGTCCGCATGACCTGCTGGTTGGTGAAAGCCAAGCCCAGCAGGGAGTATTTACGCTTGAGGGAACCGTAACCGCCGTCGAGCCCCTCGGCCCGGAAACGCTGGTTCATCTGGATACCGACACGACGTCCGTGATCGCCACGGCGAGGGGGAAATCCATTCCCGCTGTCGGCAGCCGGTTGCAATGCCAGGCGGAAGCAGGTTCGCTTTATCTTTTCGATGCGAAGACGGAAAAGCTTCTGGGCCGCGCATGATGACAACAGAAAAAACAGCCGTCATCAGCATCGGCCGGATCTATTGCGACCTCATCTTCACCGGGCTCGAGGAATTGCCGGTGCTCGGTCGGGAACTGTTTGCCCGCGACATGGAAATCGCCGCCGGCGGCGGAGCCTTCATTGCCGCCGCACATTTCGCCCATATCGGCCGCCCCGTAGCGCTGCTGGCAAGGCTCGGCACCGACACGTTTTCGCGCGATATCGGTGAGAAAATGGCACAAAGTGGTGTGGACCTGCAGTTTCTGGAACATGCAACAGATGCCGGACCTCAAGTCACGGTAGCAACCGTGGTCGGTCAGGACCGGGCGTTTTTGACACGCCGCGCAGGTGCCGCCCGGCCTTCGACGCTGGATGCCGCCTTTGCTTGGGACAAGGCACGGCATCTGCACATCGCCGAATTCGCTACTCTGCATGAGATGCCCGATCTGGTTTCGCGCGCCAAGGCAAGCGGATTGTCCGTTTCGCTCGATCCGAGCTGGGATGCAGCGCTGATCTACGACAAAGGCCTGCTCAAGGCCTGTGCCGGTGTCGACGTGTTTTTGCCCAATCTCGAGGAGGCGGAAGCGATCACGGGACATTCGGAACCGGAAGCGGCCATCAGGACACTGGCGGAGGCTTTTCCCATCGTCGCGCTCAAAGGTGGTGCGGAAGGTGCATGGGTATCTTCTGCGGCCGGGCTTCACCATAGAGCGGCCCAAAAAGTCCCGGTCATCGACACAACTGGCGCAGGCGATGCCTTTAATGCCGGTTTTCTCGATGTATGGCTTCAGGGACAGGACGAACAGCAATGTCTCAAAGCAGGGATCGCTGCGGGCAGTCGTGCCGTACAGGCGGCAGGCGGTGCACCGAGGGTGACCGCCGCCGCTTGAGGCATCCTGCCCCGTTTCACTCCCCGCGCGGAAAACGCTGGTTTTCCTCCAGCACGTTGAGGTCCATGTGGTTGCGCATGTAGCGTTCCGAGGCCTTTTGCAGAGGCTGGTAATCCCACGGATAATAGGCGCCGTTGCGCAGCGCCTTGTAGACCACCCAGCGCCGCGCCTGACTTTCGCGAACGGCGGCGTCGAACACCGGCAATTGCCAACGCCGACCGATCGCTGCCGAAAGCGATGAGAGCACATCGCTGAACGCGGGATCGTGGGCAAGATTGGTGCGCTCTTGCGGATCAGTCTCAAGATCGTAAAGCAGCGGCGGATCGGCCTCGCAGACCGACAGCTTGTAGCGGCCGTCACGGATGGCGACGAGCGGCGTGATGGAGCCTTCAGCGGCATATTCCATCGGCACCGGGCCGCGCCCGCCTGTTCCCGCGGCCAGCGCCGCAAGATCTTCGCCATCGGTCCAGCGTTTGAGCGAGGTGATATCTAGCCCGGCAAGCCCACACAGCGTTGGCGTTACATCGAGTGTCGAGACAGGGGCATCGATCAAAGCCGGCTGCCAGCCGGGTGCGGCGATCATCAGCGGCACGCGGGCGGAGCCCTCGAAGAAACACATCTTGAACCATAGGCCACGCTCACCCAGCATGTCGCCATGATCGGACAGGAAGAGAATGATCGTGTCCTCCATCCGCGTCGCCTTCAGGACGTCGAGGATTTCGCCGATCTTTTCGTCGATATAGGAGATATTGGCGAAATAACCACGCCGTGCCCGGCGTATCTGCTCGCCTGTGATCTCGAATGCCTCATGATCACAAGCTTCCAGCAGCCGCTTGGAATGCGGGTCCTGCTCCTCGAAGGCAATCGCCTTCGACTGCGGATCAAGCGCGGCGCAATCCTCGTATAGATCCCAGAACTTGCGCCTCGCCACATAGGGGTCGTGCGGATGGGTGAAGCTGACCGTCAGGCACCACGGCCGGTCATCGAGACGGCGCGACAGGTCATAAAGCTTGCGGGTGGCGTGATAGGCCACCTCGTCGTCATACTCCATCTGATTGGTGATTTCGGCGACACCCGCGCCAGTCACCGAACCAAGATTGTGATACCACCAGTCGATCCGCTCACCCGGCTTGGTATAGTCGGGTGTCCAGCCGAAATCGGCGGGATAGATATCCGTCGTCAGGCGCTCCTCGAAGCCATGCAGTTGATCGGGCCCGACAAAATGCATCTTACCCGAAAGACCGGTGTAATAACCCGCCGCCCGTAGATGATGCGCGTAGGTCGGGATATCGGAGGCGAATTCGGCGGCATTGTCATAGACCCGCGTCCGGCTCGGCAATTGCCCGGACATGAAGGACGCACGGGCCGGCGCGCAAAGCGGGCTTGCCGTATAGGTATTGGCGAAGCGGACAGACCGCTCCGCCAATGCTTTCAGATGTGGCGCGTGGAGAAAATCGGCCGGACCATCGGGAAAAAACGTCCCGTTGAACTGGTCGGCCATCAGGATCAGGATATTGGGACGCGGCATTTCGACTTTCCGGCTTAGAGACCAAGCTTGCCTTTGACGGCATCCGCACCCGGCTTGCCGTCGAGCGTTGTCACGCCCTGCAGCCAGCCATCCAGCGCTTTCGGATTGGCTTTCAGCCAGGCCGCTGCCGCCGCCTTGGAATCCTCGCCACCGAGAATTGAACCCATAAGGCTGTTTTCCATGCCGATATCGAACTTCAGGTTCTTGAACAGCGTCGCCGCATTCGGGCATTGCTGCGGCCAGCCGGTGCGGGCGAGCGTATAGACTTCCGCGCCGCCGAAGTTCGGGCCGAAATAGGCGTCACCGCCGGAGAGATAGGCGATATCGATCTTCTCGTTCATCGGATGCGGCGCCCAAGCGAGGAAAACCACCGCCTTCTTGTCCCTGCCCGCCCGCTCCACCTGCGCCAGCATCGCCTGTTCACCGGATTCGACGAGCTGCCAGCCTTTCAGGCCAAAATCATTGGCGTCTATGATCTTCTGGATATTCTGGTTGGCGGGCGCGCCCGGCTCGATGCCGTAAATCTTGCTTTCGAATTCATCGGCGTGTTTGGCGAGATCGGCGAAATCCTTGACGCCCTTTTCCGCCATATAGGCCGGCACCGCCAGCGTGAACTTGGCGCCTTCCAGGTTCTTCGTCATCACCTCGGCCGCTTTGGCGGCGTTCAGGTCGTCTACGAAGGATTTCTGCGCCGGCATCCAGTTGCCGAGGAAAACGTCGATCTCGCCGTTTTTCATCGCCTGATAGCCGATCGGCACCGACAGAGTCTTGACGTCGGTTTCATAGCCCAGCGCATCGAGCAGGACGGAGGCGACGCCATTGGTCGCGGTAATGTCTGTCCAGCCGGGATCGCTGAGACGGATCGTCTTGCAGGCCGCGTCGTCGGCCGCCTGAAGCGGGGTGGAGAAGGCTGCCACGGACAGAATGAGACCGGCGGCGATGCGATGCAGATGAGAAATGGTTTTCATTGCGGCTCCCCTTTTATCAATCCAGTTTATTGAACACCACGTTGCTTTTGCCTGTGAAGCGGGTATTTTTCGATGACTGATATAAGGAATCTTAATGTCAGACCGACCGCTCGATCTGGGATGGATGCGCATTTTTACCGAGGTCGCGCGCCGCGGCAGCCTGACGGCGGCGGCTGCATCGATGCGGCTAACGCAGCCCGCCGTCAGCTATCAGGTCCGCAGGCTGGAGGAGGAACTCGGTGTCGCACTCATTCGCCGCAAACATCGCGGCATCGAACTGACGGCCGAGGGACAGCGGCTGTTCGAGATCGTTTCGCGCAATGTCGACGCCATCGACCTTCTGGCGCAGCAGCTTCGCCGGACGGAAGAGCGGCAGACCATCCGCCTGCACACGGACTACGCCTTTTCGTCATTATGGCTCATTCCGCGCATGCATGGGTTTCGTGTGCTGAATCCCGACATCAATATCCAGATCGTCGCCACACAGGATCCGCTGGGACAGGGCAAACACGATAGCGACGTGATGATCATCTTCGGTACGCGGCAGGAAGCGGGCGACGGGGCGGTGTTGCTGCTTTCGGAAAAGGTGACGCCGGTCTGCTCACCTGCCCTGCTCGCCGAAACCCCTACACCCACGTCCATCGCGGATTTTTCGCGACGCAAGCTTATCCATCTCGAAAACACCTCACAGGCGCACTGGTTCGACTGGGCGGCTTATTTCAAGCATTTCGGCGTGCAGAGAGGCGCCGACCACGATGGTGGCGACATCAGCTTCAACAATTACACCATGGTGGTGCAGGCAACCATCGGCGAACAGGGTTTCGCGCTCGGATGGGCCGGGCTCGTCGATCCTCTGCTTGAGGCCGGCGTGCTGGTAACGGCGGGTCCGAGCCTTGATGCACCGGGGCGCGGTTATTGGCTGATGCGGCCCAAGAACAGTGACAATGCGGTGAGAAAACTCACCTCCTGGCTGATCGACGAGCGGCGATGACGCCGCCCGCCAAGGTATCAGGACGTTCAGATCGGGTAGTGAAGCGGCCCGTCCTGCAGCGTGACCCAGCGCAATTCGGTGAATTCGGCGATACCCGCTGTGCCGCCGAAACGGCCATAACCGGAAGCCTTGACCCCGCCGAAGGGCATCTGGGCCTCATCATGAACGGTCGGGCCGTTGACATGGCAAATGCCGCTTTCAATCCGCGCGGCAACGGAAAGCGCCCGCGCCTGGTCCCTGCCGAAAACGGCGGCGGAAAGACCGAATTCGCTTTCATTGGCGATGCTCACGGCCTCATCGATGCTGCCGGCCCGGATGATGGATACGACCGGGCCGAAGCTCTCTTCCGAATAAAGCCGCATGGCCGGCGTGACGCCATCGACGGCGATCGCATCAAGCATCGTGCCATCGCCACCGCCACCGGCAACCCGCCTTGCACCCTTGGAGACGGCATCATCCACCAGCACCCGGATACGCGAGGCTGCTTCGGCACTGACCAGTGAGCCGAGCGGGGTCTTGCCCTCGCGCGGATCGCCCGCCGTCAGGCTGGCGGCCTTTTTCGCGAAAGCTTCGACGAATGCATCGGCAATGCTGTCAAGCACGATGATACGCTCGGTTGACATGCAGATCTGCCCTTGGTTCATGTAGGCGCCGAATGCAGCGGCAGCGACCGCCGCGTCGATATCGGCATCGTCAAGCACGATGAAGGGCGCCTTACCGCCAAGCTCCAGCAGCGCCGGTTTCAGGTAACGGGCCGCTGTTTCCGCGATGACGCGGCCGACACGGGTGGAGCCGGTGAAGTTCACCCTTCTGACCGCCGGATGGGCAATCAGCGTTTCAACGATCTTCGCCGCATCTTCCGGCGCGTTGGAAATGGCGTTCAGCACGCCTTTCGGCAGTCCTGCGGAGGCAACCGCTTCGATGATCAGCGCGTGGGTGCGCGGGCAAAGTTCCGAGGTCTTCATGACGACGGTGTTGCCGCAGGCAAGCGGGGTGGCGATGGAGCGCACGCCGAGAATGACCGGCGCGTTCCACGGCGCCATCGACAGCACGACCCCTGCCGGCTGGCGGAGCGCCATGGCCATGGTTCCCGGGCGGTTCGATGGGATGACCTCGCCCTTGATCTGCGTGGTGAGACTGGCCGCCTCCACCAGCATATCGCTGGCGAGCATGACGTTAAAACCGGCCCAGGCTTCCGTCGCGCCGATCTCCTCCTTCATCGCCTCAATGATTTGCGGGCCCGCCGCGCGCAGCGCCTCGGCAGCCGCAAGCAGGTGACGGCGGCGTTCACCGGGCGTGGTCGCGGACCATTTCGGGAAAGCGGCAGCGGCAGCATCAGCCGCTTTCGTCGCATCTTCAACCGCCGCAGCGGCGGCACTCGTTACGGCATCGCCGGTGATCGGGTTGTTCCGTTCGAAGCGCTTGCCGTTCGCGGCCGCGCAATGATCGCCGCCGATGAAAAGATTGACGGTCTGCATATGTCTCCTCCTGTCGGGCGACCTTCTCCTCAAGGTCTTCCGCCCGTTATGAGCGAAGTTTAGCAACGACAGCCTCTGATAAAATGCACTAGTATGGCTCGTTATTGTACTTTTGAGGGATGAATGGCGTTTCAAAATCACAATGCCGGCAACGGCCAGGCCACGCTGGCGCGGATATTGAATTCATCGCTGCGTGTGAGCGAAGTCAAACTCAGCCCGGCTAATGCTCATCTTGTCCTGCTCGCCGCCGGCCATGCGCAAATCATTGGCGACGGTGAAGCCATTACCCTGCCCGCACCGGGATTGGCCTGGTTGCCGGCTGGCCACGCAAGCCGTCTGCGGCTGGAGGCGGGAAGCCGGGCGTCGCTGCTTTCAGCCACCGAGATCGGCCTTGCGCATGCGATGCCGACAGGGACAAGCGCAATCATCCTTCGCAATGGCCTGCAACGTGTCCTTACAGAGACACTTGCGGAGAAGGATCATGCCGAGCTGGCGGGTTATCTGGAAACCATCGCCGCTGAAAACCTTAAGCCAACGGCAGCCACCGAAACGATCATTACCAACCTTGTTTCCGTCACGCTGATCCGCATATGCCAGCATGCCATCGCAAAAACCGGCGCGGTCTCCTTGCCGTCGAGCATGACGGAACGTTTTATTCTGCTGGTCGCGCAACACAAATGCGAGCATTGGAGCGTTGATGACTATGCCCGCCACCTCGGCGTCAGCCGCGACCGGCTGGGCTCGATCATCAAAAACGCGACAGGCCTTTCACCGCAGGCGTACATTCATCGCGAACTGCTTTCGGAAGCACGCGAACTTCTTCTGAACTCTTCCCTGCAAGTTGCTGAAATCGCGT
The DNA here is from genome assembly GCF_013365515.1 of Agrobacterium sp. CGMCC 11546. Classification (NCBI taxonomy): domain Bacteria; kingdom Pseudomonadati; phylum Pseudomonadota; class Alphaproteobacteria; order Hyphomicrobiales; family Rhizobiaceae; genus Agrobacterium; species Agrobacterium sp. CGMCC 11546. Next base: position 218,955 of record NZ_CP047388.1, read on the forward strand.
TTCGTTTGGGGTTTCAGGATCCGGGTTATTTCAACCGCTTTTTCACCGGCAAGGAAGGCAAATCTCCCGGCCGATTCCGCAGGGCCGCGATGCACGCCCAAGATATTCCTCCACCTTCCTATGCCGCCTGGCCATAAGTTTTCACAAATGGCGTGGCGCGCAATCGGCAGCGTTCCCCCTCTGCGAAATTGTCTGTCTGGAACTCACCTGTTCGTCATTCGTTGAATGATGGACGAAACAACGCGAAGGGAGAAAACGATGAACGAGAAAAAGGAAGCGGGCGATTTCGCCGACAAGAAGCGTGAAGAACAGGGCCGTGGCGTTATAGTCGCCGGCCCGGATGCCCATGAAAACGAGAAAAGTGGCAAGACGCCTGCGGGACGAACTGAAAAGTCGTCACCCGAGCGGCAGGTTCCGTCTTCCGACCGCCGTTAAATGAGTATGGGCCCTCAGCCATCGAGAGGAAGCCGCAACAAAAACACCTCCCCGATCGCTCGGGGAGGTGTTGTCTTTTCGGCTAATCGCCTTCCGCTCAGATGAGATCGAAACGGTCGGCGTTCATCACCTTCGTCCAGGCGGCAATGAAGTCGCGGACGAATTTTTCCCTGTTGTCGTCCTGCGCATAAACTTCCGCATAAGCGCGCAGGATGGAGTTGGAGCCGATCACGAGATCGACGCGGGTTGCCGAATATCTGGCTGCGCCGGTTTTGCGGTCACGGATTTCATAGAGATTGTTGCCGGTCGGGACCCAGGAATAGGCCATGTCCGTCAGCGTCGTGAAGAAGTCCGTCGTCAGCGCGCCGGGCTTGTCGGTGAAGACGCCATGCGCCGCACCGCCGTAATTGGCACCAATGACACGCAGGCCACCGATGAGGATGGTGAGTTCCGGCGCGGTAAGGCCAAGAAGCTGTGCCCGGTCAAGCAGCAGCTCTTCGGGGCTGACGACATAGTCCTTCTTCACCCAGTTGCGGAAACCATCCGCCAGCGGCTCAAGCGGCGCAAAGCTGTCGGCATCCGTCTGCTCGGCGGAAGCGTCACCACGACCGGCCGCGAAAGGCACGGCGATATCGAAACCGGCCGCTTTCGCCGCCTGCTCCACGCCGTAATTGCCGGCGAGAACGATCACATCGGCGATGCTTGCACCGGTTTCGCGGGCGATCGGCTCCAGAACCGAAAGCACGCGGGACAGACGGGCGGGCTCATTGCCTTCCCAATCCTTCTGCGGTGCGAGGCGAATACGCGCGCCATTGGCACCGCCGCGCTTGTCCGAACCACGGAAAGTGCGGGCACTGTCCCATGCGGTTGAAACCAGATCGGCGACAGAAAGGCCGGAGGCAGCGATCTTCGCCTTGACGGCAGCGACATCGTAGCTTGTCGAGCCTGCCGGGATCGGATCCTGCCAGATCAGGTCTTCAGCCGGAACATCCGGGCCGACGTAACGGGACTTCGGCCCCATGTCGCGATGCGTCAGCTTGAACCAGGCGCGGGCGAAAACCTCGGAGAAATGGTCCTGATCGTCCTTGAACTTCAGCGAAATCTCGCGGTAGATCGGATCGACCTTCAGGGCCATGTCGGCGTCGGTCATCATCGGGATGGTGCGGATCGACGCATCCTCGACATCAACAGGCTTGTCTTCTTCGGCGATGGTGATCGGCGCCCATTGCGACGCGCCGGCCGGGCTGTGCGTCAGGGTCCACTCGTGCTTGAACAGCATGTCGAAGAAGCCGTTGTCCCACTTGGTCGGCTCGCTCGTCCACGCGCCTTCGATGCCCGACACCACGGTGTCACGGCCAATGCCGCGGCCCTTGGTGTTGATCCAGCCGAGACCCTGATATTCCGGGCCAGCAGCTTCCGGATCAGGGCTGAGATTGGCAGCACTGCCATTGCCATGGGACTTGCCGATGGTGTGGCCGCCGGCCGTCAGGGCAACGGTTTCCTCGTCATCCATCCCCATGCGGGCGAAGGTTTCGCGCATCTGCGCCGCCGTCGCGAGCGGATCGGACTTGCCGTTGACACCTTCCGGGTTGACGTAGATGAGGCCCATCTGCACGGCGGCAAGCGGGTTTTCAAGCGTCTCGGGCTTGGTGACATCGCCGTAGCGGCCGTCGCTCGGCGCCAGCCATTCCTTTTCATCACCCCAGTAGGTGTCCTTTTCCGGTGCCCAGATGTCTTCGCGGCCAAAGGCGAAACCGAAGGTCTTCAGACCCGCGACGTCATAAGCGATCGTGCCGGCGAGCGCGATAAGGTCGGCCCAGGAAATCTTGTTGCCGTACTTCTTCTTGATCGGCCACAGCAGGCGGCGGCCCTTGTCGGTGTTGACATTATCAGGCCAGGAATTGAGCGGTGCGAAACGCTGGTTGCCGGTATTGGCGCCGCCCCGACCGTCGGTGACACGGTAGGAACCGGCCGCGTGCCAGGTAACGCGGGCCATCATGCCGACATAGCTGCCCCAGTCGGCCGGCCACCATTCCTGGCTGTCCGTCATAAGCGCACGCAGATCGGCCTTGAGGGCTTCGACATCAAGCGTCTTCAGCGCTTCACGATAGTTGAAGGAGGTGCCGAGCGGATTGGTCTTGGTGTCGTGCTGATGCAGGATGTCGAGGTTCAGCGCGTTCGGCCACCATTCGGTCACCGATTTACCGGAGGCCGTATTGCCTCCATGCATGACGGGACACTTGCCAGCCGGTTTTGAAGTTGCGTCCATTTCGCCCTCCGATGGGATTAGCAATTAAACAAATTATCAGTTCGACATGTGCAGCATTCCGAGCCAGAGGCAGCGGCAGGTCTCAAACGACCTGCTGCGATGCCGATGATCATCCACAGCTACAGCTTCTTTCTGTCATGAAGATGACTAACAGCCGGGTTCCATAATTTCCAATTGTATATTCTAAAGGCTGCGATATGCTGAGCTTATGATTGCCCTCTCCATGAAACATCTCCGTTATTTCGATGCGCTGGCCAAAATCGGCCATTTCGGGCGCGCCGCGGAAGCCTGCGCCATCTCCCAGCCTGCACTATCCTTGCAGATCCGGGAACTGGAGGAATTGATCGGTGCGCCGCTCGTCGAACGCGGCAGCCGCCAGATCCGGCTGACGGCGCTTGGTGAGGAATTTGCCGAGCGCACCCGGGCAATCCTGCGTTCGGTGGACGAATTGCAGGATCTGGCGCGCGCAGGGCATGGCCCTCTCAGCGGCCGCCTGCGCATCGGTGTCATTCCCACCGTCGCACCCTATCTTCTGCCGCAGGTGATCAAGACGCTGACCCGGCATTACCCCGGACTGGAAGCACACCCGCGCGAGGCGGTGACGCAGAAGCTCATTGAAGACCTTCTCGAAGCCCGGCTCGACATGGCAATCGTTGCGCTGCCGGTCTCGGAACCATCTCTGGAAGAAGTGCCGCTGTTTTCGGAAGAATTCATTCTGGTGCGGCCGATGGAGGATGCCGGCATGCCGGTGCCGAGCGCCGACAAGCTGGGCGAGATGCGCCTGCTGCTGCTGGAGGAAGGCCATTGTTTCCGCAACCAGGCGCTTTCCTTCTGCAGCACCACGAATGCGCCGCCGCGCGTGCTGATGGAAGGCAGCTCGCTGTCGACGCTGGTACAGATGGTTGGCGCGGGCATCGGCGTCACGCTCATTCCGCAGATGGCGGTCGATATGGAAACGCGACTATCCACCGTCTCGGTGTTCCGTCTGGCGGAGCCGCGCCCATCCCGCACCATCGGCATCGTCTGGCGCAAGAGCAATCCGCTATCGGCGCAGTTCGCCCATATTTCCGAGATCGTCCGCGAATGCGGCCTTCAGAAAATTCAGGGCAGCAACGTCTCCACCGGATAGAGCTCAGGCGAACGTGATGCGCAGAGCCGGACTGACGCTTGGAAAAAAGCCTTCTTGATCCGGTTTCGTTTGTCGGAGCCATCCATTCTGGAAACGGGCACCTCGAATCCGAACATGCTTTCCGGCATTGCCAGTCGCTCGTTCCAGAAAGCGTCGATATCCGAAAGCAGCATCTTCTGGCGGCGTCGGCGCCGATGATTTATCGGATGCCGGGCCTGGGAGATCGCCAGAAAGCTCTGAGCATCTTTTTCCAGATAGGCCTGCATGACCATCAGGACGGCCTCCTTCGGGCGCAAGCCGCAAAGATCCCGCGTCACGACCACCATTTCCTGCTTTGCGGCATGTGGCCCCTGCATTCCGCCCACCACGATCGTTCGAACACCGGCCTGGTTTACGAACATGAATTTTGCTGTCCACAATATCGCGTCATCCCGGCATCGAATGAGCTTAACGGCAAAAGCCCCTTCGTGCCGGCCTCCGCAACGATCCGCAAGCGCAAGGCTACATCGATAATCGTCAGAACGCCCTGAAATGACGGACATATCGACGGCCTCCCCCGCCCAGACCGTTTCCATCACAGCCCGCGAAAAGCAATCCCGGGCCAGATGAAAGTTTGCTGTCAGAAGCGTGAGACGTGTTTTATAGGACAGGTTTGCAATAAGGAATTTCGAGAAGGGTTTTTGCAGCAGGTCGTCATGCGGAAGCGCCAGTTGCTCCATCGCCGAGAACCGAGCGAGGAACCGCCACCAACGTAGGCTCACCATCGGATGGGCCGCAAAACGCATCCACAAAAGAAAGCTGCGCTTCCAGTGAGCCTGGCGGGTAAAACGTACGAGCCTTGCCAGAAGTGGCAGGAAAGATATCTCGGCCCCACGACCCGCCGGGATGACGTCCGGGTGCACGGGCAACGGATCGACCTCACGAAGATCATGATCACGGCTGAACGCAGACGTTTCAGTGCGCCACATTTTGAAACCTGCAAACAAAGAGAGAGGAGGTCGAAAAGGGGAGGAATATCTCGATAATAGCGATCACTTTCGAATCCGGATTTTCGACGCGACGCCCGATTAGGCTCGTTAGAGCTGACATGACTGTGAAGCCAAATGGCGCAAGATAAGAAGCCGCCTGCCTCGGCGAACAATCCAGACGGGGAAACGTAAAGCTGACGCGGCGTGTCCGGTCCGAAAGCGCACTCATTGCGCATCCTTGCGGGTGGTTTGTTGGGCATTCGTCACAGTCCATCTCCACCCCACAAATCACCTCATCTTGCGTCAATCTGACGAGCGTTCTGCGCCAGGAACGTTACAGCAATATTGCGGGAAAGCCGGCGTGAGCGGGTAATGCTGCGGCAATTATGGGGATCTATCCATAAACCATCGGCCTGAAAGCAGGCGACATGACCCAGCGGTCAGAGCATGCGTTTTGCCTGGAGGAATGATGGTATGTGGATGAAGAGAACGATCAAGGCGGGGGTGGCGCTTGCGGGCTGCGTTCTCGTCGTCACAGCTCTTGATCCGGCACGCGGAAGCGTGGATGCGAGTGAGCGCGTCAAGGGTATCGTTGCGGCGGCTGCGATGAGCCCGGCGGGCATTCCCTTCGAATTGACGGCCCAGGAAATAGCGACGGTCGGCATGCGTCCGATGGTGGAACGGCTCAGCATCAGCGGCGAACTTCAGCCCGTCAGCCGCGTGGTGATCCGCGCCCGCGAGGCCGGAAAAATTCTCGAAATGAACGTCCGGGAGGGACAGGCGGTTCAGGCAGGCGACGTGCTTGTGCGTTTCGAAACCGAAGAGTTGCAATCAACGTTGCTGCTCCGGCAGAGCGACCGGGATGCGGCCGAGGCCGAACTGACGCTGGCGATGCAGGCGCTGGCAAGAACCGAGCAGCTGGCTGCGAAAAACATCGCCTCGGCGGAACAGCTCGACAAGGCGAAAAGCGATGTCGTGGTGAAGACAGCAAGGGTGCGGAGCCTGTCTGCGCAGGTGGATATTGCCCACCTCTCCCTGCGCAACGCTGAAATCGGTGCGCCATTCGATGGCACCGTCGCCCGGCGCGTGGCAGAGATGGGCGCGCGTATCGGCGCGGATGACGAGCTTCTGACCCTGGTCGATACCAGCGAACTGGAAGCGAAGGTTCTCGTCGCCACCCGCGATATTCCCCGCGTCGCCCGCGGCCAGACGGCGGAACTGGAGATTGACGGCCTTGCCGGTCAGATCGTCAAAGGCACGGTCGAGCGCATCAGCCCGGTGGCAGAAGACGGCACGCGCGTCGTTGCCGTCTATCTCAGGCTTGCCAATCGTGATGGGCAATTGTGGGGTGGAATGTTCGCTGGCGGGTCTATTCTGCTGCGTGAAAAAGACGATGCGCTCGTCGTTCCCGCCATCGCGCTGCGCAAGGATGAGACGGGGTACCATGTGCTCAAGGTGCAGGACGGCTATCTTCGTCGCCAGACGGTCGCCGTGGGGCAAAACTGGAACGGCGGCAACCTGATCGAGATCGGCGCGGGTCTTGCGGATGGCGAAACGATCCTGACGGCGCCACTCCCCGAATTGCGCCCGGATATGGCCGTCACCATCGACAAGGCGGGCTGAGATGGTTCTGACCCGTATATCCGTTGGCCATCCCGTCTTCGCCACCATGATGATGGTGGCGCTTCTGGTCATGGGCACCTTTTCGTTACAGCGGCTGGGGCTGGATCAATATCCCAATGTCGACGTTCCCGTGGTGGTGGTCATTACCAGCTATCCCGGCGCGACGCCGGAGACGGTGGAAATGGAAGTGACGCGCCCGGTCGAGGATGCGCTGAACGCCATCGGCGGCCTCGATGAGGTGACGTCCACCTCCTATGAGGGGCGCTCCGTCGTCGTCGCAAAGTTCAAGCTCGAAGTTCAGAGTTCGGCCGCCGCGCAGGAGGTGCGCGACAAGATCGCCCCGATCGAGGCGAATTTCCCGAAGGATGTCAAAAAGCCAGTTATCTCGCGGTTCGATCCTGCCGCCGAGCCGATCCTGTCGCTGGCGATCAGCTCGACATCACTCGATGTGCCTGCACTCGCCACCCTCGCCGAGCAAAAGGTGGTGCGGCAATTGACGAGCGTTGCGGGCGTCGGACAGGCAACGTTGGTCGGCGGCCGCAAACGGCAGATCGATGTAACGATCGATGAGGCGCGGATGCGCGCGCTGGGGATCGGCGTCAACGAGGTGGTGACTTCGCTGCGGGCCGGAAACAGCAACAGCCCGGCCGGCAGCGTCATCGATCCCGTCTCCGAACGCACCATTCAGATACAGGGCCGCATCGAGGAACCCGAGGCCCTGCTGGATATGGTCGTGGCACGGCGCGGCGGCGTGGCCATCCGCTGCGCGACGTCGCCACGCTGTCCGAAGGGGCGGCCGATGCCGAAAACCGCGCCATTTATAATGGCCAGACGGCGCTGGCGATCGATATCGTCAAGGTTCAGGACGCCAATACGGTACAGGTGGTGAGCGATGTGAGGAAGCGCCTCGATGCGCTCAACGCCGAGCTTTCACCGCAAAATATACAGCTGCGCATCGTCACGGATTCATCGATACCGATCCAGGAATCCGTGACCCAGGTGCAGACCACGCTGATCGAAGGTGCAGCACTCGCCGTCGCCATCGTCTTCCTGTTTCTCAATTCCTGGCGCAGCACGGTCATTACCGGGCTGACGCTGCCGATCGCGATCATTGGCACGCTGACCGTGATCGATCTCCTCGGTTTCACGCTCAATACGCTCAGCCTATTGGCGCTGACACTGTCCATCGGCATTCTGGTGGATGACGCCATCGTGGTGCGCGAAAACATCACCCGCCATCTGCACATGGGCAAATCCCATCTGCGCGCCGCCCTCGACGGCACCAGTGAAATCGGGCTTGCGGTGATCGCGACGACCGCGACGATCGTGGCGGTGTTCCTGCCGGTCGCTTTCATGGATGGTATCGTCGGCCGGTTTTTCTATCAATTCGGCGTCACCGTTTCCGCCGCCGTGCTGATCTCGCTTTTCGTCGCCTTCACGCTCGATCCGATGCTGTCGAGCGTCTGGTATGATCCCGATGCGCAGGCCGATGCGAAGCGTGGCCCGATTGGCCGCCTGATCGCCCGTTTTGACCACGGCTTCGAATGGATGGCCAGGCAATACCGGCATGCGATCGGCTGGACATTGCGCCACCGGCTCGTCACCCTGCTTCTTACCGCAGGCATTTTTATCGGCAGCCTGTTCATGGTGCCGCTGGTCGGCACGGAATTCGTACCCGATGCCGATGAGGGGCGCTTCCAGATCAATCTCACCGCACCGGTCGGCTCTTCGCTCGACTATACGACTGCGAAGCTCCGGCAGGTCGAAAAGGCACTCAGGGAGTTCCCCGAAGTCGACATGCTTTATTCCACCATCAATACCGGTGGTGCGGCGGGCAAACATCGCGCCACCATTCTGGTCGGGCTCGTACCGCTTTCGGCACGCGAGCAGACCCCGCTTTCCCTTGCCGAACCGGTCCGCAAACGCCTGTCGGCCATTCCCGGTATCGAGATCAATATCCTGCAGAACGGTCTTGGCGGCGGCGAAAGCCCTGTGCAGCTCAGCATCCTCGGCGACGACCGGGCAGTCCTCGAAAAAGTCGCAAACGGTCTTGTGGAAGACATGAAAAAAATGCCGGGTCTGGTGGATGTGACATCCAGCGCCAAGGATGTGACATCCATCCTCTCGGTCCGTTTGAAGCCCGCGGCGGCAAGCGATCTCGGCATTGCCAGGGCCGATCTCGCTACCGCGCTGTCTGCCCTCATCGGCGGCGAGGATGTTTCCAAATGGACCGATGCGAATGGCAACAGCTACGATATCGTTGTTCGCCTGCCCGCCGAGCGGCGCTCCGATGCAGCACGTCTCGGAGAGTTGATGATCGCGACCGGCCGCACCGGGGCGAACGGCGCGCCGCTGATGGTACGCCTCGATCAGGTCGCCGATATCGGCACGGTGGCGGCACCGGCAGAAATCCGCCGCTTCGACAATCATCGCGAAATACTGGTGTCGGCCAATATCACCGGCCGTACGCTTGGGGATGTCACGGCGGCCTTGCAGGGCCTGACCGCCAGCCGCGATCTGCCGGCCGGTTATCGCATCCGTTTCGGCGGCGAGGCCGAAACCATGCAGGAGACCATCGGCCACATGGTCACGGCGCTCAGCATGGCCATCATCTTCATCTACATCGTGCTGGCCTCACAATTCGGCAGCTTCCTGCAGCCGCTCGCCATCATGGTATCCCTGCCGCTATCGCTCATCGGCGTTCTCCTCGGCCTCATGGTGGCCGGCAGCACCATCAACATGTTCTCGCTGATCGGCTTCATCATGCTGATGGGCCTCGTGACCAAAAACGGCATATTGCTGGTGGATTTCGCAAATCAGGAACGGCGGCGCGGCCTTACGCTGAATGAGGCACTGGCGAATGCCGGCGTCATCCGCTTCCGCCCGATCATCATGACGACGCTTGCGATGATCTTCGGCATGGTGCCGCTCGGTCTCGCCGTCGGCGGAGGCGGCGCGCAGCGCGCACCGATGGCGCATGCAGTCGTTGGCGGCCTCATCAGCTCCACGCTGCTGACGCTGATCGTGGTGCCAGCTATCCTGTCCTATATCGACAGCGCCACGCGGCGTTTCGCCCGCCTGCTGCCGAAGGCGCCGGACGAGGTGGCCGAAACGGGAGTGAAAAATCGAACGACATCACCGGTCTAAGCAGATCTACTACGGTGTTGCGCTCAAAGCTTTTCGCTGTCCTGCCGCTTCTTTTTGCCTTTGGGCTTGAAATCGACCAGCAGCGATTTCAGTTCGATGTCGCGAACGCGTCTTGCCGCCTCGTCGGGGCGCACCCATTCCGAGAGGCGTTCGCCGCTTTCCTTGAAACTCTCATCCGCCTCTGTCACCTCGATCTGGAACACATCGACCATGCAGGGCACGACATTGCCATTGTCGAGCATCTTCAGATAGGTATAGCGGCCGATGGCGTCCTTCCTCACCCGGCCCCGCACGCCCGCCTCCTCCCATGCCTCGATGGCCGCCGCCTGATGCGGCTTCTTGCGCTTCATCGGCCAGCCGCGAGGAATGATCCAGCGTCCGCTGGTCCGGGAGGTAACGAGGAGGATTTCGACAGTTCCGCCATCGGCATAACGGAAGCAGAGCGCGGCATATTGCTGCCGGAAAGCGCCGGTGAATAGCTTTTCCGGAACAGCAGCCAGCTGCTGGAGCAATGTGAGTGAACGGGCCGGGCGGGTCTTCCGGCGTTTCTTGGCGGGTTTCATATCCGTTGATAGTGCCGATTTTCCGGGTTGCATCAATGCCCCGCGTGCATTTATGACAGTTTTATGACAATCACCCCCAACAACTAATATAGCGCCATTGAGGGCCAATTCGCATGATGAGTATTTTTCGCAAGCTGATGCCGCGCGAGGACCGTTTCTTCGACATGTTCAGCAAACATTCCGAAACCGTCATCAAAGCGGCTGAGGCGCTTGATCAACTCCTGAGCGGCGTCGACGTCGAGAAGAACTGCGACCTTATCGTCGCACTGGAACACCAGGCGGACGATATTACCCGCGAGGTTCTGCTTGCAGTCAGGCGCAGCTTCATCACACCGTTCGATCGTGGCGACATCAAGGACCTCATCCAGTCCATGGATGACGCCATCGACATGATGCACAAGACCGTCAAGACCATCCGCCTGTTCGAACAGAGCGAATTCGACCCGCTGATGAAGGAGATGGGCCACGAGATCGTCCGCGCGGCCGGCCTCATCGCGGAAGCCATTCCGCTTCTCAACAAGGTCGGCGCGAACGCGCAGCGCCTCTCCGCCATCGCCGAAGAGGTGACCCGCGTCGAAGGCCGCTCGGACGATCTCCACGATCAGGGGCTGAAGGATCTCTTCCGCCGCCACGGCGCGAACGGCAATGCCATGGCCTATATGATCGGCAGCGAAATCTACGGCGAACTCGAAAAGGTCGTCGACCGCTTCGAGGATGTGGCCAATGAGATCAGCGGCATCGTGATCGAGAACGTCTGATGGATGTCGCACTTGCCCTGCCGCTGCTTGTCGGCCTCATCGCCATCGCGCTGTTCTTCGATTTCCTGAACGGCCTGCACGACGCCGCCAATTCCATCGCGACCATCGTGTCCACCCGTGTGCTGCGGCCGCAATATGCCGTCGCCTGGGCGGCCTTCTTCAATTTCATCGCCTTCCTGTTCTTCGGCCTGCATGTGGCCGAAACGCTCGGCACCGGCATCATCGATCCAGCCATCGTTTCACCGCAGGTCATCTTCGCGGCATTGATCGGGGCAATCGTCTGGAACATCGTCACCTGGATTTTCGGCATTCCCTCCAGTTCGTCGCATGCGCTGATCGGCGGTCTCGTCGGTGCGGGTTTTGCGAAGGTGGGCTTTAATTCCATCGTCTGGTCCGGCCTGCTGAAGACCGTCGGCGCCATCTTCATGTCGCCTGCCATCGGCTTTTTCCTGGCGCTGCTTCTCGTCCTTGCCGTGTCGTGGCTGTTCGTGCGGCAGACACCTTTCGCGGTCGACCGCACCTTCCGCGTCATGCAGTTCATTTCCGCCTCGCTTTATTCGCTCGGCCACGGCGGCAATGACGCGCAGAAGACCATGGGCATCATCGCCGTGCTGCTCTTCAGCCAGGGGTATCTGGGACAGAGCTTCTACGTGCCTTTCTGGGTGGTGATTTCCTGCCAGTCGGCCATGGCGCTCGGCACACTGTTCGGCGGCTGGCGCATCGTGCACACCATGGGATCAAAGATCACACGGCTGAACCCGATGCAGGGTTTCTGCGCTGAAACCGGTGGCGCGCTGACGCTGTTTGGCGCCACATGGCTCGGCATTCCGGTCTCCACCACCCACACGATCACCGGCGCCATTATTGGCGTGGGTGCCGCCCGCCGCGTCTCCGCGGTGCGCTGGGGGCTAGCAGGCAATATCGTCATCGCCTGGGTCGTGACCATGCCGGCCGCAGCGCTCATCTCCGCCGCCGTTTATGGACTGACCTCGCTGTTTGGCTGATCGGCACCGATTGCCACTCTCCCGGAACAAAAGCTGCCCTGCGGCGGTTGTTCCGGGAGACCAATAGCGAGGCGGATCGTAAGACAATGGCACGGCAGGTTTTCTGGAAGGGTTATCTGAAGCTGTCTCTGGTGACGGCCTCCGTTTCTCTGACGCCCGCGACCACCGAGAGCAACAAATACTCCTTCCACATCCTCAATCGTAAAACCGGCAACCGCGTCGAAAGTCGGTATGTCGACAGCGTCACCCACAGGCCGGTCGCCGCAAAAAATCAGGTGAAGGGTTTTCCCCGCGACGAAGACGATTACGTGCTGCTGGAGGATGACGAGCTCGATGCGGTGGCGCTGGAAAGCACCCGCACGATCGATATCAAAACCTTTGTGCCCAAGGGGTCGATCGACTGGATCTGGTACGATCGCCCGCATTTTCTGCGACCGGAAGACAAGATCGGCACCGAAGCCTTCAGCGTCATCCGCGAAGCCATGAAGGCGAACGAGGTCTTCGGCATCGCGCGTCTGGTGATCTATCGCCGCGAAAGGGCGGTCCTGCTCGAACCTTCCGGTAAGGGCATCATTCTCTGGACGCTGCATTACGGCGAGGAAGTGCGCGAAAGCATCGACGCGCTGGAGCCGAAGATGAAAATCGAAACGCCTTTGCTGCAGGCGATGGAAAAACGCATCGGCAAACAGGTGACCGGCTGGAAGCCGACCCTGGTGCAGGATCCCATCCAGAAAAAGATCAAATCGCTGCTGAAGTCCAAGGGAGACGAAGTCTCTTCTTCCAAGAAGAAGACTGGCGCGAAGCCAAAGACCGGCGGCAATGTCATCAACATCATGGATGCGCTGAAGAAGAGCATCGCCGCCGAAAAACGAAGCTGAGGATCAGCGCGACTTTTTCGGCAACGGTTCTGCAGCGCCGAAGAAGCCGTCCCACGGATCTTTTTTCAGGGCTGAAAGCCGCGCACCGATATTATTGACGGTGAAATGCGCCGGGCCGATCTCGGCCGTCAGTTCCGCCCATTCCAGAGGCGCGGAAATGGCGGCACCGGGCCGGGCGCGCGTCGAATAAGCTGCGACCGCGGTATTGCCCCGGCCATTGCGCAGATAATCGATGAAGATGCGACCCTGACGCTTAGCCTTGGTGGCGACGGAGAGATATTTCTCCGGCTCGGCTTTCGACATATCCGCCGCCATGGCCTTGGCGAAGGCCTTGACCGGCGCCCAGCCCGCCTGTGGTTTCAGCGGCGAGACCACATGCAGCCCCTTGCCGCCTGATGTCTTGACGAAGGCTGCCAGTCCCACATCTTCGAAGCGCCGTTTGAGTTCTTGCGCCGCCTCGATCACCGCGTCCCAGGCCACATCCTCGCCGGGGTCAATGTCCATGGTGATCATGTCGGGCTTTTCCCAATTGACGGTGGTCGCGCCCCAAGGGTGGATTTCAAGCGCGGCGGATTGCACGAGCGCCATCATGCCGTCGAAATCGGTGATGCGGATCAGCGGTTCGCCCCCCTTGTCCTTGGGATCCTTGATCTGCTCGATCGCCCTGTTGATGCCGCGCCAGGCGTGTTTCTGGAAAAACCGTTGTCCCTCTATCCCCTCCGGGCAACGCAGCAGCGCCAGCGGCCGGTTGACAACAAAAGGCGCCATATGCCGCCAGACCTGCGCATAATAGTCGGCCAGCCCCTCCTTGGTCACGCCGTCATCCGGCCAGTAAAGCCGGTCGGGGTGAGTGAACTTGATCTTCGACTGCGGCGCATTACTATCCGACACGGCCTTCTCCTCGCGTTCGATCTCTCCTGCCGGCTTGTCTTCCCGTAGACCCCGGAAGGATGCGTGACGCAGATTGCCATCTCCCGACCAAGCGCGAAACTCCACCTCTGCCACCAGTTCCGGCGTAACGAAACGGAGATCGCGGCGGGCGAGCGCGGTCAGCTTGTCGCCGAAGGGGCTGTCCTTGCGTTCCAGCGGCTTCAGACGAGAAAATATCATCTCCGCGACTTCGCCGGAATAACCGGTACCGACACGGCCGACATGGCGCAGCTTGCCGTTTTCATAGACTCCGAGAGCCAGCGAGCCGATGGCATGCTCCGAGGTCGAGGAGACGGTGTAACCGCCAATAACGAATTCCTGCCGCATCGAACATTTGGACTTCACCCATTCGCCCTTGCGGCCGGACGCATATTTGCTGCTCTTGACCTTGGAAATCACGCCTTCGAGGCTGAGCCGGCAGGCATGGTCCAACACCAGCGCGCCACTTTCCTCAAAATGTTGGCTGTAGCGGAGATGGGGGCCGCCTGCTGGCAACAGCTTTTCCAGCAGCGCCTTTCGCTCACTCAAGGCAGCACCGCGCAGGTCGCTCCCATCGAGATAAAGAAGGTCAAACGCGTAAAAGACGAAACGGTCGCTGCGTCCTTCGCTCAGATCCTGCTGCAAGGCAGAAAAGTCAGAGGCGCCGCTGTCGCGCTCCACGACAATTTCGCCGTCGATCAAAAGCGTTTCCGCCGGCAACGCCGTGAGTGCAGCCGCTACGGCGGCGCCGAATTTTTCCGTCCAGTCCAGCCCGCTGCGGGTCAGCAGCTGAAGTTTACCGTGATCGACTCGCGCCTGCAGCCGGTAACCATCGAATTTGATTTCGTGCAGCCAGCGTGATCCCTCCGGCGGTTTCGGCTTCAGCGTGGCGAGTGCGGGCGGCACGAAAGATGGCAAGGCCTGTTTGCGTGCTCCTTTGGGCAGCGCATGCGCCTGTTTCTGGCCGGACGTCGAGGCGACGGCCTTTTTCGAGACCGTCTTGGAATTCCAGGTGTCTTCCGGTTTTTTTGCGACCTCCTCGACACTGCGGCCGGTCTTTACCGATTCCGGCCTTTCCTCGAGAATATCAGCACTACCTTTATGCCTCGCTTCTTCATCGTCACCCTTGATCAGCAGCCAGTTCTCCCGGCTCTCTCCGGGCTTGCCGTGCATGCGCACCAGATGCCAGCGGCCTTTCAGCTTCTCTCCCTCGAGCTCGAACTCCAGATGGCCCTTTCGATATCCTTTTCCCGCATCACCAATCGGCTGCCAGCTGCCGCGATCCCAGACGATCACGGTGCCGCCGCCATATTGTCCCTTGGGGATGACGCCTTCAAAATCGCCGTAGCTCAGTGGATGGTCTTCCACGTGCACGGCAAGGCGCTTGTCTTCGGGATCGAGGCTCGGGCCGCGCGTCACCGCCCAGCTTTTCAGCACCCCGTCCATTTCAAGGCGAAAATCGTAATGCAGGCGGCGGGCATCGTGTTTCTGGATGACGAAACTCGATCCCGGTTTTTCAGCCTTTGTGCCTTTGGGCTCGGGCGTCTTGTCGAAACTGCGCTTGGCGTTATAGGTCTGCAATCCCATGGATCAGCTCGCTTTCCGCGAGGCCTTGCGGCCTGATGGCGTGGCCTTTTTCCCGCTGCCTGCGCCCGCACCGGCGCTGCGGCGCAGGGCCTCCTTGAGATCGATGATATTGTCTTCCTTGCGCGGCGGCGGCTTGGCGATTTCCCGGCCTTCGATCTTGGCTTTTACCAGTTCTGCCAGCGCATCATTATACCTGTCACTGTAATCGGCGGGATCGAATGTACCCGCCCGCTTTTCGATGATGTGGCCGGCAAGTTCCAGCATTTCATCGTCGAACTCGATATCGGGGATCGACTTGAAGACGGATGTTTCCGAACGAACCTCGTAGCTGAAATTCAGTGTGGTGGCGACAAGCGCCTTGCCGCTCGGGCGGATCAGCAGAATGCGGTTGCGGCGGAAAAGCACGGCTTCGCCGAGGGCCACGACATTCTCGTCGTCCATGGCCTTGGCGAGAAGCGTCAGTGCTTCCTCGCCACCCTCCCCGGTCGGCGCAAGATAATAGGACTTGTCGAAATAGAGCTTGTCGATCTCGTCACAGGGCAGAAAGTGTTTGACGTGAATGACCTTGTCGCTTTCAGGCATCAGCTTTGCGATCTCGTCTCCCTCGATGACGATATGATCGCCATTGTCGAGTTCATAACCCTTGACCTGATCGTCGCGAAGCACCGGCTCGCCCGTATCGCTATCGACATATTGCCGCTCGACGCGGTGGCCGGTTTTACGGTTGACGATGTTGAACGAAATCTTCTCCGCCGAGGTCAGCGCCGAATAGAGGCCGATTTCACAGTTGAAATCGGCAAACGCAAGGTGCCCTTTCCAGCTCGCCCGGCGGTTCATGGCCGTTGCCTCTCTCCACCCTGACGGGAGGCTTCACCACGCCGGCCGTCGGCGAGAATGCGCTCGATCGCCGGCACGTCCTCTTCCGCCAGAACCGGTACTGGATCGGAGGCCATGGCTTCCAGTACCTCCGGCGACAGCCCGCCGTTGCGAATGACCCATTCCATGGCCTCGCGTGTGTGCCGTTCCGCTTTCAACTGCGCATAAAGTGCCAATATCAGCCGGTCGCGGACATCGAAGTTTTTCAAGCCTTTTTCTGAACGTTCGGACTGCTGTTTCATGTCGAAACCCTCAAAGACCGCCCTGCAATAGCGAAGATTGCCTCAGGCAATACCTCTCCCACCGGTCACGCCATAGACCTCACCATTGATGAAGCTCGCATCCTGCGATGCGAGCAGCACATAAACAGGTGCCAGTTCCACAGGCTGTCCCGGACGGCCGAAATCGCTGTCCTTGCCGAAGTCCTTCACCTTCTCATCGGGCTGGCCGCCACTCGGCTGAAGAACCGTCCAGAACGGACCGGGCGCTACCGCATTGGCGCGCACGCCCTTTTCGATCAGTTGCTTTGCGAGCGCCTTGGTATAAGCGACGATACCGGCCTTGGTCGTGGCATAATCGAGAAGGATGGCCGATGGCTCATAGGCCTGGATGGAGGCGGTGGTGATAACAGACGAACCCGGCTTCAGATATGGAACAGCCGCCTGCGCTATCCAATGCAGTGCATAAAGATTGGTTTTCATGGTGCGGTCGAAATCGTCGGTCGAGAGCTCTTTGATGTCTTCGCGATATTGCTGCCTTGCGGCGTTAATGACAAGAATATCAAGCCCGTTGAGATCACTGACGGCTTTCTCGACCAGTTCACGGCACCATGCCTCGTCGGTAATATCGCCCGGGAGCGCTACCGCTACGCGGCCTTCCGCTTCGATCAGTGCAACAACTTCCTCGGCATCCGACTCTTCCTCCGGCAGATAGGATATCGCGACATCGGCACCTTCCCGGGCAAAAGCGATTGCGACTGCGCGCCCGATGCCGGAATCGCCGCCGGTAATCAGTGCCTTGCGCCCCACAAGCTTGTCGGTGCCCTTGTAGCTCTTTTCACCATGATCAGGGAAAGGCGTCATATTCGTCACCAAACCCGGCATTTCCTGGGTCGGGGTTGAAAACGGCGGGCGCGGATACTGGCTGCGCGGGTCTTGCGGCTCGAGGCGGTCTGTCATCGCGGTCTCTCCCATCGATAGAGGTTCATCTAAGGCGCGTTCACGACAGGACGTCTAAATCCCAGGTCAAACTGATCATCGCTGCCCCAGAGGCAGCGGCAGCATGGACACGCCACATGCAACCCTAACGATCTGCCTCTGCTCTCGTTCCAAAGAATATGGGAAAGTCTGCGCGCGGGCGCGGATGCGCCGCCGCATCTTCGTCAAACGGAATGTTTCTTCCGTTTGGCGGTGCTCGTGGCAGAAGCCGGGGCTGGCGCCACATCCGGTCTTCCGAAGAGATAGCCCTGCGCCTGCGCACAGCCCTCATCGACGACCATGCGGTATTGCGCGTCCGTCTCGATCCCCTCCGCCGTCACCGGCAGATCGAGGCTGCGACCAAGGCCGATCACGGCGCGCACGATGGCGCGGGCATTGTCATCCTCGCTCATGGCGGCGATAAAGCTGCGGTCGATCTTGATCTTGTCGAAGGGGAAGCTCTGAAGGTTGTTGAGCGACGAGTAACCGGTGCCGAAATCATCCATGACGATGGCAACGCCGAGCGCCTTCAGCTGGTTGAGGATGACCAACGTCGCCTTGCGGTCTTTGAGAAGTGCTGCCTCGGTAATCTCCAGCTCCAGCCGGTTGGGCGAAAGCCCGGTTTGCATCAGCACCGTGCAGACGACATGGCCGAGATTGGCCAGCGAAAACTGCAAGGGCGAGACATTCACCGCAATCTTCAGATGTGGCGCCCAGGTGCTTGCCTGCCGGCAGGCCTCACGCAGAACCCATTCGCCAAGCGAGATGATGATCCCGCTTTCCTCGGCAATCGGAATGAAGACATCCGGCGGCACCACGCCCCTTGTCGGGTGCTGCCAGCGCACCAGCGCCTCGTAACCCACGACCTGACCGCATTCGACAGACAGGACCGGCTGATAATTCAACACCAGCTCGTCCCGGTTGATGGCGAGCCGCAAATCAGTCTCGAGCTGGCGGCGCTCGCGGGCTTCCTGGTCCATCAACGGATCGTAGAAGGCCAGGATGCCACGCCCACCCATCTTGGCGCGGTAAAGCGCGAGATCGGCGGCATGCATGATGCTTTCATGGTCCTGCCCGTCGCGCGGGAACACGGCGATGCCGATGCTGACACCGACAGCGGTCGGGTCATTGACGACATTCATCTTCAGGGCGAACATGCCAAGGATCGTTTCGGCCAGCAGGCGCGCTTCGTCCGCCTTGGTATGCCGGGTGGTCAATATCACGAATTCATCGCCGCCAAGACGGGCGACCACATCGCCTGCCCTTGCACATTCATCGAGAATGGCGGCGACTTTTTTCAAGACGCGGTCGCCTTCGGCATGGCCGAATATGTCGTTGACCGCCTTGAACCGGTCGAGATCGAGCGCCAGCAGCGCAAATTCGTCCTCCTCGTCACCATTGTCGATCTGCTGGTGAAGACGGGTCTGGAACATGGTGCGGTTTGAGAGGCCTGTCAGGACATCGTGGCGCGCGAGATATTCGATTTCGCGCTGCGCTTCCCGCTTTTCCGTCAGGTCGCGAATGGCCATCACCTCGCAGGGGCGGCCGCGATATTCGATCGTCCGCACACCAAGTTCGAAGACCTGTGCCTGCCCGCCCCGTTCGCGGATCGCCTCCACCGGCGCAGGACGCGGCAGATAGGCGGGCTGCCCATCGACGGCCTTGAAGAGATCGTCGGGATTCCGTCCCACAAGCGATGCTTCCTCCCGACCGAGAAGGCCGGCAAAACGGGTGTTCAGCTCCACGATCCGCCCGTCACGGACGACGGCGAGGCCATCCAGCGTCGCGTCCACCAGCCCTTTGAGATCGACAAGGTAACGATCCACCAGCGCAGCGACGGCGGTGGCAAAAAGGATGAGGAAGGTGACGCCGGAAATGGCGCCGATCATGATCAGCCTGCCGACATTATCGGGATCAGGCCCTGACATGGATGGATCCGGCGTGAGAACCGTGGCCGACATGGCAGTGAAATGCAGCGCGCAGATGCCGAAGATCGCCGCTCCGGCCGGCGCCGCAATGCGCTTCCAAGAGGCGAGACGATGGAAAAGGAAAAAGGCCAGAACAAAGGCCGCCCAGGAGACCGCAGAACCGCCAAGAACCGGGGCCCACCGATAGCTGATCGTGGCCGCGACATCCATGCCCGCCATCCCGACGAAATGCATGACGGCAACCGACAGGGTGACCAGCGTTCCGACGATGAGCGAGGAGTAAATGGCCTGCGAGCGGGCCGTGAGCGCCAGCCAGAAACCGAAAACGGCCAGAAGGGCCGAAAGAGCCGTAAAAAAGAAGTCATAACCAATCGGAACCGCGCCCTTATAGGCCAGCATGGCGACAAAGTGGGTGGCCCAGACGCTCAACCCGGCGGCAAAGGCCGCAACCAGCACCCAATAGGGCTTGCGGCCCGCCGGACTTTCGTCCGCCCGCAGCAGAAGGTGAAAAAAAGCAAACATGCCAAGCAAGCAGATGACAGCTGCAAGAAGAACGACCGCGTGGTCATGCTGTATGGCAACGCATTCCAAAACCGTGAACATGCTGCACTCTCCCAGCCTTCGAAGAACCGCTCACGGTGGCACTATGGGAGTGCTTTATTTATAAATCTCTAATGCAACTATTGATAATTGTATCAATATTTTTTCGCGTAGTTAAAAGTGTTCGGGCAGGCGTGCCAAGCTGTAACACTTTCGGCAAACCGGCCCGAAAAATGGTGGCTCCGAGGCTTTATTTCCAGCTTCGATAATCGGCCGCGGTGCATCCGAAAGGCGCGGGGCCGTCGGAGAAACGCTCCTGCAAGCGCGCACAACCCCACTCGTTGAGTGCCGTCGGCAGCATGTTGTTGATGTCCATGCCGGGTGAGTTGAACTGCGACGGAGCGCTGGTGACATACCACAGCCAGTAACCGAAGACCGCGACGATGATGACGGCGACGATGGCAACGAACGTTCCCAGTCTGCGCAGCAGGCCTGGTCCTTTCTTTGTAGCCGCGCCCTGAGCCGCGGAACCCGCCTGCGTCTCATTTACGAGCAGCGGGGCAAGCGAAGCGAGGGCCTCCGCCCGCTCCTGCTCCGTAAGGTCGATCCGCTCCAACTGGTCGTCGAGCAGAACCGGCAGCGCGCTGTTGCCATGCAGGACCGCCAGCGCCACATCGTGTTTGTCGGTGTGACCGACGACAACGGGAATGCGACCCCGCTCGAGATGGGTGAAGGATTGCCGCTTGGTCTTCCCGTCCCTCACCGTATCGGCATAGGTGACGAAGAGACGGCTGCGTTTTTCGGCAACCGCCGTCAGTGCAACCGGAATGACGGTCAAAGGTGCTGCATGCCGCAGCTGCAGGCGAACCCGCAGCACACGGATAAGCGTGAACAACATCGCGAGACTGCCGAAACCAAGCAGGGCAACAAACACGCCAAGCGTGATGATGCGGTTCCAGAGCATGTCTAGACCGAGCGAAATCGTTGCGAGCTCCGGGTTCTTCGCGGAAATTACCAGACCGGTTTCGTAATCACCGGAATGGAAATCCACGAACATCACCTCGACGTCCTTCTTGTAGCTGACGCCGCCATGATCGTAGGAAAGCTCGGCTTCGCAGGTCGTGAAGATCGCCTTGCGCGTCTTGCAGCTGCCGCTGATATCGCCGTTTTCGATTTCCAGCGGGTCCTTGCTGATCTGGTAATCGCGCAAAATACCCGGCCCTTCGGCCACCAGCATGACGGCAAGGATCGCCACAAGCACCGGAATGGAAAAATAATAGGCAGGAGGCACCGAAATGACGCCACGCTTGAGGCTCAACGGCCGCGACGGAAGTTTTATCTGTGCAAGATTCATGGGGGAAAACACATCTGCGAGAGAGGCGGGCGAAGCCTGTGGCTCGACCCGACGGAAGGAATGGTCACCACCGGGTCTAATCCGATGAAGCCTTGGAGAAAACCCCAAAAATTCACGGGATAGTCGCATGAATTGCGTATTTCCTGGAAATGCACGCGACGGCGTGGCTGGCGCTTCAAGCCGTGCAAGCCAAAGAGCCGAGGTCGCCAGCAAACCAAATTAGAAACGGGCGGTAAAACCGCCCGCTCTCTATTCATAGGGAAGTATTTGCCTGCCCGTTATTCCTTCGTCACGTTTTCCAGGCGGGTCGTCTGGCTTGGATGCCCGACATAGTCCTTCACTCGCGCATTCAGCACGATAGGCTCGAATCTCTCGAACATCGGCAGCACTGCCGGTTTCTGGGCAACGAACATCTCCTGCATCTGCGTGTAGATTTCCCCGCGCTTCTTGGCATCGGGCTCCAGCGAAGCCTTGGCCGTGAGCGCCGTCAGTTCCGGGATGTCCCAGGCCGAGCGCCAGACGAAATTGCCGGCATTGTTTGCGGCAAGCGAATTGTCGGGGTTGCTGGAAAACTGCTCCATCGATCCGAGTACATTGGGCATATAAGCGCCGGTCTGCGGAATGAGCAGATCGAAATCGCGTGCACGGTGCGCTGCGATCACGTCAGAACCATTGCCCTGCTGAATATTGACCTTGATGCCGATCTGGCTGAGCGAGGCCTGGATAGCGGTGGCAAGGTCGATGCGTGGCGTCTGCGCAATCGTCTTCAGATTGAGCGTGAAGCCGTTCTCATAACCGGCCTCCTTGAGGAGCGCCTTGGCCTTGGGAACATCGAGTTTCCAGTCCGGGCTCGGGATGGCGTATTCGAAGTTCTCCGGCACCGGCACGGTCCGCGACCGGCCGTAAGGACCCATGATGGTTTTTTCCATCCCCTTGTAATCGATACCATAGGCAATCGCTTCCCGAACCTTCGGATTCGACAGGGGCTCCTTGCTGGCATTCATGGACAGGACGTAAAAACCGCCCGTCGGCACGCGCTGGATCTGAAAGCCTTCCTTATTGTTGAAGGTGGCGAGATCGGCCGCGGTCAGCGCGCTGGCTATGTCGATGTCACCCCGGTCCAGCATCAGGCGCTCGACCTGACTTTCCGGCACATGCCGCACGATGACGCGGCGCATTTTCGGGCTGCCGGCCACATAATCCTTGTTAGCCTCCAGAATGATGATCTCATTCGGCGACCAGCGATTGAGCGTAAAAGGTCCCGACCCGGCGGAATTGGTTCTGAGCCAGCCATTGCCCCAATCGCCATCGACTTCATGCGACTTGAGCTCCTTGCTATCGACGACGCTGGCGATGACCATGGCGAGGCGATAGAGCAGCAATTCGGAGGTCGTCTCCCCGGAAAGACCAATCCGCACCGTCTTTTCATCCGGGGCAGTTACCAGCTTGTCGACATTATCGGCATTGTAGCCAACGCGCTTCAGGTTCGCGGCGGCTGCCTGGTTCATCTTTAACAGCCGGCTGAACGAATACACGACATCAGCCGAGGTTACCGGGTTGCCGGAGGCAAAATTCGCTTCGCGCAAATGGAAGGTGATGCCCTTCTCATCCGTTTCCCAGCGCTCGGCGAGCTGCGGGGAAACCTTGCCCGACCCATCGACGGAAATCAGCCGATCGTAGAGATTGGCCATGATTTCGTTGGCTTTTGCTTCGGTGGCCTGATGCGGATCGAGTGAAAGCACCTGCGCCAGCGATGTTGCGACAATGAGCTGGTCGTTCGGTGTTTTGGCGAAAACTGGGGACGCCTGCATCAGCATCGCGCCCAAAGCCGTGGTGAATGCGAGACGGATCAAAGATTTTTTCATACCTGCTCCTCCTACAGATCGGTCATTCAAGATGGAAAAAGGCCGGCGGCAATGCGCAGCGCCACCGACCCGAAAAAGTCAGAGATGTTTGTTATCCAGCGCTTCGATCAGCGCTGCGATGTAGCCGTAACAAAAACCGAAAGCGACACCGACAGGATCACGGCCGGCGATCGTCGGCACATGGTCAGGCATGATCATGTAGCGATAGCCGAGCTCGTGATAGAGTTTCAGCGAGCGCACCATGTCCATGTCGCCTTCATCGGGGAAGGTTTCCATGAAGGACAGCTTGCCGCCGCTGATATTGCGGAAATGGACGTTGAAAATCTTGTCGCGGCTGCCGAACCAGCGGATGATATCGTCGATCTCCTCGCGCGGATTGTCGAGCATCTCGCCGATGGATCCCTGGCAGAAATTCAGACCGTGATAGGGATTTTCACGCATCTGCACGAATTTCTTCAGCCCCTCGACGGTTCCAAGCACACGGGTGACACCCTTGTAGCCGGGTGGCGTGTAAGGGTCATGCGGGTGGCAGGCGAGACGCACCTTGTTGCTCGCGGCAACCGGCATCACGCGCTCGAGGAAATAATCGATGCGCTCCCAGTTCTCGTCTTCGGAGAGAACGCCGGCCAGACCCGGATCGGCATTGTGGTCGGCCTTGTCCCACCGCCAGGCTTCGTTCAGCGAACCGCCGCGGCCAAGTTCCATTTCCGTGCGCGGAATGCCGATGAGGTTGAGATTGTATTTCGCCGCCGGAATGCCGGCTTTGGAGATATTTTCAATCATCGTGCAGACGGCGTCGATCTGCCGGTCACGCTCCGGACCGGCAAGCAGGATATCCGGATACGAAGCCTGTTCGATGGGACGTGACGGAAGCGGCAATTGCACCATGTCCAGAACGAGGCCGAAGCTTTCGACCTTGTCGCGCAGACGCTCGAAGTCATCCAGAACCCAGCTCGCGGGTTTTCCGGGCGGGTCAGCGCTTATGTTTTTAACGCCGAGCTGCGCCCAAACCTTGAAATCCTCATCATCGCGCGCAGCAACCTGGGTACCGACATACATCGATTCTCTCCTCTCCCATGCAAGTCATCATATGACATCGCATGAAATAAGATGAGTGTCGAGATGCTATTGCGCTTCCGAAAGCAACCGGTATCGACGCTGGCTCGCAAGCATGTGCTCACGCATGGCTTTTCGTGCTGCCTCGGGGTCCTGCTCTACGATGGCCCGCAGGATAGCCTCGTGCTCTGCCTGCACCTTGCGCAGATAATTCGCATTGCCGGTTTCCGGCAGCGTCGGAAATTGACCACGCGGAATGGAGCGCGAGCCGAACTGGCGAAGAGCCTCAAGGTAAAAGCGGTTATTGGTGGCAATCGCAATGGCGGAATGAAACTCGTAATCGGCATTGACAGTGGTCTCACCGGCGTCGATGGCGCGGGCCATTTTCCTATGTGCCGCAGAGATTGCAGCCTCCTGCTGGGCCGTCCGGCGATAAGCGGCAATCGCCGCCGCCTCGCCTTCCGTCGCAAGCCGAAATTCCAGCATTTCCAACGTTTCGGCAATCGTGCCGACTTCCGATTGCGTCAGCTTCACGCCGGTCCATTCGCTGGCATTGCTGACGAAAACACCCTTGCCCTGGATGGGAACGACATAACCCGCAGACCGAAGGTCGGCGATTGCCTCGCGCACCACCGTCCGGCTCACGCCATAGGTCCGCTCAAGCTGCGGTTCAGTGGGCAACTGGTCACCATTTTTCAGTTTTCCACTGCGAATTTCTGCGCTGAGATTATCGATGATCTGTTGTGCCCGCCTCTCCCGCGGCCTCGCCTTATCGCCAATCATGCCACTCTTCCCTCTTGCAGAATACGAATCCCTTCGCTACTCATATGATGACATGACAGCACGTCATATGTTTTCATGTTAGCTCAGGGAGGAGTTGGGATGAAGTACCATCAAGAGTTTTTACAGAGGAGAATTGCGCGTCTGCGGCGAGCGGCGTTTGCGTTCTCCAGCACTGAAGGGCTTCCTGCAGGAAAGCGCGGCCAGCAATGACGGAAATTTCCCTGCGCGGGCTTGGACATCGTTTCCTGCAACTGATCGTCAGCCTCTTCATCCTGCTCTGCATAACCTTCATCATCGGCCGCGTCATGCCGACCGATCCGGTCGGCGCGATCGTCGGCGAGCTTGCCGATCCCAAAGCCTATGAGGCGATGAGGGCACGGCTTGGTCTCGATCTGCCGCTCTACCAGCAGTTCTTCATTTATCTGCGCGGCCTGCTTCACGGCGATTTCGGCATTGCGATCCTGACGGGCAACCCGGTGACGCGCGATCTGGCACAGGCCTTCCCCGCCACCTTCGAACTTGCCACGCTCGCCATCATCATCTCCACCATCATCGGTGTTCCGCTAGGCCTCGCTGCCGCCCTTTTCCGGGATACGTTCATCGACAAGTTCGCGCGCGTCTTTGCGCTGGTCGGACATTCAATACCGGTTTTCTGGTTCGGCATCGTCGGCCTTGTGATTTTCTACGCCAGCTTCAACCTCGTCGGCGGGCCCGGTCGGGTCGATGTTTTCTACGAAGGTATCGTTGAACCGAAAACGGGGCTGATGCTCGTCGACAGCCTGCTTGCGGGCGAAACGGAAATCTTCTGGAACGCGCTGTCGCACATCATCCTGCCGGCCATCATTCTCGCCTACATGGCAATGGCCTATATTACCCGCATGACCCGCGCCTTCACGCTTGAGCAGCTTAGCCAGGACTATGTGATCGCCGCACGGGCAAAGGGCGTCAGCCCGACGCGGACGATCACCCGGCATGTGCTTCCCAACATCGCCGTGCAGCTGATTACCGTTCTTGCAATCTCCTATGGCAACCTGCTGGAAGGCGCCGTCGTTACCGAGATCGTCTTTTCCTGGCCTGGTATCGGCCAGTACATGACCAACGCGCTGCTCATCGGCGACATGAATGCCATCCTTGCGGCCACAATCGTCATCGGCTTCATCTTCATGTTGCTCAATTTCCTTGCGGATCTCGCCTATACAACGCTCGATCCGCGGACGCGGGAGGTCGCACGATGACCGACATCACCCACACCAATCCCGTTCCTCGCCGCAGCGCCCTCTCCCGCCTGTCAACCACCACGGGGCGCACGCTGCGCAAGCTCGCGGACGAACCGCTTGGCATGTTCGGTTTTGCAATTCTGGCCATTCTGGTTCTGGTCGCCGTTTTCGCGCCGCTGATTGCCCCCTTTGACCCAGCCAGCCAGGTTCTCGAAAACGCACTTCAACCTCCGAGCTGGGCGCATCTGGCCGGCACCGACGAATTCGGCCGCGATATTTTCAGCCGGCTCGTTTATGGCACCCGCATCACCATCCAGACCGTGCTGTCGGTCTCGATCATCGTTGGTCCGATCGGCCTCGCCATCGGCGTCATGGCCGGCTTCTTCGGCGGGCGCACCGATGCGATCCTGATGCGTGCCACCGATATCGTGCTGTCCTTCCCGTCGCTCGTTCTGGCCCTTGCCTTTGCGGCCGCCATGGGTGCCGGTCTCGGCACGGCGATCATCGCCATCTCGCTGACGGCCTGGCCGCCGATTGCGCGCCTTGCCCGTGCGGAAGCCCTGGTCGTTCGCAACACCGACTACGTTGCCGCCGCCCGTCTTTACGGCGCCTCGCCGCTGCGCATCCTGTTCTTATACATAGCGCCGATGTGCATTCCCTCCGTCATCGTGCGACTGACGCTGAACATGGCCGGCATCATCCTGACCGCGGCCTCGCTCGGCTTCCTTGGCCTCGGGGCGCAACCGCCGCTGCCGGAGTGGGGAGCCATGATCTCGAGTGGCCGAAAATTCATGCTCGACTACTGGTGGGTCGCCGTCATGCCTGGCATCGCCATCCTGCTCACGAGCCTTGCCTTCAACATCGCCGGCGATACGCTGCGCGACCTTCTGGACCCGCGCCATGCCCGCTCCTGATAGCTCCCCCATCCTCTCGGTCCGTAACCTCAATGTCCGGTTCGGCCGCAACAGCATTCCGGCCGTGTCCGATGTCAGTTTCGATGTCGGCCGCGAAAGGGTCGGCATCGTCGGCGAGTCGGGCTCAGGCAAGTCAACGACCGGCCGGGCGGCCATGCGGCTTCTGCCCAAAAGCGCCACGGTAACCGCCGAGCGCATGGATTTCCTCTCGCAACCGCTGCTCGAAAAATCCGAGCGCCAGATGGGCGCGATCCGCGGCAGCGAGATGGCGCTGATCATGCAGGACCCGCGTTATTCGCTGAACCCGGTGCTGCCGATCGGAAAACAGGTGGCGGAGGCGGCAGAACTGCATCTGGCGCTTAAGGGTGCGGCGGCCAGAGACGCTGCACGCAATATGCTGCTGCGCGTCCGCATTAGTGACCCCGACCTGGTGATGGGGCTCTATCCGCATCAGATTTCGGGCGGCATGGGCCAGCGCGTCATGATCGCCATGATGCTGCTGGCAAAACCGAAGCTCGTCATCGCCGACGAGCCGACCTCGGCTCTCGATGTGAGCGTGCGCAAGGATGTCCTGCTGCTGCTGGACGAGATGGTGCGCGAGAACGACGCCGGCCTGATCCTTATCAGCCACGACATCCGCATGGTCGCAGCCTTCTGCGAGCGCGTTCTGGTCATGTATGGCGGGCGCGTGGTGGAGACACTGACGAAGCTCGAAGATGCCCAGCATCCCTATACACGGGGCCTGATCGCGGCGATGCCCGATCCCCGCAACCCGGTCCGCCGTCTCAAGGTGCTGGACCGTCAGGCAATCGACGCGGAGGTGCTGCGATGATCACGGTGGACAAGCTTGATGTCGTCTACGGCACGAAAGAAAACCAAAACCACGTCGTACGCGGCGTCAGCCTCACGGTCAATAAAGGTGAGACGCTCGGCATCGTCGGCGAGAGCGGTTGCGGCAAGTCGACGTTACTGCGCTCGCTGGCGGGGCTGGAGGCCGGCTGGACCGGATCGATCAGCTTCGACGGCAAGCCGGTCAGAAAGCTGCGCGGCCGCGAGGAGCTGAAACTGGCGCAGATGGTGTTTCAGGATCCCTACGGTTCGCTGCATCCGCGTCATCGCATCGGCCGGGCCTTGGCCGAACCGATCCGCGCCATGGGTCTCGGCGACGGCTGGTCGAAAGTGCCCGCTGCCCTGCAGCAGGTTGGCCTGCCCGCACATTTTGCCGAACGGTTCCCGCACGAACTGTCGGGTGGCCAGCGCCAGCGCGTGGCAATCGCCCGCGCCCTGATACTCGAGCCGCCGATCTTGCTGCTCGACGAGCCGACATCAGCGCTCGACGTCTCCATCCAGGCGGAAATCCTGAACCTGCTCGCCGACCAGCGCGAGGAACGGGACCTCACCTTCGTTCTTGTCAGCCATGATCTGGCTGTCATCGCCCATATGTGTGACCGGGTTCTCGTAATGCAGAATGGGGTTTTTGTGGATGAGTTGACCAAGGCCGATCTTGAAGCCGGCGTGACCCATGCGCCCTACTCTGCTGAGCTGTTCGAAAGCAGCTTCCTGTGAAAACGGAAGAGGCCGCTCGCGTCTGGATCAGTTCAGCCGGTCTCCATTTTCCCTAAAGATTCGCCGAGCGTTACTTCTGCCGGAACGCCGGTGGCATCGAGCATGATAACCAAGTCCAAATCGGCCAAAAACAGCAAAGGCCATGCGTTCAGCATTTGTTCTAGCTTCATAAGTGAGTCTTTGCTAATCATCGCAGCAACGATGCGACCGGTGGACCGATACCGCCGTGGCAATTTCTGAAGCGACCCTCGTGGATGCGCGAATATTAGGGAATGCGAGGATGGCGGTTGCCTATCTGGACAAGTTGAACGAGCAGCAACGCAAGGCAGTGGAACACGGTGTCGGCCTGGCGGATGGAGAGACGGCCGGCCCGCTGCTGATCATTGCCGGCGCCGGTTCCGGCAAGACCAATACGCTCGCCCACCGCGTCGCCCACCTGATCGTGAATGGCGCCGATCCCCGCCGAATTCTGCTGATGACGTTTTCGCGGCGAGCTGCCTCCGAAATGTCGCGACGTGTCGAGCGGATCTGCAAGCAAGTTATCGGGGCAAATTCGGCAATCATGACCGATGCACTGGCTTGGTCCGGCACGTTTCACGGCATCGGCGCACGCCTGTTGCGCATCTATGCCGAGCAGATCGGGCTCAATATCGATTTCACCATCCACGACCGCGAAGACAGCGCCGACCTGATGAACCTTGTCCGGCACGAACTCGGTTTCTCCAAGACAGAAAGCCGCTTTCCAACGAAGGGGACTTGCCTTGCGATCTATTCGCGCGCCGTGAACTCCCAGACGCCGTTAAAAGACATTCTTCGCCAGCACTATCCATGGGTCGCCGACTGGCAGAGCGAGCTGAAGGAGCTGTTTGCAGCCTATGTCGAGGCCAAGCAGATCCAGAACGTGCTCGATTACGACGATCTCCTGCTCTACTGGGCGCAGATGGTCAGCGATCCCATTCTGGCTGATGATATCGGCAACCGTTTCGACCATGTGATGGTGGATGAATATCAGGATACCAACCGGCTGCAGGCCTCGGTGCTGATGGCGATGAAACCTGCTGGCCGCGGCCTGACCGTGGTGGGCGACGATGCACAGTCGATCTATTCCTTCCGGGCCGCGACGGTGCGCAACATCCTCGATTTTCCGGCATGCTTCAGCCCGGCGGCCGATATCATCACGCTCGATCGCAACTATCGCTCGACGCAGCCGATTTTGGCCGCCGCCAATGGCGTCATCGATCTGGCGCGTGAACGTTTTACCAAGAATCTGTGGACAGAGCGGCAGTCGCTCGAGCGACCGAAGCTCGTGACAGTGAAGGATGAAACCGAACAGGCGAATTTCATCATTGACCAGATTCTTGCCAATCGCGAAACCGGCACGACGCTGAAACAGCAGGCCGTGCTGTTCCGCACCTCCAGCCACAGCGGCCCGCTCGAGGTCGAACTCACCCGCCGCAACATTCCCTTCGTCAAATTCGGCGGCCTGAAATTCCTGGACAGCGCCCATGTGAAGGACATGCTGGCGGTGCTTCGTTTCGCGCAGAACCCGCGCGACCGCGTCGCCGGTTTCCGGCTGCTGCAGATGCTGCCCGGCATCGGGCCGAAGAAGGCCGGCAATATTCTCGATACGATAGCCCCAGACCCGGAGCCGCTGCTTGCCCTTGCCGAAATTCCACCACCGCCGAAGACCGGTGACGACTGGACGGCTTTCACACAATTGCTGGTGGGGCTGCGGCGGGGCCAGAACGGCTGGCCGGGCGAAATCGGCTTGGCGCGCGTGTGGTACGAGCCCCATCTCGAACGCATCCATGAGGATGCCGACACCCGCAAGGCCGACCTGCAGCAACTCGAGCAGATCGCCGGCGGCTATCCTTCACGCGAGCGTTTTCTGACCGAGCTGACGCTTGACCCGCCGGATGCCACCAGCGACCAGGCCGGCGTGCCGCTTCTGGACGAAGACTATCTCAGCCTCTCGACCATCCATTCTGCCAAGGGCCAGGAATGGCGATCCGTCTTCATCCTCAACGTGGTCGATGGCTGCATACCCTCCGATCTGGGGGTCGGCACCACCCAGGAGCTGGAAGAAGAGCGTCGCCTGCTCTACGTCGCCATGACCCGCGCCAAGGACAACCTGTCGCTGATAACCCCGCAACGCTTCTTCACCGGTGGCCAGAACCAGCAGGGCGACCGGCATGTCTACGCTGCCAGAACCCGCTTCATACCGGCCACATTGCTGCAGTTTTTCGAGACGATGAGCTGGCCGCTGGTTTCGGCTGCCGCCTCGGAACGCAGCGCGCAGCAGATCCGGATTGATGTGGGGGCAAGGATGCGGGCGATGTGGAAGTAAGAAGGGCCGCTGACCGTCAACATCATCGTCCTTTATGCACTAACGAACCATACCCTTGTGTAGGTGATCAAGAAAGCGTTATTGACTGTCCGTCCCGATAAAGCCATATCACCTTGAGTAGGCAGATGAGACAGGATCCGCGAAGTGCAACTAGAAGTATTTCCGATATCAGGCTTGAAAAAGATAATCCCGGCTCGTTTCGGCGACAACAGGGGCTACTTCAGCGAGGTTTTCAAACGAGAGTGGTTTCGCGAAAATGTAGCGAATGTAGAGTTCGTACAAGATAATGAATCCCTGTCCGCCCAAGCCGGAACCGTTCGCGGACTCCATTTTCAGACAGAACCTTTTGCGCAGGGCAAACTTGTTCGATGCATTCGTGGGCGACTGCTCGATGTGGCGGTCGACATCAGAACAAGCTCACCCACCTTTGGTCAGTGGGCCGCGGTCGAGCTGTCACCGGAGAACGGTGAGCAGCTTTGGGTGCCGGCTGGGTTTGCCCATGGCTTCATGACGCTCGTTGCAGACACGGTTATCTCATATAAGGTAACCGCCCCCTACAGCGCAGCACACGACCGCGGCGTTAAATGGGACGACCCTGCCATCGGCATCAACTGGCCGAATGTGGGCGATTGCGTGCTTTCCGACAAGGACGCCAAGCAACCGCTCCTGTCCGAATTGCCCGAATATTTCACCTACCGAAACACCGAGAACTGATGATGCGCGTTCTAGTTACCGGCGGCGCCGGATTTATCGGCTCAGCCCTCGTACGTTACCTTGTAAGCGAGGTCGGTGCGGATGTCCTCACCGTAGACAAGCTGACTTATGCGGGGAACCTAGCCTCCCTCAAGCCCATTGAAAACGCGCCGAACCACCGTTTTCTCCAGGCCGACATATGTGACCGAGCTGCAATGAATGACGCCTTCGCGACATTTCAGCCGGATTATGTGATGCACCTGGCCGCCGAAAGCCATGTCGATCGCTCCATAACCGGCGCCGCTGATTTCATTCAGACCAATATAAACGGCACTTTCACGATGCTGGAAGCAGCGCGGCAATATTGGAGCAGCCTTGCGGATGACGCCAAGGCGAACTTCCGCATGCTTCACGTCTCCACCGACGAGGTTTATGGCTCGCTCGGAGACGATGGACTTTTCGAGGAAAAAACTCCTTACGACCCTTCGTCGCCCTATTCCGCCTCGAAAGCCGCAAGCGATCATCTCGCCACGGCCTGGCAGCGTACGTATGGGCTTCCGGTCGTGATCTCCAACTGCTCCAACAATTATGGGCCGTTCCACTTCCCGGAAAAGCTCATTCCTCTGATCATTCTCAACGCCTTGGAAGGCAAGCCGCTGCCGGTCTATGGAAACGGCGCCAATATACGCGACTGGCTTTACGTGGAAGACCACGCACGCGCGCTTTGGCTCATCGTACAGAAAGGCCTCGCCGGAGAGAAATACAATGTTGGTGGCAGAAACGAACAGAAGAATATCGATGTCGTAAACTGCATCTGCTCCATTCTCGACGAGTTGCACCCGCAATCAAAACCCTATGCAGAGCTCATCAAATACGTCACTGATCGCCCCGGTCACGACGCGCGCTATGCGATCGACGCAACAAAACTGGAAACCGAACTCGGCTGGAAAGCGCAAGAAAACTTCGCCACCGGCATTCGCAAGACTGTGAAATGGTACCTCGACAATGCATGGTGGTGGCAGCCGCTGCGTGAAGGTGTGTACTCCGGAGAGCGCCTCGGCGTTCTTACGAAGGGCTGAGTGAATGCGGATTGCAGTTACCGGCAAAAACGGGCAGGTCGTGAGTGCCCTTCAGGCATTGGCGAGCGCTGATCTGGAGATTGTAACTCTGGGTCGACCCGAACTAGATCTCGCCCAACCCGAAACTGTGTTGCAGGCACTACGAGACGCAAAACCTGATGTCGTGGTTTCCGCTGCCGCGTATACCGCTGTCGACAAGGCAGAGAGCGAGTCGGAGCTTGCTTTCGCCGTCAACCGGGACGGAGCAGGAGCCGCCGCGCAAGCGGCAAAGGAACTATGCGTTCCAATTATTCATCTTTCCACGGATTACGTTTTCGATGGAGCCAAGGCTACGCCTTATATCGAAACTGACCCTGTTGGCCCCACGTCCGTCTACGGACTCTCGAAGCTCGAAGGCGAAAAGGCCGTCGCGGAAAATACCCCCAATCACGCCATTCTGCGCACCGCATGGGTTTATTCGGAATACGGCAACAACTTTGTCAAAACCATGCTGCGGTTGGGCGAAAGCCGTGATGAAATTAACGTCGTTGCAGATCAACTGGGATGCCCAACCTCGGCAAATGATATCGCCGTCGCAATAATTGAGATCGCGAGACGGCTTTCAAACAATCCTTCAGCCCGTCTTCGTGGGATTTTTCATCTGTCTGGAACAGGTGAGACGAACTGGTCTAACTTCGCGAAGCAGATATTCAAGTTTTCGGCGGAAAATGGCGGGAAGTCGATAATCGTCAACAATATCACGACGGCGCAATACCCTACCCCAGCCCGGCGCCCGCCAAACTCCCGGCTTGACTGCAGCAAGCTTGAAGAGGTTTACGGAATAAAACTGCCGGCCTGGCAAACATCAACGCGCGCGGTGGTCACCGCTCTTGCGCAGAGTAAAAAGGAAACGCCATGAAGGGTATCATTCTGGCTGGCGGCAGCGGCACACGCCTGCATCCTATGACATTGGCGGTCTCGAAGCAGATCCTACCGGTCTACGACAAACCGATGATCTATTATCCGCTGACGACACTGATGCTTGCGGGTATCCGTGAAATACTCATCATTTCGACGCCACATGATATGCCGCTCTTCCAGAACCTTTTGAGAGACGGCTCTCAATGGGGCCTCTCAATCGAATACGCTGTTCAGCCTAGCCCGGATGGGCTTGCCCAGGCCTATATGATCGGCGCCGACTTTATCGACGGCTCCCCATCATGTCTGATCCTTGGCGACAATATCTACTACGGGCACGGATTGCCCGAACTCTTGGAGTGCGGCACGAACGTTAATGAGGGCGCGACAGTTTTCGCCTATCATGTCAACGATCCCGAGCGCTACGGTGTAGTCGAGTTCGATAGTGAAATGCGCGCCCTTTCCATTGAGGAAAAACCCGAAACGCCCAAGTCAAACTGGGCCGTCACCGGTCTTTATTTTTATGATGCCGATGTGGTCAATATCGCAGCCAATCTCAAGCCTTCAGCACGTGGAGAGTATGAGATTACGGATGTCAATCGAACCTATCTTGAGCACGGCAAGCTCAAAGTATCGATTATGGGGCGTGGCTACGCCTGGCTTGATACTGGCACGCCTGAAAGTCTTCTTGAAGCCGGGGAATTTGTGCGCACACTGGAGAAGCGACAGGGTTTCAAGATTGCATGCCCTGAAGAAATTGCACTCAGCAGGGGTTTCATCACGAGAGCTGAGTTTTCAGAAATAGCCGACAAGGCAGGCAAAGGTGATTACGGCGTTTATTTAAGAAGACTTGCGGCATCCTAGCGAATACTTCGATGAGTTACCGTTGGAGTGCGGCGGAGGTTGGACCGGTAGAAGCCTTCCCGTCGGGCGGTAGCACGTGATTGTGAGGATAGGCGTGAGCTCGTTCCCAACCCTTGGATCCGAAATGGCAAAACTACCACTTTCAGCTGTGACTGTCGTTTCAGTATGCTACAAAAGCGATGCGCTCCTTTCTGAGCTTATCGCTTCGATCCCTGATGAAACGCCCATCGTTCTTGTCGACAACGGACGAAGCAACAGTTTTGCAAATCTTCCTGCAAGAGAAAACATAACTATCGTACGGCTCTCCGAAAATCTTGGTTTCGGCCGTGGCTGCAATGCAGGGGCCGAAGCTGTCCAAACGCCTTGGATCCTTTTTTTAAACCCGGACGCGAGATTGAAGCCAGGCGCTCTTGAAGCACTTCTTGAAGCGGTCGAGCACCATTCTTCAGCTGTCGCTTTCAATCCGCGAATCGCCAACGCGGATGGAAGCCAGTATTTCAAGCGCCGCTCATGGCTCTTGCCACGCAGTCGCTACATGAAAAAGGGATGGCCTGACGCCGACAAACACGTACCGATCCTGAGCGGCGCTGCATTTTTTGTTTCGAAGAAGAATTTCGAAAAAGTTAGTGGTTTTGATCCTAATATTTTCCTCTATCACGAAGATGACGACCTCTCATTGCGCTTGGCGCAACTTGGCCAACTCATGTTTGTGAGAAATTCTCTTATCACTCACACCGCTGGGCATTCCTCCGGACGATCACCCGAGATCGCTCGCATGAAGGCCTTCCATATGGCTCGATCAAGGATCTATACAGGCATCAAACACAAGAGGCCCTTTACTAAAACCTCGACTGTCGTACAGGCCATCGCGCTCGTGTTTTCGCCTACCGTTCTTTTTTCCGCGCGCCGTCGAGCGAAGGCTCTCGGTTTTCTAGAAGGAACTTTAAGTGGAAGTAAGAGATTGACCTAGAAAGCGGGCAAGAGACATAATTTCAGGGTATCCATCAACAACACCTGACTGCCTCACGTTTCGTATCGACAAAACCTTCTTAACAATGCCCCATCATTGCAACACTTAGATAATTGTCCTATAGAGATGGCCAATGCTCGATCGAGTGGCCTTTCTGTAAAAGTATAGATTGATATTCCTTTGCATATTCTGTAGCCAAGTCATCAATGTCGTACGATTTACTTAATTTCCGAGTTATGATTTTAAAATCGGCAATGGTATTTTCATCTAGCATCGACGCCATTGCTTTGGTGAGCGAACTGACAAATCGATCATCGTTAGCGGTATTTTCAATTATGATACCTGCTTGCGTTCCATCAACTTGCGACATATTTTTAATTTCACCGACATCTGTGGCGATGCACGGCACTCCGACCTGAAAAGCCTGGATCAAAGTAAGCGGAAAGGATTCACCTGGGAAACGTGTTGGAAGTATAGCAACATCGCTGATCCGATAGAGACCATGAACTTCTTTAACGAAACCCAAAAAATGAATGGTTTCGTCAGAAGCTCCGGCCCGCTTTGCAGCATCAGCGCTCGGCCCCTCCCCCGCCATAAGCAACGCCATCGAAACATCGGGATTTTGCTCACGTAACGTCAGATACGCGTTAACTGCCTCGATCCAACCCTTCCCTTCAACCCCTCTCGCAACCAAAGCAAAAACGATCGCATCATCAGCGATCCCAAGTTCGGCACGTTTCTTGCTAAACTCTGTATTATCAACCGGCATAGCATTTCGAATTTTTATAAATTTATCTGCGGGAAGATTCAGCCCGTCAAAGGGCTGCAGGTTCCGATCCGCAAGATAAGCGAATTTATCAACTTTCTTAGACCATTGAGCGATTTTTACCTTGGGCACCCTCATCGCTTCATAGGACCCATGCAATGTCGAAACATACGCACGGGAAACGTCGAAGTCGTCGAGTAAAAATTCTTCGACAGTCGCAATATGTGAGTGGACGACGGAAACTCCAGCTTCGTCAATAAATTTTTTAATCCCGATATCTCTAATCTGATTAGCTGTATAAACAGGTATCGCAGGATTCAGCATATTCCTGACCACCTGATGATCATCGGCATCATGCATCTGTAACAGAGACACCATGATCCCTTTTCTATGCAGCGCGTTCGCGAGATGAATAGGAAATATCTCTCCGCCACCAAAGGAGAAGCCTAAAAATCCGATTAATACATGTCTGCTAGCCCGCGAAATTCCCCTCAAAGCTTTAGCATCTATCAACTGTTCAAATTCAATCCCATTGATTTGAGAATGACGGAACACCGCATTACACGATTGCAAAAAATGCTCTAGCGTCTCTTCGGGGATAACCCAACGGGACTTCAGTGCACACATCAACCGGAAATACTCTCGATAGTATTCGGGATTGGACTGCGCCCGACTACCCGAAGTATTGTTTCCGTGAATTCGGAAGTAGCTCACCGCACTTGGTTCATATGCAATCTGTCCTCCACCCGCGATAACCGAATAAAGGTACCAGTCTCCCATTATCTTGAAGGTACGTGCTTCTTCCCAAACTTCGTTCGCAATATCAAAGCGACGCCATAAACTACCGCCAACATTGGCAATCACGTTTTTTATGCCGAAGCCACCGCGGAACCATTCTGCAGCGGGGCGAACAGTCCGCGCATCCCAGATACCAGGCTCACTGTCTTCCCTGTAGTGATCGAGCCCGGCGACGTAGTTGCCTTCGTCGTTTGCGAACTGAATGCGACCAAACGCCAACATTACGCTGGGGTCACGAAACGAGCCAATCATTCGCTCGATGAATGTCGACTCACAAAAATCATCACTTTCGCATATCCACACGAGATCACCCTCTGCCTGAGAATGACCCTTTTGCCACTGGCGAAAAACATTACCTGAGTTTTCGGTGTTATAGATGGCCCTAATACGTTCTGGATAACGCCTGACGTATGAATCGATCACCGATCTGCTGTCGTCCGTGGAACAGTCGTCAAGAATCAGAATATCGATCAGCGGATATGTCTGGGCTAAGATGCTATCCAGACGCTGAGGAAGATAAAGAGCATGGTTAAAATTGGGAACGATAGCAGTCACCGTCACGCCACGACGTGCACCAAGATTCGAACGGCTAGCCGAGATAACTTTGTTTGTCGTAATCTTCTGATAATAATCAAGGCAAAATTTATCCACCTTGCGCGACAATAACATAGGATCGCGTTTTTCAGCGGACTTCAAAAATCTCTTACGTCTACGTGTGCTGAAAGCTTTTACCTCGGCCAGCCCATAAAGCAGCCGCGTGTAAATGAGCCGTGTCATCAGCTTTGCCAAAGAAGCTCGGCTCATCCAGTTGCTTCGCTGCAGCGCATCCACCTGACCGGAGATATGGTCCACGTCTTTCATTAGCGCATCCGACCACTGCGCTTCCTCAAACTCTATACGTTTCAAGACCGGCTCAGAGGACTGAATCTCCTGTGCGAGAACGCCACTCATACCTACATTTTCGACTGGCTGATCCGAAGCGACGCCAATCATATACATCGGCGCTTCGATGCCAACAACGGTTTGACCACTTACAGAATCTGTCTCAAAAAAGACTGCCGGCTGATTTTCAGAAGCAATAATTGAACCAAAAGCTATTTTTTGGCCGTGCATCAAAACATGAGCAAAGTGGCTCCCCAAGAGTCTATTGAACTCGCTCCTAAAAAGCTCCTTGACGTGAAAGGGATTAACCAGCCCCGTGGCAATAGTGTAGGCGTGCTTTTCCGGTGTCGAGATGATCAATATTCCGTCCGCCCTCAAGACGCGCTTGATCTCCCGCATAAAGCTATCATGAGCTTCAATGCGTTCAAGTGTCTCAAATGACACGACTACGTCCACGGAGGACGATGGTAAGGGAATGTCATCGTATGATCCTGCTTTGAAGGAAATATTCCCGGATTTATACTTTGTTTGCGCGTGATCTATTACTTCTTCTGATATGTCCACGCCAATCGCAGACCGTGCGACTTCCGCCAGAATCGATGTGCCATAGCCTTCGCCACTTGCGATATCCAGAACATCTTTGCCTCTGACAAAGTTTTTTGCCAGATGATATCGATGCATATGCTCGAGATAGATATTCCCGCCAATCGTCGGCAGATAGCGTTCGCCGGTAAAATCAAGATCGTCGGTCATATTTCTCCTCGGCAGAAGGCGTGGCTGATCATGTGCTGAGGCGGATACCCTATTCTTGTGCCCAAGTCGAGGCGATGGGGAATAGGGGCCAAGAAATTTGAACGAGGCACAAGTGGAGTTCTAACCTGTTTCGGCCTTGGCGTCTGAGCACATGCGAACGCTATGTTTGCTGCTATCAACGGCAAACGCCGGATCATGCTTGCATCTATGAATCGATACCGATGGATAGGGCAGCACAGACACTATAGAAATCCAATTTGCGAAACTGGCAGAGTTGTTCCGACGACCCACCCACCTCATTTGCAACCATGACGGAAACCGCGCAAAGTTGCAGGCTATGCGCGATACACGGAGCCTATAAAGCTACACCGTTGCGAAGTCCGGGTATTTTCCCAGTTCTTCCATTGTTTGAAACAACTCGAATTTTTGATTGATGCCAAGTGCTCGCATAAATTCATAATAGGCCCCACCTTGCTCATCGATTAGATCAATGTGCTCAGCCGCGACGGCGTCTATAACACCGCATTTCCATCCTGCTTTTCTTACTGTTTCAGAGCAATTAAAATCGAGGCCAAAGCCCGAAACGGATTTGCCAAAAATAGGCTTGCACAGTTCCAGGGCGCGCCTCGAAAAACCTGGCATCATAATCTCCACGGCTGTCGTTTCGTGGAAATCTCTTCCTGGAATTCTAAACAGGTCCTTCCATACACATTGGGAACCTGCGGCAACGGCGGGCTGGAACATATCGAGGCCACTGGTCTCTGCTATATCAAAAACGCGATCAATCTCTTCGTGCTCGATCCCGATATCATCGTCAAGGAAAAGCACTGCATCATAGCCCAGCAAGATATCACCATAGTGATTCAATGCGTGGTGAATACCGGTGGCTTTGGTGCCTGATTGGCGAAGATGCATCTCGCCTAACCGAATATCCACGCCACTCAATGTGTACCAATTACAAAGCAGATCCCACGTTCTTGATGAATCCGGGCGAAACCATTTCGCAGGCCGGAAAGCCTGGCCAGCTTGCACCCAAACAAGACGCTTTCGTTGATTACTCGGGGAGCCCAATAGACGCGACTTGATAGACGCATGGATTCGTTGCTGCGTATTAGCGAGGTTTTCGAAATGATCGTTTATGCTCGGAGATATTGAGGGGTCGCGCTTCTCAACCAAAGCATAAACAGCTTCGACAATATTGGAGTATTGTGAAGAGTTCCGAAGCAACAATACGCTGTCAATAAATGGCGCGGGATCGATGGGACGAATGAAGCCTTCCGTCGCAAAGTGGGCCAATGCGGAGGGATAGCCCGCACTATCGCGATTTTGCCAACGATACCATTCTGGATAAAAAAACGGCGATGGGGAGAGCCCTGCGACCTCCCCACGATCGCAATAATCACGGTAGGCTTCAGTTGCATTCAGAAATTTTCTACCGCTTACATTGGAGTAGTGCACCACATCGACTAGTAGTTCCGGCCTAATCGGTTGCGACTTCAACTTTTTAAGGCTGCTGGTCATGAAACTCTCCGAAGGGCCTGCTCGAACAACGCCGACCCTAGGGTCGCATAGTAATTTTCGGCTCGGCTGGGCTCCGCAGAGAGATGCTCCAATAGCTCAATCGCTGGATTGATTTCTCGGTCACCAAAAGCCAGGACACCAAGACCGTGGCAATGCCTAAATCGAAAAGATGCTGTCGCTTGCTCTTTGACCTCCTCGAAAAGCTGCCACACACCAAAATCTCCCTGATACTCGCTGGTGTCATGAAACAGAATTACTCCGTTTTCACTAAGGACTGGAAGCCAGGTTTCATAATCCTCCTTCACCGCCTCATAAGTATGAAGACCATCTATATGAAGTAGATCTATGGAATTTTTCTCGAACATCTTGACGGCCTGACTGAAATAACCGCGTATGTAGGAGCCGTTTTTGGGGAAATGCTTTTTAAGCTGGTACTTGAAGTTGTTAAAAACATGCTCGTCGTAGAACCCAGCTTGGTGATCTCCCTCCCATATATCAACAGCGATAGCTTCGCCGTAACCACCGTTCATTTTGAGATGCTGACAAGCAGAAAAGAAAGACGCGCCTGCGTGGCTCCCTAGTTCAACATAACGTCGCGGACGCATCGCCTCCATAAGCGAAAACAGAAAGGCTTTATGGCCCGACCACGCAGTTGGAAGCGCAACAACTTCGATTTCTGTCGCTGCAGAAATCATCGCCTTATGAATTCTGTTTGCTCGGGCCAATGGGTCCTGATCAAGTTTGAGAGTCAGTGGAGCAAGGCTCTCATACAAAGGCTTCGAAAGGAGATCCTCTATCGCAATCGTGTTCCTGGAAGCAGCTTTGAAGGTTCGCACCATCGCTGCATCGATAGTGCCTAAATCGAATTCAGTCACGGTTGGCGCTTGAGAAATTTGCTGCGGAGCTGGGCCAGCTTGCGCGAACTTCAACGTCATCGATCTTGTGTTCTTTGTAACACGCCCGGCCTTAACATCGGCCGCGACAATATCAAACGGTTCGCCATAACGCAGAGCAATCTCTCGCAGTAAAATCGGATCTTCTGCAAACTTTGAGGCTGCGGAGCTCAACTCACGCCAATGCGAACCTTCGCCCGCGTGGTGCCCTATTGTTGCCGCGTACGCGGACGCTCCTTGATTGACCTTGGTCCTGAATGACGAGACCCCATTTATCGGAGCATGAAAAATACCGAACGCACGCTCTCCGATGTAAGGAACTGTATTACCGTCAAGGTTCGTAGCGTGGTTCCCTTGAGTAATCGCGACCTTCCGTCCCCGTAGTCGGGGTACATTCAAAGCAATCTTGACGTAGGGCGACACCTTGGGACCTACCGTGACCTCAACATTCTGCAGCGAATGTCTTACATCTTCTCCGGTCGCGAGATTATGCCAATGAAGATTAATGACATCTGCTCCGGTTAATGGAACAAGCGCCTGCTCGAAACTATCTCGTGAATCAAAAGGCAACACCTCATCGAAATCGATAAGGAACGCCCAGTCGCTCCGCTGCTCAGCCACGAGAGCTCTTGCTACTGCACTCATGTATTCAGACTGATAATAACCCGCATCCGTCGCTTTGAGCAATACAACCTGCGTGCCATTATGCCCGTTGTATCGGGCGACGATCTCCGATGTTCTGTCTGTCGATAAATGATCAATGATCACCACGCGATCGAAAAGCGCACAAAGATGACGCATCATATCATCGGCGCGCAGCTCCTCATTGCGAACCATCGATATGGATGTCAAATGCGGTCTTACTGAGCGGCCCCGAAAAGGTATCAGATCGAGCCGCTTGATCTTCGCAAACTCCTGCACCTGTTCGGCTTTGGCACCATCGGTAATGTAATGTTCGTAATTGAACATTCTGGGCCAAGTTTTCTTCGGTTTCTTGCGAATTTTTCTAATAATGTTAGAAACGTTCCTGAATACTTTGGTACGCTTCCAGTATTTGCTGGACAGTACCAGGTTCGCATCGTTAGCCAGCGCTTCTATGCCGGCCTGTAGAGCGTATGACTTGTTGATAGCACTCTCTTTTTCAGCCAATTCCGCGAGAAGGCGATCATTGCCTTCAAGCACCTTATCAATTTCACTCTTGTAATGCCTCAGCATCTCCTCGGATTTGTAAGGATTTAGAGACGATTCTTCCGTTTCAAAAATGCTATTGGCGAGCGCCGGCAAAACTTTAGAGGACGCAACGATCATATCGTATCGTCTTCGCTCGAACTTGTCGTCCGACTTCATATCTGCGGTCACTGAAAGAGGTGAAACTAATTCAGTATTCGCTATTACAGAAGCAGCTAATACTTTTTGCGCATAATGCCGCACATTTTCAAAATACCGTGAGACGAGCTCCAAGAACTCTTCTGTGTACAGTTCTTTGAGATGATAAGGATTGGAGTAGCCGGTCTCATCGGAATAAATCTTTTTATTGGGCGATGAAATAACCAATATCCCATCGGGGCGAAGCACGCGCTTTATTTCCGCAAGCATTGCTTCGTGGTCTT
Organism: Agrobacterium sp. CGMCC 11546; assembly: GCF_013365515.1. Taxonomy (NCBI): domain Bacteria; kingdom Pseudomonadati; phylum Pseudomonadota; class Alphaproteobacteria; order Hyphomicrobiales; family Rhizobiaceae; genus Agrobacterium; species Agrobacterium sp. CGMCC 11546. The sequence goes on from NZ_CP047388.1 coordinate 261,593, forward strand.
CGAGGTGCTCAATCGTTTCGAAACTAACGACGACATCAACGGAAGAATCTGCAACCGGTATCTTTGTTGCAGACCCTTCCAAGAAAGTCAGATTTTCACTCACATACGCTTGGCTAGCATACGCAACTGCGTCTGCGGCGATGTCAACCCCAATGACCGACTTTGCATTTTCGGACATCATTGCGGAGCCGTAACCTTCCCCGCATGCGATATCCAAAACATCTTGCCCCTCGGTTAGACTGCGCACAAAAGCATATCTATGCAGGTGCTCAAGACGTATCACCCCGTCGATATCTGGAACAAATCGCTCACCAGTGAAATCAAGCCCACGCTTTGCCATTCTAGTCTCCCGTAATCCAAGCTCGAATTTCTCTACGGTCAGAGTTCCACGATAGCAAGCACCGGGTGTTAATTTCCACTGAGAGTGAAGCGCGCTGGGTTTGCCGGAGGCCATTTCGTTTAAGTTATGCAGCCATGGCTGGCGCGTCCAGCATGGCGTGATATCGTTCTCGGCCTCGGCAGGCGGGATGTTTACTATGGGCTCCAGAAGGAGGCGGTTGTTGAACCAATCGACCCATTCAAGCGTGGCGAACTCCACGGCTTCGAAGTTGCGCCACGGCCCGCGTCGATTAATGACCTCGGCCTTGTAAAGACCGTTGATCGTTTCAGCGAGAGCGTTGTCGTAGCTGCCGCCGACACTTCCGACACACGGCTCGATTTTTGCCTCCGCACGCCGCTCGGAACAGCGAATGGACACAAATTGCAAGCCGCGGTCGGAATGATGGACCAGTCCGTCAGTGTGGACGGGCCGCCGATCATGAAGTGCCTGATCGAGGGCATCGAGCACGAAGCCGCATGGGCAGTCCGGCTTCCCGCCAACCGACGATGCGGCGAGCGAAGGCGTCGATCACAAAAGCCACATAGACGAAACCCTGCCAGGTCGCGACATAGGTGAAATCAGAAAGCCAGAGTATGTTCGGCGCGGGCGCAAAGAAGTGCCGATTCACCCGGTCGAGCGGACATGGGGTGGTCTTGTCCGACACCGTGGTTTTGACAGGTTTGCCGCGAATGATGCCCTGCAGCCCCATTCTTCTCATAAGCCGAGCGACAGTGCAGCGGGCTACGTCTAAACCCTCCCGCTTCAATTGTCGCCAGACCCTGCGCACTCCATAGACCTCGAAGTTCTCATTGAACACCCGCCGTATCTCGATCTTCAAGCTAATATCGCTGCGGGCGTGGATCGACAGGCGATCCATGTCCAGGCGCTTGGCGACGTTCTCGTAGTAGTTTGATGGGGCAATCGGCAATAGCCCGCAGATCGGCTCGCCCCCTAACACGCCTGTCAATCGGCTCGGAATGTTGACCCCTTATCGGCGTCCAATATTCACCCCCCCTGTAGGCGATCAGCGCTTGGCCTGCCCGGCGCTGGCCGGGATTGCAGAGGGTAGGCCAAGTGCGGGTGATGGGTATCTTCGGCTTTAGCTTTGAGAGCGGTTCTTGAAGCGCCAGGACTCGTTTTCTGTTTCCACGATCTCGCAGTGATGGGTCAGGCGGTCGAGGAGTGCCGTCGTCATCTTGGCATCACCAAACACAGACGGCCATTCGCCGAAGGCAAGGTTCGTCGTGACGATGATCGAGGTGCGCTCGTAGAGCCTGCTGATCAGATGGAACAGGAGCTGGCCCCCGGCCTGCGCGAACGGCAGATAGCCGAGTTCGTCGAGGATGATGAAGTCGAGGCGTGTAAGGTAATCAGCCATCCGACCTTGTTTGCCGCTGCGCGTTTCCGTTTCCAGACGATTGACCAGGTCAACGACGTTGAAGAAGCGTCCACGTGTGCCGTTGCGGATGAGCGCACGGGCAATCGCGATGGCCAGATGGCTCTTGCCTGTTCCCGTGCCGCCGACGAGAACGACGTTGCGCTGGTCGGCGACGAAGGTGCCGGTGGCCAATTCCCGCACCAGGGGTTCATTGACGGGCGTGTCGGCAAAGTCGAAGTCGTCGATGTCCCTTGGCAAGTGGCAGCTTGGCAATGGTGAGCTGGTAGCGAATGGAGCGAGCCTGTTTCTCGGCGATCTCCGATTGCAGGAGGTCCCCGACAATATGCGGCGGTTCGTGCTGCCGTTTGATCCCATTGCTCATGACCTCGTCGTAGGCGCTGCGCATCCCATAGAGCTTCAGCGTGCTCATCAGTTCGAGAACCTGTGTGCGTTCCATCAACTTGCCCTCCTGAGCCTGTCGTAACGGGCGCAGTCGGCAACCGGCTCATGGGTCAGTCGAAGCGCCTCCGGGATTTGCAAGGTTGCCGACGGAGCCGGATCGCGGCTTCTCGCCAGAATGTTGATGATCACCGAGGCCGAGCAGACGCCGTGATCAAGCGCCTCCTGGCAGGCAGCCTCAACGGCTGTAAGGCCGTCAGCAGGAACACATCCGAGTATGGTGACCATCTGCCGATCACCGTCGTCGGCGCTCTTCAATCGCTTGCGGACCTTTTCCATCGCGGTTGGCAAGACCCATTCGCGAAAGGGAGCGCCATTGCGCAAGGCTCCGGGTTTGCGAGCAAGAACAGGAACATAGTGCCAGGGGTCGTAGACAGTGTCGCCACGACCGAAACTGCGCCGGTGTTCAGCGACCGTCACGCCATCTTGCTTGATGACTATCCGGTCGGCATAGGCATGAACCTCGACGGGGCGGCCAACGGCAGTCGATAGAACCGAGTATTTGTTGTTATCGAAGCGGACGGTGCAGGTCTTCGACACCGAGGCCGGAACGCTGTGGAAACCATCGAATGGGCCGACGTAACGTACGAGGCTGCTGCGTTCGGCCTCGAACATCTGCCAGATCGTCTGCGCCGTCTGTTCGGGATGGCTATGGGTCTTGGCATAGGTAATGCATTTGTCGAGCAGCCAGACATTCAGTTCCTCTAGGCTCTTGACCCTGAGACGCGGCGTGAAGAACCGCTCGCGCACAAGGCCGACCTGGTTCTCGACTTGACCCTTCTCCCATCCCGATGCAGGTGTGCAGGCGACCGGTTGAACGAGATAGTGGCTGCACATCTGCAGGAAACGGCGATTGTACAGCCGCTCCTTGCCGATGAAGACCGCCTCGACCGCCGTCTTCATATTGTCGTAGATGCCGCGCGTGCAAGTGCCACGGAAGAAGTCGAAGGCCTTGTCGTGGGCGTCGAACACCATCTCCTGGCTCTCACGCATATAAGCCCGCGCGAACATCATCCGGCTGTGGCAGAGCCGGACATGCGCAACTTTCACCGTCGTTGTCACGCCCTGGATCAGGACGATCTCATGGCTCCAGTCGAACTGGTAAGCCTCGCCGGGCGCATAATAGAGCGGCACGTAGGCCTCGGCGGTCACAGCCCCTCGATCCTTCGACCATCCCTTCGCATAGCGCCGGATTGCATCGTAGCTGCCGTCGTAACCCAGCGCCCGAAGCTCTTCGTAAATCCGGATCAGCGTCAGCCGCTCGCGAGATGGCTTGCCTTCGTTCACGGCCAGGAAGCGCTCGATCTCAGCCTTCCAGGCTCCGGTCTTCGGCAGTGGCTGTCGTTCGCGCTCATAGGAAAAGTCGGTCTCATCAGATCGTAATATCTTGCGGACCGTGTTGCGAGACACGTTCAGCTCCCGGACGATCCTCTTCACCGACCAGCCCTGCACATGGAAGGCTCGACGAACACGCGCAATCGTATCCACTCGCTTCAACTCCCTCTCCATCTGTCACCAAAAGACAGATGGTCAGACGAAACAGGTGGGGGGGCAAAATTGGACGCCGATCACCCCGCCAGAGGGGTCAATATTCCACGCCGAAACACAAACACGCCACGGTGTTCATCAATGAACGAGACCATCATTTGAAGGGCGGTCGAGCTCCACCATCGCGAAATATGCCGACGCCTTACCAGAATCTCTTTGGCCTGACGAAGCCTGCGGTTCTCCCGCCTCCAGAGCCTTCATCTTCTCGGCCACATCGCTTGGCAACCCTGCTCGTTTGCCGCTGTCGGCCTCGGTTTCTTCACCCATTCATGCAACGTGGCTGCCGAGCAACCGATCTTGGCCGCAATGGATGAAACGGCCGCCCACCGCAGCGGATGTTCCGCCTAGTGTTCTAACACCATGCGGATGGCGCGTTCGCGGACTTCTGGTGAAAACTTGTTCGTTGTCTTGCTCATAATGGCTCCACTCTCTCAGAAGTTGGAGCCTCCGGCAAATCCGGTGCGGTTCAGAGATCGTGTTCGGAAACTAGGGACCATTACAAAGGTCGAGAGCGAAGGGAAGCGTTTCCCTAGCCATAGTGTTCTCCTGATTGTGGGTTATGGAAAGAGGATCGCTTGATTTTAAGTTGCGGCTACTGCCATAGTCATGGAATCAATTGTGCCCAGCGAGGTGCATATGCTGGGGAAAGCTATATCATGAAATGTCAGGTATGCGGTGACGAGCACTTTGTGGAAAACAAAGTGATATGGGATGAACTGGTCGAGCAATGGGAGATATCGGATTTTGAGCGCGACTACATCGACAGGCAGCAGGGAACGGTCTGTACTGCATGTGGGTGCAACATCAGAAGTCAGGCTTTAGCAAAATCAATCTTAAGCTACTGGCACAGCGACGGAACGTTCTCAGAATTCATAAATGATCGGCAAGAACTGAATGTTTTGGAAATCAACGGCGCCGCGCAATTAACCCACTTTCTATCCTTGATGCCCAATCGCATTCTCGCAAATTACCCTGAGGTGGACATGTGCGCGCTCCCATATGAAGCTGACAGTTTTGATCTCGTCGTCCATTCTGACACCCTTGAACACGTTCCAGATCCGGTGAAGGCATTGCAGGAGTGCCGTCGCGTTTTGAAAGAAGGTGGGCTTCTCGCTTACACGGTTCCCGTTATCGTAAACAGGATGACGCGAACCAGAGAAGGAATGCCCCCTAGCTATCATGGCCTTCCGGGTGATAACGCCACGGATTACATCGTCATTTCTGAATATGGAGCGGACATGTGGAAGCAAATGATAGAGGCCGGGTTCAATAACGTGAATATCACGACGTTTGACTATCCCGCTGGCATAGCTGTCAGCGCTTCAAAAGGTCGCACGCAATTTCCTCAGCCCGCAAAACCTGACCTGACGTTCCTTCAGCGAGTTTTTGGTAGGTCAGCGTAGCTACCGAGCCGTGTCCGTCGTTATGGTACTCCCTTAATGGCTGAAAATAGGGCCACTCGATTAGGCCGGCCAAGCAATAAGTGCGATTTCCGTCCGGCACTGCTCGACAGTCGACGGGATCGTTGACCGGCCTGAAATTTGTCGAACTCACCCTAAGCGTAGAGCCAGGCGTTATAGCGCCAAGCAATGAAGGCCTTGGCCTGACGTACCCCCGTAAAATTAGGCCATTCGGATTTTGAATTTTTCATTTCGAATCGATACCTTGAGCGATTTCTGGTGCCCGGTGGCTCCGAGTCTTGCGCACAGGGGACGGGTGATTGATTTGCACTGGATTGCCGAGTCGTCATCCGTTTCCCATCAAGAAGTACTTTTATGTCAGCCTACATTTCTGACATCAATTTGGCGTGCTCTAGCCCCGGGGCAACGGATTTGGGGAGATGATTGAACTTCATCGCACTCGACCTTCAGCATCCTAATTATGACTACAACATCGGTCAGCCAAGCTCAAAATGTTGACAGTGATAAGCCTTCCACGTATTTGCAGCTCTAACGACGTAATCATTGTGGAGCAACGCGATAATTCTTGGATCCGAATGAGTGGCTGGCGATAGGGTCACAGCAACTGAGATGACAAGAAACACTCGATTGAGCCGAGCCGTTCTGATAGATTTACCCCGGCGAACCGCGTGTGCACCCAAAACTGAATAGGATGTTTCCTTGATCGGATCGTTTTTGTCGCCAAACGACAAGAAGTTGTTGACGCGACTTTTCAAAGAGAATTTCAAAAAACATGTTGGTTGGTATTCTGCGGCGATAGCTGCAATGGTCGTTGTTGCCGCCACGACATCTCTCAGCGCGTGGATCATGCGCGACATCGTCAACAGTGTCTATTTGAAGCAAGGTTTCGACGTCGTCCTTGAGATTGCCTTCGCGGTTGCGGCAATCTTTATCGTCAAAGGCCTCGCGACGTTCGTACAGAGCTACTACCTGAGTAAGGCGGGAAATAGCATCGTTGCTGAACAGCAGCGCAAGATTTACGATCGCCTTCTTAAACAGGGCGTTTCATTCTTCCAGAATCTGCCATCATCAGAGCTTCTCGTACGTGTAACCTACAATGCGCAGGCTGCGCGAAGCGTGATAGATACGGTTGTAACATCGTTTGTTCGAGATCTTTTTTCCCTTCTCGGCCTGATCATCGTGATGTTCGCCCAGAATTTCCTTCTGAGCGCGATTTCTATGATTATCGGCCCTCTCGCGATTTTCAGCGTCCGCCTCGTTCTGCGTCGTGTGCGAAAGATCATGGAGGCAGAACTTGCCTCCCTAGGTGAGATCGTCAACGTCGTGCAGGAAACCAGCATTGGCGTTCGCGTCATCAAGGCTTTCTCTCTCGAAAACCTGATGCGCCAGCGCATGAACAAGGCGGTATCTGATGTCGAGCACCGTTCCAATGGCATTGCAAAGCTCGAAGCGGCGACCAGTCCGATCATGGAGACGTTATCCGGCTTAGCCATCGCCGTCGTCATCGCCGTTTCCGGCTACACCGTGCTCGAAAAAGGCGGGTCACCCGGTGATCTGATGGCCTTCATCACGGCGCTGCTGCTTGCTTATGAGCCTGCGAAACGTCTTGCGCGCATGCGCGTACAGATCGAAGGCGGGATGATCGGTGTTCGCATGATGTTTGAGGTGCTGGACGCACCGTTGACGCTGACAGAAAAGAAGGATGCCCAGCCGCTTCCCAAAGCGAGCGGCGATGTCGAGCTGAAGAACGTCAGCTTCGAATATGTGTCAGGCCAGCCGGTTCTGAAGGACGTCAGCGTCCTCTTCGAAGGCGGCAAGATGACAGCCTTGGTGGGCCCTTCCGGCAGTGGCAAATCCACCATCATCAATCTCATGATGCGCCTCTACGATCCGCAAAACGGTTCCGTTGAAATCAACGGAATGGATCTGCGAGACGTTTCTTTCTCCAGCCTGCGTGAACATGTTTCTTATGTCGGCCAGGAAACCTTCCTGTTTTCCGGTACAGTCAAGCACAATATTTCTGTTGGCCGCGACAATGCGACCGACGAGGAAATCATTGCCGCCGCGAAGGCCGCCAATGCGCATGATTTCATCATGAAGATGCAGAATGGGTACGACACGAAGCTCGGCGAGAACGGTTCGGGCCTGTCAGGCGGCCAACGTCAGCGTGTCGCCATTGCGCGCGCGATGCTGAGAGATGCGGATATTCTGATCCTCGATGAAGCAACGAGTGCGCTCGATTCGGAATCCGAATCGCTGGTGCGCGATGCGCTGGAGCGTCTGACCCTTAACAAGACCTCTATCGTCATTGCCCACCGTCTCTCCACCATCAATCGTGCCGACAAAATTGTCGTGATGGATAATGGCGAAGTTGTCGAAGAGGGCAGCCGCCGCGAACTGTTGGCCGGTGACGGTCTTTACAAGCGCCTTCACAGCATCCAGTTCGACGCGGACGTCGCCTGATCAACGAATAAATTCGGGTGGCAAAGCCGCCCGAATTGCTTCCCTGAAAAGAGGAAACGATCTGGAAGCATTTTTGCTACCATGCGTTTTTCAAATCGCGCGCTTGCCTCGTCGAAAGCGGCACAGTTTCGAACACGGTGACACTGATTGGTCGACTGCATTCTTTTCTTGATGACAAGAGGTAGCAATTGTTCCGCTACCCCGCTCCAGCCTCACCCACAGCAAAGTCGGAACCCAACTCGGCATTGATGGCCTTGGCAGACAGCGGCAAATCGTGACAGCATTTGGCGCATGAGATCATCAGGAGACATGAGCGGAATGACGGCGATCGAAAAACTGGCGGAGCGTTTTGCAAAGGCAAGTCGGGAAGGTGCGAGAATTCCTCTGGCGAAGCTGGAATCGGAAGGCCTCATTCCCGGCACGCTGGCGGAGGCGATGGCGGCACAGCAGCGCTTTGCCGGATATTGGGGAAAACCGGTTGCCGGCTGGAAGCTGGCGATCCGCCCGGATGGCGAGGCCGTTGGGGCGCCCATGTTTGATTGCTGCGAGGTCAATGAAGCCAATGTCGCTTCTTTTTCCCTTCATGGCACGGAAGGCATCGAAGTCGAAATCTGTTTTACGCTTTCCGCCGATATCCCCGCTGCAACCCAAGGGCCGCTGACCAGAGCCGATCTGATGCGCTACATCGATGAGGTTCATCTGGGCGTCGAACTTCTCCGCTACCGGCTGGCGGAGAAAAATCAGGTGCCATTTCCGCTTTTTCTCGCGGATCGCCTTGCCAACCACGGCTTTGCCATCGGCCCGCAGGTGGATGAGAGCATAGTAGAGGTTTTTGCCGGAAATAGTGATGCCCTGCCGCAGCTGGTTGTCACAGAGGGATCAGTGGAACTCTTTAATGCCACGGTGAAACACCCGAATGTCGACCCGCTTGCGCCACTATTGGCCTTTGCCAATGGGGCACTCAACACGGGTGACATACTGAAGGCAGGCAATGTGGTGACAACTGGCAGCCTCTGCGGGGCGCTTCCGGGCACACTGTCCGTCGATACCCACATCAGGCTGGAATCGGTCGGTGCTTTCACGCTGTCGGGTCCGAAAGAATAAGCCTCCCGCCTATCGGGTGAACGATCCCGTTCCCCAACGACCAGTAATGACACGGAAAACAGGCACCGCCTTTAACCGGTGCCTGTTTTGCGATGCGTCATTTCACCCGCCCATGTTCCCCGAGAAAATCGAGCAATGCCCGGATGCGTGAGGGCAGCGGTCCCCGCTGGCCGACATAGACGGCATGAAAGGTCTCCGTTTCGCCGGTATCGAGATGATCGAGAACGGAAACCAGTCGGCCGGCGGCGATATCCTCCCGAACGGTGAAAGCCGCCAGGCGCACTAACCCGACACCGGCAAGCGCCAGACGACGAAGGCCCTCGCCATCGCTGACCTGCACACGTCCGGTCGCGGGAATGACGACGGTCTTGCCATCGTCCCGCAAAGGCCAGCCATCGATCGACCGGGCGTAACCCAGTGCAAGGCAATTATGCCCTTCGAGATCGGCGATGGTTTGCGGCACGCCGCAGCGCTCCAGATAATCCGGGGCGGCGGCGATGACCATGTGTGTCTCCCCGAGTTTTCGGGCGACCAGACTTGAACTTTTTAACGGCCCGGCGCGAACCGCCACATCCATGCGCTCTGCGAGAAGGTCAACCACCAGATCCGTCTGAACGATATCAAGCGTGATATCAGGATGAAGCGCCAGAAACCGTGGCAGGATGGGTGCAAGGATATGCGTTGCGTAAGAGGCGCTGGTGTTGATCCGCACACGGCCGATGGGCCGCTCGCCTTCACCGGCAGCCCGTTCGGCCTCTTCGAGATCGGCGAGAATACGGGTGGCCCTTTCGTAGAAAGCGCAGCCCTCCGGCGTTATCTGAAGCTGCCGGGTGGACCGGTTGAGCAGACGCGCCCCCAGCCGGCTTTCCAGCCGGGCGATGAGCTTGCTCACCGCCGAAGGCGTCATATTCGCCGCCGCCGCCGCGCGTGAAAAGCCGCCGAGTTCGACAACCCGCACGAAGATTTCCATCTCCCCTGCCCGGTTGATTTCCAGTCGCGCCATGATGACTTCATCTCACAAGTGATAGTATTTTCGGCATTCTATTTCATGCAAACGCGAACGTCTATCTTCAGGGTCATCGCAACCACCACGGTATGGACCGGCGCAACGCGGCCACACGCCGGGCGTGACACCATCCCGAAGCAAGAAAGCACTGCCCCATGGAATACCGCTATCTCGGCAAATCCGGTCTCAAAGTGCCGGCCTTAAGTTTCGGCACGGGAACCTTTGGCGGTTCCGGCCCACTGTTCAGCAACTGGGGCACCTCGGATGCTACGGAGGCCCGTCGCCTTGTCGATATCTGCCTCGAAGCCGGTGTCAACCTGTTTGACACGGCCGATGTTTATTCCAACGGCGCGTCGGAAGAGGTGCTCGGAGAAGCCGTCAGGGGGCGGCGCGACAGCGTTCTGATCTCGACCAAGACCGGCCTGCCGATGGGTGATGGGCCAAACGACGCCGGCTCATCCCGTTTCCGGCTGGTGCGTGCGGTGGAAGATGCGCTGCGGCGGCTGCAGACAGATTACATCGATATTCTCCAGCTGCATGCCTTCGATGCCTTCACGCCGGTGGAAGAGGTATTGTCAACGCTCGATACGCTCGTCCAGTCCGGTAAGGTGCGCTATACCGGCGTGTCGAACTTTTCCGGCTGGCAGGTCATGAAATCGCTGGCGGCCGCAGATCGGCATGGCTGGTCGCGTTATGTGGTCAACCAGGTCTATTATTCGCTTATCGGCCGCGATTACGAATGGGATCTGATGCCGCTTGGGGCCGATCAGGGTCTGGGCGCCATGGTCTGGAGCCCGCTTGGCTGGGGACGCCTGACCGGGAAGATCCGCCTCGGCACACCGCTGCCCGAGGGCAGTCGCCTGCATGAGACCGCAAGCTTCGGCCCGCCGGTGGATGAAGAGTATCTCTACCGCGTGATCGATACACTGGACGCCGTGGCGGAAGAAACCAGCAGGACCGTGCCGCAGGTTGCGCTCAACTGGCTACTCAGGCGCCCCACGGTTTCCACAGTCATTATCGGCGCGCGCAACGAGGAACAGCTTCGCCAGAACCTCGGTGCCGTGGGTTGGGAACTGACACCAGCGCAGGTGGCACGGCTGGACGAAGCGAGCGAGACGACGGCACCTTATCCGCATTTCCCATATCAGCGACAAGCGGGCTTTGCCCGGCTTAATCCACCGGCCGTAACTATGCCGTTCTAAGGCTGGGTCGGGCCGCCTGAATTGCAGGCGGCCCGACAGATATGAGCTTCAGGCGGCTTTATTTCCGGGGCCTGCTTCTACCCGGCCCGAAAACCAGTTTGCCAGAATTGCGCCGGAAACATTATGCCAGACGCTGAAAATGGCGCTGGGAACGGCAGCGAGCGGCGAGAAATAGGCGGTGGCAAGGGCAGCGCCGAGGCCTGAATTCTGCATGCCCACCTCGATGGCTATGGCCTTGCGTTTGGCAAGGGACAGGCCCATCGCCTTTGCCGCGAGATAACCCAGCAGGTAACCAAGGCCGTTATGCAGCACCACCACGGCAAAAATCATCAGGCCCGATTGTGCGATTGCCGCCTTTGACCCGCCCACAACGGCGGAGACAATCAGAACGATGCCGATAACACTAACCAGGGGCAGAGCGGGGACAGCCGCTTTGACGATACCGGGCACAAGCTTCTGCAGGGCAGCACCAAGTGCAAGGGGAATCAAAACAACCTTGACGATGCTCAGGAACATGGCCCAGCCATCAACGGGCAGGAACTGGCTTGCGAAGAGCCAGACGAGGAAAGGCGTCACAAGCGGCGCAGCCAGCGTCGTAACGGAGGTGCAGGCAACGGACAAAGCCACATCGCCCTTGGAGAGGTATGTCATGACATTAGACGACGTTCCTCCCGGGCAGCAGCCGACAAGAATGACGCCGGCGGCGACCTCCGGTGGCATCGGAATAATGCGGGTGAGGAGGACAGCCAGGAGCGGCATGATCAGAAATTGTCCAAGCACGCCGATCGTTACGTCGAAAGGTCGTTTAACGACTTCTCGGAAATCATCCACCGAAAGTGTCAGCCCCATGCCGAACATGATGATCGATAGAAGCGTAACAATCCAGGGCGCAATCTGCTTGAAGGTCTCTGGAAAGAAAAAACCGAGCACGGCAAACAGGATGACCCAAATGGCAAAGGTCTTGCCTACGAATGCCGAGAGACTCGCCAGCGTTTTCATATTCTACTCCCACAATGAACACGAAACCCCGTCTAGACTTCAAGTGTGCCGTGTCAAGGTCACTCCGGCGACAAAGGGTCAGAACCGGTACGTCAAGCCAAGGACCGGTCCGCTCAGCCGGGAATCGAAAACATAACCATCGTGTGAATAATCGACGTCGAGCACCTTGTAGCCTGCAGAGACCGACAATGTGTCCGTGAAGATGTAGTTCACCGTCGCGAGCGCTGACCAGGTGAGATCGGACCCCGCACCGAAACCGCCAATATCGACCTGCCCCTGAACGGACAGCTTACCCGTGAGACCGAAAAAGGCCCGCGCGCCGATGACGGGGTCAACCCAGCCGAAACTCTCCCTATGGGTGGCGGAAACGCTGCCGATCAAGGGATGGCTGGCAATGACTGCGACGTCGTTGGAAATGTGCGAGAAGCGCGCGCCAGCAAGCGCGTCGAGAGAAAACCCGTCTGCATCGATGATACGGTACCCCGCCTGCAGCGTCGCCATGAATTCCTGCGTATCGACATTCGCATCGATAGCAGCACCGGCCGGCAAGGTTGGCAAACCCGGAATTTGCAGCGCGGGCAGCGGACCGGCTGCCTTGCTGTCGGTGGTATCGACATACATCATATCGCCGGAAAGGACGAAGCGGTCGTAACGGCCCCAGATATTGAGAAACCCACCGAAATTGAGATCGTCCATGACGTCGGAAAAGGATTTTTCCACATGAAGGGTCGGTGCACGCTGGAACGGCGATACGTTGCCGTTCAAACCCGTCGCCCACAAATATCCCGTGGCCTGGAATGCCCAGTCGGGACCATTAACTCCTGCGGGCGTGGCAGCAACTTGATCTGCGCCTGCGGCCGAGGTTGCGGAAAAAGCCATAACGGCCGCAAAAGCTGAGAATTTTAGCAATAGCTTCTCTCCGGTGGATCGTTGAAGCTAAACCTATTTGACTCCCCTCAACAAGTCCGATTTTCTATCATACGCTGTATCTTACGCCGCGAGCACCGGAGGCTTTCCATGCGCCCGAAGACCCTGCCGTTTTATTCCGCCTGCACTGCTGCGATCTTTTCCATCGCGACGCTCACCACATCGGCTGCCGAGGCCTGCACGCGTTTCGTTTATATGGGTGAGAATAACCAGGTCATGACGGCAAGGTCCATGGACTGGAAGACGGATGTGGGAACCAATCTCTGGGTCTTTCCCCGGGGCATGGAAAGGTCCGGCGAAGCCGGGCCCAACTCCGTCAAATGGACATCGAAATATGGCAGCGTCATCGCATCGGGTTATGATGTTTCCACGACTGATGGCATGAACGAGGCGGGCCTTGCGGCCAATGTCCTCTGGCTGGTCGAGTCGAGCTATCCCGATTATGACGGAAAGTCGCCCGGTCTATCCATCGCCGCGTGGGCGCAATATGTGCTCGACAATTTCGCGACGGTGGAAGAGGCCGTCCGCGTCCTTGAGAAAAACCCGTTCACCATCGTGACCGACAGCGTGCCGGGCGAAGAGCGCCTGGCAACCTTGCATCTCTCGCTTTCCGATGCGAGTGGCGATAGCGCGATCGTCGAATATATCGATGGCAAGCAGGTCATCCATCATGGGCGTCAGTACCAGGTCATGACCAATTCACCGACCTTCGACGAGCAGCTGGCGCTGAACGCCTATTGGACCCAGATTGGCGGCACCGTGATGCTGCCAGGGACGAACCGCGCCTCCGATCGTTTCGTGCGTGCATCCTTTTACGCAAACGCCATTCCCAAAAGCGAAAATCCGGTCGAAGCCATCGCCAGCGTCTTCAGCGTCATCCGCAATGTTTCGGTTCCCTACGGCATCACCACGCCGGACCAGCCGAATATTTCCTCTACCCGATGGCGCACGGTCATAGACCACAAACGCAAGCTCTATTTCTTTGAATCCGCACTGACGCCGAATGTCTTCTGGATTGACATGACAAAACTCGACCTTTCGAAAGAGACCGGTACGGTGAAGAAACTCGACCTGGGCGCCAATCAGATCCACATCTATTCAGGCATGGCGAATGAGAGCCTGAAGGACACCAAGCCTTTCAAGTTTCTCGGGCTTTGAGGGCGCAAATCGTGCAGTAAGGCAGGGAGCAGTTGGCGAGGTCCACCATTCCTTGCCTTCCCTCGAACATCATGAACCTGAAGAGCATCACGAGAAGCGGTAGTGCAATCGAACACAGCCCTTTTCGATTACCGTTGCGCTGACGAGAGTGGGACTGGCCCGATGGCCGGTGAGAGGAAAAAGAGGTTCGCCTGAGCCGAGAATTTCCGGGATGACGTAAATCTCGATTTCATCCAGTGCACCGCGCTCCAGAAAGGCCATTTGCAGCTTTCCGCCGCCCATCATCCAGACATCGCCGTCATCGAGAGAGCGCAACTCCTCGATCAACGACGCTACATCGCTGCGCACCTCCAGAGCTCCCTTGGGCGCCTCGATCGGCCGCGACGTGACGACGATGACGCGCTGATCTCCATAAGCCCAGGGCGACGGTTCACTGGCGATGAAATCATAGGTCGCCCGCCCCATGACGACGGTTCGAATTCCCTTCAGGAAAAGCCGGTAATCGTGTTCGCCGAGGTCCATGTCATCATATTTGAAGAGCCAGTCGAGAGAGCCGTCTCCAGAAACGATCCGCCCGTCCAGGCTCGCCGCGATATATCCGCGAATGGCCGCCATATTATCCTCCTTGATTTATAAATGAATATACGTTTATATATAAGTCATGCCAAGACACAAGTCGATTTCAGATGATCAGGTGCTGGATGCCCTGCTGCCCCTCATGCTGCAGACAGGCCCCGACGGGCTGACTTTTGCCGCAGCCGCAAAGGCCTGCGGCCTATCTGCGGCAACCCTGGTGCAGCGTTACGGCAAGCGCGAAGACCTTGTCGAAACCGTGCTTTTGCGCGCCTGGGACAGGCTGCAGGCGGAAACGGAAACGGCCGATGAGGAGGAGCCATTAACGCCGCAGGGGGCCATATCCCTTCTCATGCGCCTCATGTCGCCTCAATCCGCAGAGCAGAACGCCAGTGACGGGCTGCTGCTGCTCAGGGAAGATATTCGCAATCCGAAGCTGCGGGCAAGAGGAGCCCTCTGGGGACACACCCTCGCCCACGCGCTTGGCCGCCGTCTTGCCAGCGACAAGGAGAGAGCGGAGCGGCTCGGGTGGCAGATGGCCGCCGCGTGGCAAGGCGCACATACGTGGTGGGCGTTCGTCCGCGGGGAAGATGCGGAGTCTGCAATTCGCAGGGCACTCGAAGAATGGGTCGCCGCGGTGAACGTCGACGAGCGATAATCTGCGCCATCGTGGCGCATATTTCATAAGCCCGCCAGCTCGTGGATTTATCCCCCAAAAAACCGCTTGACCTCAACCGTGATTGAGGTTCTAGTAGTGTTGTCACCTTGTTTTCGCAAGGCTTTTTCCATGCTCTTGAGCAAACAGTGACAAAGGAATACCCCATGGCTTTCCAGCTTCCAGACCTCCCCTATGCCCATGATGCGCTCGCCCCTTCGGGCATGTCCGAGGAGACGCTGAAGTTCCATCACGATCTCCACCACAAGGCCTATGTCGATAATCTCAACAAGGCGATCACGGGTACCGAATGGGAAAAAAGCAGCCTCGAGGACATCGTCCGCGGCACCTATGAAAAAGGTGCGGTCGCGCAGTCCGGCATATTCAACAATGCCTCCCAGCACTGGAACCACAATCTCTTCTGGGAGATCATGGGGCCACAAAACCACGCGATCCCTAGCCCGCTGGAAGATGCGTTGACGCAGTCTTTCGGCTCGGTGGCGCTGTTCAAGCAGAATTTCGCCCTCGCCGGCGCCTCGCAGTTCGGTTCGGGCTGGGCATGGCTGGTGGTGGATACCGATGGCACACTGAAGATCACCCGCACGGAAAACGGCGTCAACCCGCTGTGCTTCGGCCAGAAGGCGCTTCTCGGCTGCGATGTGTGGGAACACAGCTATTACATCGATTTCCGCAACAAGCGTCCGGCCTATGTGGAGAACTTCCTCGACAATCTGGTGAACTGGCAGGCAGTGGCCGCCCGCCTCTGATTTGAGCCCCACCGACCCGGCCGGTCCCGCTGCCCTTGGCCGCCGGCCGGGTCGGGCGCAGCCGGACAGCCGCTGTCCGGCTGCAACTCCTTTCGAGCATCCCCATGCCCTTTGTCGTCACCGAAAACTGCATCGCCTGCAAATACATGGACTGCGTGGAAGTCTGCCCGGTCGAGTGCTTTTATGAAGGCGAGAACATGCTCGTCATTCATCCCGATCAATGTATCGACTGCGGCATCTGCGAGCGCGAATGTCCGGCTGCAGCGATCAGGCCGGATACCGAGGCCGGGCTGCATATCTGGCTCGACCTCAACCGCCACTATTCGGGCATCTGGCCGCGCGTGCACCAGAAAAGAACGCCGCCTGACAATGCCGATACCATGAACGGTGCTGCGGCCAAGTTTTCCATTTTTTCGAAGAACCCGGGAGCGGGCGGTTAGCCCGGCGCTGCATGTCTCATAATCTCAGGCTGATCGATGGCGGTGTGGTCAATCACGCGCACATTCCGCTGAAAACCTCCACCTCTCCGACGATCTCGCCGCGTGAATTCAAGGACGCCATGGCGGGCCTCGCTTTCACGGTGGCCGTGGCCACGGCCTCCCATGCGGGCGAGCGGATCGGACGTACGATCACATCCTTCATGCCGCTCAGCGCCGAACCGCCGCTTCTGATGATCTCCATCGATGCCAGCAGCCGCATGGTCGATCTTATCGCCGCAAGCCGGCGATTTTCCGTCGCGGCCCTGTCCAGAGGGCAGGAGGAGATCGCCGACGTGTTTGCCGGAAAAGGAAACCTGCCGGACCGGTTTGCCGTCGGCCGCTGGGATGTGTGGCCCTCCGGAAGTCCAAGGCTTACCGAGGCAATGCTCTCCTTGGATTGCGAACTCGTCGGCTCCATCGATGCCGCCGACCACATCCTCTTCGTCGGCGCCATCGTTGAAGCGACGTCCGATCCGTTGCGCGAAGTCCTGCTCTGGAGTGAACGCAACTATAAAGGCGCGGAGGCAAGTCGTTAGCTCAACTAGAGATTTTCTCTCCGACGATCTCAGATCCGCAGCGTCTTTTTTTCGCGTTCAAAGGGCGGGCCGGACATTTCGAACGGCGGCAATAGCTGACTACCCGCACCGGCAGTCAGCTAAGATATTTTCGCGGCAGTCGCTTCGGAAGACCAACAGCGTCGAAATACCTGTCTGCACCGACCTCTCTTCACCGTGCCTTCAGGCATACCACCGTCCTGTCATCGCTGAATTCGCTCGATGTTGACCCCTTCACCGACGGGTACTCGTTGAGCTTGTGAAAATCCGCCCCTTCAACGCGGGCGAATTCGGCTTCCCAGTCAACGACGTCGATCCCGGTGGGCAGTGAGAGATAGCCGTCAGTAAAGATTTCCAGGCTGTTGACCGTGTCCTTGGCGAGCGACAGGTCAACCGTCCCCTCCTCCATCACTATCCCGCCATTGATCGAGGCGTATCCCAATACATGGCCTTGCCTGTTTGCATAATGTGGCTGAACACGAATGCCGCCCATCAGAAACTCTTCGACGGCTTCGATCTCGTTTTGAAGGCCACTTGCGGCCGCGGCTGTTATGACCACTTTTTCCGCGTCCGCCCCACTCATGATCCCGGCTTTGACCGCGGCTCGAAGGCCGGAAAATATTGTGGCGCGGGTTTTCGCCTCCGCTGCATCACCATCCCCAAGTAACGCGAATAGCTGTTTAAAGACGTGGATGCGCGCCGACGTGCTGACCCGATCGATGAGCTTGGAATGTTGCAGGAGCCTGTCTCCATTGATCCGAATACCTGAATCGCCAGCCAGAAGCAGCCGAAAGCTGTCACCCATATCGGCAACGATGGCGAGCGTGGTGGATGGTGGATGGCTGGCATTGATGCGTTCGGCTTCCTTTTTCAGGATATCGCTGATGGTCTGGAACAGCGCGGCCGCCTCGCAATTTTGCAAAATACCCTGGATGCTCATCTCCGCCACTGCATTTGCGGCGGCAAGGGCTGCGATGCGGCCGGAACTCAGCCCGCCATAATTCGCGCCGGTCGGGTCGGTCGCACCGTCGAAAACGGCGAGAACCCGTCCGGGAAGAAGAATTGCCACATCGTCCCCCGGCGTCGCGGCATTCTTGTATTTCGATTGCGAAAAGCTCGCGATATTCATCGTATTGTTTCCTTGCAGAGGGGAGCAGGCGGCGACACGCTGGTCGCCGCTGCTTTAGTCTTTCATGAGGGTTTCAAGCGGTCAGACGAAGGAGGCTTCCTTGTCTTCCGACAGACGGAAGACCACGAAGACGCAGACCCCGGTACTGACCAGAAGCAGGGTGGACAGCGCCGCCGCCGTGCCGAATTCCCCATCGATCACCTGAATATAGATCAGGACTGGCATGGTGATCGTTCGTGCAGTGTAGAGGATCAGCGTCGAGGATAGTTCGTTGATGGCGGTGATGAAGCTCATCAGCGAACCGATGATGAGGCCGGGCAGCATCAGCGGCACCGTCACCGACACGAACGTCTTTGCCGGCGAAGCGCCGAGATTGACCGCGGCCTCCTCAATGGACGGCTTGATCTGCCTAAGGATCGATGTCGTCGAGCGGACGCCATAGGGCAGCCGGCGGATAAACACCAGAAGGATGATGATGAGCGCCGTGCCGGTGATATCAAAGGGCGGATAACGGAACGTCGTGACATAACCGATCGCCATGACGACACCGGGAATGAGATAGGGCACCATCAACAGCAGATCCAGCGAACCGGAGACGGCATTGTCGCGTCGAACGACGATGAAGGACAGCAGGCCGGAGACGATGGCAATAAGCACGACGGCGGCCAGCGCAAACGTGAAACTGTTGGCAATCGCTTGCGGTGAATCCCGAAGAATGCGGGCATAACTGTCCAACCCGAAGCCCCCGGTGAAAACCGGGCCACTGGTCGCAAGAAACGAAGTGTAGATCACCGTGAGCGACGGCAGCATGGCGATGAACACCACCAGATAGCAGAAGCCGTGGACGATGAACGATTTCAGCGGGCGCAGGGACTGCTTGACCGGCCGGTTGGTCAGCGAACTGGCGTAACGGCGCTTGGCAAGAATGTGCCGCTGCAACAGAAGTGCCGCCATGGAAATCGCGATCATCACCATCGAAATCGTCACGGCCATGGTAGGCGTACCAGCCATTTCGGAGGTGTATTGCGCATAGGCGATGGTCGAAAGCGTTCGGATGCCCTTGCCGAGGATTGCAGGCGTTCCGAAGTCGGCGATGGACAACACGAAGCAGATGATCGCGCCGGTACTGACGGCCGGAAAGACCAGCGGCAGGGTGATCTTGCGGAAACGCTGGAACGCTGTGCAGCCGAGGTTTTCCGCCGCATCCTCATAGGACTTGTTGATGGTGTTCAGCGCATTTTCCGTCATTAGATAAATGTAGGGGAAGAACTTCAGGCTGAAGACCATCACGATGCCCGGGATCCCGTAGATCGTCGGCAGGGAAATGCCGGCGAAGGACAGGAGATTGGTGACAGCGCCATTGGCACCGAATAGCATGATCCAGGCATAGGCACCGATGAACGGCGGTGCGCACAGGACCAGTACCGCGAAGGTGGCAATGAAAGTGCGCCCCTTGATGCGATAGCGGGACGTACAAAAGGCAAGCGGAATGCCGAGAAGGCAGGCGCCTAGCATGCCCAGCACACCGATGAGAAGCGTATTCCAGAGTGCGACGGTATAAAACCGCCGTGTGAACACTTCCGCATAATTGCTTAAACCGAATGCACCGGTTTTGGCATCGAAGAAACTGATAAAGAACACGCTGAAAATCGGCAGGATCAGAAAGATCGCCAGCAGGATGACGGCGAACACCGTCACGCTTGTCCAGAAACCCGGCAGTCGCGGGCGGAAACCGCCGGTCGTTGCAGTCGCAGCCATATCCGTCATGACAGGCGCTCCCCGGTTACACCGTCACCGAACAATTGCGTATCGCCCGCAAACCAAGAGAAAGTCGTTTTCTGGTTTGGCTGAAGCGCGATGATCTCCGGCGATGGCTTGGTGATCGCCTCGATTTCCTCACCCGACGAGAGCACGGCAGCGACGTTCATCTCACGACCAGTGAAGCTGACCTGCCGTATGGTCACGGGCAGTTCGATGCGCTCATCACCATTGCCTATGGAAGGACCAACAGAAATCACCTCCGGGCGGATCGCAGCGACGATCTTCCGGTCCTTGGAAATCGCATCCGCCTGCGGCAGCGGCACCTTGAGGCCGGAAATGGATGTCTGCCCACCCGTGCGGTCGAGCGTCAGGAAATTGTTGGCTCCCACGAAGGACGCAACAAAGCGGTTGGCGGGATTGTTATAGACTTCCCACGGCGGTGCAGCCTGCTGAATGACGCCGCCATACATCACGCAAACCAGATCGGACATGGCAAGCGCCTCTTCCTGATCATGGGTGACATAAACGGTGGTGATGTTCATGGCCTGCTGGATTTCACGCAGTTCCCGCCGCAAATCGACCCGAAGTTTGGCGTCGAGGTTGGACAGTGGTTCGTCCATCAACAGGACTTTGGGGTTGATGACGAGTGCGCGCGCCAGACCCACACGCTGCTGCTGGCCGCCGGAGAGTTCGTGAGGCATACGCTTGGCATAGGGCGCAAGCTGCACGACATCAAGAATCTTGCCGACCCGTTCGCGGATCTCGGCTGAAGATGCCTTGCGCTGTTTCAGACCGAAGGCAATGTTGTCGAATACCGAAATATGCGGAAAGACCGCGTAATCCTGAAACACCATGCCGACATCGCGCTTGTGGGCAGGCACATGTTCGATCGCCTGTCTTTCGATGCTGATGCTGCCGCTGTCCTGCTGGTGAAACCCGGCAATCGTGCGCAGAAGCGTGGTCTTGCCACAACCGCTCGGTCCAAGAAGCGTGAAAAACGATCCTGATGGAATGGAGATATTGATGTCGGAGAGAGCAACGACATCCCGGTAACTTTTCTTGATGCTGGTAATTTCTACGGCGGCCATGTGCTGCTCCACGACATATCCTGCGCGGCACGTGACCACGGTGGACGGAACGAAAATGCTGATGTGAACGAGGCAAGCGGGGGACGGCTGCCTGACGCACCGCCCCCGGCGTTGATGTTACTGGACGTCGAGCAGGATCTCGTTCCACTTTTCCATCAGGCGGGAGCGGTTGTCCGCAGCCCACTTGAAGTCATATTTTGCATCCGGAACATCGGAGAGCGGCACGAGGGCCGCATTGGCCGGAACGTCGGTTCTGACGGAGCGACGACCGGCTTTCACCACGACTTCCTGCGCTTCCTTGGAAACGATGAAATCGATGAAGGCCTTGCCGTTTTCAGAATTGGGCCCGCCCTTGACGAGCGCCATGCCGTCAGGCGCGATTGCCGTGCCTTCTTTCGGATAAACGATCTCTACAGGGGCGCTGCCCAGCTTGTAGCGCAGCGCGGCGTCTTCGAGCGTAATGCCTACCGCCTGCTCGCCATCATTGACGAAACGCGGAACCGCGCCTGACGATGTGGACAGAACGGAGTTGCCGAGAATGCCGGTATAGACCTCCCAGCCCTTCTCCTCACTGTCGAAATCCTGCAAAACCGTTGCCATCTGGATATAGGCGGAGCCGGACTGATCGGCACGGGCCGAGGAAATCAGGCCCTTATATTCAGGCTTGGCAAGATCGGCCCAGGATGTCGGAACCGGCGCGCCTTTCAGAGCTTCCTTGTTGACGATGAAGGCCGTAACGACTGCGGTAAAGGGAACCCAGTTGGTGCTCGGCGAAAAGGCAGGGTTGATCGATGCTGCCTCGACAGGCTTGTAAGGTTCGAAGAGGTCGGCGGAAAAGTCGATGACAGTACCATCAACGCTCCAGATCACGTCGCCCGCCGCTTTGCCGGTTTCCGCCTTGATGCGGTTCATCAGCTCGCCGGACCCGGCTTTGACAAGCTCGACCTTGGTGCCGGTCTTCTTTTCAAACAGCGGTAACAACTCATCCATGAGCTGCTGCGGCGCTGCCGAATAGACCACGACGGTGCCTTCCGCGTGGGCGAAAGCCGCACTGGCAAGGAAGGTTGCGCCGGCAACAAGGCGCGCGAAAATAGTGCAAGATTGACGCATAAAGGGTGCTCCGTTTTTTTGTTCCCTGACACACGATGTCCCGCGACTTAATTTTTTACTGTTTTTTGTCGTCACAGCTCGTTGTCTGCCATTTATTTTCTTTACGTAAATTAATAAGTCAAGCGCGAATTCGTTACAAAAATTAAAATGAGCTATCGCTCTGATAAACAAAGGTATTCTGATAAATTTACAGCATCCCCCCTCAACCCAGACCGGGAAATTTGCTGTACAATCGCGTCGTTTGCGTTATTCAATCCAACGTAACGTCTCGCGGGAGAATGGCTTGATCGACCTCGGCTACAATGAACGGCGTCTGCTCGAGATTTTGCGCGGCAAGGGTAGCATGTCCCGTATCGAGCTGGCGCGCGAGATGGACGTGTCGGCACCGACGCTCACGCGTCTGACATCCAGCCTTCTTGAATCCGGCCTCGTCGTCGAGGCTGAGGAAGCACGCAATGACGGCAAGCGCGGTAAACCGTCTACCGCCATCGAGATCAATCCGAACGGCCTTTTCACACTCGGGGTCTACTTTAATCCAGATGACTTGCGGGTCTGCATCGCAGATCTCAATGGCACGATACGGCACGAAGTCAGGTCTGACCTGGAAGACTACAGCTTCGAGCACATCATGGAGACGGCGAAGGCCGCCGCACGCCAGGTGCTTGAAAAAGCAAAGGTCAAAAAAAAGGATGTGCTTGGCTGTGGCATCAGCTTTCCGGGCCACTTCAAACGAGACCGTGGCCATGTCTTCCGCATCAGGCAATTCGAGAGCTGGCATGACATCGATGTCGACAAGGACTTCCAGCCCTATTTCGACTTTCCGGTCTTTCACGAAAATGACGGCAATACCGTTATTCTCTCGGAGCTGTATTACGGCGCAGGCCGAAGCATCCGCAATTTTGCGATGATCTGGCTGACTTACGGCATAGGCGGTGCGGTGGTGGTGCAGCGCCATCTCTATCGCGGGACGAACGGCAATGCGGGTGAGTTTGGCGGTCTGTTTCCAAAATCCCATCCGCGTCCTTCGGGACAGGACCTTTGCGACACGCTGGCCGTTCATGGCATGGATATCAGGCGTTTGAAGGATATCGATGAAAGCTATTCGGATCATCCGGCCGTGGTTGCCTGGCTTGAAAGGGCAACGGACCAGCTTCGCTTGCTCGCACTGACCGTTGCCCGAACGATCGACCCCGGTGCGATCATTTTTGGCGGATCGCTCCCCGACTGGATTCTTGAACATATCGTGCAGCGCATCGGTTCGCTGGAAATGCTGGGCGAGGATTTTTTCGTCGAGCCCCCGGAAATACGCAAATCGATGATGAGTGACCTACCCCATCTCGGCGCCGCCAGCATACCGATCTACCGCGCCACAACGCCGAGCTATTATTCCGGCCGCGCGCTGAAGGGATGGGCTTAGTCGCTGTTAGGCGGCAGCCTTCCTACCCAGTAACGGATTAAGTTGCCGGCTGTCTGCACCTGTGGAGCGAACGCGCCTGTTCCGCCCTCCCTTACGATAATCCGGGTGCCTTCATCGCTATGACAGGCAACTGCTAGAGAAAACCTACCTGCTGCCGGCGTCTGTCCCCATTTGCGCGGGCAAAGATTCCCGGAGCGACACCGTTTCTTTTGCGGAAAGCGGTGCTGAATGCGCTTGCGGATTCATAACCGATTTCCTCCGCGATATGATCGAGGGACTTTACACCGCGCATGAGCGCGTCTCTGGCAAGCGCCATCCGCCAGCGGGCCAGATATTCGATCGGCGCGCAGCCGAGCATTTCATTAAACCGCGCTGCGAAAGCCGAACGCGACATGCCGGCTATACCGGCCAGCTCGGCCACGGTCCAGTTCGCGCGGATATTGGCGTGCACGGCGGACAAGGCGCGGGCAAGCCCGGGCAGCCGCATCCCCTTCACCAGCCCCGCCGGAATTGCCTCGCTGCCCGCGTTTGGCCGACGCAGCACTTCAACCAGCAGAACCTCCAGCATGCGCCTGATGATCAACTCTTTGCCTGCATCCTCGCGCGCGCATTCTTCCGACAGCAACTCGATCAGGCGCGCCAGGCGGGAGGCTCCGCCCTCACCCGCCGGCACATGGATCAAATCCGGCATCAAAGACAGGAGAAGCGCCGAATTGACCCGCTCGAACATAAAGCTTCCGCCCAGCGCGACAAAATCAGGCTCACCGTCCTGTTCCCCATGCCGCACCGCCTGGCCCTGCGGCTCGACCGGAATACATTCGACGTCGATATCGCTGCAAAACGAGAAGGCAGGCGTGGAGGGCAAAAGAAGGAAATCACCGCGCGCTAACCGCAGCGGTTCCCGACCGTCGATCATGACCCAGGCCACACCGGAAAGCACAACGGCAAAACCCGGCGCATCGTAGGCGCGATAACGCACGCCCCATTGACCCCGGCCGGAAATCGGCTTGGAGACGGCGGCGCTGGGTCGCAAAAGGTCGACGATATCGCTGAGAGGATCCATGATTGGACGATCAATAATAAATAATAGCCGTTTGAGCATATATCATCCAATGCCGACCGTCTATCTCCTGCGCATCAACAACGGAGATTTAAGATGACCAACACCACCATCCTCATTACCGGCACGTCGTCGGGTTATGGCAAAGCGATCGCCGAACTGTTCCTCGCACGCGGCTGGAACGTTATTGCGACCATGCGTCGCCCGGGTGCTGCCTGCTTCACCGGCGATACCGGCCGGCTGCGCGTGCTGCCGCTGGATGTGACGGACGATTCGAGCATTGCAGCGGCGATCGAGGCCGCCGGCCCGATCGACGTTTTGGTGAACAATGCCGGCATCGGTATGGTCGGCGCTTTTGAGGCAACGCCGATGTCGGCAATCCGCACGATCTTCGACACCAACAGCTTTGGTGTGATGGCTATGACGCAGGCTGTCATTCCACAGATGAGAAAGCGCCAGTCCGGCACGATCATCAACGTCACGTCCACTGTTACGCTTGCTTCCTTCCCGCTTGCCGCCGCTTATACCGCCAGCAAGCAGGCAATCGAGGGTTTTACCGGTTCCCTCGTGCATGAACTGGCTCATTTCAACATCGGTGTGAAGCTGGTAGAGCCAGGTTATGCCCCGACAACCGGTTTCACGAACAACGCCATCCTGCCACTGGAGCAGCTGCTTCCCGATGATTACGCGGCCTTTGCAAGGCCAGTTCTCGAGGCTTTTGCCACACCGGCTTTGACGACCCGTGAAACCGATGTTGCCGAAGCGGTTTGGGGCGCGGTGCATGACACGTCGGGGCAGCTCCACTTTCCAGCAGGCGCGGACGCCGTTGCTCTGGCCCAGAAAAACTGAAGTTCAGAGGACCGGCGCGGCTGCGTAAGCCGCGCCCAACCATATTTTGCGTCGGCTTATTCGACCACCACCGACAGTGCCGAGCCGGTATAGACCGGCCGCACCTTCACATTGCCCGCATCGATCGTGGCGAATGTACCGATCAAGCCGTTGGCGGAAATCACGTCGAGCCGCGTGCCCGCCGCCGGTGCGGTGCCATCGAAGGTGAGCTTCAGCGTCGCGCCCTCCAGCACCACATTGCCCTTGACGTGCAGCGGCGCCTTTTGCGGATCGAGCGCCAGCGTGCCACCCGACTGCTGATAATCGCCGCCGATGACGACGCCCTTCTCTCCGCCAAGCGAAAGCGTGCCGCCGCTCACCAGCACACCGCCGGTTCCGAGCGCATCGGCGGAGGACGCCACCAGCGTTCCGTCCTTGACGATGGTGCCACCGCTGTAGCTGTTGTCACCGCTAAGCGTCAGCGCGCCACTGCCGGCTTTGACGAGACGCCCTGCCCCGGCAATATCGTTCGTCCAGCGGTCCGCGGCATTAAAACCGCCGGCGGCGGCATCCATCGTCACCTCGACATCGCCGTTAAACGCGCCATAACCACCGGCAGCGGCAACGAGATTGATCCGGCCCCAGCCATTGCTGTCATCGAGTAGCGGATAACCGGCCTCGATGCCGGTGGAGAACAGTACGGCACGCCGCTCTGCGGCATTTAAATAGGGAAGTCGTGTTTCCAACAGAACCTCGGCCCCCTTCGGCACCACCATCGGCGCGTCACCTGCTGCCTTGTCGCGACTGAAGGAAAAGGTCATGCGCCGGCGATAATCAGCACCGTTCTTCGCCGCATCGGCAAAGCGGTCGACGTCAGGCTTTGCACCATGGGCAAAATCGATGAGGGACTGGCCCTGCGGCAGGCGCTTGGCGAAATAAGCCTGCACGGCATCATGCCCGACCTTCTTCACCTCGGCATTTTTCGGGTCCTGTAACATGGCGGCGGCCATGGCGGTGGCGGTGATGCGGCCGCCGATCACGTCGAGTGGCGAATGCATGCCGGCGACGATGCGGCTTTCACCGAGTTCGGAAGCCGCCGTCAGCAATTCGGAAAAACGCTCCGGCACAGCATAGGCATAAGCGATGGCGGCGAGATAGGCGGCATTGGTGTGCCCGCTCGGAAAACCGCCATCCTTGGCGCGGCCGCGATTTTCGCGGGCATATTTCAGCGCCGGCACGATGACACCAGGGTCGCTGTCGTAGCTTTCGAATGAGCGGTCGCCAATCGTTTCCTTGCCGGTCTCGATCACCTCACCCTTGTCATTCATGCGCCAGGGCCTTGGTGTGGAATAGAAATATTTCGCCGGCGATGTCGTACCCTCAGGGCCACGGATTACCTTCATGAAAGCGACGAAATCCTTCAGCTCGCTATCCGCCGCACCGGCCTCGGTGCCCTTGTCGTCTTCCTTGCGGGTGATGACCTCGTTCGGGTCGAAATCGGCAAGCGTATGATTGATCGTCGTCGTCGCACCCGCCCCTTCGCGATACCAGTCGGCAAGCGGGCCCATGCCGTCGATGACGCTGTAACCCTGCGAGCGGCGGTCGTTCATATAGGCTTCGAAGGCAGCCGCGCGGGTGCGGTTGTCGCCGGTTACGGACAGCACGTAACGCATGTTTTCCTGCCAGACGGCGGGATCGACGATCTTCACATGGCTGAAATCCGCCGGACCATCACCATTGGCGCCGCCATCGGCCCATTTTTCATCGCCGAGGGTCCAGATGCGGTTGAAACCGGAGAGGATTTCGATGATCGGATTGTCCCGGTCGTCATAGGCGCGAACGTCCTCGACTTTGGCATTCTTGCCCGTCTGGTTGCGGTAATTGTCGACAAGCGGCAGCGGATAGGACGCGACAGGCTCCGGAACCGCGATGGCATAACCCTTGCCCGCCGGCCCGTTGCTATCGAATGCCGCAGCGCCTTGAACAAAAAGCAGCAATGCGGCCGAGGCAAGCATGGTCGAGCGCGCAGACGGAAAAGACAACATATTCAATTTGGCCATGACGAATCCTATGATTTTAAGCGAACGAAAGCAGGCGACGCGGTTTTCCGCGCGCCTCGTCACCAGGTTTAAACGGCGCTTATTTCAGTTTTTCGATTGGGCTGATCGAGGCAGCGATATCCGCTCGCAAGGAGGGGATGGATATGCCCGGAGGCTGGCTCCGGGCATGGTCTTCGATGGCTGCATTCTTCCGGCAATGCCGGATAATTGCCGATTATTTCTTGACCGTAACGGCCTCGTTGATCTTGGCGACATCGTCTTCCAGAACCTTGTAGGTCTGGTCGAGCGTCAGTTCGCCGACGATCAACTGGCTCATGCGCTGCACGATCTGCTGATACATGGCGCTGCCGCCCTTGGCGCGCTCGAATTCGCGGGCGGCCTGCGGCACGTTCTTCTTGTTGTCGAGGAAGACCTGCATCGCCGCCTTGGCGTTTTCGCTTTTCAGCTTGTATTGCGGGTCGGCGATCTCCGCACCCGTCAAGATGACGTAGTTTTCAGCAATTTCCCGCTGCACCTTCTCGGAGCCGAGGAATTCGATGAAATGGGCCACATCCTCAGGATATTTGGTGCGCTTGAAACCGACGATCGCGGTGCCGCCTGGCATGGCGTAGCAGCCGGCATCGCCGCAGGGGGCATTGATCGCGGTCCACTCGAAGGTATCGCCGATCTTGTTCTGGAACGGATTGACCATCCAGTTGCCAGCCAGATAGGTCACGACATTGCCGTTGACGAACTCGTCACCCATGTTCTTGTACTGCGAACCACCGGCGGCACCCCACATTTCCTTGGGGAAGCTGCCGTTCTGCGTCCATGAAAAGAGATCAGCGATATATTTCTTCGCCGCGTCGTCAGGGAAGCTGAACTTGCCGTCCTTCACATAGGTCGAGCCATAGGAGAATGCGCCGCCGGAAAAACGGTGGCCGGAACGGTCCATGGTGAAGGGGATCTGCACGCCCGTCGCCTTGGCGACACGGGCGGATGCCTCGACGATCTCGCTGAATTTCGCGGTCGGGCCGGGCAAGGGTTCGCCGGCCTGCTCAAACAGCGTCTTGTTGACGAAGGGTAGATTCAGCGTCTGCGACGCCATATAGCCGTTGATCGACTTCGGATCGTTGACATTGGGCAGGCGTAGCTGGTCGAGGCTTGCACCGTGCAGTTTCGCGAAGGCTTCCGCATCCTTCATGTAAGGCCGCATGTCGAGATAGTAGGGCGCCAGCTGCCAGTCGGTGATCTTGGCGATATCAGGGCCCTCGCCCACCGCCAGCTGCACCGGCAGCTGCTTGGAAACCGCGTCATAACCCGACGATACAAAATTGATCTTCACATCGGGATTGGCTGCCTCGAACTCCTTGCTGAGCGCGGCCATGCGCTGCACGTAGCCCTGATCGTCATCCGTAAAAAGAAACGTGATCGTGCGGGTCTCGGCCTGGGCAGCTGCCAGACTGGCGACGGAGGCTAATACAAGGGCGCTGACCCCCGAAAACAATTTCATCATGCTCATCCTCCCAATGAAAACATTTTCACAAATCGAACAAAAGCTCCTCTGCCAAATTCGATTTATAATGTTTTGCGGCTTGACAGAATAAACGTCAAGCTGTTTGTTTTGCGTAATTCGCACAAATCGACGCGGAAAAGCGAAGTTCGGTTTGTGAAAATAATTTCATTATCGGTCGACGGGAGGCGATCCATATGACGGATGCAGCATTAGCGGCGAGCGCCTCGCAGCCGACCTATAGCGTCGCCAACGGCGAGACGGTGACGGCATGGATCGTCTCGGATCTGGTGGAGACATCGTTTCCGGGCACGCCGGCACCGGCAGAGGATCGGGTCAATTACCGCTTCATCAACGGTTTCGTTGATGTGGGTGACCTGCCCTGCCGCAAGGCTTTCCAGCAGACCATGATCGGCCGTGACATCAAGCCTGATACGGACTGGCCGGTATCACATCTCAACCTGCCGGGTTCCAACCGCCGCGTTGAATTTACCGGCTTCTGGCATGTTCCCACCCATGTGCAGCGCTGGCTGAAAGGCACCTTCCGCAGCGATGCGGCAAGGCAGGCGCATTTGCGGCTTCGCACCTGCGGCGGCGTGCGCATCTGGGTGAACGGCGTCGAACAGCTGCGCTTCGAACCCTTCATCCGTAATGTCGAAAGCAGCCGCGATATCACACTTGATCTGGCGGCCGGCGACAATGAGGTGCTGCTGCTCTGCGAAGATCTTGCGGAGCGCGACATCATCTGGTTCTTCGAGCTTGAGGTCATCGATGCCGTGCCGCTGACCGTGGTGCTGCCGGTCCCTCTCAATCGCGAGGAGACGAAACGTCTGGCCGCACTGGTGCGTGACGTGCACCTCGCCCGCGACGTATTTTCCGGCAGCGCCCTCGAGCTTGTCTTCGGCGCGGCACCCACGAGCGACCTGCCGGTGCATATCGCAGTCAAAAGCCATGGCCATGAGCGCGCCGCACTCGCCGATGTCGAGACCGTACTGAAGGCCGGGCAATCCTCGCTGACGATCCCCGAGACGATTGGCATTGCCGACGGGTATCACGGCGTCAGGATCACCCTCGGATCGGGAGCCGGCACCGTCACCCGCGTCATCGACGCCGCCTTCATGCGCGATATCGCGCCGGAAGCGTCCGCTGGCGACATAAGCGCGCGAAAAAAGGCGGCCCTCTTCTTCAGCGCCCGTTTCGGCGCCTGGCGCATCGGCCGCGCGCTCGCCATGGTCGCGACCGGCAGCGATGACATCAAGACGATCGGTGGCATCGTTGACGCGACGCTGCACTCCATCGACCGGCGCGAAGACTGCTCCGACTTCATCATGATCCCGCTGCTCTGGCTGGTGCGCGCCTATGGTGACCGGCTGCCGGCGGATATGCGGGCGCGCATCGATGCCTCGATCCTCGGCTATCGCTACTGGGTGGACGAGCCGGGCAATGACGTCATGTGGTTCTGGAGCGAAAACCACGTCCTCTGCTTCCATACCAGCCAGTTGCTCGCCGGCGACTATCTGCCAGACGCCACCTTCACCGCCTCTGGCCGTACCGGACGCGAACAGGCGGCGCTGGCGGCGGACCGGCTGGGGCGCTGGTTCGACAGCGTCGAGGCGCATGGCCTCGCGGAGTGGAATTCGGCCGCCTATTACCCCGTGGATTTCATTGGCCTGCTGGCCATCGAACATTGGGCGGGGCCGGAACTTGCCGCCCGCGCGCGCCACCAACTTGATCTCATTTTCGAAATGATCGCGCTGCATACACTCGGCGGCGTTCCCTCGGGTTCTCAAGGGCGAGCCTATAACAAGGAGTTGCGCGCGGGACCGCTGACGGAGCTGGCGCCCTTTGCCGAGGTCGCCTTCGGCAAGGGCTGGCTCAACAACGGCGTCGCCTCGCTACCGATGTTCTGCTGCGGCGACTACCTGCCGCCGGCGCATCTTGCCGCCCTCTCCCAGCTGGAAACCGGCCGCATGGTCGAGGCGCGGTATGCGCAGGGGCTGGAGCCCGGCAAGCTTGTGCTGTTCAAGAACGAGGCCGCCCAGCTTTCCACCGTTGTCGACCACAAGACCGGCCGCAAGGGCCACCAGCAGCATGTCATGGACATCAAGCTTGCCGGCCATCCGATGGCGCGGCTCTGGGTCAATCATCCCGGTGAAGACGATCCATGGGGCACGCAGCGCCCTTCCTATTGGGCGGGAAGCGGCATCCTGCCGCGTGTGGCGCAGCATCGCGATATCGCAATGCTGATTTTCGATACCGGGGATCACCGCAATGACTGGACCCATGCCTATCTCGGCCGCGACGGGCTGGACGAGGTAGTGATGCAGGGCAACTGGCTCATCACCCGTTCGGGCCGCGGTTTCGCGGCGCTTTACGCCACGAACGGACTTGAACCCGTCACCTCTGGCGCCACTGCCAACCGCGAGATCAGATCGCCCGGACGCCGGGCCGGCTGGATCGGCGTCATTGGCTGCGGCGACGGGCAGGCCTTCGCCGGCTTCCGCGAGAAAATCCTCGCCACACAGGTCACCTTTAATGCCGAAAGCCGACTGCTCTCGGTCACGCCGCCGGGCGGGCCGGAACTCACTCTCAGCTGGGACGGCAGCTTCACCATCGGCGGACAGGCCATGGCCTTTGACCATGACCAACCGCAACCGAAAATCACCTTCGACAGCGCCGATCCCACCTCGGACAGCGCGGCACGCCCCTTTTACTCCTAAGCGGAATGACCAGATGAACCAGCCAAGCATGGAAAAAGACACTCTCCGGACGACCATCGACAATGTCGCCGCCGCCTTCAGTCGCCTCAAGGGCATTCAGGAAGGTCTGGTCAGTGGCGGTTCCGATGGCAAGATCCAGTTCGACGAATGGGACTGGGAAGTGGGCGTGGGCCTTTACGGCTTCCTGCGCCGGGCGTTCGCCGCCAATGACCAGAAGGCATTGGACGACCTCGTGACATGGTACGGCTGGCAGATCGACCGTGGCCTGTCGCCGCGCCAGATCAACAGTTCCGCGCCGATGCTGCCGCTCGTCATCTTGACGGAACATGTCGACCGGCCGGATTTCCGCGCACTGGTGGAAGACTGGGCCGACTGGCTGGTGCATGAATTGCCCAAAACCGAAGATGGCGGTTTCCAGCATGTCGTCAAGGAGCGGCTGAACGAGGGCGAATTATGGGACGACACGCTGTTCATGGCCTGTCTGTTCCTCGCCCGCGCTGGTGTGGTCTGTAAACGCCAGGACTGGATCGATGAAGCCGTCTACCAGTTCATGATCCATGCGCGGTATCTCTCCGACCCCGTCACCGGGCTCTGGTATCACGGCTGGACCTTCAACGGCCGGCACAATTTCGCGGACGCCTTCTGGGCGCGTGGCAATTCCTGGATCACCGTCGCCATTCCCGAGCTCTTCGAGCTGGTGCCGACACTTGCCGGAAAGGACAAACTTTTCCTCGCCAATGTGCTTTCAAGCCAGGTGCGGTCGCTGAGAAAATATCAGCGTGAAGACGGCATGTTCCATACGCTGCTCGATGACCCGACTTCGCCGGTCGAGACATCGGCAACCGCCGGCATCGCCTATGGCATTCTGCGCGGCATCGAAGCCGGCATTCTAGGCGAAGAAAACCGGCCGCATGCGGAGCGCGCACTGAAGGCGGTGCTCGGCAATATCGATGACGAAGGTGTCGTTCACGGTGTCTCCGACGGCACGCCGATGGGACACGACCTCGATTTCTACCGCCGCATCCCCAATCTGCCCACGCCCTATGGGCAGGCGCTGACGATGCTGCTTCTGATCGACGTTTTTCTGAAAAGGCCAAAGGCATCGTGAATATCATGAACACCAGTCAGGACATCACAGTTGCAGCAGGTGGCGTTGATGCCACGGCGGCCATCCAACAGGCTATCGACACCGTATCATCAGCAGGCGGCGGGCGCGTGTCTCTCTCGGCCGGGCGTCATGTCAGCGCCGGTCTCCATCTCAAAAGCGGCGTGGAACTGCACCTTGCCGAAGATGCCGTGCTTGCTCCCGTTTCGGATTACGACGCTTACGCGCTGACCCGGGTTTCGGTGATTGCCGAAGACTCCGATCGCGGCATGATCATCGCGAACGGCGCAAGCAATATTGCCGTTACCGGGCCCGGCCGTATCGAGGCCGGCGGTGAAAACTTCATCATCGGCGATGACGCGGCCATGGGAACCTATGTCCCGGCGAAAAAACGCCCGCGCGTGATGGTGCTGGAAGCTTGCCGCAACGTGCGCCTCGAAAACCTGAACGTCAGCGGCTCACCCATGTGGACGCTGCACATGGTAAATTGCGAGGACCTCCATTTCCGCAACCTGCGCATCGAAAACGACCGCCGCCTGCCCAATACGGACGGCATCGTGCTGGACGCCTGCCGGCGCGCGCTGATAGAGGACTGCTTTATCTCAACTGCCGATGACGGCATATGCCTCAAAACCAGCGCCGGGCCGGATGGCAAGGCGGTGGGGGTCTGCGCCGACATCACTGTGCGCGGCTGCACCGTCTCCAGCATGAGCTGCGCGCTGAAACTCGGCACGGAGTCCTTCGGCGATTTCACCAATGTGGTGTTCGAGGATTGCAAGGTCGTGCAGTCCAATCGCGGCATGGGTCTTTTCTCTCGCGATGGCGGCGCGATGCGCAACATCCGCTTTTCGCGGATCGAGACCGAGTGCCACGAGACACCGGGCGGA
Organism: Agrobacterium sp. CGMCC 11546; assembly: GCF_013365515.1. Lineage (NCBI taxonomy): Bacteria > Pseudomonadati > Pseudomonadota > Alphaproteobacteria > Hyphomicrobiales > Rhizobiaceae > Agrobacterium > Agrobacterium sp. CGMCC 11546. Next base: position 295,322 of record NZ_CP047388.1, read on the forward strand.
TTCTGGGGCTCGGGTGAAGCGGTCACCGTCACCGTCGTCGACCGCCGTCCCGAACGGCAGGCCGGCCGGGTGGAAAACCTCGTGGTGGAAGATCTAGGCGGCTCCATGGAAGGGGCGATCAACCTCGTCTCCACCTCAAAGGCGGGCATTCATAATGTCAGGCTGGAGCGCATCACGCTTGCGCAGCAGCCAGGCATGCTCGGCACCGGCCTGCAATATGACCTGCGCCCCACCAATGCCGACATAGCGCCAAGTGCCGATGCGGCCGGCCGCGCCAATGCCTGGACACAGGATGCGCAGGGCCGGATTGTCGGCATGGAGGATTATCCCGGCGGCATGCCGGCGATCTATCTTTCCGGCGTTCACGGATTTTCGGCTGATAATGTCGCCATCAAAAGAGCGATGCCCTTGCCCGAGGGCTGGAATACCAAAGAGATCGTCGCGACGACGGGCTCTGATGAAGGGAGCATGTGATGGGAAGTCTGAAACTCGAAAACCTCAACAAGGCGTTCGGCGCCGTTCATGTGCTGCATGATATCGATCTTCAGATCGAAAACGGTGAGTTCGTCGTTTTCGTCGGCCCCTCAGGCTGCGGAAAATCGACGCTGCTGCGCATCATCGCCGGGCTTGAGGACGTTTCCTCCGGCACCATCGGCATTGGCGGGCGCGATGTCAGCGCGCTGTCGCCGGCTGAGCGCAAGATCGCCATGGTATTCCAGTCCTACGCGCTTTATCCGCATATGAGCGTGCGCAAGAACCTTGCCTTCGGTCTGGAAAACCTGCGCTTCAAGCGGGCCGAAATCGAAAGCCGCATCAATGAGGCGGCGCGTATGCTCGCCATCGAGCCCTATCTCGACCGCAAGCCGAAACAGCTTTCCGGCGGCCAGCGCCAGCGTGTCGCCATCGGCCGTGCCATCGTGCGCGAGCCTGACATTTTCCTGTTCGATGAGCCGCTCTCGAACCTTGATGCGGCACTGCGCGTGCAGACCCGCGCCGAAATCACGCGGCTGCACCGCGATATCAAGACAACGATGATCTATGTCACCCACGATCAGGTGGAAGCCATGACCATGGCCGACAAGATCGTGGTGCTGCGCGCCGGGCGCATCGAGCAGGTGGGCAGCCCGCTCGAGCTTTTCGACAATCCGCGCAACCTCTTCGTTGCCGGTTTCCTCGGTTCACCGCGCATGAACATGCTGAAGGGCACCATCACCAAGGGCGAGGACGGCAACATCGCCATCGACGCCGGCTACGGCGTGTCTCTGCCCTGCCTCGTCGACCCCGCGACCGTCAGTCCCGGACAGGCGGTTCTGGCGGGCATCCGCCCCTCGCATTTCGCCATCACGGATGCCGGTCTGCCCTTCGAGGTGCAATATCACGAAAGCCTCGGCACCGAGACCTATCTTTACGGCAATCTCCAGGGTGAGAAAGAGCAGATCATCGTGCATCAGGCGGGCCATTTCGCGCCCGCCTCCGGCTCCGTTCTGAAGATCATGCCGGCACGGGAAAAAGTGCATGTCTTCGATCCCGCCACCGAACTGGCGCTGCCGCGCGCCGCGAGCTAAGGGAGAGGTTAGCATGGCCAATCCGACGCTTGCGAGACTGTCCGACCGTGCGCTCGATGCCGTGATGGCGATTGCCGAAGTGCCGCTCAACTTCATCGAGCGGCTGATCGGCAAAAGGCGCATGCCCTATATTTTCCTGATGCCGAACCTTGTTCTGTTCGGCATCTTCACCTTCCTGCCGATTGCGATTGCCGTCGGTTACGCCTTTACCGGCGGCACCGAACTTCTGATCTCCGACCGCCCCTTTGTCGGCTTGGAGAATTTCGGAAAACTGCTGGATTGCCAGAGCTACATGGACCCCGGAAGCTGCCGGGAATCGCTGTTCTGGACAGCAATCTGGAACACGCTGTGGTTCGTCGCCTTCAATGTCGTCGCCACGCTGCTGGTGGCACTCATCACCGCACTCATTCTCAACAGGGCGATCGCCGCGCGCGGTTTCTTCCGCGCCATGTTCTTTTACCCCGTGCTGCTATCGCCCGTCGTCATCGGCCTCATCTGGAAATGGTTTCTGGACCGCAACGGCCTGCTTAACGCCTTCTTCCAGATGCTGGGCGTGCCGCCGGAAATCTTCCTGCTGGATGTCGGCTGGTCGCGCTTTTTCGTGGTCGTCGTTTCGGTCTGGTTCCATATGGGCTTTTATACGCTCATCCTGCTCGCCGGCCTTCAGGCCATCCCCAAGGACCTCTATGAAGCTGCCGCCATCGATGCCGCGTCGCCCCGGCGCACGCTGTTGCGCATCACCCTGCCGCTTCTCGGCCCCAACCTGCTTGTCGTGCTCATTCTCCTGATGATCCGCTCCGTGCAAATCTTTGATGAAGCGTGGGTGCTGACCAATGGCGGCGGACCGGGCACGGCCAATACATTCGTCGTGCAATATATCTACCAGATGGCCTTCGGCAGCGATCTGAGGCTGTTTGGCCTTGCATCCGCCGCATCGGTTCTCATGGGCCTTGTGCTTCTCGCACTCACTCTCGTGCAGTTGCGCCTCGGCAAAAAGATGGAGTCCTGACCATGTCCAACGCCGTCGCGTTCCTCACACGCACCCGCCGCCCCGGCAGGATCGGCCTTACCGATATCCTCTCCTGGGTCTGGCTCATCGGCGGCACGCTCGCCGTCCTCATTCCGGTCGTGTGGGCCGCCATGTCATCGCTGAAACCGGAAGCCGAAATCACCAGGTTTCCGCCGAGCCTTCTGCCGCGCGCCGCCGTGCAGGTGGAGGTTCAGGGTTACGACAAGCCGCTCAGCCTGTGGAAAGCCACCATCAATGACGTGGAGCGGGAAATGGCCATGGTCCGCCGCGTCGGCCTGAAAGCCCAGATGGTCGATCCGGCCAATCCCGGTCCGCCCGTCAGCGTCGATACCCGCGAAATAAAGCCGGTTCAGAAACTAACCATCGCAACGGAGAACTTCACCGATCCCCTGACGCAGTTCAGCTTCCTGACCTTCCTCAAGAACTCTGTCTTCGTCACCTTCGTCGCAACGGTCCTGACGCTGATCGTCAATGCCATGGCGGCCTTTGCGCTCTCGAAGTACCGTTTCCGCGGCGAAAAGGCGATCTTCGTGCTGATCATCTCCACCCTGATGATCCCGCTCACCGTCGTCATGGTGCCGGCCTATCTCGTCATCGTCGGTGTCGGCCTCGTCGATAATCTCTGGGGCGTCATCATCCCCACCGTCGCGACGCCGACGGGCGTGTTCCTGCTCAGGCAATATATGCTGACCATCCCCGACGAGCTGATCGAGGCCGCGCGAGTGGATGCTGCCAGCGAATTCCGCATCTTCTGGCGCATCATCCTGCCGCTGACGGCACCGGCACTTGCGGTCCTCGCGATCTTCTCGGTTTTGTGGCGCTGGAACGATTTCCTCTGGCCGCTGATCGTTCTCAGCAGCCGCGAAAACTTCACGCTGCAGGTGGGGCTGAACGCTTTCCAGGGCGAGTTCTCGGTGCAATGGCACTATATTCTCGCCATGACCTTCCTCAGCCTGGCACCCGTCACCGTCGTGTTCCTGTTCCTGCAGCGTTACATCACGACAGGCATTGCCGGCACTGGCATGAAGTAATCCCTGACATCACCTGGGGGGCGGCGCGATGCTGCCCCTCAACACCAGCCGACAACCAAGTTCCAGCCGATGCGCCGGACGTGTCGGATCGGCTGCCAACAGCCGCTGCTCCAGCAGCGCAAGCGCCGCACCGCCCAGCCGGTCGGCCGGCAGCTGGATGGTGCTGAGCGGCGGCGCGCTGAAGGCTGCCGGCATGATATCGTCGAAACCCAGCACTGACACATCATCGGGAACTCGGATTCCAGCCTCCGTCAGCGCCTTCAGACAGCCGAGCGCCAGATTGTCAGCGGCACAGAAGATTGCCGTTGCTTTTCGAAGCGGGCGTTCTTCGGCCAGCAGCCGGCGAATGGCAGCCTCGCCCCATTGCGGCTCATAGCTTTCCACCTCGACAACCATATCCGAAGGCACGGCAAGGCCCGCCGCGAGATAGGCGTCGCTGTAACCATCATAACGACGGCGGATCGTCGTGCGCCCCTTCCAGGTGATATGCAGGATATTGCGATGCCCGAGCGACAGCAGATGCTCGATGCCGAGCCGCGCGCCAAACCGGTTTTCCGCCGTCACCGTATCGACGATCATGGCCGGGTCTTCGCCATTGATGAGCACCACCGGTCGGCCAAGCGCCGACAGCGCCTCGACCAGTTGCGGCCTGTCATCATTGAGAACCACGATCCCATCGACATTGTCGCCATCAGCTGCCGCCGCCACGGCGACCGGATCAATCCGGCTCGTTGCACTGACATAGGGAACGATGCGAATGCCGCGCCGCTCGCATTCGCGCCGAAAACCGTTCAGCATCGTCCAGCTGACCATGTTGAGGTCACTCTGCGGGGCTGCATCATTGGTCATAGCCAGAAGCACGACGCGCAGGGTCGCGATGGTTGCCTTCTGCCGGCGGTTTTCGAGATAGCCAAGCGTGCGTGCCGCCTCCAGCACCCTCTCGCGAACCTGCGTGGTCAAGGGGGCGGTGCCGTTGATGGCATGAGAAGCCGTGCTCAGCGAAACATTCGCCTCCCGCGCCACGTCCTTAAGCGTCGTTTTCCTATCCGCTTTCATATAGGGAGAATTCAACCACTCTTCTTCGCACAGTGCGGGCAGAAAGCCTGCCCACGCAGTCGATCTGAAGAATACCCGTGCCTGTTCGCTGCTCACTCGTTACCGGAAGACTACAGCAACATCCGTAAATGCGGAATTGATTTCTTTAGGTTTTTACCGATCAATAAAGCGCCGCCCGCAGCAATCCACAGGCGGCGGCGCTATCAGAGTGCATGGACGATATGGCCGATGCTGTCCCTCACGGCAACGGCGGGGTCTTTCAGCTCGTGCACCTCAGTCGCAAATGGCTCGAAGCTGTAGGGCCCCTTGTAACCGGCCGCCTCCAGCGTCCTGATCTGAGCGATATTCTCCAGCCGATCGTCGCCATCCACCAGAACACGGTGGGCGTCCAGCATGTCGGCGACCGAGACGGCGGGGTCGGTAACACCGGAAATGTGGACGAGGCCGGTGCGTTCGGGGAAGAACTCGGTCTCGCCCGCGAGGTGATGGTGAAAGGTGTCATGCACCAGCTTATAGACATCACCGCCGCCGGCCGCATCGATTGCCCTCACGGCCTCCGCCTTTGTGCGCAGCGAGGAAACCGGGAAGCCGAGCGGCTCGACAAGGCCGGTCAGGCCGCGTTCCTCGAGGATCGGCTTCATGGTCTTCAGCGCCGTAACGAGATCGTCAAAAGAGACGGCCGTGCCGTCATTGAGCGGGCACATGACCAGCGCCTTCGCGCCGCTTGCCGCCGCATAATCGGCCATGGCGACAGCCCGCGCAGGCAAGTCGCCCGACCAGACATTGAAAGGATAAAGCGCGTTGATCGAGATGATCGTCACGCCAGCCTTTTCGGCCGCCGCCTTCACCGCGACCGCATCCGTCGTGCCGACGATATCAGGCAGGTCGTTGCGGATTTCGACTTCAGTGAGACCGAGTTCGCGGGCGGTTGCGAAGAACTGCTCGAGGGAAAGCTTCGGGGCGGTAATGTGGTTGATGGCAAAACGCATGAAAGACCTCACTGGTAAAGAGCAGGACGGGCTGGCAGATCGATGGCGACGGCCGCCCCTTGTGTTTCCTGCGCGGCCACGCAGGCGTCGGAGGTGATGGCGGCCACATAGCCGTCCCAGGAATTGGGACCCGAGGCCGTGCCCTTCGCTGCGGCGTGAATGAAATCCTGCAATTCGACATCGTAGCTGGCGATAAAGCGGTCTTTCCAGTCGGTCAGAATATCGTTCTGCAGCCTGGCGCCAAGGCGCGTCTGCACCGACATCGGCTCGGGCAGGCTGGCAATGCCGTCCTCACCCACCACCTGGCACTGGATATCGTAGCCATAATGGCAATTGACGAAGATTTCGACGTCGATGATCGTGCCCTTGGCGGTTTCCAGAATGACGATCTGCGGGTCCTTCAGCCTCGCGTGGCTGCGGGCGGCGGAACGGGGGAAAAGAACGCGGGCGGAAACATAGTCATCGTCGAGCAGCCAACGCAGCACGTCGATCTCATGGATCATTGTGTCGTGGATCGCCATCGGCGTCACATATTGCTCCGGAACCGTGGGGTTGCGATGAGCGGCATGCACGATGATCGGCGCGCCGATCCTGTTGTCCACGGCCTGTTTCAGCGCCATGTAACCGGCATCATATCGCCGCATGAAACCCACCTGAACCAGCCGTTTGCCATGCGCCACTTCGGCATCGACGATGCGTCTTGCGCCTTCGGCCGTCGTCGCCAGCGGCTTTTCGCAGAAGCACGGCTTCCCGGCTGCGATGGCCGCTAGCACATATTGCTCATGGGTTGCGCCCCATGAGGTGACGAGCACGGCGTCCACGTCAGGCGATGCGATCAGCTCCTCACCGGTGGCGAAGATGGCGGCATCCGGGGCGATGTCGTTTTTGACCGCATCGGCCGAGGCGCGGTTGACGTCACTTAGCGCAACGATCTTCGCGCCGCCCAGAACCTTGTTGATACGGCGGGCGTGATCACGCCCGATTGCGCCGGTGCCGACGACACCAATTTTCACAGTCATCTGAAAACCTCATTTCCAGTATTTGGCGACGTATCGCCGGGTTTCGCTGAGCATGAACCGCGCGCTGTCATCGACACGGTCTTCCCAGGCAAAGACGCAGTTCGACAGCACGCCATCGAATTTCATGTCGGCAAGCGTTGCGAAGAACGTCTCCCAGTCGATCTCGCCCTGGCCGAAATCCGTGTGCTGATGCACCCGGACCTTGGAACCGGGCGGATTGACGATGTAACGCAGCTGCGACGACTTGTTATGGTCGTAGGTATCGGCAAGGCGCACATGCACCAGATGACCCTCGGTCGCGCGCAGGTTCGCCACCATGTCCGGCCCGTAAAAGAACGTGTGCGGTGCGATGAAGGAGGCCTTTACCGCCTTGGAATTGATGGTCTTGATGATGTCGATGGCCGGCGCGATCTCCTCGATCCAGTCTTCGGGATGGGCCTCCAGTGACAGCACCAGCCCTTCCCGCTCGAGGATCGGCACCAGAATATCCATGGCGCGGAAGAACTGCGCCTCGCAGGTTTCCGGGCGATGCAGGCCGGAACGGTCGTTGAGGCTGCGCTCCGGCGAGCCGCCACGGCCGAATTCCGAAACGAACATCGGGCATTCCATCTCAATGGCAATCTCGATGGCGCGTTTCCAGTTATCTATCGCCACGTCCCATTCGTCCGGGTAGGGGCTTGCCCAGCGATACATCGGCTGCAGCGTGGCAAGGCCGACACCATGGTCCTTCAACGCCTTTTTGAATTCAGCGACCCGTTCAGGATAGACCTTCGGCCGTGTCCACCAGGAAAGGAAATCCGGGCGCGGCGAAAGTTCGACGTAATCATAACCGAGGTCTGCGACCTTGCGGCAGGTTTCGGCCAGGGAGAGGTGCCGGAACATGTGGGGATCGAGCGTATGTTTCATGGCTATTTCCAGTGGAGTGATAAACGGACCGGGGCCGAGGCCCCGGGGCTTATTTCGCGTAGGCGGACATGTTTTCCGGGGTGACGAGTTCGAAAGGCACCCAGAGCGTCTTTTCCGTGCTTTGCCCGGCAGCGGCCTTCACCGCCGTCTGGACGGAGACCTCACCCTGCTTCGTCGCATTCTGGTAGACGGTGATATCGAGATCGTCGGCCTGCATGGCGGCAAGACCGTCAGGTGTGGCGTCGATGCCGGCAATGACGACATCCTTCATGGACACGCCCGCTGCTTTGAGCGCCTGCGCTGCACCTATCGCCATTTCATCATTATTGGCGATGACGGCATCGAACTGAATACCCGCCGTCAACCAGGATGAAACGAGGTCCTGCGCCTGCGTGCGGCTCCAGTTCGCCGTCTGCTTTTCGAGGATTTCGATCTTGCATTCCGGTTTGGAAAATACCGTTTCGACATCCTTGGTACGCACCAGCGCCGCGTGATTTTCCAATGGCCCCATCAGGATGACGGCCTTGCCCTTGCCGCCCATCAGCTTGCAGGCGGCTTCTGCCTCCATGGTGCCGGAATCGAGTTCGTTGGAACCGACAAAGGCCGTGCCATCAGGCAGGCCGGTCTCCAGTTCGGCCGGCGGATGGTTCACATAAACCAGCGGAATTTTCGCAGCAGAGGCGGCTTTGGTGATTGCGGCAGTCGCATCGCCATCCACGGCATTGACGATGATCGCATCGATACCATTGGCGATGAAATTCTGTACCTGATTGAGCTGCTTCGACGGATCAAGCTGGGCATCCTCAACCAGAAGCTCGATATTTTTATCGCGCCCGGCCTCGGCTTTGATGCCGTTGAGCAAGATCGTCAGAAATGGGTTGTCGAAAGACGTCATCGAGACTGCGATGCGCGTCTCGGCAAGAGCCGGTGTCGCGAAAATGCAGAGTGCCGTCGCCATCAGTAATTTTTTCAAGGTTTCCTCCCACGGAAATCGCCGTTGGTTGCTTCAGTTTATGTCGCCGGAGCCGGCCATCCTGCCGGTCTGGGCCAACGCACCCGTTGCCAGCATGGCGGCGAAAGCTGCAATTGCGAAATGTCTTTTCATGTCGTTCTCCTCCACAACCCTTGAAAAGAACCGGTTGCGCACTCCCGCGCATTTCGCGCTGTCATGGCTTTCCGGCAAAGCTGCCCCTTCGCCGCAAAGGAAAATCCGCGGCGTCAAGCAACCCTGAAATAATCTAGTCTCGTGAAGGTCGGCCTCCTGCCCGCTCCACAGGCGGCCAAGATTTCCTAGTCCGGTCGCGGCGTCAACGCGTCAGCAGCACGCAAAACCATCAAGAATGATAGAAACAGGCGCCGGGTGTATGATGGAATCTATCAAACCATCACAGGCTCTCAGGAACCCACAGATGCGCGGGCACAAAACGCTGGCCCGGCGTTTCCGCCATGCCATGTTCGATGGTGTGAACCATGGTGGCCAGAAGGTCGGCGCAGAGTTCACGCAGCGGGGTCTGGAAGACGCCGCTGATGCGCCGTTCAAGCAGCGCCTGACGGGATTCAGGCGTGAGTTCATTGACCAGACAGACGATGTTTTCCTGCCGGTTTTCCTGCTGCAGGGCCTCGATCACCCCCTCCATGCCACCGCCGACGCAATAGATGCCGACGAGATCCCGGTGCTTGGCGATGGTGTCCATGACCAGCTCATAGGTCAGCCGGCGTGTTTCCAGCGTGATCAACGCGTCCATCACCTCGAATTCCGGCGCATATTCGCGCATGTAGCTGCGAAATCCTGTCTCACGCAGGGAATGGCCGTGGAAACGGTGGCCGCCGAGGAGAAGAAGCACCTTGCCCCTGCTGCGCGCCAGCTGCGAGATCATCCACGCCGCCGTGCGTCCGATCTTCATGTTATTGGCACCGAGATAGGCTTCCCGCACACCCTGGGCGAAATCGGAGAGCAGCGAAAACGTCGGTATACCGTTGGCCTTCAGCGCTTCGACGGCAGCCGTGACATCGTGATGGTCCGGCCCCGTAGCGGCAACCGCCTGCACGCGGCCCTTCATGCCAGTCAGCAGCGCCGCCAGTTCGCCCGGCTCACCGGACTGGGCGAATTCGATGCGCAAGGTGAGGTGGCGATCCCGGATGTTGCGCGCCGCAAGCTCCAGCTCGTCGGCAAAGCTCTGGTAAAAGGCATGCCGTTCCTTGCGCAGAATGATGCCGAGACTGTAGGACGGCATATCGGCCAGCATGCGCTGGCGAATGATGTTGGCGGCATGAAAGCCGATCTTCTCCGCCGCCTCGAACACCCGCCGCGCGGTTTCCTCACGCACGGGCAGGCGACCATTCAGCACCCGGTCAACGGTGGCGACGCTGACGCCGGCGGCTTTTGCGACATCTGTGATGGTCGGACGCTTCATGTTGGCTCCCGCAGGCGGAAAGATTCCTGTCATGTCTTGCAGAACATGTCATGGATGATGATGGAATCCAACATGGGCGAAGGGATATGGCAGGGAGCGTGATGGCAGGGATGCCGACCCGCCACCTGAACGGCTCCTGTTTTAATAGTCCACCATGACCAGTCCCCCCAATGCCTCCTCCCCCTCATCTCTGTGCTTGTCACAGAGATCCAGCCAGCCCAAGTCCTTGGGCTGAGAGAACTCTTTTCGCCGCGCAGACGCGCGCCGGCTGGACTCCTGTGACGAGCACAGGAATGAGGAGGAATGGGGTTGGGGTGGGCTGCACTGGAATGGGCCAAGACGAGAAAATCGCCGTCTGAGTGGCCCAAATAGCCACAATCGCGCGGAATGAAACTGCGGCAGCGGTATTCATGGCCTTTTACAGTGGCACTCATACCTTTTCACAGCAGTATCCCTACCGCCTCACGATGGCATTCGCCCCGTATTACGATACCGAATGGCGCTGATCTCGTCAGACCCGCTCCAGCGCCACGGCAATACCCTGCCCGACACCGATGCACATGGTGGCGAGCGCAAGCCGCCTGCCGGTGAGCGAAAGCTCAAGTGCCGCCGTCCCGGCAATGCGCGCACCCGACATGCCGAGCGGATGGCCAAGCGCGATCGCACCGCCATTGGCATTCACCCGCGCATCGTCGTCGGCAATGCCGAGCTGGCGCAGCGTCGCAAGACCCTGGCTGGCGAAGGCCTCGTTCAGCTCGATCACGTCGAGCTGTTCCTGCTTCAACCCGAGCCGTGCCAAAAGCTTGGCCGAGGCCGGCGCCGGACCGATGCCCATGACGCGCGGCGGCACGCCGGCGGTGGCCCCGCCGAGAATGCGGGCAATCGGTGTCAGACCATATTTTCTCGCCGCTTCCGCTGAAGCGATGATGAGCGCGGCCGCGCCATCATTGACGCCGGATGCATTGCCCGCCGTTACCGTCGCGCTATCGCGCTTGTTCACCGGCTTCAGCTTCGCCAGCGCTTCGAGACTGGTCGCCCGCGGATGTTCGTCACTGGAGATAACAACCGGATCGCCCTTACGCTGCGGGATCGTCACCGGGACGATTTCCTTGGCGAGACGGCCGTTGGCCTGAGCATCAGCCGCCTTCTGCTGGCTGCGCACCGCAAAAGCATCCTGATCCTCCCGCGAGACCTGATAGTCGACCGCGACATTGTCGCCCGTTTCGGGCATGGAATCGACGCCATATTGTGCCTTCATCAGCGGGTTGACGAAACGCCAGCCGATGGTGGTATCGTAGATTTCGGCATTGCGCGAAAAGGCGCTTTCCGCCTTCGGCAGAACGAAGGGCGCGCGGCTCATGCTTTCCACGCCGCCGGCGATCATCAGTTCCGCCTCGCCCGATTTGACGGCGCGGGCGGCTGCGATGACGGCGTCCATGCCCGAGCCGCACAGCCGGTTGATCGTCGTTCCGGTCACTGAAACCGGCAGGCCGGCAAGCAGCAGCGACATGCGCGCCACATTGCGGTTGTCCTCACCCGCCTGGTTGGCGCAGCCGAAGATCACATCCTCGACGGCTTCCCAATCGACGGAAGTATTGCGTTCCATCAGCGCCTTCAGCGGCACCGCGCCGAGATCGTCGGCCCGCACGGAGGAGAGCGCGCCGCCGAAGCGGCCGATGGGCGTGCGGATATAATCGCAGATATAGGCTTCGGTCATGGATTTATCCTTAAAGTTCCGGGGCAACGAGATCGGCTACCGCACCATCCACAATGAGCGGCGCGCCGGTCATGGCCTGCAATTCCTCAAACGTCATCGCCGGCAATTTTTCGCGCAGCACGAAACGACCGTCCACTACGTCGATCACCGCATGGCTGGTATAGATGCGGGTGATGCAGCCGACGCCGGTCAGCGGGAAGCTGCATTTTTCAACCAGCTTCGGTTCGCCGTTCTTGGTGACATGTTCGGTAATGACGAAAACCTGTTTGGCGCCATGCACCAGATCCATGGCGCCGCCGACGGCCGGCACGCCCTTGGAACCGACGCGCCAATTGGCGAGATCGCCATTTTGCGCCACCTGATAGGCCCCTAGGATCGCCACATCCAGATGCCCGCCGCGCACCATGGCGAAGCTGTCGGCATGGTGGAAGAAGGCGGCACCCGGCTTCAATGTCACGGCCTTCTTGCCGGCATTGATGAGGTTCCAGTCCTCCTCGCCTTCCGGCGGGGCCTCGCCGAAATTCAATATACCGTTTTCGGTGTGGAAGATCGCCTGACGGCCGGGCGGCTGGTAGCGCGCCACCATTTCCGGAAAGCCGATGCCGAGATTGACGTAAGCGCCGTCCTCGATGTCCTGCGCCGCGCGCCAGGCAATCTGAGCGTTGGAAAGCTTGATATCGTCGCGGGTGTCGATGGTCTGGGTCATGCGTAGGCTACTCCGGCGCGAATGAGGACTTCTTCCTGTTGCGGATCGGGGATTTCCACGACGCCGTTCACAAAAATGCCTGGCGTCACGACATGCTCCGGGTCGATCTCGCCGGCGGCGACGATCCTGGAGACCTGCGCGATGGTGGTCTTTGCGGCCATGCACATCAGCGGGTTAAAATTGCGACCCGCCTTGTTGTAGGTGAGGTTGCCGTAGGTATCGCCAAGCTCGGCCTTGACGATGGCGAAATCCGCCTTCAGCCAGCGTTCCTGCACGTAGGAGCGGCCGTCGAATTCCGCGATCACCTTGCCATTGGCCAGTTCGGTGCCGAAGCCCGTCGGGGTGTAGAAGGCCGGAATGCCGGCACCGCCGGCGCGGATGCGCTCGGCGAGCGTGCCCTGCGGCACCAGTTCCAGCTCGATTTCGCCGGCCAGATACCGGTCTGTAAAGGCGCGCGGATCGGAAGAGCGCGGGAAAGAGCAGATCATCTTTTTGACCATGCCCGCGTCGATCATCGCGGCGATGCCGATGCGGCCATTGCCGGCATTGTTGTTGATGACCGTCAGGTTCTTCGGCCCCTTGTCGATCAATGCGTGGATCAACTCGATCGGCGCGCCGGATCCGCCGAAACCGCCGATCATGATCGTCGCACCGTTGCCGATACCCGAAAGCGCCTCTTCGGCGCTCTTGATTGTCTTGTCCATTCTCAAAACCTCCATCCAGCCGAGCGGATGGACCGACAGGGCTGCGTGGCCCTGAGGTAAAGCCGAAACAGTCTCGACGGCAAGAGTTTTGTGCGTTATATGATTTTTGTTCGTATATCGCACAAACGGAGCTTGGATATGGCCGTCAGCGAAAGAGACATGATGGGCGGTCTCGCCAAGGGTTTGCGGGTCATCGAGGCCTTCAGCGCCGAGCGGCCGCGGCTTTCCATCTCCGATGCCGCCGAGATCGCCGGGCTGGACCGCGCCACGACGCGGCGTTGTCTGCTGACGCTTTCGGAACTTGGTTATGCGGCTTATGACGGCAAGTTCTTCACCGTGACGCCAAAGGTGCTGCGGCTCGGCACCGGCTGTTTGGCCACCATGCCGCTTCCGAAGATCGTCCAGCCGCTCATCGACCGTCTCTCGGAGGAGATCGGCCAAAGCACCTCGGTTTCCATCCTGGACGAGACCGAAATCGTTTATGTCGCCCGCGCCGCCCAGCAGCGAGTGATGTCGATTGCGCTGATGCCGGGGTCACGCCTGCCCGCCTATTGCACCTCGATGGGCCGCGTTCTTCTTTCCGCACAACCGCCTGAGCGGCGGCGCGACATTCTCGAAGCCTCCCGGCGGGTTGCCCGCACGGAAAAGACGACCACCGACATGGACGCCCTGCTCGCCGAAATCGAGGTGAGCGGCCATCGCGGCTATGCGCTGATCGATCAGGAAGTGGAGATCGGGCTTCGCTCCATCGCCGTGCCGCTGAAAAGCGTGCGTGGCCAGACGGTGGCCGCGCTCAATGTCGGGCTTGCCGCCTCGGTCGCCTCGATGGAGGACCTGGTGGAGCGTTATCTGCCGGCGCTTCTTTCCGTTCAGCGGGAACTGGCGAGAATGCTGGTCTGAGGCGGTGTCAACGACGCGCCGGTATCGCCCATTTTGCGCTGTTCGGCGAGCCGCCAGGCGCGCGGCGTCAGGCCGGCCTCCCGCCTGAAGAAGCGGTTGAAATAAGCGGGATCGGCAAAACCCAGCCCTTCCGCAATCATCTGCACACTGGAGACAGTAAAGACCAGTTCCTGCTGGGCGATCTCGATCTGACGCTTGGCGATCAGCCGTTGCAGGCTGAGGCCGGACACCGAACGGACCAGACGGTTGAGATGTGTCTCGGAAAGGCCGAGCTTCCCTGCATAAAACCCGGCTTTCTGCGGCTCGCGAATATGGCGGGCGATCAGCGACAGCAACCGTTCGAAACGCTGCTCGGCAAGGCCTTCGCCACTCGTTTCCAGAAGCGGCTGCGCCGCCCGTGAGAGAAGCGTGACGACAGTGGCGAGCTGGCCTTCGATCATCGCGTCGCGACCGATCTCGCGGGCCTCATATTCCGTGGATATCCGTTCGAAACCGCTGCGCAAACAGTCTTTTTCGGCAAAGTCCCGCAACGGCAGAAGCACCGGCTGCTGAAAATTCCGCAGCAACAGCGCTTGCACCGATGCCGGCAGCGCGCCCGGCAGCATCGTGACGATCACTCCACCGATATCGCGTGAAAAGCGGAAGCCGTGTTCGAAACCCGGCGGCACGATGATGACGACCGGCGGGCGGATCGGCTCGATGCGGCCTTCCAGCAACGCATCGCCCTCGCCACCGAAAATGTACAAGATTTGCAGAAAGGCGGAATGACGGTGCAGGCCGATTTCAAAGCGGTGCAGGCTGCTACGCGAAAAAAGCGTCTCGCAATGGAAGCGAAAATCGGTGCCTTGCGCGGCTTCTTCCCCATAAAGCCCTTCATTGGCAGTCACCCGCATCTCACCTTCACTCCTCCGCACAATGGTCGGATAGTGCAATTTACGGACCGGAAAGTCCATTGAGCTTGTGGCCTGTCTTGGTCAAGTTCTTGACCGGAGACAAGTTCGGGAGGACATAATGCGTACACAGGTCGTCATCATCGGCTCTGGCCCGTCAGGGCTTCTGCTTGGCCAGCTTCTGGCGAGAGCCGGCGTCGAGACCGTCATTCTCGACCGGGTCAGCAAGGATTATATCCTCGGTCGCGTTCGTGCCGGAGTGCTGGAAGAAGGCACAGTGCAGCTGATGGAAAAGGTCGGCGCGGATAAGCGTCTGCGTCGGGAAGGCCTGCCGCATGACGGTTTTTCGCTGACCTTCGATGGTCGCGACCACCGTATCGATCTGTTCGATCTGACCGGCGGCAAACGCGTGATGGTTTACGGCCAGACCGAGGTCACGCACGATCTGATGGATGTGCGCGAGGCGGCAAACCTAGTGACCATCTACGACGCCGCCAATGTCGAGCCGCATGATTTTGATGGCGCAAGCCCCTATGTCACCTATCAAAAAGACGGCGTAAACCACCGGATCGATTGCGATTTCATCGCCGGTTGCGATGGTTTTCACGGGGTCAGTCGCAAATCCGTGCCTGATGGAGCCATCAAGCAATTCGAGAAGGTCTACCCTTTCGGCTGGCTTGGCATTCTGGCCGATGTGCCGCCGGTCAACCACGAACTCATCTATGCCAATCACCCGCGCGGTTTTGCCCTCTGCTCCATGCGCTCCAACACCCGTAGCCGGTATTACATCCAATGTTCGCTGGATGACCGGCCCGAGGACTGGAGCGACGAGCGCTTTTGGGATGAAATCCGCCGCCGCCTGCCGGAAAGCCACGCAGATGTCATGGTAACTGGCGCTTCCTTTGAAAAATCCATCGCGCCGCTCCGCTCCTTCGTCAGCGAGCCGATGCGGTTCGGACGGCTGTTTCTGGCCGGAGACGCTGCCCATATCGTGCCGCCGACGGGCGCCAAGGGCCTTAACCTCGCCGCCAGCGACGTGCATTATCTGAGCGAAGCGCTGATCGAGTTTTATCGCGACAGGTCTGAAGCCGGCATCGACGCTTATTCGCAGAAGGCGCTTTCCCGCGTCTGGAAGGCCGTGCGTTTCTCGTGGTGGATGACAACGATGATGCATCGTTTTCCCGATACGGAGGATTTCGGCCAGCGCATCCAGGAGGCGGAACTGGATTATCTCGTGCAATCGCGCGCCGCTTCCACGGCGCTTGCGGAGAATTATGTGGGGCTTCCTTACTGAGGGGCAGCCTCCGCCTTCCCATCCAACAAATCACCGGCTGCCTCGCGGATTGCCTGCATCAGCAGCGACAGCGGCAGC
Organism: Agrobacterium sp. CGMCC 11546; assembly: GCF_013365515.1. Classification (NCBI taxonomy): domain Bacteria; kingdom Pseudomonadati; phylum Pseudomonadota; class Alphaproteobacteria; order Hyphomicrobiales; family Rhizobiaceae; genus Agrobacterium; species Agrobacterium sp. CGMCC 11546. The sequence goes on from NZ_CP047388.1 coordinate 311,621, forward strand.
GAGGGCTGCGTATCGGCGCGGACAGTCAGCCCCACAGGGCCGCTGGTATCGCCGGTCTCGACCGGCAGGATGGCCAGAATGCCATCGGCCACATCCGCCGCCACCACGCCCTCCGAAATGATCCAGATTGCATCGCTGGTACGCAGGAAGGCGCGGCCGAAGGCATCCGACACGGTTTCGATGCGGATCGGCAGAGCCGGAACGCCGTTGGCGATCAAAAACTGCTCGACGACGGGGCCGATGACGGATTGCCGTGTCGGCATCAGCACCGGATATTCGTGCAGGTGATCGAAAATCGAAAGGCCGGGCGATAAAAGCGAATGGCCGGCACGAACCACGAAGCGCACCTTTTCCGAATAGAGGTGCTCGAAGGAAAAACCCGCCATTTTCTGCGGCGCGGCGAGACGCCCAACGACAAGATCGAGATCGCCAACGCGCAGCTGCTCCAAAAGCACCGCGTTTTCACCCGTCACGATCTTCACCGGACTACCGGTCTTCTCCGCCAGAAATCCAGCCATCGCCTTCGGCATGATGCGCACCGACACGGTCGGCAGAGCCCCAACCCGCACCGGCGGACCGGCGCGCGCCGCCTCCTGCGAGACCGAATCGACCGCCTGACGCAACGCCGTCATCGTCGCACCGGCATGGCGCAGGAATACCTCGCCGTAGCGGCTGATGCGGATGCCGCGTCCCTCCCGCTCCAGCAGCGACACGCCGAGAACGTCTTCCAGCTCGCGGATGGTCTTCGTCACCGCAGGCTGGCTGACATGCAGGATTTCCGCAGCGCGGATGACGCTTTTCTGGCGCGCCACCTCCACGAAGGTCTGCAGATGCCGGAACTTGATGCGCTGATCGACCATCGCTCATATAATCCAGTGGTTATGGTTTTCATCGATAATGTCATTTTACTTAACCGGAACCGGCTTGCAATACTCTTCGCAGGGAGGAGCATGCCATGCATTTTCTGCGCTGCGGCGAGACTGTGATCCATTATCGCGTCAAGGGATTGGGCAGCGGCAAGCCTGTCATCGCCTTCATCAATTCGCTCGGCACCGATTTCCGCATCTGGGATGCGGTTATCGAGGCGCTCGGTGATGACTATGCCTATGTCCTGCACGACAAGCGCGGCCACGGACTTTCCGATGTCGGGCGTGCTCCCTATTCCATCGACGATCACGCCGGTGACCTGATTGCGCTTCTCGATCATCTCGAGATCAAAAACGCCGTCATCTGGGGCCTGTCGGTCGGCGGACTGATTGCGCAGGGACTTTATGCGCGACGGCCCGATCTCGTCCGCGCTTTGGTGCTCAGCAATACAGCTCACAAGATCGGCACGACTGAGATGTGGGACGCCCGGATCGACAAGATCGCCGCCGATGGCCTCGCCTCACTGGTCGATCCCGTCATGGAGCGCTGGTTCACGCCACGCTTCCGCCAGCCTGAGAATGCCGCCTATGCCGGCGCGCGCAACATGCTCTCGCAACAGCCGGAAGCGGGTTATAGCGGCACCTGCGCCGCCATTCGTGATGCGGATTTTACCGAACAGGCCGGGCGTATCGCCGTGCCGACGCTCTGTATCGCGGGTGATCAGGACGGCTCCACCCCGCCGGAACTGGTGCAATCGCTGGCGGGTCTCATCCCCAAGAGCCGTTTCGTCACCATCGCCGGCTGTGGCCACATTCCCTGCCTTGAACAGCCGCTGGTCTATGCACAGGCGGCCTCCATTTTTCTGAAGACCTTGCCGGAGCATTGACCGATGGCGGACCATATCGACAAGAACGAACGTTTCGAACAGGGCATGAAAACCCGCCGCGCGGTGCTGGGCGACGCCCATGTCAACCGCGCGCAGACCATGACGTCCGATTTCGACCAGCCTTTCCAGCAGCTCATCACCGAAGGTGCATGGGGCACGGTCTGGTCCGGCAACCACTTCACGAAGCGCGAACGCTCGATCGTCACCATCGCCTTGCTGGCGGCGCTGGGGCAGGATGAGGAACTGGCCATGCATGTGCGCGCCACCGTCAATACCGGCGCCACGGAAGCGGATATTCGCGAGGCGCTGCTGCATGTGGCGATCTATGCCGGCGTGCCCGCCGCCAACCATGCTTTCAAGATCGCCAAGCTTGCCCTGGTCAGCATGAAGGCCGATAGTTCCGCTGATAATTCTGGCAATGGGGAGGAGACGAAATGAGCAACCAACCGCCTGAAACCGGGCCGTTCTTCGCGCGCAACCGCGACATTCACCCGCTGGCCTATGCGCCCGGCTACAAGACGTCGATCCTTCGCTCGCCGCAGCGCGCGCTGATTTCGCTTGAGGGCACCAAGAGCGAGATCACCGGCCCCGTTTTCGGTCATGGCATGCTCAACCCGCTGGATAACGACCTCATCCTCAACTATGCCCGCCCCGGCGAAATGCCGATCGGCCCGCGGATTCTGGTGCATGGCCGGGTGCTGGACGAGCGTGGCCGCGGCGTGGATGGCGCGCTGGTGGAATTCTGGCAGGCCAATGCCGGCGGCCGTTACCGCCACAAGAAGGAAAGTTATCTCGCCGCCATCGATCCAAATTTCGGCGGCGTTGGCCGCACGATTACGGATGAAAACGGCTATTACTGGTTCAAGACCATCCAGCCGGGCGCTTACCCCTGGCCAAACGGCGTCAATGACTGGCGCCCGGCCCATATCCATTTCTCGGTCTTCGGCCATGGCTTTGCCCAGCGGCTGATCACCCAGATGTATTTCGAGGGCGATCCGCTGATCTGGAAATGTCCGATCGTCAAGACGATTCCCGATGAGGATGCGATCAAAAGACTGATCGCGCCGCTTGACATGAACGCGACGCTGCCGATGGACATGCTGGCCTATAAGTTCGATATCGTTCTGCGCGGCCGCCGCTCGACCCTTTTCGAAAACCGCATGGAGGGCAACTGACCATGGTCCAGCCGCTCAACTATTTCAAGGAAACCGCTTCGCAGACGGCAGGCCCCTATGTGCATATTGGTTGCACGCCGAATTTCGTCGGCATCGAAGGCGTGTTCGAAAAGGATCTGGGTTCCGGTCCGCTTTATAACGACAAGGCTCGCGGCGAACGCATCAGCGTGCGCGGCACGGTCTATGACGGTGCGGGCATGGCGCTGAAGGATGCGCTGATTGAGATCTGGCAGGCCGATACCGACGGTTATTACAACAGCCCCAGCGAAACCCGGGGCAAGGCCGACCCGAATTTCATCGGCTGGGGCCGCTCGCCGGGCGACATGGATACCGGCGAATTCGTCTTCGAGACTATCAAGCCCGGCACGGTGCCGTTCCGCGATGGCCGGCCGATGGCGCCGCACATCACCTTCTGGATCGTTGCGCGCGGCATCAATATCGGCCTGCAGACCCGCATGTATTTCCCGGAAGAACAGGAAGCGAATGCGGCCGACCCGGTTCTTGCCCGTGTCGAGCAGAAAAGCCGCATCGCCACGCTTGTCGCCAAAAAGGAGGAAGGCAACGTCTATCGTTTCGATATCCGCCTTCAGGGCGAAGGCGAAACCGTGTTTTTCGATATCTGAGAGAGGCGGAAGATGAGCCTTTCTCCCTTCGAGCACCCGTTCCTGTCAGGCCTTTTCGGCGATAGCGAAATCGTCGAGCTGTTTTCGGCAAGGGCGGATATCGACGCCATGATCCGTTTCGAAACGGCGCTGGCAGAGGCGCAGGTGGGAACAGGCATCATCTCCGAAGAGGTGGCGGAGACAATCGTCTCGGGGCTTTCGGAGTTTGCTGCCGATATCACCGCCCTTCGCCGTGAAGTCGAGAAAGACGGCGTGGTGGTGCCTGAACTCGTGCGGCAAATGCGGGCAGCCGTCCCTGGCGAGGCGGCGGAAAAGGTGCATCTCGGCGCAACCAGCCAGGATGTCATCGATACCAGCCTGATGCTGCGACTGAAAATGGCAACGGAAATCATCGCCGCACGGCTTGGCCGACTCATCGATGCGCTCGGCGACATCGCCTCCCGCGATGGCCATAACGCGCTCACCGGTTATACCCGCATGCAGGCCGCCATCGGCATCACGGTGGCCGACCGCGCGGCGAGCTGGATTGCGCCGCTCGAGCGCCATCTGCTCAGGCTCGAAACCTTCGCGCAAAGCGGTTTTGCCCTGCAATTCGGCGGTGCGGCCGGAACGTTGGAAAAGCTCGGCGTCAATGCCGGAGCCGTGCGGGCCGATCTCGCCATGCGGCTCGGCCTTGCAGACAAACAGCAATGGCAGAGCCAGCGCGACGGTATCGCCGAATTCGGCAATACTCTCTCGCTCGTGACGGGGACGCTCGGCAAGTTCGGGCAGGATATCGCCCTGATGGCCGAACTCGGTACGGAAATCCGTCTCTCCGGCGGCGGCGGTTCTTCCGCCATGCCGCACAAGCAAAATCCGGTCAATGCCGAAACGCTGGTGGCGCTTGCCCGCTTTAATGCCGTGCAGATATCCGCGCTGCATCAGTCGCTCGTACATGAACAGGAACGGTCCGGCGCGGGCTGGATGCTGGAATGGCTGTCGCTTCCGCAAATGGTGACGGCAACGGGTGCCTCGCTGCTGATCGCCGAACGGCTGGCAGCGCAGATAGACAGGCTCGGCGCGAACGAAAACTAACCGCAGGGCGGGTTCGTTTTGAGCGCATCAAGGAGTTTCCGGCACTGCCAGACAGCATGCCGGAAGCGAGTTGACCGCGCGTGGAAAGCGCTTGTGGTTTCGCGCCTTAGCCTTTGATAATAAATGATTTACTTGAAAATCCGACAAATGAAAAAACAGCGCGGAAGCTGTTTTTTAACCGGACATAATGCTTGACATAAAAATGAACTAACTGGTACAAACATTATGATTAACACCATGCCGACGAGGAAGGCTCAAAGCCTTTGGCGGCAGGAGCATATAAAAATGGAGGGCTTTGGCGCCGGGAGGTTCCAGAGCAATGCGGACAAGGCAAAACGCCTGTCCGGACCCGAACGGGTTGGGAGGAAGAATGTCTTACAGTCTCGATTTTTCGGCAGTCATAGAGCGCCTGCCCGAGCTGCTTTTGGCCTGTCTTGCGACAATCGGCCTGGCGATTGCCGGCATGTCGCTCGCGACAGTCATCGGCGTTCTGGGCGTTGTTGCCCGCCGTTCGCGCTTCAAGCTGCTACGCGGCCTCGTCATCGGCTTTGTGGAAGCCATCCGCAACACGCCGTTTCTGGTGCAGATATTCTTCATCTTCTTCGCCCTGCCGCAGATCGGCATCAAGCTCAACCCGACCGTGACCGCCATCATCGCGCTCGCTCTCAACGGCGGCGCCTATGCGATTGAAATCATTCGCGGCGGCGTCGATTCCATTCCCAAGGGCCAGGTGGAGGCGGGACTGGCGCTCGGCCTGCACCGCGCGCAGATTTTCCGCCATATCATCCTGAAGCCGGCGCTGCGGGCGGTTTATCCCTCGCTCACCAGCCAGTTCATCATGCTGACGCTGACCACCTCGGTCTGTACCTCGATCGCGGCTTACGAACTGACATCGGTGGCGCAGAAGATCGAGGCGGATACGTTCCGTTCCTTCGAGGTCTATTTCTCGATCACGCTGCTTTATCTGGTCATTTCCTCACTGATGATGGGAATTTTTGCGCTCATCTCGCGTGCATCCTTCAGCTATCCGGTCAAGTGAGGAAAAGACAATGGCATCAATCGGTCCCAACGAACTCTTCTTCCTGATGCAAGGCCTGAAATGGACCCTTGCGCTGACCCTGATCGGTTTCATCGGCGGCGGTGTCTTCGGCCTTTGCGTGGCGCTGGCCCGCGTCGCGGACAGCCCGGCAATCCAGCGTGCGAGCATGGCTTTCATCGCCGTTTTCCAGGGCACGCCGCTCCTGATGCAGCTTTTCGTGGTTTATTACGGCGTGGCGCTTGCGGGCCTCAACGTCGATGCCTGGATCGCGGTCGCCATCGCCTTTACCCTGCATGCCAGCGCCTTCCTCGGCGAAATCTGGCGCGGCGGCATCCAGGCAGTGCCGAAGGGCCAGACCGAGGCCGCCAATGCGCTCGGCCTGCATTACGTATCACGCATGAAAGACGTGGTTCTGCCGCAGGCCTTCAAGATTTCGCTGCCGGCGACCATCGGTTTCCTCGTGCAACTCATCAAGGGCACCTCGCTTGCGGCAATCGTCGGCTTCGTCGAGCTGTCGCGCGCCGGCCAGATCGTCTCCAACCAGACATTCCGTCCGCTCACCGTCTTCGCCATCGTCGGCATCATTTATTTCCTGATCTGCTGGCCGCTTTCCCTGTGGGGCGCCGGCGTTGAAAAGCGGCTGCAGGCCGCGTCCCGTTAATCGTCAAAAATCATCTCATCAGCTTTGTAAGGAGGAGCAAAAGATGAAAACTACCAACATGAAATTCTCACGCCGCGCCCTGCTCGCGCTTGCCGCGGCAACCGTCGCCCTGCCCTTCGTCGCGCCGGTCGATGCTTCCGCCGCCACGGTGGAAGAGGCCAAGGCCAAGGGCAAGGTCGTCATCGGCATTCAGGGCGATAATTCGCCATGGGGCTTCGTCAATTCCAGCGGCGTGCAGGATGGTCTGGATGCCGATATCGGCAAGGCCTTTGCCGACTATCTCGGCGTCAAGGTGGAATTCGTGCCGCTCGCCGTGGCCAACCGCATCCCGGCACTTTTGACCGGCAAGGTCGACGTGCTTTTCGCCACCATGGCCATGACCGCAGAACGCGCCAAGAGCATCCAATATTCCAAGCCCTACGTCGGCAACGTGTTTTCCGTCTACGGCCCGAAAGACAAGAAGATCGCCGGTTTTGACGATCTGACCAGCCTCAACGTCGGCGTGCCGAAATCGAGCGCCATGGATACGGCCATCACCGCCGGCGCGGGTTCCAAGGCCAATATTCTGCGCTTCGATGATGACGCCGCGAATATTCAGGCGCTGATTTCCGGCCAGGTCGAAGCGGTTGGCGGCAACATGTTTTATGGCGACCGGCTGAACAAGGCGGCCGAAGGTAAATACGAGTCGAAGTTCGATCTGACGACGATGTATAACGGCGCCGGCACACGTCCTGGCGAAAAGGACTGGAACGAGACCATCAACGCCTTCCTCGACAAGATCAAGTCGGATGGCCAGCTCGCCAAGATCTACGACAAGTGGATGAAGCGAGATATTCCGGCCTTCCCGGAAAGCCTGCCGGATATTCCTTTCACCGTGAAGTGAAGGATTGGACGAGGCTGAGATTGGGAGGAGTAACCAATGGGAATCTTTGAGACAAAGACACGTTGGCGGACGGCCCTCGCAGTCGGATTGGCAGCACTGCTGCCGATCCTGACACCCGCAGGGGCAGATGCCCGGACGCTGGAAGAGGCAAAATCCAGCGGCAAGATCGTGATAGGCATCCAGGGCGACAACGCGCCCTGGGGCTTCATCAATTCATCCGGCGTGCAGGAAGGCTACGATGCCGACCTGGCCAGGGGGTTTGCGGATTATCTCGGCCTGAAGGTCGAGTTCGTGCCGCTTGCCGTCGCCAACCGCATTCCGTCGCTGCGCACCGGCAAGGTTGATGCCCTGTTCGCATCGATGGGGATGACACCGGAACGTGCCAAGAACGTGCAATATGCACAGCCTTACGCGCATAACGTCATGTCGGTTTACGCCACCAAGGACAAGAAGATCGCCAATTTCGACGATCTGACGGGGATGACCGTCGGCGCACCGAAATCCAGCCCGATGGACACAGCCTTGACCGCCGGCGCGGGTACGAAAGCGAATATCCTTCGTTTCGATGACGACGCCGCCACCATCCAGGCGATCCTGTCGGGCCAGATCGAGGCGATCGGCGGCAACCAGTTTTATGGTGACCGCCTCGCGGCGGCCGGCGGCAAGGATTACGAGGTGAAGTTCGACCTCGTGACCCTCTACAACAGCGCCGCCACGCGCCCGGGTGAAAAGGACTGGAACGAAGCGCTGAACGCCTGGCTCGATAAGGCCAAGGCCAATGGCGACCTCGCAAAAGTCTATGCCAAATGGATGAAGCGCCCGGTTCCGGACTTCCCGGCCTCGCTTCCCGACATTCCCTACACCATCAACTAAACGCCGCTGCAAAGCATGAAGGAAAGTTCCATGTCGCAATCCTCCGCCGCACAGGCTCCGCTGATCGCCCTTGAAGGGGTTGGAAAGTGGTATGGAGCCTTCCATGCGCTTAAAGGCGTCAACATGACGGTTCGCAAAGGCGAAAAGATCGTTCTTTGCGGCCCGTCCGGTTCGGGCAAATCCACCCTTATCCGCTGCATCAACCATCTGGAGGAAATCCAGGAGGGCAAGATCACGGTCGAGGGCACCACGTTGTCGGATTCAAGCCGCGCCATCGATGCGGTTCGCCGCGAAGTGGGCATGGTGTTCCAGAGCTTCAATCTCTTCCCGCACAAGACCATCATGGAAAACTGTACCCTTGCCCCCATGCGGGTGAAGGGTCTCTCCAAGGCCGATGCGGAGGCGACGGCGCGCAAATATCTGGAGCGCGTGCGCATACTCAACCAGGCCGACAAATACCCGGCACAGCTTTCCGGCGGCCAGCAGCAGCGTGCGGCCATCGCCCGGGCGCTATGCATGGAACCGAAGGCCATGCTGTTCGACGAGCCGACCTCGGCACTCGACCCGGAAATGGTGAAGGAAGTGCTCGACACCATGATCGGCCTTGCCCGCGACGGCATGACGATGATCTGCGTGACCCATGAAATGGGTTTCGCCCGCCAGGTGGCCGACCGTGTCGTCTTCATGTCGGAAGGCGAGATCATCGAGGAAGGCCCGCCGGAAGAATTCTTCCGCGATCCCAAGCACCAGCGTACGCGCACGTTCCTCGGCGAAATTCTCGCCCACCACTGAGGTTCGCGCGCTCTTAAGGCGGGCGGGATCGTCCCGCCTCTCCCACACCGTCCGATGAGCGACATCAGATCATGACAGAAAAAACCGTCTTCAAGGTCGGCCTGATAGGCGCCGACATCCAGCTTTCCAAATCGCCCGCGCTGCATATGCGCGAGGGGGCGGCCCATGGCCTCGACTATTCCTACGAGCTTGTGGATGTTACCGCCCGCAAACTGCCGCAGAGTAGCCTTCCCGCTCTTCTCGACGAGCTGGAGGCGCGCGGTTTTGCCGGGACGAACATCACCCATCCCTTCAAGCAGGCCATTATTCCGCATCTGCATGAACTCTCCGACGATGCCCGCATGCTGGGCGCGGTCAACACGGTCGTCTTCCGGGATGGACGCCGTATCGGCCACAATACCGACTGGTACGGTTTTTACGAAAGCTTCGTGCGTGGCCTGCCGGATGCAAAGCGCGACCGGGCGCTTCTGGTCGGCGCAGGTGGTGCAGGCGTTGCAGTGGCCCATGCCGCGTTGAAGCTCGATATTATCAGGCTCGATATTGTCGACCGGGATTTTCCAAGAGCCGAACGTCTCGCCGACGAGCTCGATGCCCGTTTTGGTGAAGGCCGCGCCTTCGCGGTGAAGGACCCGGTCGACTCGCTGCCCTTTGCCGATGGCCTGATCCATGCCACGCCGATGGGCATGCCCGCCCATCCCGGCATGCCGGTTGCGGCCGAGCTGATCGAACAAAAGCACTGGGTCGCCGATATCGTCTATATGCCGCTGGTGACCGAGCTTCTGGCGACTGCGGCCAGCAAGGGATGCCGAACCCTGCCCGGCGGCGGCATGACCGTATTCCAGGCCGTCGGCGCATTTCGCCTCTTTTGCGGCCGCGAGCCGGATGCGAAACGGATGACGGCGCATTTCACAGAACTTTGCATGGCGGAGGGCGTGGCATGAGCCTTTTTACGATCCTGAACGGTCCGAACCTCAATTTGCTCGGCCAGCGCCAGCCGGAGATTTACGGCTACGAGACGCTCGCCGATGTCGAGGCCGATTGCCGTGCCATCGCCGAAGCCGCCGGCCACGAGCTGTTTTTTGCCCAGAGCAACCGGGAATATGAGCTGATCGACTGGATCCACGAAGCCCGCGGCAAGTCCGCGGGCATCGTCATCAATCCGGGCGCATTTACCCATACGTCAGTGGCGATCCTCGATGCGCTGAACGCCTTCGAGGCACCGGTCATCGAGGTCCATATTTCCAACATCCACAAACGCGAGGTCTTCCGGCACCATTCCTATGTGTCGACCCGTGCCGAAGGCGTGATCGCTGGTCTTGGCATCGAAGGTTACGGGGTGGCGCTACGCCACCTCATCAACCGTCTTTCCCGATCCTCGTAATATGCTCGGGCTTCAGCACATAGCGCAGCAACATCTCCGCCACATGTGCGGACAGCGCTTCCTGGCCGGCCTCACTGAAAAGCGTATCGCCAAAATTGAACGAAAAAGTTTCGGTGTTCGAGACGTTGTAAAAAGACAGTGCACTGATCTGCCAATGCAGCTCAAGAGCGTCCAATCCCGGCCGGAACAGGCCGGCATCCTGCCCGCGCTTCAATATTCGCCGCATGATCTCGATGGCGGGCCGGTTGACGTTGCGGATCGCCTCCGAAACCCTGATGTGCCTGCCGTGGTGAATGTTTTCCGTCATGACCATGCGGACAAAAGCGGGGTTGCGACGGTGATGCTCGAAGGTGAACCGACAGAGCTTCTCCAGTGCGGCAATCGGCTCCAGATCATCCAGCTCAAGGTTGCCTTCGCCGCCGCGCACCTGCGCATAGGCCGCCTCCAGGACGCGTTTGTAGAGGCCTTCCTTGTCGCCGAAATAATAATAGATCATGCGCTTGGACGTGCGCGTGCGCGCCGCGATCTCATCGATGCGCGCGCCGGAGAGGCCGTTCTGCGAAAACTCATCCATGGCGACGGAAAGAATGTCGCGGCGCACCCCTTCCGGATCGCGCTTCGCCTGCCGGCTTTCTCGGGTTGCGTTCGAAGTCGCGCTTTTGGTCATTATCCATTCCATCGGTGCGGCGGCGGCCTGCGGTCACGCCCTGCTTATTAACCAATTAGTACATAAGGCTGAAAAGGAAGGCAATATGGCGAGCTATGACACAGGAAGACACGGCATGCCAATGCGCACATCCATCGCAACCGTGTCGATCAGCGGCGAGTTTCCCGAAAAGCTGGCGGCCATCGCCAAGGCCGGCTTTTCCGGCGTGGAGATTTTCGAGAATGATTTCCTGACCTATGACGCCTCCCCGCGCGAGGTGAAGGCGCTTGCCGCCGATCATGGTCTCGATATCACCCTCTTCCAGCCGTTCCGCGATTTCGAGGGCATGCCGGAACCGCACCGCGCCCGCGCCTTCGAGAGGGCTGAGCGGAAATTCGATATCATGGGCGAACTCGGCACTGATCTGATGCTGATCTGCTCGAATGTCTCTCCGGTCTCGCTCGGCGGCATCGACCGCGCCGCGGCCGATTTCCATGAGCTCGGTGAACTGGCCGCAAAACATGGCGTGCGCGTCGGTTACGAGGCGCTGGCCTGGGGCCGCCATATCAGCGATCACCGCGATGCCTGGGAGGTGGTGCGCCGTGCCGATCACGCCAATGTCGGGATCATTCTCGACAGTTTCCACACGCTATCGCGCAAGATCGACCCCAATTCGATCCGCTCCATTCCGGGCGACAAGATCTTCATCGTGCAGCTGGCCGATGCGCCGCTGATCGACATGGACCTGCTCTACTGGAGCCGCCATTTCCGCAACATGCCGGGTGAAGGCGATCTGCCTGTCGTGGACTTCATGCGCGCCGTGGCCGCGACGGGTTATAGCGGCCCGCTGTCGCTGGAAATCTTCAACGACCAGTTCCGCGGCGGCTCCGCCCGGCTGCTTGCCGAAGATGGCCACCGCTCGTTGATCAACCTGATGGACCAGGTGCGACGGCTCGAACCCGATATCCGCATCGACGTGCCTGCCATGCCGGAAAGGGTTGAAACGCAGGGTGTGGAATTTGTCGAGTTCACCACGGCACCCGAGGAAAAGGCCAATCTGGAAGTGCTGCTCGCCACGCTTGGTTTTGAAAAATCGGCGCAGCACCGCAACCGCGCGGTCGATCTTTATACGCAGGGCGATATCCGTATCGTCATCAATACCAGCGATGACGGCGACAGTTTTGCCGGTGCCTCCTATTCGATCCACGGCACCAATGCCTATGCCTTCGGGCTGAAGGTCGACGATGCCAAGGCGGCGCTGGCGCGGGCCGAAGCGCTCGGCGCACCGACCTTCGCAGAACCGCGCAACACGGACGAAGTTGCCGTTCCCGCCATTCAGGGCGTGGGCAATGGCGTCATCTATTTCCTCGATGCGTCACCGGCGCTCGCCTCCATCTGGGACAAGGAATTCGAGCCGATTCAGGGGCAGAAGGCGGTGAGCGATGCCGGCCTGACGCGTATCGATCATCTCGCGCAAACAACGCATTATGATGAAATGCTGACCTGGCTTCTGTTCTACACCTCGCTGTTTTCCTCCCGCCGCACACCGATGATCGATGTGGTCGATCCCGGCGGGCTGGTGCGCAGCCAGGCGATTGAAAGCGTGCCGGCAGCGAATTTTCGCCTGACCATGAACGGCGCGGACAATCGCAAGACCTTTGCCGGCAAATTTCTGGCGGAGGGTTTCGGCACCAGCATCCAGCACATCGCCTTTGCCACCGACAATATTTTCGCCACGGCCAAGGCGATGCAGGCGCGCGGCTTTCACGCCCTGCCGATCTCGCGCAATTATTACGACGATCTGGAAGCCCGATTCGGGCTGGAGCCGGAATTCTCCGATGCCCTGCGAGAAGCAAGCATTCTTTATGACCGCGACGACAATGGTGAATATTTCCAGATCTACAGCCGTACCTTCGGTGAGGGCTTTTTCTTCGAGGTCATCGAAAGGCGTGGTGCTTACGGCGGTTATGGCGCCATGAACGCCCCCTTCCGCATTGCCGCGCAACGACGCCTTGCGCCGCCGGTCGGCATGCCGAAGGAATAAGTCCCGGCACAGCAATTCGATCGGGCCGCAGCCGGCAGAAATGCCGCTGCGGCCCGTTTCGTTCAAGGCAAGGTCGTTATTTCATAGTCGCGCGGAATGGCGGAGGTCGCCGTAAACCAGGCAGATGCCCGCGTCCGCTGCTGATGAAAGTCAAAGGCAGGACGATCGGCAAAAAGCTCCTTCACCCGCCAGACCAGCGGATCGTCGGTCTGGGACACCTCGAAAGAAATGCAACCGGGTTCCGCTCTCGTCAGGCGAATATGGTCGGGAAGATGCTGCCGCACCAGTTCAACATCATCTTCCGATAAGCACCGTAGAAAACCGCTCAACCTGACCGCGCCTGCCTTGTTGTTCATGCCTGACATCCATTCCTCGTCGCCCACACCTCGGGCAGCGCTTTGCGCGCTCTGCCCGATTGCACTAGAACGTGGATATCGCCACGCTCCTCAGCTTTGCAAACTATAAATATATTCGTCTGCCTGCGGATAGGAAGACGGCCCTTAACGACAACGATTCTGCGACATAGGCATCTTTACGGAGCATTCGGTGCAAATCCGCGCTCAAAATCGATGCGCCTGCACATTTGTAGAGCAGTACACAAAAATTGTTCAACACTCTGGACATGATTGTTCTGTTTTGTTAGCTTTTTCGGCAAAACAAGGGTGGGGAATAAAGTTTCATGCGCATCGTGGAATCGGCGGCCGACGCAAATTATCCTGATGAGACCTGCGAGGTCATCAGCTGCGCTTCCGTGGCAATGCGGGCCTTGAATTGCCCGGCGGCGTCCAAGGCGTTTTCCACCGGCAAAGCGGCCTGAAACATGCAGTCCCTCGAGACATCCCCGTCCTGTCCGCATGGTGTCGCCCCGCGCATGCCTGCCTGCAACCCATTCCCCTTTTCCATTTCAGATGACTGCGCCAGAATTGCCGCGCAGGCCATGCCGGAGACGATGATATGACTGCCGCAAACGCAAACGCCCTCCTGTCCGTCGAAGGCCTGAGCGTCGAGTTTGGAAACAGCCGCGTCGTGGACGATATCTCCTTCCGCGTGGAACCCGGCCGCACCGTCGCGGTCGTTGGCGAATCCGGGTCGGGAAAATCGGTCACGTCGCTCTCCACCATGCGCCTTGCGGACATGATGGGCGCGACCTACCCCACCGGCAAAATCCTGTTTGAAGGCAAGGACTTGCTGAAGGCGTCGCAGAAAGAGATGCGCTCGATCCGCGGCAAGGAGATCGCCATGATCTTCCAGGAGCCGATGACCTCGCTCAACCCTGTCTTCACCATTGGCGACCAGATCTGCGAAGTGCTTGTTCTGCATGAGAAGCTCGGCAAGACGGCTGCGATGGACCAGGCAAAGCAACTGCTCGACATGGTGCGCCTGCCCGATGCGGCGGAGCTTCTGAAACGTTATCCGCACCAGCTTTCCGGCGGCATGCGCCAGCGCGTGATGATAGCCATGGCGCTCGCCTGCCGGCCGAAGCTTTTGATCGCCGACGAACCGACGACGGCGCTTGATGTGACCATTCAGGCGCAGATTCTCAACATCATGCGCGACCTGCAGAAGAAGCTCGGCATGGGCATGGTCTTTATCACCCATGATATGGGCGTTGTGGCGGAAATGGCCGATGACGTCGTTGTCATGTGGAAGGGCAAGAAGGTCGAGGAAGGCCCGGTCAAGGATATCTTCGCCAACCCGCAGCACCCGTACACGCGCGCCCTGCTTTCCGCCGTGCCGCGTCTCGGCAGCATGGAGGGCGAAGCGTTTCCGAAGCGCCTGCCGCTCACCGTGTTGCAGGATGGCCAGCCGGTGGTGATCGGTGAAGAACGCGTGCAGGACACCGCCAAATATGATCAGAAACCGCTTCTGTCGGTGAAGGACCTGTTCGTTCGCTTCGATATTCGCAAGAACCTGTTCGGCAAGGCGACGCACCGCCTGAGCGCGGTGCAGAAGGTCAGTTTCGACATCCATGCCGGCGAGACGCTGGCGCTGGTGGGCGAATCCGGTTCCGGCAAATCCACCATCGGCCGCACCATCCAGCAGCTGCAAACGGCTGTATCAGGCGAAATTTCCTTCAACGGCCGCAGCTATTCGCAGATGTCGGCGGCGGAGCGGTTCCGCATGCGCCAGGAAGTGCAATATATCTTCCAGGACCCCTTCGCCTCGCTCGATCCGCGCAAGACGGTCGGGTTTTCGATTGCCGAACCGATCAACACTCATGGTTTGATCAATGATCAGAAGGCCGTACGCCGGCGCGTGGATGAGTTGCTGGAACGCGTGGGCCTCAGCTCGGAACATGCCGCGCGTTATCCGCACGAGTTTTCGGGCGGCCAGCGCCAGCGCGTCTGCATCGCCCGCGCACTCGCCTCCGATCCGAAGCTCATCATTGCAGACGAAGCGCTGTCGGCGCTCGACGTCTCCATTCAGGCGCAGATCATCAATCTGTTCATGGATTTGCAGGCCGAGCGCGGTCTCGCTTATCTCTTCATCAGCCATGACATGGCTGTCGTGGAAAAGATGAGCCATCGCGTAGCCGTGCTTTATCTCGGCCAGATCATGGAGATGGGCAGCCGCCAGCAGGTCTTCGAAACGCCGACGCATGATTATACCCGCCGCCTGCTTTCGGCCGTGCCGGTCGCCGATCCGACCATTGAGCGCCGCATCGCCATGATCGAGGGCGAAATACCCAATCCCGTGCGCCGTGTCGGTGATGAGCCGACCATATTCGCCCATGAGGAAATCAATCCGGGCCACTTCATTGCGAAGAGCGCCTGAATAACAACCAGAACCGCAACCATCTGAAGAGGAACAGGTAGATGACAATAATCAAAAAGGGGATGACGACAACGTTCGTCGCGCTTGCCATGGCCGCCACGGCCTTTACCGCCGCACCGGCTCTTGCCGCCGGCAAGATGACCATTTCCAGCCCGCAGGACCCCGGCAGCTGGGATCCGATCGACACCTTCCTCGTACAATGGGCAGCCGTTGCCACCAACATTTTCGACGGCCTGACCTATCGCGGCCCGGACCTGAAGCTGGCGCCCGGCCTTGCCGAATCCTGGGAAGAACTGGATGAAGGCAAGCGCATCCGCTTCAAGCTGCGCCAGAACGTCAAGTTCCACAATGGTGAGCCTTTCAACGCCGCCGCCGTCAAGTTCACCTTCGAGCGCCTTCTCGGCGAACAGGGTGCCAAGGGCCCGCAGCGCTCCAACTACGTCGCCATCGAAAGCGTCGATGTCATCGATGATTACACCGTCGACATGAAGCTGAAGGCGCCCGATCCGGTGCTGCTCACCAAGCTTGCCGGTTATGGCGGCATGATCGTTCCGCCTGCCTATATCAAGGAAAAGGGCGAGGACAATTTCAACCTCAACCCTGTCGGCACCGGCGCATTCAAATTCGTCTCCTATGCGCCGAAGACCAACATCAAGCTGGAAGCCAACCCGGATTACTGGGGCGGCGCACCAAAACTCTCCGAACTGGAATACCGCTTCATTTCCGAACCGGCGACAGCCGTTGCCGAGTTGCAGGCCGGCCGCGTCGATCTCGTCATTCCGCCCACCATCCCGATCGGCATGATCCCGGTCATCGAAGGCGATTCCAAGCTGGAGATCGTCAGCGTTCCCGGCCCGACGGTGGATGCGCTGCGTTTCAACACCCGTGACGGCATCACCGCCGATCCGAAGGTGCGCAAGGCGATCATCATGGCCGTCGACCGTGGCACCATCGTCAAGTCGATCCTCGCCGGCCAGGCATCTGAGATCGCCAGCTTCCAGAGCGCGCTGTCCTTCGGTTACGATGCCGATCTGAAGCCGCTGCCTTACGATCCGGAAGCCGCAAAGAAGCTGCTCGCGGAAGCCGGCGTCAAGCCGGGTGCGGCGTTGCAGATCGATATCCGCGGCAATGACGCGACGATGAACGAAGTGGCGCAGGTCATTTCCAGCTATCTCTCCATGGTCGGCATCACCGCCACCATCAAGCCCTATGAGACCAACGTTCTGCTGAACGACATCATCCCGCAGGGCAAGACCGGCGCGATGTTCCAGCAGAAGTGGGGTGGCTGGACCTTCGATTACGACAATACGGCCTATTCCATGTACCACTCGGGTGAAAAGTGGAACCCTTACGACAAGGATGAAAAGCTCGACAAGCTCCTGGAATCGCAGCGTCCGCTGACCGACCGTGCCGCGCGCGAAAAGATCCTCAAGGAAATCGGCAGCTATACCGCCGAACGCGCGCTGGAAATTCCGCTTTACAACACCAATGCCATTTACGGCATCAACAAGCGGGTCAAGGGTTTCATCGCACCGCCGGATAACCGCCTGAAGCTGACCGACGTCACCGTCGAATAATCAGGTTTATCCGCCCTAAAAGCGCCTTGCCCGCCATCCCGCGGGCAAGGCCGGGTCTCTCTTCCCGAGTTTCTCTTCAAGGTAAAAAACGTGGCCGGTTTCCTCATCAAGCGATTGCTGCAGGCGATTTTCGTCGTCATCGCCATCACCCTTCTCGTATCTTTCGCCATCCGCCTGACGGGCGATCCGGCTGTCACCATGTTCCAGGGCGGTGGCAGCATGACGGAAGACGATCTGGCGCGCATCCGTGCAGCGCTTGGAACCGACCGGCCGTTCTTCGTACAATATTTCAGCTTCCTGAAGGGCCTCGTGACACTCGATTTCGGCCGCAGCTTCACCGGCAGCACGCCGGTCTCGCGTCTCATCGCCGATGCCCTGCCCGCCACGCTGCTGCTCGCCTTCATCTCCATGGCGGTGTCGATCGCGCTTTCGATCCCGCTCGGCATCAAAGCCGCGACCTCGCGCGGCAAGACGGCAGATCAGGTGATCCGCATCTTCTCGCTCATCGGCCTGTCCTTCCCGAATTTCTGGCTGGCGACGATGCTGGTGTTGCTGTTCTCCATTACGCTCGGCTGGTTGCCGCCAAGCGGCATGGGCGGCTTCGCCAGCTACATCATGCCATCCGTCACCATGGGTGTTATCCTGACGGCGACCAATGTCCGTCTCGTGCGCACGGCGATGCTCGATACGCTACGCTCACAATATGTCATGGTGGCGCGCGCCAAGGGCCTCAGCGAAAGCAAGGTTCTCTACAAGCATGCGCTGCGCAACTGCGCCATTCCGCTCATCACCTATTTCGGCCTGCAATTTGGCGGGCTTCTCGGCGGCATCGTCGTCATCGAGCGCGTCTTCAACTGGCCGGGTCTCGGCACGCTGGCTTTCGATGCGGTCGGGGCGCGCGACTATCCCGTGCTTCAGGCCGTCATCACCGTGCTCTCGCTGATGATCGTCGGCATCAACCTTCTGGTCGATATTGCCTACGGGCTTGTCGATCCGCGCATCCGCACGGAGTAAGTGACAATGGCTGCCAAAACCTCGCGCCTGTCGCGCTTCACCAATCTGGAATTCGTCCTCGGCGCGTTCCTCACGACAGTCATCTGCCTTGCGGTCGTCTTTTCCGACGTGCTGTTTCCCGGCGGCGCAGACAAGATCGACCTGATGGCGCGCCTTGTCAAGCCCTTTGCCAATGCCGCCCATCCGCTCGGCACCGATCCGCTCGGCCGTGACGTGCTGGCCCGCGTCGTCGCCGGCGGCAAGATTTCGCTGCTGGTCGGTTTCACCTCGGTCATCGGCGCGGTCATCTTCGGCGTCGCGGTCGGCTTGGTCGCCGGTTATTATCGCGGCTTCTGGGATATGCTTGTCATGCGTTTTGCAGATATCCAGCTCGCCATGCCCTTCATTCTTCTGGCGATCACCTTCATCGCCATTGTCGGCGGCAGCCTCACCAACACCATCATCCTGCTGATCATCTCGCAATGGGTGCAATATGCCCGCCTCGTGCGCGGCTCGGTGCTGACCCTGCGCGAACGGGAATTCATTCTCTCCGCCCGCGCCATCGGCGTGAAGGACTGGCGTATCATCCTCCAGCACCTGCTGCCGAACCTCATCGGCCCGGTCATCGTGCTGATGACGCTCAACGTCGCCAATAACATCCTCTTGGAAAGCAGCCTGACTTTCCTCGGCCTCGGCGTCGATCCGACCATTCCAAGCTGGGGCGGCATGCTGGCGGATGGCCGCACTTACCTGCAAACGGCATGGTGGGTCAGCGTTTTCCCCGGCCTTGCCATTCTGCTGACCGTGCTTGGCCTCAACCTTCTCGGCGACTGGCTGCGCGACAGCCTCGACCCCACAGGCAGAACCTCAAGGTGATTGCGATGAGCCAGATTTTCGACCAGACCTTCGAGCGCACGCTGGATGCGCTTCTCGCTAGCGCCACGCCCGGCCAATCCTTCGAGGCTTGGACCTTCGATGATGCCAAAAGCCGGCGCGAGGCCGAAGAGAGGCTGAAGAAAAAAGGCGTCTGCGCCCGCATCCGCAGCGCCTACAAGCCGCTTCTCTTCACCTTTCTGGAAGAGATCAATCTCGATGGCGTCGACGCCATCGAGGTGCGTTACCCGGTGCACGCAAATGCGCCAGCCAACCGTTTCCGGCTGGAGGCCTATCCGCTGGCGGCACTAGTGGGCGATGCGACGATAAATTTCATCGCCCGCGACGACGATGCCTTCCATTATGACCTGACGCTGAGCCGTAACGGCAAGCAGGAAAGCCTCACGGTTCTGGCCCCAAACC
The DNA here is from genome assembly GCF_013365515.1 of Agrobacterium sp. CGMCC 11546. Classification (NCBI taxonomy): domain Bacteria; kingdom Pseudomonadati; phylum Pseudomonadota; class Alphaproteobacteria; order Hyphomicrobiales; family Rhizobiaceae; genus Agrobacterium; species Agrobacterium sp. CGMCC 11546. The sequence goes on from NZ_CP047388.1 coordinate 331,206, forward strand.
GGGTCCATACCGATATCGTCGGCGAAACCAATGTCTCGCCAACCGGCTGGTTCCGGCCTGCCGGCAATGCTGCGGGCAAGCGGCTGGAGACGGATTACGAGCAGCTTTTCGAAGCGGCAATCAATGCCGTCGCCGACCATAGCTGGGGCGATGAAGAACCCTATTTCGAGGAACTGAACATCGGCGTCGCTCATCCTGCCGAGGACATGGCCCTGCCCGTCGGCGACGAGGTCGTCAGCCTGCGCGAAGCGCTGCACGAGGATTTCTATTTCTCGCTACTGGAATTCTTCCAGAAGAAATCCGGCCGCCCGCTGGGTGACCGGGGCCTGAAACCCGGCCAGATCGTACCGGAAATCTTGAAAAGCGAAGGTGGAATCTCCGTCCACATCGAGACCCGTTCGCTGACTACCACCTTCCTCGATGGCGGCGAGCAACCGATCGATGAAGCCCGTGAACCGGTCGCGGCGGGCCAGCTCGCAAAGCTGCTTGAAGAGATCGGCGGCGAGGCCTTCGATGCCCGCTCCCGCTCCGGCCGCATCCTTGCCGCCCGTTACGTGGCCGGCAGCGATGCCGCCGTGATGGTCAGCGGCGGCCAGCACCCGAACGAGACGACAGGCATCGTTGGCGCCATCCGCGCCGCCGGCAAACTCGCTGAGCGCAAGGACGCGCATTTCACCATCTCGCCGCTGGAAAACCCTGACGGTTACGCCCTGCACCAGCGGCTGCGCATCGACAATCCGCGTCATATGCACCATGCGGCGCGTTACACCGCTCTTGGCGACGACCTCGAATATCGCACGCCGCAAAATTCAGGCGCGCATCTGAACGAGAAGGAAATCCGCTTCAAGGCGCAGGAAATCAGTGGCGCCAGCCTGCATGTGAACCTGCACGGTTATCCCTCACATGAATGGACCCGGCCTCTATCCGGTTATGTGCCGCGCAATTTCGCCATGTGGACGTTGCCGAAGGGCTTCTTCCTCATCATCCGCCACCATGCGGACTGGGAAAGCCAGGCTGAAGCCCTGCTCGACAAGGTGACCCGCCATCTCGGCGCGATTCCCGGCCTTCTGGATTATAATAACCGCCAGATCGGGCTTTATGAAATCCACGCCGGCGAAACTGGTTTCCGCATCATCAACGGCTTCCCATGCCTGTCATCCGTGGACGACCGCCACACCGTGCCGATGACGCTGATCACCGAATATCCCGATGAAACGATCTATGGCGACGATTTCATCACCGGCCATACCGCGCAGATGGAAACAGTGCTTTCGGCCTATGAGGCCTGGCAGGAAATCCTGGCACCACAGGTCGCGATAGAGCCTGCCGGAAACGGCGCGGCCTGCATTACCGGCGGCACCGGCCTGCGGGAAACACATGCTCCAACGGAGTGTTGCCGCATGTGTTGAACGGAACCGCCCAACCGGAGGCGGTTCGCCTATTTTGCCGACGCGGTGGTGGCGAGCTTCTGGTCCCGCTGCTTCTGCAGCAGCTTCTTGCCCTTGCTGAGAATATGCAGGTTGGCTGCGTCAAGCTTATTGTAACCCGCCTGAATAATATCGATATCGGCAACGTGGCCGATCGCTGCAAGCTTGTACATGACGTCACCGACGGCCACATCGATGCTGGGCGCCGGCGCGGATACGGCATCCTTCACGGCTGCCTGCAGGTCTTCCGTTGTTCCGCCCATGGCGTGATAGAGCGTCAGCGCCTTGCGCAGGAATGCTTCGCGACGCTCGATCCTGTTGTTGAGCGTATTTTCCCCGACGCGATTGCGCATCAGCTCAACAGCTTTATTCTGATATTCGCCCATCAAGACACCAAATAAAGTTCCAAAATATGCTTGGCGAGACTACGAACAATCCCCTTAGAACTGGTTAAGGCATTGGTTCGTCTCCACATCGGCACTATCCAGCGTCGAGTTTGCCCGAAGCTGTTCTCACGACACGCCAGCCCCCCAGCGGCCGCTTGTTAGACTGGCAGCAACGGCGCTTCTCCATCGTGGCGGTATGGAGTAGAACGAAATGCTGGCTTATTGATAACCGTCAGGTTATTTATCACCCCCCTTATTTCATTTTACATTGGCCATCACACTCCCCAATCTGCGAAGATCGGCCAGTGGATGGGAGCCACGGGTCACTTGGGAGGAAATTATGAAGTTGCCGCTTACCGCCGCGATTGCGGCTGTTCTTTTCAGTTCCGTCGCCTCTGCAGAAACGATCAAGATCGGCGTCATCGGGCCGATGTCGGGGCCTTTTGCGATCCACGGCAAGAATTTCAAAGCCGGTATCGAAGCCTGGCTTTCGATGCATGACAACAAGGTGGGCAACGACACTGTCGAAGTCGTTTATCGCGACGTGCCGCAGGCTGATCCCGCCCAATCCAAGGCGCTTGCACAGGAACTGGTGGTGAAGGAGCGCGTGCAATATCTGGCCGGCTTCATGTTCACCCCCGATGCCATGGCGGTGACGCCATTGTTGAAACAGGGCAATGTGCCGATGGTGGTCATGAATGCCGCCACCTCGGCCATCGTCACCAAAAGCCCCTATGTGGTGCGCACCTCTTTCACAACCTGGCAGACCTCCACACCCATCGCCAAGGTGGCTTTTGACGGCGGCACGAAAAAGGTGATCACGCTGGTCAGCGACTATGGCCCGGGCGTCGATGCCGAAAACGCCTTCAAGGCGGCTTTCGCGGCCGCCGGCGGAGAGGTGGTAGAGAGCATTCGCATGCCGATTTCCACCAATGATTTCAGCCCCATCATGCAGCGCGCGAAGGATTCCGGCGCTCAGGGCGTCTTTGCATTTCTACCCTCGGGCCCGACAACGCTCGGCTTCGTCAAGGCCTTCAACGATAACGGCCTGAAATCGGCGGGCATCAAGCTTTTTGGCCCCGGCGATCTCACGCAGGAGCCGGATCTGCCGGCTCTGGGGGAAGCCGCACTCGGCATGCAGACCACCTTCCATTATTCCGTGTCGCATGATTCACCCGAAAACAAGGCCTTCGTGGCAGCAGTCAGCAAGACGATCGGCAATCCCAAGGATATTTCCTTCACCTCCGTCGGCGCCTTTGACGGCATGTATGTCATCAGCAAGATGATCGAGGCCACCGGCGGCAAACAGGATGCGGAAAAGGCGGTTGAGGCGGTGAAGGGTCTATCCTGGACAAGCCCGCGCGGCCCTGTCAGCATCGATCCGGAAAGCCGCCACATCACGCAGAACATCTATCTGCGCGAAGTGGCCAAAGCGGATGACGGCACCTATTACAACAAGGAAATCCAGACCTTCGAAAAGCAGGGCGATCCGGGTCTCGCCGCCGCGAAATAAAAGGCAGCTTTAACGACGTTGTCGGGCCGCCAAGAGCGGCCCGTCTCCGGCCCGGATGGGCATCGCTGCACCGGGAGGAGTTTTTTCAGCATGCAGACGGTCTTCAGCATCCTCATCGATGCGCTTGCCTATGGCATGGTCCTGTTCATCATCTCCATCGGCCTTTCCGTCACAATGGGGCTGATGCGGGTGGTCAATCTGGCGCACGGCGCCTTCGCGATGATCGGCGGTTACCTCGCCTCCTATGCTGCCCACGGCCTCGGCCTTGGTTATGCGATGGCGATCCTCGTTGCTATTGTCGGCACCATCGTCATCGCCATACCGCTCGAACGTTTCCTCTACCGCCGCATCTATGGCGCGCCGGAGCTGACACAGGTACTGATGACCATCGGCATCACCTTCTGCATTATCGGCATCGCAAATTACGTTTTCGGACCCACGTTGAAGACCATTCCGCTGCCGCAGCAGCTGGCTGGCCCCACCGATCTCGGCTTCCGCACCATCGCCACCCATCGCATCTTCGCCATTGCCTGCGGGCTGGCCGTGGCCGGCGCGCTGTGGTTCACCTTCGAAAAGACCGCCTTCGGCATCAAGCTGCGTGCCGCCGTTGATAATGCCGCCATGGCGGCCGCACTCGGCGTTCGCACGGAAATCATCTATGCCGTCAGCTTCGCCATCGCCGTCGGCCTTGCCGCGATGGGCGGCGTCATCGGCGCGGAACTGCTGCCGGTCGAACCCTATTATGCGCTGCGCTACATGGTCACCTTCCTCGTGGTGGTCTCCGTCGGCGGCGCGGGCTCCATTCCCGGCGCGCTGATCGCCTGCCTGCTGCTCGGCGCGATCGATACGACGGGGCGGTATCTCGCCCCCGAATATGGCGAATTCTTCTTTTATCTGGCGGTCATCGTGATCATCACCTTGTTCCCGCGCGGCCTTCTAGGAAGGGCGAAATGAGATGGCGGTGCTCATGAACGACGTGACTGAAACGGCAGACACCCCGAAGGCACGCTCACCGCTGCGTGCTGTCGCCGGGCCGCTTCTCATCATCGCCGCCGCCATCATCGGCTACTTCCTGTTTCCGGATAATCTGGCGCTTCTGACCCGCATCATCGCCATTGCGCTTCTCGTGCTGTCGATCGATCTCGTCACCGGTTATTGCGGCGTCGCCACGCTTGGCCATGCCGCACTCTTCGGCGCGGGCGCCTATGCCGCCGGCATTGCCGCTGCCCATTTCGAGATCACCGACCCGCTTCTCATGACCGTAATCGGCGCGGCAGCGGGCGGTGTGGCCGGGCTGCTCTCCGGCACGGTGCTGCTGCGCGCCCACGGCCTGCCGCAGCTGGTGCTTTCCATCGCCGTCATCCATTTGTTCCATGAGGCGGCCAACAAGGCATCCGGCTGGACAGGCGGCAGCGACGGTCTGTCAGGTGTTTCCCCGGACGCCCTGTTCGGCACCTTCGAATTCGACCTTTTCGGCCGTACCGCCTATGTCTACGGCGTCTGTCTGCTGCTCCTCGTTTTCATCGCCCTCAGGGTCGTGGTCAATTCGCCTTTCGGCATGTTGTGCCGCGGCGTCAAGCAGGACAGCGTCCGCATTCAGGCCATGGGCGGCTCTGTGAACGGCACGATTTTGAAGATGTTCGTGATATCAGGCATCGTCGCCGGCATTGGCGGCGCGCTGAACGCCATCTCCACCCAGGTTGTCGGCCTCGACAGCCTCAGCTTCACGCTTTCGGCCGAGGGGCTGGTCATGCTGGTTCTCGGCGGCGCGGGCTCGCTTTACGGCGCGCTGATCGGCACTGTCACTTTCATGTGGTTCGAGGATGTGGTTTCCGCGGCCAATCCGTTCCACTGGCTCACCATTGTCGGCCTGCTGCTGATTGCCGTCGTGCTCTTTGCACCGCGCGGACTTTACGGCGCGGGTGAACAGATCATCGCGCGCCTGCGGGGAGATCGCAAATGAGCGCCATTTTCGAAGTCTCCGGCCTGCAGAAGAATTTCGGCGGCCTTGTCGTCACCAACAATGTCTCGCTGTCGCTTTCGCCGGGAGACCGTACGGTGCTGATCGGCCCCAATGGCGCCGGCAAGACGACCTTCGTCAATCTCGTCACCGGCAATATCAAACCCTCAGCCGGCACGGTGCGCATCGCCGGGGAGGACGTCACAAACCTCAGCGCCAGCCAACGGGTGAAGCGCGGCCTCGTGCGCTCCTTCCAGGTCACCCGGCTGTTTCAGGACATGACGCCCGAGGAACATGTGGCGCTCGCCATTCTCCAGCGCGAAGGCAAAACGGCCCGGATTTTCGGCCGCTACCGCGCCATGCCCTTGGTGATGAGCGAAGCCCGCGACATTCTCGGCACGCTCGGTCTTCTGGCGCTTGCCGAAACAAGGGTGCGCGAAATCGCCTATGGCCAGCAGCGGCTGATCGAGATCGCGCTTGCCATGGCGCTTCGCCCGAAAATCCTGCTGCTCGACGAACCAGCGGCGGGCGTGCCTTCCACGGAAACGGCGCGCATCGAACAGGCGCTAGACCGGCTGCCGGCCGATCTCGCGATCCTGATGATCGAACACGACATGGATCTGGTCTTCCGTTTCGCCAAACGCGTCGTCGTTCTGGCGGCCGGCGCCGTCATTTTCGATGGCTCCCCTGAAGATGTCACCAGCAATGCGGAAGTCCGCCAAGCCTATCTCGGAAGTTACGCCAATGCCCGCAGCGCCGCTTGAAATCGCCAACCTCACCGCCGGTTATGGCCCGACAAAGGTCATCGAGGGCCTGTCGCTCTCCGTGCCATCGGGCTCGCGTTTTGCCGTGCTCGGCCGCAACGGCGTCGGCAAGACCAGCCTCTTCGCCACGCTGGCCGGCCAGACGAAACGGTTTGCCGGCGATATCCGCATCGGCGGACAGGACATCGCCGCTTTGCCGAGTGCTGCCCGCGCCAAGGCCGGCCTCGGTTACGTGCCGCAGACCCGCGATGTATTCCCCACCCTCACGGTGGAGGAAAACCTCTTCGTCGGCCTCAAGACCCGGCCGAAATCGGCCATCGAGGAAGCCTACACGCTGTTTCCGCGCCTGAAGGAGCGCCGCCGCAACCTCGGCTCGCAACTCTCCGGCGGCGAACAGCAGATGCTCTCCACCGCCCGCACCATTCTCGGCCAGCCGCGCGTGCTGCTGTTCGACGAACCGCTCGAAGGCCTCGCGCCCGTCATCTGCGAAGAACTGATGGCCGCCTTCTCCAAACTCGCGCAATCGGGCGAAATGACCATTCTTCTCATCGAACAGCGCATCCAGATGGCCATCGATTTCGCCGACCACGCCATCATCATGGAACGCGGCCGCATCGTCTGGGAAGGGCCGTCGAGCGAGCTTGCGGAGAACCCCGGTATTATCGACACGCATCTCGGGGTTGGCGGGTTGCACTGAGCCATCTCACCCTCATTCGTCGGCTTCCAAAAAACCCAATGGAATAAAAATTCCATTGCGGCTAAAGTGCACACGATTTCAGTCTGCACAAAGGAATGACAATGACGGCAATCGAGGCGCCAGATTCGGTGAAGGCTTTTGAGGAGCGGTTGCTCCAGGTGGCGGAGGGCCTGCCGAAGCGGTTGCGGCAATGTGCCGATTATGTCGCCTCCAACCAGGATCGCATTGCCGTTTCCACCGTCGCCGAAATGGCCGAAGGGGCCGGCGTGCAGCCCTCGGCCTTCATGCGGTTTTGCCAGATCATGGGTTTTTCCGGCTTTTCGGAAATGCAGCGCCTGTTTCGTGAATCCTATGTCGGCGGCTGGCCGGATTATGCCACCCGGCTCGATCACCTGCGTGAAAAGGGCGACGAGAGCGCCGCCGGCCTGCTGGCGGAATTCGTCGAAGCCGGCCGTTCTTCGCTCGAAATGCTTTTGAAATCAGTCGATACGAAGCAGCTGGACGAGGCGGTTTCGGCGCTCTCCAAGGCGCGCACCGTGCATATTATGGGTCTGCGCCGCTCATTCCCCATCGCCAGTTATCTGGCCTACGCCTTCGAGAAGATGAAGGTGCCGGCCGTTTTGCACAGCGCCGTTGGCGGGCTCGGCAATATCAGTGCCATTTCATCCGACGATGCGCTGATCGCCATCACCTTTTCCCCCTATTCCACTGAGACGCTGGAACTGGCGGAAAACGCCCGCGCCAACGGCATTCCGGTGGTGGCGCTTTCCGATTCCGCGGTCAATCCGCTCCGGAAATCCGGTGCGACGCTCCTGACGGTGACGGAAATCGATTTCGGCGCATTCCGCTCGCTTTCGGCCACGCTCTGTCTCGCCATCACGCTGGCGGTTGCTGTGGGAACACGCAAGACAGCCTGAATATTTTTATTGAAAATGGAAAAAATAGAATTTATGATCCAAATTCATGAAACGGGCATTCCACGACTGTCCGTCTCGTGACGGGACAAGTGAGCGGAGGAGGCTCACCGGAGCGGGATGGCGATAGCTGGCGGCATGGTTGCCTGATCCGCTCGACACACATGAGGCAGACCGCGCCAGCGTGCGGTGCTAAGGAGGAAACCTTTTGAAAAAACTTGATCTTATCACGATCGGGCGCTCGTCTGTCGACCTGTACGGTTCGCAGGTCGGCGGCCGTCTGGAGGACATGGCCTCCTTTGCCAAATATATTGGCGGATCTCCCACCAATATCGCAGCGGGTGCTGCGCGCCTTGGATTGAACAGTGCTGTCATTACCCGCGTGGGTGATGAGCATATGGGCCGTTTCATCCGTGAACAGCTGGTGCGTGAAGGCGTTGACGTGCGCGGCGTGAAGACAGACCCGGAGCGGCTGACCGCGCTGGTGCTGCTCGGCATTCGTGACCAGAACCAGTTCCCGCTGATTTTCTATCGTGAAAACTGTGCCGACATGGCGCTCAGCGAAGACGATATCGATCCCGACTTCATTGCCGACGCCGGCTGCATCTGCGCCACTGGCACGCATCTGTCGCATCCGAACACGGAAGCTGCCGTACTGAAGGCGCTGAAGCTCGCCCGTGAAAACGGTGCAAAGACCGCACTCGATATCGATTACCGTCCCAATCTCTGGGGTGTTGCCGGCCATGGCGATGGCGAAAGCCGTTTCGTCGAATCGCAGAAGGTCACCGCCAAGCTGCAATCCACTCTACATCTCTTCGATCTGATCGTCGGCACGGAAGAGGAATTCCACATCGCCGGCGGCTCCACCGATACGCTGACCGCGCTCAACGCCGTGCGCAAAGTCTCGAATGCGACGCTGGTGTGCAAGCGCGGTCCGATGGGTGCTTCGGTCTTCACCGGCGATATCCCTGATAGTCTCGATGACGGCCAGACGGGCGAAGGTTTCCCGATCGAGGTCTTCAATGTTCTCGGTGCCGGCGATGGTTTCATGGCCGGTCTGTTCCGTGGCTGGCTGCGCGGCGAAGACTGGCCGACGACGCTGAAATACGCCAATGCCTGCGGCGCCTTCGCCGTCTCCCGCCATGGCTGCACGCCAGCCTATCCGAGCTGGGAAGAGCTGCAATATTTCTTCAAGGCCGGCATTCGCAACAAGGCGCTGCGCAAGGACGAGGCACTGGAGCAGGTGCACTGGTCCACCAACCGCAAGGGCGACTGGGACACGATGCGCGTTTTCGCCTTCGACCACCGCATGCAGCTGGAGGCCATCGCCGACGAACTTGGCGTGAAACACGAGCAGATCGGCGCTTTCAAGAAGCTTTGCCTTCAGGCCGCACAGAAAGTTTCCGGTGGTGAGCCGGGTTACGGCATTCTCTGCGACGGCCGTCTTGGCCGCGACGCCCTGTTTGCCGCCAGCGGTTCTGGCCTCTGGATCGGCCGTCCGGTGGAATGGCCGGGCTCGCGCCCGCTGACGCTGGAACCCGATCTCGGCAAGGATTTCGGCGGGCTTTCCGAATGGCCGCTTGAAAATGTCGTCAAGGTTCTGTGCTTCTATCACCCCGATGACACCGAGGAGATGCGCACCGCGCAGGAAGAGACGGTCATGCGTCTGTTCGAGGCGGCACGGCGCAACCGGCTGGAAATGCTGCTGGAGGTCATTCCCTCCAAGGTCGGCCCGACAGACGATCTGACCGCGGCCCGCATCATCGAGCGCTTCTACGAGATCGGCGTTTATCCCGACTGGTGGAAGCTGGAGCCGATGAAGACACGCGCGGCGTGGAAAAATGCCTGCGACGCCGTGCATCGCAACGATCCTTACGTGCGGGGCATCGTCGTTCTCGGCCTCGACGCACCGCAAAGCGAGCTGGAGGAGAGCTTCCGCCTTGCCGCCGGCTTCGATCTGGTCAAAGGTTTCGCCGTCGGCCGCACGATTTTTGCCGACGCCGCACGGGGTTGGCTCGGTGGCAAGATCACCGATGAGGAAGCGGTGAAGGACATGGCGCAGCGCTATACCAGCCTGTGCCGCATATGGGATGAGGCGCGCGCCAAAAAGGGAGAGGCAGCGTGAAGACAATCAGATTAACGGCTGCGCAGGCTATGGTTCGTTACCTCGCCGCGCAGATGAATGAACATGGCGAAACCTATATCGCCGGCATGTGGGCGATTTTCGGCCATGGCAATGTCGCCGGCATCGGCGAGGCGCTTTATGGCATCCGCGACGAGTTGCCGACCTATCGCGGCCAGAACGAACAATCCATGGCCCATGCGGCCATCGCCTATTCCAAGCAACTGCGCCGCCGCCGCGCCATGGCGGTCACCTCCTCCATCGGCCCCGGTGCCGCCAACATGGTGACGGCGGCAGCGCTGGCGCATGTCAACCGCCTGCCGGTTCTGCTGATCCCCGGCGATGTCTTTGCCAATCGCGGTCCCGACCCCGTGCTGCAGCAGTTGGAAGATTTCGGCGACGGCACGATGACGGTGAATGACTGCTTCCGTCCGGTCAGCCGCTACTTCGACCGTATCATGCGCCCGGAACAATTGCTGACGGCCCTTCCCCGCGCCATGCGCACCATGACGGACCCTGCCGATTGCGGCCCGGTCACGCTTGCCTTCTGCCAGGATGTTCAGGCCGAGGCCTATGACTATCCGGTCAGTTTCTTCGAAAAGCGCATCTGGCGCCAGCGCCGCCCGGAACCTGATGTGGTGGAATTCGAAGAAGCGCTTGCCGCACTGAAGGCCGCAAAGAACCCGATCATCGTTGCCGGCGGTGGCGTGCATTTTGCCGGTGCCACCGAGACGCTGAAACGTTTTGCCGAAACCCATTCCATTCCGGTCGTTGAAACACAGGCCGGCAAATCGGCGCTTGCGTGGGATCACGATCTCAATTTCGGCCCGGTCGGTGTTACCGGCGCGGAAAGCGCCAATATCGTCAGCGAGAAGGCCGATCTGGTCTTCGGCGTCGGCACCCGCTTTCAGGATTTCACAACAGGCTCCTGGGCGCTGTTCAAGAACCCGAGCCGCAAGATCCTCGCGCTCAACGTCCAGCCCTATGACAGCGCCAAGCATGACGCCATCAGCCTGACGGCGGATGCGAAGATCGGGCTTGAAAAACTCTCCGCCGCCCTCGGCAGCCACCGTTACGCGGCGCCGGATGCCGGCCTCAAGGCAGCATGGTTCGCAAAGGCCGATGCCGATACCGCCGCACCGGGCGAGGAGCATGTGAACAGCCTGCCCACCGACATGCAGGTGATCGGCGCGGTGCAGCGCCAGTCGCGGGACAATACCGTCGTCATGTGTGCCGCAGGCACCATGCCGGGGGAGCTGCATCAGCTCTGGAAATCAAAGCTGCCGCTCTCCTATCACATGGAATATGGCTTCTCCTGCATGGGTTATGAAGTGGCCGGCGGCCTCGGCATCAAGATGGCGGAACCGGACCGCGACGTGATCGTCATGGTCGGCGACGGCTCCTACATGATGATGAATTCCGAGCTTGCGACATCCGTTGGCATGGGCGTCAAGATCACGCTCGTCATCACCGACAACAGGGGCTATGGCTGCATCAACCGCCTGCAGATGGAAACCGGCGGCGCGGAGTTCAACAACCTCTACGCTCATACCAACGTCAATCCGATCGCCATCGACTTTGTCGCCCATGCCGGCTCGATGGGCGCGGATGCAAGCAAGGTTTCTACCATTGCTGAACTGGAAGAGGCACTTGCCGCCGCCCGCGCTTCCAGCCGCACCACCGTCATCGTCATCGATACCGACCCCTATCCAACCCCGCAGGCCGGTGGTCACTGGTGGGATGTCGCGGTGCCTGAAGTCTCCGACCGCGCCGAAATCGGCCCGGCCCGCGTTCGTTATGAAAACCATGTCAAGGAAAGACAGTAAGATGATCCGTTACGGCACCAACCCCATCGCCTGGTCCAACGACGACGATAGAACGCTCGGCGCCCATATCAGCCTGGACCAATGCCTCGATGAGACCGCCAAGATCGGTTTCGACGGTATCGAGAAGGGCCACAAGTTTCCGACCGACCCGGAAGGCCTGAAGGGCGTGCTTTCACCGCGCGGCCTCTCCTTCGTTTCCGGCTGGCATTCTCTGAACCTTCTGACCGACGACATCGAGTCTGAAAAGAAGGCGATGCAGCCGGCGCTCGATCTCCTGAAAGCCATGGGCTCGAAGGTCATCATCGTCTGCGAGACCTCCAACGCCATCCACGGCGCCGATGACACGGCGCTGGTCGACCGGCCGCGCCTTGCGGCCGAAGACTGGGCGAAGTTTGGCGCCGGTGTCGAGGCGCTGGCTGCTTTTGCTGCTGGGCAGGGCATCACCCTGGTTTACCACCATCACATGGGAACGGTGGTCGAGAGCGAAGAGGAAATCGACCTCCTGATGAAGCATACCGGGCCGAAGACGCATCTGCTGCTCGATACCGGCCATTGCCTGTTCGGCGGCGGTGACCCCGTCCGCGTCGCACAGAAATATATGGGCCGCGTCGGCCATATCCATGCCAAGAACGTGCGGCCGGTGATTGCCGATCAGGTGCGCAATGAGCGGCTTTCCTTCCTCGAAGGCGTTCGCCGCGGCGTGTTCACGGTGCCCGGCGACAGCGAAGGCGGCGTGAACTTCCCGCCTGTGCTGAAGGTGGCGGCCGAGCATGGTTACAGCGGCTGGCTGGTGATCGAAGCCGAGCAGGACCCTGATGTGCGCAACCCGTTCGAATATCAGAGCCTCGGGCTGAAATCGCTGAAGGCTTTTGCGCGCGAGGCGGGGCTGGACAAGGCTGAGGCTGCTTGAAGCCTTTTCTTCCTCATTCCTGTGCTTGTCACAGGAATCCAGCCGACGCGCGTCTGCGCGACGCAAAGACTCCTCTCAGCCCAAGGACTTGGGCTGGCTGGATCCCTGTGACGAGCACAGGGATGAGGGAAACGCGGGAATAGCCGCCCGATAAATTGAACGACTGACCAAAAAGGAACATCACCATGACCTCACTTCTGCGCAAGCCGGTCGCGACAAGCGGCAAGGTGCACGATATCACGCCCCAAAGCGCGGATTGGGGTTATGTCGGTTTCGGCCTCTACCGCCTGAAACCGGGTGAGACGGCAGCGGAAAACACCGGCGATACGGAAGTCATCCTCGTGCTTGTCGAAGGCAAGGCGACGATTTCCGCAGGCGGCAAAGATTTCGGTGAACTCGGCGACCGCATGAACGTCTTCGAGCGCAAGCCGCCGCATTGCGTTTATGTTCCGGCCGGTTCGGAATGGTCGCTGACCGCCACGACGGATTGCACCGTTGGCGTCTGCACCGCACCCGGCGAAAAAGGCAGCCGCGAGGCGCAGCAGATCGGGCCCAATGGTGTGCAACTGACGGAACGCGGCAAGGGCGCCAATACACGGTATATCTTCCCCATCGCCATGGAAGAGCGCGATGTGGCAGACAGCCTGCTGGTGACGGAAGTGTTCACACCATCGGGCAACTGGTCATCCTATCCGCCGCACCGGCATGATGAGGATAACTATCCCGATATGACCTATCTGGAAGAGACCTATTATCATCGCCTCAACCCGGCGCAGGGTTTCGGTTTCCAGCGTGTCTTCACCGAGGATGGCTCGCTGGACGAGACCATGGCCGTGTCTGACGGCGATGTCGTGCTGGTGCCCAAGGGCCACCACCCCTGCGGTGCGCCCTATGGCTACGAGATGTATTATCTGAACGTGATGGCGGGACCGATGCGCAAATGGCGCTTCAAGAACCACCCGGATCACGACTGGATTTTCAAGCGGGATAATCCCTGAGACGCACGACGTCCCTCATTCCTGTGCTTGTCACAGGAATCCAGCCGGCGCGCGTCTGCGCGGCGGGTAAGGACTCCTCTGAGGCCCAGGACTTGGGCTGGCTGGATCCCCGTGACAAGCACAGGGATGAGGGCGGTGAAACTTGGGAGCGCCCATTGCAATTCAGAGAAAATAGAAGCGATAAGTCGTTGATTTTATTCTAATAATTTCGGGAGGAGAGACCATGGCCGCTCTTGGCGTGGGCCTTATTGGCACGGGTTACATGGGCAAATGCCACGCGCTGGCGTGGAATAACGTCACGAGTGTCTTCGGCGATGTGGAGCGCCCACGGCTGGTGACGCTCGCGGAGGTCAATCCGGAGCTGGCGGCGAAGAAGGCCGCCGAATTCGGTTTCGCCCGCTCGACAGGTAACTGGCGCGACCTGCTGGCCGATCCCGAGATCGACGTCATCTCGGTCACCACGCCGAACGCCTTTCACCCGGAAATGGCAATTGCCGCCCTTGAGGCCGGCAAACATGTCTGGTGCGAAAAACCGATGGCGCCCGCCTTTGCCGATGCGGTGAAGATGCGCGATGCCGCCCGCCGTTCCGGCAAGGCGGCGGCGATGGGTTACAACTATATCCAGAACCCCGTCATCCGCCACATTCGCCGCCTGATCGATGAGGGCGCTATCGGCAATGTCTATCACGTCCGCGCCGAAATGGACGAGGACTTCATGGCGGACGCCACCCAGCCCTTCTACTGGAAGAGCGAAGCGTCCTCCGGATACGGTGCGCTGGATGATTTCGCCGTTCACCCGCTGTCATTGCTTTACGCCCTGTTCGGCCATGCCGAAAGCGCCATCACCGACATGGTAAAACCTTACGAGACCCGCCCGCTTGCCGGCGGCGGCGAACGCGCTGTCGAGACCCACGATCTTGCCAGCGTTCTCCTGAAGCTCGAAGGCGGCATTTCCGCCGTGCTCATCGCCAACCGCTCCGCCTGGGGCCGCAAGGGCCGCATCGCCATCCAGATTTACGGCTCCACCGGCTCGATCCTGTTTGATCAGGAGCGGATGAACGAGTTCCAGCTCTACACCACGGATGGACGGCCGGAAGAACAGGGTTTCAGAACCATCCTCACCGCACCCCACCACAAGCCCTATGACCGCTTCATCCCCGCCCCCGGCCACGGCCTCGGTTTCAACGATCTGAAGGTGATCGAATGCCGTGAGCTGATCGCGGCGATCGAGGGCAACAAGGCCCATATCATCGATTTCGAGGAAGGGCTGAAGATCGAGCGCAGCATTCACGCCATGGCGCGGTCGTTTGCCGAAGGGCGTTGGGTAAGGGCGGAGGAGATTGCGGAATAGGGACAGACAGGAGGTGAGCGCCAAGCTCACCTCTTTCGTCATGCTCGGGCCTGTCCCGGGCATCTGCAACCGATCGATTTAACGCGACGTGGTTGGAACCTCGGGACAAGCCCGAGGATGATGGAGGAAAGGCCTTACCCCTTGACCGGCGTCTCCGGCACCGGTGTCAGCACCTTGCCATCCCTGAACCAGCCGAGAATATTGTCCGCCACCAGGTCGGCCATGGCGTTGCGCGTCGGAACCGAGGCGGAGGCGACATGCGGCAGCAGGGAGACATTCGGCAAGGCGAGGAAAGCTTCCGGCACCTTCGGCTCGGCATAAAACACGTCGAGACCGGCAGCACCCAAAGCACCGCTCTGCAACGCCTGCAGCAGCGCATCCTCATCGACGCTGGAGCCACGGCCGACATTGATGAACACGCCCTCACGCCCAAGCGCCGTCAGGATGTCGGCATTGATCGCCTTGTGCGTCTCCGGCGTGCCGGGCACGATGCAGATCAGGATATCGACGGCCTCAGCCATCTCCTTCAGCGAACCGTAATAGGTGTAGGAGAGTTCGTCGCGCTTGCTGCGGGTATGGTAACCGATTTCCACCTTGAAGGGCTCGAGCCGCTTGGCGATTTCCTGGCCGATGCGGCCCATGCCGAAGAGGCCGACCTTGCGGCCGCGCAACGAAAACGGCGATAGCGCAAACGGACCTTCGCCAACCCATTTGCCATCACGCAGCCACGTCTCGGCCTGATAAAGACGGCGCACGGTATTGATCAACAGCGCAATCGTCGTATCCGCCACTTCGTCATTCAGCACATCGGGCGTATTCGTCACCACGATGCCGCGCGTGGCGGCGTGTTTGGCGTCGACGCCGTCATAACCCACGCCAAAATTGGCGATGATCTCAAGCTTCGGCAGTGCGTCGATCCACTTGGCGTTAACGACACCGGAAACGGCAATGGCATTGATGCGCTCGGCCGCACCCTCAGGCAGAACCGGCTCGGCACCGGCAGGCACTGCCACGATCTCGACCTTGCCTTCAAGGCGTTCGAGAACGCGCGGGTTTATCTTGCCGGGAACGAGAACGACGGCCTTTTTGTCAGACATGAGCGGATATTCCTCCAGATAACATTCCGATATCAGGAGCGGGCTTTGGGCGAACCGCTCCTATAGGCAGCGATCTTTTCAAACAACGGCGGCCGTGAAAAGGCCAATAAGGGGATGTTATGGGGGCAGACGGAAGTTTCATGCCGATTTTTATGCGGCACATCGCTCGCCGCCATGCCGGACTGGTTCATCGCTACTGGGTGTGAATTTCTGAAGAAACTTCGCATCAAGAGCATCTCGCGCGAAGGATAAAGCTTCTCGCGACGTCACCCTTTGGCATGTCCCAAGGCTCTAATCACATCGACAAATCAGTACGTTGCAGCTCCTCGGGACAGGCCCGAGGATGACGTCGGTGCAGGTTGCATGACCCACCTCCCCTAAAAGAAGCCTTCCCGTCGCGCGGGCGCACGTCAGTAGGATTTCAGGCCAACACCGGAGATGGATACGCGCGCCGCAAAGATCGCTCCTCTCCCATTCGGCAAGCTCAAACCCGCGGCCGCACCGGCCCCGTCGACTGGCGGATGCGCATTTCCGGCTTGATCAGGTGAATACCGTCAGGCTCGTGACTGCCCGCCAGCCTGTCCAGCAGCGCACGGGCCGCAAGACGCCCGACCTCGGCCTGGCCGTTGGAAACGGTGGTCAGCGCCGGCGTGGCGATGGCCGCTTCTTCCAGATCGTCGTATCCCGTCACGGAGATATCGACGCCCGGTACCAGTCCCGCGCGGGAAATGCCGTTCATGAGACCGATGGCGACGAGATCGTTCCAGCAGACGGCAGCTGTAGGCTTCTGCGGCAGCGACAGGAAATGCACCGCCGCTTCAAAGCCGCCCTGCTTGGAGCGCGGGCCGGGAATACGCAGGTTCGGATCAACCTCGATGCCCGCCTTGCGCAGAGCATTGACGTAACCCTGATACCGGTCGCGGCCGGTCGATGTCTGGTCGGTGCCGCCGACCATGGCGATGGTGCGGTGGCCGAGGCTGATGAGGTGGTTGGTGGCGAGCGAAATGCCGTAGCTGTCATCGCCGCGATAGGTCGGCATGTCGACGCCGTCCATCGAACGGGCCACGAGGATGGCGGGCATGCCGTTTTCTTCGGCCAGCGTCATGTCCTCGATCGGCGTGCCGATGGCGGGCGACATGATGATGCCATCAGAGCCGAGCTGCAGCAGCGTTTCGATGAAGGTGCGCTGTTTTTCCACCGAATCATAATGGTTGGACAGAATGAAGGTCTGGCGGCTGCGGTCCAGCTCGCTTTCGATGGCTTTCAGGATTTCGCCATAGAAGGGGTTCATCACATCATGGAACACCACGCCGACAATGCCGGAGCGCGAGGTGCGCAGGCTGGCGGCGCGGCGGTTGTAGATATAACCCAGCGCCCGCGCCTGTTCCTTGATCTTGTCACGCGTATCGGAAGCAACCAGCGGGCTATCGCGCAATGCCAGGGAAATGGTGGCGGTCGAAAGACCGAGGCTTTCGGCAATCGTCGACAGTTTAACCTTTTGTGCCATGGCATTCCTCCCCAAACGCATGTCAGCGACGGACGTCCCTGTTTAAATCGCAATTAAACAATTTAAACAAAATCCGCAACCTGTTTAAGGAATGCCCATAAAAACAGAGGGCGCGTTTAAAAATTTCAACAAATTATTGAAGATTGGCGTCGATTGCCTTGAGAAGTTTAACAACGTTGCGAATATCCTTGGCCGAAAGCCCCTCTATGGCCCTCGCCCCGCAATCCGCTATTGATGTGTTGATGTGGTCGACACTCTTCAGGCCCGCTTCCGTCAGCTTCACCAGCGTCACACGGCCATCCTCATCGTCGCCGCTGCGTTCCACGAAACCTTGGGCTTCCATGCGGCCGATGGTGCGCGTCATGGTTGGCGCCTTGACGCCGAGTTTCTGGGCGATCTGCCCGGGTGTCAGGCTGCCTTCCTGCGCCAGCGCCAGGATAACGCCGTCCTGTCCGGCATAAAGCCCGCTTTCGGAAAGGCTGTGGCTCAGCGCCGTGCGCATGGAGCGGGCCGCCTGGGTGATAGATTGCGCCAGTTCCTCGGGGTTGAAATTCTCATCCCTTTTTTTGACGTCCTTTACCTTCTTGCTGCCCTTTTCCTTCTTGGCGCTTTTGTCCTTATGCCCGGATTTGTCCTTGCTCATATGCGAGTGCCTTTTACCCTGTGGCGGAACCGATATATGTTGCTGGAAATCCTTACCGAATGCACGCGCGGACTGCCAGATGCCAAACTCATACACGCATTATCACGACGAAAACGTAACAGACCCTCATCTTCGCGCAACAGGTGCAATTTCTGTCCTGCCGCTCGGCGCGCACGAACAGCACGGCCCCCACCTGCCCTTCGAAACCGATACGCTGATTGCGGCGGGCATCGTCTCCCGCCTCGCCGCGGTTTTGCCGGCCCATCTGCCGGTCTCCTTCCTGCCGGTGGAGGCGGTCGGTTATTCCATCGAGCACATGGATGTGCCGGGCACGAAGACCCTGCGTTACGACGAGGCCATCGAGCGCTGGCTCGGCACCGCGGAGGCGGAATATGAAAAAGGCGTGCGCAAATTCGTGATGCTGAATGCTCATGGCGGCAATTCACCGCTGATGACCATCGTCGCCACCGAGGCCCGCGCCCGTTTCGGCATGCTGGCGGTCGCCACCAGCTGGACCCGTTTCGGGGTGCCGGCCGATATCGTGAAACCGGAAGACAAGGCGGTCGATATCCATGGCGGCGATATCGAAACATCCGTCATGCTGGCGCTTCATCCAGAACTCGTGGCGATGGAAAAGGCCGCCAATTTCCCCTCGCGTCAGAGCGATTTCGCACAACGTTTCAGCCATCTGCGCGCTTATGGCCCGCACGCATTCGGCTGGCTGATGAGCGATTTAAACCCGGATGGCGTTGCCGGAAACGCCGCCGCCGCCTCAGCCGAAAAGGGCGAGAGGCTGATTTCCCACGCGGTCGACGGTCTTCTCGAACTGCTTGAAGATGTCCACGCTTTTGACATAACGTTATTTCATAACAAAATTTGAAAAACTCAGCCGAAACCGGCCAGAATCCCTTTGAACTGCCCGAACGTCGCGCCTATATGGACGACGACACTTATTCCTTAAGGCCGCGACCGGCCTTGCTCCACACGAGGTTTCCATGACCGAAACAGCACCAGCCAAGCCCATTCCAGTCACCGTCCTGACGGGATATCTCGGCGCCGGCAAGACGACGCTTCTCAACCGCATTCTCTCCGAGAACCACGGCAAGAAATACGCTGTCATCGTCAATGAATTCGGCGAGATCGGCATCGACAACGATCTGATCGTCGAATCCGACGAGGAAATCTACGAAATGAACAATGGCTGCGTATGCTGCACGGTGCGCGGCGACCTGATCCGCGTCGTGGAAGGCCTGATGCGCCGTCCCGGCCGTTTCGACGGTATCATCGTCGAGACGACAGGCCTTGCCGATCCGGTGCCCGTCGCACAGACCTTCTTCATGGATGACGACGTGCGCGCCAAGACCGAGCTTGATGCGGTTGTTGCCCTCGTTGACGCCAAGCACCTGCCGCTGCGCCTGAAGGACAGCCGCGAGGCTGAAGACCAGATCGCCTTTGCCGATGTCGTCGTCGTCAACAAGACCGACCTCGTAACGCCGGAGGAAGTGGCCCGCATCGAAGATATCGTGCGCGCCATCAATCCTTCCGCCCGCATCTACAAGACCACCCGTTCCGGCGTCGATCTCGCCCGAGTTCTCGATCAGGGCGCCTTCAACCTGGAACGTGCGCTCGAAAACGATCCGCATTTCCTCGAGCACGGCCATGAGGATCATGCCTGCGGCCCCGATTGCGATCATCACCATCATGATCATGGGCACGATCACGGCCATGACCACCATCATCACGACCATGACCACGGGCATCATGACCATGCGCACGACCATGGCCACGATCACCACCACGGCGCGGTCTCGCCGATCCATGATGTCACGGTGCAGTCGGTTTCGCTGCGCGGCGGCGAAATGAACCCCGAGCGGTTCTTCCCGTGGATCCAGAAGGTCACCCAGACCGATGGCCCGAACATCCTGCGCCTCAAGGGCATTATCGCCTTCAAGGGCGATGCGGAACGTTACGTAGTGCAGGGCGTGCACATGATCATCGAGGGTGATCACCAGCGCCCGTGGAAGGAAGACGAAAAGCGCGAAAGCCGCCTCGTCTTCATCGGCCGCGAAATGGATCGCGAGAAGCTGGAAAACAGCTTCAAAGCCTGCCTCGCGACGGCCTGATCCTTATCCCTCCGTCACCCCGGCCCTGAGCCGGGGCGGCGCTGCGGCGCATCCGTATCGTGAGCGATAAGCCGTTTCCAATCAATGACTTGATTGTTCCGGCTTCTGGCTAATTGCCGGAATGACGGATAAGACTTACGACTCGACGGACGCAAACAATCCTCATAGAACTATGGCGACCGCCGGGCCGACACCACGTCGTCCCATCAGACACACATATGAAAGACCGATGCCCCATGCCGACTGTTGCCCCGCTTGATATCGAAGGCCACGTGGTCTCGACCCATTTTCTCGGTGACATTCCGCTGTTTGCCACCGCCGCCGGCACCATTCACCGGCTGGATGGCGGCGAGAAGGTGACTGAGGCGCATGACGGGCTTCTGACCTGCATCCGTGATCCCTATAGCGCCACGCTGCTTTCCGGCGGCGAAGACGGACGCGTGCTGCGCATCGGCCATGATGGCAGCATCAGCGAAATCGCCAATGTGCCACGCAAATGGGTGGGCGTCGTTGCCGGCGGGCCGCAGAAGGCGGTCGCTTATGGTGTCGGCAAGTCCAGCTTCGTGCGGCTGTCGGACGGCACGGTCAAGGAATTCAAGGAAGAGCGCACGGTGGAAGCGATTGCCTTTGCGCCGAAGGGCCTGCGCATTGCCGTCGCCCGTTATAACGGCGTGACCCTGCATTGGGTGGCGACAGCGGGCGATCCCGTCGATCTGGAATGGAAGGGCGCCCATACCGGCGTCACATTCTCGCCCGACGGCAAGTTCCTCGTCACCACCATGCAGGAAAACGCCCTGCATGGCTGGAAGATGGAAGCCACCAAGGGCGGCATGGAAGCCCGCCACATGCGCATGACGGGTTATCCCGCCAAGGTGAAGTCCATCTCATGGTCGGTGAAAGGCAAGTGGCTCGCCTCATCAGGCGCGCCCGCTGCCATCGTCTGGCCGTTCTCCGGCAAGGACGGCCCGATGGGCAAGGCCCCGGAAGAACTCGGCAGCCGCGCCAACATCATGGCCACCAATGTCGCCTTCCACCCGGTGGAAGACGTGCTCGCCATCGGCTTCATCGACGGCATGATCCTTGGCGTGCGGCTCGCGGACGGCAAGGAAGCCTTGCTGCGCCGCCCGGGCAAGGGCGCCATTACCAGCATGGACTGGAGCGCCACCGGCAATCTGCTCGCCTTTGCCTCGGAAGCGGGCGATTGCGGGATTATTGATATTTCGGCTTAAAGTGTGGTTGGCCGCCCAGCGGGCTGATTCCATTTCGCGACGTGCTCTCTTCCCTCATCCCTGTGCTTGTCACAGGGATCCAGCCAGCCCAAGTCCTTGGGCTGCAAGAACCTTTCCCGTCGCGCAGACGCGCGTCGACTGAATTTCTGTGACTAGCACAGGAATGAGGGGTGTCCGCGATGCCACGGCCACAGTCAATCCTCAGCAAAATCCTATTCACTCACCTGACGTCGGGTCAGGAACAGCAACAGCAGCGCTGCACCCGCGCCAACCGAAGCCAGCCGGATCGACGTGCCGAAGCTCGCATATTGCGACACGAACCCCATTAACGGCGCCGCAAACAGGCCGGCAAGGAAGATGGAGTTCATGTAGAGCGCGGTTGCCCGTGCCGTGCGGCCGCGCGCGAAGCCCTGCACGAAGGTCAGGCAGGTGCCGGCGCACAACCCGTAATAGGCGCCTTCCATTGCCGCACCGACAAGCATGGCCGGCAAAGTCTGAACCGAAGCGATGATGTTGAAAGCGATGATCGCCATCACCGCCGAGACGCCAAGCAGGATCCGGGCGCTGACCCGGCGCATGATCCTCGGCGCAAGCAGGATCAGCAGAACCTCCATGGCACATTTGACGCTGAGCGACAGGCCCGGCACGTAATCCGGCAGGCCCACTTCGCGCACCAGAAACACAGGCAGGGCCGAGGCGCAGAGCGCGTGAGCGAAAGACATGCAGAAGCTGGCCGCCGCCGCCATCAGCAGCGGCAGGTTGCGACGCGCATCGGCATCACCGTCTGCCCGCCGTTCCATCGGACAGGTCTGGCCGCGCGGCACAATGGCGAGCGCCAGCCCGGCCCAGATCGCTGCCATCATCATGGCATTCATGAAAACGGCTTTCGCCCCGGCAAGATCGAGGATCAGGTAGGCCGCGGCCGGAAGCAGCATCCATGCCAGCGACACCATTGTGCGCAGGAAGGCGTTATATGAAGGCGCATCCAGTGCGTTTACCCGGCCATAGTAGCGGCCATAACTGAAAATCAGGGTACTGGCGGCATTGGAAAGCCCCATGCCCGTTGCCGTCACCGCCACCAGCAATGCCAGGTGTCCGGAGGTCGCCGCTGCCGCTGCGACAAAAGCACCGAACACAGAGAGCAGCAGCAATGGCCGTACCCGCACGCCGGCATCCACGCGCTCGCCATAGAAACGGCTGGCGATGATCGACGCCACCATTGCCGTCACGCTGTAGAGACCAAGCGTGGCCGGCGGGTGACCGAGCACCTGAATGATATAAAAGCCGATAAACGGCACGACAGCCGCATTGGTGCTGCCGGCGATGAAAACCAGCAGCGCGATCAGATAGGCCTGACGATCAAAAGCGCCCGGCGACGTGCTTTTCTGTAACATGGGAATCGACTGGAGACTGGCAGCGGGAGTGGATTGGGCGCCACCATCACATCAAAAGGGTATGCTGTTCAAGCCCAGGCGGAAGGCGATGTTTGTTTTCGTTTCCCGCGAAGCACGACACGTGACGCGTGTGCTTCCCTTGGCGTTCCCCGGGGTGCCGGGGCGGCGCAATACCTGCGCCGCCCCTTGTCGAAAACGGGATAACCGTCAGAACTTCACGCCAAGGCCAACCTTGACGACATGTTCGCTGACGTCACCTTTCGAAGTGATCGGACCGGTATGGTAGGTTGCCTTTCCGAAGTCGTTGTAACGATATTCGACGCGTCCAAACAGGTTGTTGGTGAAGGCGTAGTCGATACCCGCGCCGACCGTCCAGCCGTGCAGTACCTTGCTGTCCTCACCGAAGGGCGCCTTCACTTCGCTGTCCGTCGCGGTGTAACCGGCGGCGGTGTAGATCAGCGCCCGGTCGATCGCATAACCGGCGCGCAGACGTGCAGAGCCGTTCAGGCCTGCGGAAACCTCGCTGGTGACGATGGTCTTGTCGCCCCAGGCGTAACCGAGATCGCCTTCGACGCCGAGAATGACGGAGGGGGCGACTTCGAAATTATAGCCCGCGAAACCGGAAAAACGGCCGCCGTCAAATTCGTGCTTGGTGGTGACACCGAAGGTGGTCGACTTCACGCGGTTCCAGCCATAACCGGCCGAGGCACCGACATAAACACCGTCCCAGGAAAAGGCAGGCGCAACGTCATTGACGGCCGGTGCTGCTGGGATGTCGCCGACGGCATCGGCGGCAACGGAGGCGCCGGAAAGGATGCCGAGCAGGCCGAGGGCGAGAAGAGATTGTTTCAACATGCGATAGCTCCTTGAAAATACCATCCCGCCACCTGCGTGATGCGAGTATTTCGCGACCAGAAACGCAGCGTGATGACGGGGTTGACGCACCCCTAGATTGAAGAACATCGTGGTTAAAATCACGTAAACAGCCTAGACAAAAAGACACTTGTCGAACGTATTCCGATTAATATTTTCAATATTTACCAAATATAAATTAGAATTCACGCGAATGATCCCGGACTGTCCGCCGTGACATATAGTGGCTGCCATCGCGTCACAAAAACCATCATGAGTAGTGGCCATCCCGCACTTTTGTGTGTGCAGTCATCGGCGGTAAAGCCAACAAAAAAAGGGAGCCCGAAGGCTCCCTTGCAGTCACACGATGCGCCGTTTGTTCTTGCCGGCAGCGCCTTGCCATACATGCGCAAACTCGGGTCTTTGCCGGTCCATGTGCTGCGCGCATCGTCTGCGTCGAAAATCCCTGTCGATTTCCGAGCCATTGCTTCGGAGCGGGATGGCGAAAGCCAAGGGTTTCGCCATCCCTTTCTTCGTCCCTCAGTGCCGGCGCTTTTTGCCGCCGTCATTCTTGTTGTCGATGCCATCGACGGACGTCTTGTTGCCGTTGAGCACGCCGTTCAGGATGCCGGTCTTGTTGCCGTTCAGGATCCCGTTATTGGACAGGATACCGCTGACACCGAGATCGATGCTCGGCGAGACAACGACGAGGGCGCCGCCCTTGTTGCTGTTACCGGACAGGATGCCACCCAGAAGACCGCCCGCATTGGCCTGACCAACGGAAGCGACAGTAAGAATAGCGGCGACACAAGCAAATTTAGCAATCATTTCTCTCTCCTCTTATGTTTGATCACGCCATCTGGCGTAACTGAACTGTATATTTAGAGGATTCTAATTCAAGCAAAGGCTAATATTACAATAAACAATTAACTTTAATACTGGTGATTTTAATAGAATTTTATGTATCTGTCTTTCATTCGTTCGCCTCTATTGCGGCATTGGTGTCCGACAGCGACGTGGCGACAGTAAAATGGCGCGGGAGACTTTATTAACCATCCAAATATAAGATATTGCTTAATTAGAGACCGGAGATGCGAATGCGGCTGGGGGGATATATCGCGCTTGTTCTCGGGCTTGCCTGTGCCTCCGTTGCGCGGGCGGGTGAAAGCGCCGATGAGCATAATGTCACCTACAAGTCCGGCATCGCCTATGACAGCAATTATTTCGCCGACACCAACCGGCTGAGCGCAATTTCGCTGCGTGCCGGTCTGGGGCTCAATGGCAAGGTCGTGCTTGAGGGTGCGGAGCTGCGTTATTCGCTCGAGCATGAGGAGGTCCGCCTCCCCCGCTACAGCTTCGCCAATGAACATAATACCATCGCGGCATTGGGACTGACGAAACGCTTTTCCGACAGGCTGGAATGGGCCATCGAGCTGCGCGGCACCCGCAGCGATGCCGGCGATATCTTCCTGCATCTGCCGGAAGAAGACATCGGTTACCGACGGCTGGATCACAAGCTGGAAGCCTCTTCCCAGCTCGGCATCCTGGCGCTCGGCGGCAAGAACACGCTGACGGCAAGTTATGCCAGCCTGTTGAAAGGCAAGGCGCGGTTCCGCCCGGCCTATTTCATGCCCACCCGGCTGGAAGCCAATGAGGCGCTTTTATCGCTGAAGGCCGAACATGTGCGCCCGCTCGCCGGCGGCGAGGCGGGATTGACCATCGCCTATGACCGCATTCTCGTGCCGGAAGGGCAGCAGGAAAAATATGAGCGCTTCCCGTCCCAGACGCTGCGCGGCTCGCTGGCCTATGGCTACAAGTTCTCCGAGCGTTTCGCGGTCCTGGCCGAGGCGGGTCTCACCACCATTTCCGGTGACGAGATCAGCGACAAGGTGAAGCGCACCCGGCCTTATCTACGGGCGGAAGCAGAAATGAAGGCCAGCGAGCGCCTCGCCTTCGGTATCGGCTATTCGCAGGACTATGCGCTTTTTGATCCGGACGATTCCATCGCCGAATTTCACCGCCGCTGGCAGCTCGTCATGAAAAGCAGGCTCACCGAGAAGGTGGGGCTCGATCTTGCCCTGCGGCGCGTTCAGAAGGACTGGATCTACTACAATTACGACAGCAGCGAGCGCAGGCTGGTGGCTACACTGACCTTTGATACCGGCAAGAGCAGCAAGCTGGAACTGGAATTTAATCGCCTGCTGCATGGCGAACGCGATACCGACCTCGCTTATGACGGCTCCAGCATCACATCGCGTTTCAGCGGCACCTTCTGACGTCTCCCGGGAGCGGCGCGGGATCAGGTCGAAATTCGGTCCCAATTTCTGCTAGAGTCGAGCCTTCAAGATTCGAAGGCAGGACAGACCGGATAATGAACAGACGACTATTGCTTCTTGCGGCTGGCCTGACCTCCATTCCCATTGCCGCTTCGGCGCATCCGCACATCTTCGCGGAAGCCCGCATGGAAATCGTCGAGGGGCCGAACGGCACCATTCAGGAAGTACGCAACATCTGGCGTTTTGACGAGATGTTCTCGGCAAGCGTGGTGATGGATTACGACAAGAACAGCGACCTGAAGCTGGACAAGGACGAGCTGGCCGAGATCGGCAATACGGTCAAGGAATCGCTTGCCGAATATTCCTATTACACCTTCATCACCGCCAACGGGAAACCGGTGGAATTCGGCAAGCCCGACGCCATTCATGTGGACTACAAGGATCAGCAGATCCTGATGTTCTTTTCCGTGAAGCCGGCCAAGCCTCTGGCCATCAAGGGCAAGCTCAGCTTCGGCGCCTGGGATCCGACCATGTATACGGCGATCGATTTTGCCAAGGACGGTGATATCGCCACCGAGGGCAAGGATCTGAATGCCTGCAAGCACCATATCGTGCGTCCCGATCCCGACGAGGTAATCTCGCAGAACCAGAGTTCGCTCACCGACGCCTTCTTCAACGATCCGACGGGCACCGACATGACAAAACTCTTCGCCACCCGGCTGGAGATATCATGCTGAGCCGCAGGGCAAACCTTGCCGCCATCGCCATCGGCCTCATCGCGGCTGCCGGTGCGGCCCATGCCCAGTCGCCGCTCGGCATCGGTTCGGCGGAGCCATCCTTTTCCGTCGGCGGGCCCTTTGCGCCGCTGATGCAGTGGATCAACGTGCACCAGCAGATGTTCTACCGGGCGCTGACCGGCGCGCTGAAGGCGATGCGCGAGGATAGCTGGGCGCTCGGTTCGCTGATCAGCCTTTCCTTTGCTTATGGCGTTTTCCATGCCGCCGGCCCCGGTCACGGCAAGGCGGTTATCTCGTCTTATATGATCGCCAATGAAACGCAGCTGAGACGCGGCATCCTGATTTCCTTCGTCTCCGCGCTCATTCAGGGTTTGATGGCCATCGGCCTCGTCGGCGCGGCCTGGCTGGTGCTGCGCGGCACCTCCATCACCATGACCAAGGCGACGCAGGCGATGGAGATCGCCAGCTTCGCGATGGTAGCGCTGTTCGGTGCCTGGCTCTTGGTGCGAAAGCTCTGGTCGCTACGCATCCGGCGCGAGCCGGTGCCCGTCTTCGTCACCGCGGGCGAAACCCCCATGACCAGGACCACCGGCATGGGCACGGGGCTGCGGTTCCAGGGCAAGCCGGTCTTTGCTGACCATGATCATAACGGCACCGGCGATCTCTGCACCGCCTGCGGAAAGTCGCACGCACCCGATCCCATGCTGTTGAAGGGCAAAAATTTCAGCCTGCATGAAGCATGGTCGGCGATCATCGCGGTCGGCCTCAGGCCCTGCTCCGGCGCGATCATCGTCATGAGCTTTGCGCTTTTGAACGGGCTTTATCTCGGTGGCGTGCTTTCCGTGCTCGCCATGTCGCTCGGCACCGCCATCACGGTATCGGCTCTCGCCATCATGGCCGTTTCCGCCAAGGGGCTTGCCGTGCGCTTCGCCGGCCCCGGCAGCCGCAAGGCCGCCGGCATCAGCCACGCGATCGAAATCGCCGGCGCGCTTTTCGTGCTGATCATGGGGCTGTTATTGCTCGGCGCATCGCTTCAGTTCTGAAGCATTTCCAGTAAAACTGCGGAGCGGTTTTACGCCCGGAAAATGCGATAAAACGAAGAAGTAGAGCCTATTTTAGTGCCCTACCCGTCGCGGCGGCGCTGATACCGCGCCCGCAGCCAGAACAGCAGGAAAAAACACAGCACCGCCACCGTGCCAAAACCTGCGGCGAGCCAGGGCGAATAATCACCCAGCCACAACATGATCTTCGGCATGACGAAGAAGACCAGCCCGAAGCCGATGATGATGAGGGCGGCGGCGATGGCCGGCGACCAATCCTTCTTGCCGCTGGTCGGCTTTGCAGATGTCGGTTTCTCAGGCACTGGCATTGGTCAGCTCCGCGCGGATATCCTCGAGCTTGCGCTTCTGGTTGCCATCAGAGGCGAAATTGTCAGGCGAAAGCCAGGCTTCGAAGGCCCTGCCGATCAGCGGCCATTCACCGTCGATCATCGAAAACCACGCCGTATCGCGGTTTTGCCCCTTCGAGACCATATGCTGGCGGAAAACACCCTCGAAGGTGAAACCATACCGTTTCGCGGTGATCTTGGAGGGCTCGTTTTGATTGTGGCATTTCCACTCGTAACGGCGATATCCCAGATCCTCGAACACATGTTTCGCCATCAGATAATGGGCTTCCGTCGCAAGCGGCGAGCGCTTCATCTTCGCGCCATGGGCGACGGAACCGACCTCCACCACGCCATTGGCGGGATCGGGCCGCATGTAGCTCGCCATGCCGACGACCTCGCCGGTGGCATTTTCGACAAAGATGAGCGTCACCCAGTTGAGCTTCTGGCCAGCATCGATGAGCCAGTCACCAAAGGCATCGGCATCGGGAAAGGCGCTTTGCGGGAAATATTTGAGCAGCGCATTCACGCCCTCGCCGCCAAGTGCTGTCCAGAGTTTGGCGAGATGTTTTTCACGATCGAACGGTTCGGCGGTTACGTAACGGCCTTTCAGCACCACCGGCTTGGGCGCCGGACATCCTTTGAAATCACTCAGATCGCGCATTCTCTTCCCCATTTGCTGGGAGAAGGATTAGGGCAAGCGGGGCGGGATGACAACAGGGGATACGGCGTTCTTGGTGGGTGGCGCTCACCCCCCTCTGCCCTGCCGGGCATCTCCCCCTCAAGGGGGGAGATTAGCCAGCAGGTAACGCTCGCTCACTCGCAACGTTGAGGATGGCCGAGAGGCCGCCTCGGGTCGATCTCCCCCCTTGAGGGGGAGATGCCCGGCAGGGCAGAGGGGGGTGAACCCCAAACTCCGACTTACACCTTCGCCGCCACCACGGTCGCCTCGATATGATCCACCAGCGCATCCGGCAGCCCCAGGCGCCCGGCAAGAAGGTCTAGATACCCCCGCTCCGCCCGCGTATCCGCCTCGATTGCAAGCCGCGAAGCCGTATAAAGCTCCACCTTCTGCTCTTCGGTGCGGGCAGCAGCCACCAGCGCATCGATATCGAGCGGATCGGCCAGTTCCTTTTCCAGGAACCGCTCGGCTTCCGTGTCGAGGCCGGAGATCTGCACCTTGTCCATGATATTGGCGCGCTCCTTCTCATCGATATGACCATCGGCCTTGGCGGCGGCGATCATCGCCTGGATAAGTTTCAGCGCAAAATCATTGGAAAGGGCTGGCGATTGCGGATGGAAGGCGGAATCGGCCGGCGGGGCGAGAAGCTCCGGTTCGGGTTTCGGCGCGGCTTCCGGGGCCTGTCCGGACTTGTAATTCTTGTAGGCGAGATAACCGAGGCCGGCGATGGCGGCGACACCGCCGACGGTGGCGACATTGCCCGCGAGCTTGCGGCCGGTCTTGGTGCCGAAAATGGCGGCGGCAAGGGCACCGGCCTTCAGGGGATTGTTCTTGGCGATATCGGCGGCCTGCCCGGCTCTGTCACGGACGCTTCCCGAAAGGCCCGGCACCTGAGAACCGAGGAATTGTTCAAGAAGCTTCTTGGCGTCGAACATCAAAATCTCCTGTAGAGGTCAAATCTACAGGGGAGATAGGAAGCCGTGGGCCGAATACAAATGTCAAACCCGCTCACGCCTTCGTGAACGGGTTTGCAGAACGCATATCAGTGGCGCAAAATCAGCCGCGCAGCGCAGCCGCTTCGGCGGCAAGCTTGGTGATGCCTGCCCAGTCGCCAGTCGCTACCAGTTCGCGCGGGGCAACCCAGGAACCGCCGACGCAGACGACATTCGGCAGCGACAGGTAATCATTGGCATTCTTCAGCGATACGCTGCCGGTCGGGCAGAATACCGTACCGGCGAGCGGCGAAGACAGCGCCTTGAGGTAAGGCGCACCACCGGCCTGCTCGGCCGGGAAGAACTTCAGCACCTTGTAGCCCTCGTCGCGCAGCGCCATCACTTCGCTGGCGGTGGCAGCACCGGGAAGCAGCGGCACCTTGGAAGCGCGCGCGGCTTCCAGCACGCTTTTATTGATGCCGGGGCTGACGATGAAGGTGGAGCCCGCTTCAGCCGCCGCTTCGAAATCCTTAGCGTTGAGGATGGTGCCGGCGCCGACATGGGCGCCTTCCACTTCCGCAGCAACCGCACGGATGGCATCGAGTGCCGCCGGCGTGCGCATGGTGATCTCGATTGCCTTCAGGCCGCCTGCGACCAAAGCGCGCGCCAGGGGAACGGCGGAAGCGGCATCATCCACGATCAGCACCGGCACGACCGGCTGCAGTTTGAGGATGGAGAGAAGTTTTTCGGAATCCTGGGCCAAGACGAGCCTCCTTGCGCGATTGAAACGATTGAAATCCCGTTTACCGATTAGCCTGCCCCGGCTTTGATGTCGAGGCATGGCGGGGCCATTTTTTATCCAAATACTTCAATCAATTCGCTTCTTCATAAAGCTCTCTTGCGATAATCTGACCCCCCAGTTTGCGGAGACAGCATGGCCAAGGAAATCGAACGGAAGTTTCTTGTTGCAGGCGGTGAATGGCGCGATGAGGTGACACATAGCATGGCTTTTCGGCAGGCATATGTCGCTTCGCTGGAAAATCGCTCGGTCCGGGTCAGGATCGTCGACGGGCGTGATGCCACACTGACCATCAAGATCGGCGCAAGCGCGCTTGTCCGCGATGAATATGAATATTCCATTCCCCTCAAAGACGCGGAAGAGCTGATGGCGAGCGCACCGGGCGTGGTGATCGAGAAGACGCGCCACACGGTGGACCATGGCGGTTTCACCTGGGAGGTGGATGTTTTCGAAGGACAATATCGTGGGCTGGTCGTGGCCGAAGTCGAGATGAATGATGAAAATGCTAATCCCGATCTGCCGTCCTGGCTTGGCAGGGAAGTAACCGGGGACAAGCGCTTCTCCAACCAGTCGCTTGCCATGGACTGTCCGAACGGAGACCTGTCGGATGCCCTTCAGAATTGATCCGAAAAAGCCTTTCGGCGATGAAATCCGCCGGGCCGGACTGGAATTGATCGAGGATGCGGTCACCATCCTGCGCGACCAACCATCGGGATCGCATGAGGCGGTGCACGATGCCCGTAAGCGCTTCAAGCGGTTGCGGGCGCTCTATCGGCTGATCCGCAAGGTAGCGCCCGATTTCGCCCGCGAGGAAAATACCCGCTTCCGCGATATCGCCCGCTCGCTCGCCTTTGCGCGTGATGCGACGGCGCTGGTGGAAACCGCGGAATATCTCGAGGCTTTTGCGGCTTCCGATACGCAGGGCGAGGCATTGCGGTCGGTTACCGTGATGCTACGCGAGCGCCGCGACGATGCCCTTGACCACGAAGCCGGTCTCGATGAGGCGATTGCGGCGGCCATCACCGGCTGCGAAACGGGACGCGAAAGGCTGGAGGACCTTTCCCTGCCCGATGACCTGAACAAGACCGCAAGACTGGTGAGAACCGGCTGGGCGAAACAGAGGGTCAAAGCGCGCAAGGCGCTCTCCTGTTGTCGCGAGCAGGCGGATGTCGAACATTTCCACGAATTGCGCAAGGCGGGCCAGACCTACTGGATGCATCTTGGCCTGATGCGCCGCCTCTGGCCGTCTGCCATGCGCGCCAAGCGCGCCGACACCAAGCGGCTGGTCGATATTCTCGGCCACGAGCATGATCTCTCCGTCCTCACCGCGGTCGCCGACCGGGAACCGGACCGTTTCGGCAATGGCGAACGGCTGGCCCTGCTGCTTGCTGCAATCATCGAACGGCAGCAGGCGCTGCGTGCCGAAGGCCTTGTACTGGCCGACGAGGTGTTTTCCGAATCCGCCCGCACGGAGAGCCGCATCGTCGGCCTGTTGTGGCGGCAGGCGGCAAAATAGGCGGGCAGGCGGCGGTGTTGGGACGAGGTGTTGCGGTCTGACCAATTCCGGGTTTGAGGCACGAACCGTCTGCCCTCTTTTTCATCCTTGGATCTGATATTTGACGATTTTCAAAATAGCGCGATCCGCTGATAAATATTGCTTTGCGGCCGCCGTCGCTGTATTTCAGCGCCCATGACCGACACGACCATTCTCCCCCGCCCGGAAGTCTCTGGTGATTTCCTTGTGGCAGCGCTTTATCATTTCGCCCGCCTGCCGCGGTTCGAGAGCCTGCGCGAGCAGCTGTTCGAGCTCTGCCAGGAAAACGGCGTCAAGGGCACGCTGCTGCTTGCCGCCGAAGGCATCAACGGCACGATTGCCGGGCCGGATGCGGGCGTTCAGGCGGTGCTTTCCTTCCTGCGTGCCCAGCCGGAATTTGCCGCACTGGAGCACAAGGAAAGCCGTGCCTCGCACATGCCTTTCGTGCGCCTGAAGGTGAAGCTCAAGAAAGAGATCGTCACCATGGGCGTTCCGGATATCGATCCGAACCGCATTGTCGGAACCTACGTCGAGGCGCGAGACTGGAACGCGTTGATTTCCGACCCGGATACCATCGTCATCGACACCCGCAATGATTACGAGACCGCCATCGGCGTCTTCAAGGGCGCGGTCGATCCGCAGACGAAAACCTTCCGCGAGTTTCCCGACTGGGTGAAGAACAATCCCGGCCTGCACAACAAGCCTAAGATCGCCATGTATTGCACCGGCGGCATCCGCTGCGAAAAGGCCACCGCCTTCATGAAGGAACAGGGTTTCGACGAGGTCTATCACCTCAAGGGCGGCATCCTGAAATATCTGGAAGAGGTGCCGGAAGAAGAGAGCCTCTGGGAAGGCGCCTGTTTCGTGTTCGACGAGCGCGTCTCCGTTGTCCACGGCCTCGCGGAAGGCGATCACCAGCTCTGCCATGCCTGCCGCAACCCGATCACGCCGGAAGTGCGCCTGTCGACCAAATTCGAGGAAGGCGTATCCTGCCCGAGCTGTTACGACGAGCGCAGCGAAGACGACCGCCAGCGGTTTCGCGACCGGCAGCAGCAGATCGAACTGGCAAAGACGCGCGGCGAGCGGCATCTGGGGCGGTAAGACCGGGCAGCTGTCGGCGTGCGTAGCGGTTACATGTATATCGAGGGTTGCGCCTGACGTTCTTCTCCCCGCCGGGGAGAAGAAATGGCCGCGCTCTCAGGTGATTAAAATCACGGGAAGAAGCCGGTGCGCACCCTTCACGTCCCCGCCCGAAGCGCAAATAGCGGTGCATCCTGCCCGTCCAGCATGGTGGTGATATCTTCGGCCGCAACCGGCTTCGAGAACAGGTAACCCTGCAGTTCATCACAGCCGCACAGATGCAGGATGGCCGCCTGTTCTTCCGTCTCGACGCCTTCGGCCGTCACCGGAATATCGAGCGATTTCGCCAGCGCCACGGTCGCCTGGAGCATTTCCAGCGAGCGGCCGCCCTTATCGAGCGCCATGATCAGCGAGCGGTCGATCTTCATGCGGTCGAAACCGAAGCGGCGCAGATAACCGACGCTCGCAAAACCGGCGCCAAAATCATCAAGCGCTATGTGCAGGCCGAGCTGTTTCAGCTTGTCGATCGCCGCACTCGCCCGCTCCGGATGCTGGATGAAATAACCTTCCGTCATTTCCAGCCGCAACCTTTCGGACGGCGTCTGCGTCGCATCGAGAATGTCCGCGACATAACCGGAGAAAGCCGGATTGCGGAACTGCACGGGGGAAATATTCACTGACAGCTTGATGGACGGCCATTGCCGTGCCGTCTCGCAGGCCTTGCGCAGCACCAGAAGGCCGAGCCGGTCAATCAGCCCACTGGTTTCGGCGGCGGCAATGAAAATATCCGGCGGCACGAAACCGTAGCCCGGCCGCTGCCAACGGGCCAGTGCCTCCACGCCGGTGATGCAGCGCGTGGCGGCGCTGACAACCGGCTGGTAAACCACCTGTATCTCGTCATTCAGGATCGCGGAGCGCAGATCCGCTTCCAGCTGCAATTTTTCTTCGCGCAGCGCATCCATCTTCAGCTCATAGGAGACGTAACGCCCGCGTCCGTTCTCCTTGGCCTGGTACATGGCCATATCGGCACGGCGCAACAGTTCCTCGCCATTGATATCGCCCGCGCGGGAAACCGACGTGCCGATGCTGCAACCGATGCTCGCCACCCGTTCGCCGATGCTGAAAG
This sequence comes from Agrobacterium sp. CGMCC 11546, assembly GCF_013365515.1. Classification (NCBI taxonomy): domain Bacteria; kingdom Pseudomonadati; phylum Pseudomonadota; class Alphaproteobacteria; order Hyphomicrobiales; family Rhizobiaceae; genus Agrobacterium; species Agrobacterium sp. CGMCC 11546. The sequence goes on from NZ_CP047388.1 coordinate 365,469, forward strand.
GCTCGGTGAAGAGTTCGAGAAGCGACAAACACAGCTTGCGGCCTTCCGACCAGACATCGTTGCCCTGAATGGCGATGGCGAATTCATCACCGCCGAGCCGCGCCAGCACCGCGCCTTCCGGCACCAGCACCCGCAGCGCCGCCGCCACGCCCTTGATCAGCCGGTCGCCGGCGGCATGGCCATAGGAATCATTGATTTCCTTGAAGCCGTCGAGATCGAGATAGAGCAGCTTGATATCGGTCTTGTCGTGGCGGGCCTTGCCAACCATGCGGGTGAGGTGGGCAAACAGCCCGGCGCGATTGTCGAGCCCGCTCAACCGGTCACGCAGCGCCTCTTCCCGTGCTGCAGCCTCGTCCGCCTTCAGCCGGTCGAGCGTGGCCGAGCCGATGATGAGCAGCACCAGGAAAAACGTGCCGGCAATGCCGAGCGCGGTGAAGACCACCGGCCGCGCCTCATGAAAGCTGACATCCCCCGGCAGATGCGAACGCCAGACGAGCCGGGCCAGCACCTGCCCCAGCGGATTGACGATATCCACATGGTTGGCGGCAGGTCCGTCGCCATATTGAAGTTCCAGCCCCTCGACGACGTAATTGCGGGCGAGCTTGTCCACCGTCGCCTGTTTGAGGTGACGGGCGAAGATCAGATAACGACGCTCAGCATTATCCGTGGCCAGCGCGCCGGATTTGAGCCGCACAAGCGCGACACCGGCAGCGGCGACGCCATCTTCGGTTTTGACGAAACCCGTCACCTGCGAGGTAATGCTTGGGCGCATGGCCTGCACCCGCTCGATCATCTCCTTCAGGCCAGCGGCAAAATAGGTGTCATAAGTCCATTTCACCGGTTTGCCGTCCTGGTACGCCATTCGGGTCTTGCCGTCTTCATCCAATACCACGGCGGTGTCGAAAAGATCGCTGTTGACCGTCATCTCGCCATAGTTGCTTGCCACCCAGTCGAAACGATCAGGGGCGTAGACATACTCGGCGGCATCGTCCCAGGCGGCGTAATCGTTCAGCGTCGCGCCAAGCTGATCACGAAAGGTGACGAGAGCGCCCGCCGTCGTCTCGCGCGAGCGGGCATTGTCGAGCAGATTGGCCTTTTCGCGGACCTGGCTGAGGGCTGAAAGGACGAGCGCGGTGACGATGAGAAGCACCAGCGCGAAGGTGGACAATACGACGCCGACGGCGGTTCTGCGCCCGACCGGCAAATAGTCCCCAATGTTGCGCGGCGCAATCCGCATAAAATCCCCTTTGAAAGCATCATCTTGCGAGGGAAACATTCAAAAGGCGTTAAACCGCCCCGCAACGCCGACCCAAAAAACAACGGGTACAAAACGACAGTCCGGGCGAGAGACTGAAAAATCCTTCCCTGAAATGGCGGGGGTTTTTCAGGGAAAACCGGTTATCGCTGGTCTCCAAACAAAAAACCTCCCCCGCGAACGGGAGAGGTCCTCATTTCCACCATGCGGCAGCTTCTTACCAGGACGGGATGACCGTGCCGTTGTACTTTTCCAGAATGAAGGCCTTCACTTCCGGGCTGTGGTAGGATTCTACCAGCGTCTTCACCCAGGGCTTGTCCTTGTCCTGCGCACGGACGGCGATGACGTTGGCATAAGGGGACTTTTCGCTTTCGATGGCGATGGCGTCCTTTTTCGGGTTCAGGCCGGCAGCCGTCGCGTAATTGGTGTTGATGACCGAAGCGTCGGTGTCGTCAAGCGAACGCGGCAGCTGAGCAGCGTCAAGTTCGACGATCTGAATGTTCTTCGGGTTTTCGGTGATGTCGGCAGGCGTTACCTTCAGACCGGCCTCTTCCTTGACCTTCAGCACACCCTTGGAGGCGAGAACCAGAAGCGCACGACCGCCATTGGTCGGGTCGTTCGGAATGCCGATGGTTGCGCCGTCCTTCAGCTCGTCAAGGTTCTTCACCTTCTTGGAATAAACGCCCATCGGGGTGGTGATGGTGGTGCCGACGCTGACGAGATCGAACTTGCGGTCGGCGATCTGGTTGTCGAGGTAAGGCTGGTGCTGGAAGGAGTTGGCCTGCAACTCGCCATCATTCAGCGCCTGGTTCGGCACGACATAGTCGGAGAATTCGATGATATCGATATCCAGACCCTTGGCGGCCGCGATCTTTTTCACCTGTTCCATGATCTGCGCGTGTTCGGCAGGGGTAACGCCGATCTTGATCGTCTCTGCCAGCGCCTGACCGGCGGTGAAGAGAGCGGCGAGCGAAGCCGCGAGGATGAGTTTCTTCATGGGTGTCTCCTTGGGTTGTTATTATAAACGCAGTTAATTCTTCCGGGTCCGCTTGTCGAAGCTGCGCGCCAGCCGGTCGCCGGCGCTCTGCACCAGTTGCACCAGCACGATGAGCACCACAACCACCGCCAGCATCACATCAGGCATGAAGCGCTGGTAACCGTAGCGGATGCCGAGGTCACCCAGCCCGCCGCCGCCGACAGCGCCGACCATGGCCGAATAACCGATGAGGCTGACCAGCGTCAGCGTCAGCGCCAGCGTGATGCCGGGCTTGGCTTCGGCGAGCAGCACCTTGGTGACGATCTGCAACGGTGTCGCGCCCATGGCGCGGGCGGCCTCGATCAGGCCCTTATCCACTTCGCGGATCGCCGCCTCCACCAGCCTTGCGATGAAGGGCACGGTCGCAACCGTCAGCGGCACGATGGCCGCATTGGTGCCGATCGACGTGCCGGCGACGAGACGGGTGAAGGGAATGATCGCCACTACAAGAATGATGAAGGGCGTGGAGCGCGCCGCATTAACGATGAGGCCGAGGATGCGGTTGGTCATCGGTGCTGGAAACAGTTCGCCCTTGCCGCTGGTGGCAAGGAACACACCCATGGGCACGCCGATCAGTGAACCGACAATGCCGGCCACCGCCACCATGTGCAGCGTCTGCCAGAGTCCCTTGAAGAGAAGGTTGAAGATCATATCAGGCGACATAACCGAGCACCTCCGTGTGAAGACCGGTTTCCGCATAAAAGCGGTTGGCGCGGGCGGTGACCTCAGCCGAGGCCGGATAGGAAACGACGAGCGAACCGAATGGCTGACCGGAGATTTCCTCGATGGTACCGGCAAGAATGTTCACGTCTGGGCCGATTTCAGCAACAAGCCGGGCGGTAAGTGGCTGGAAAGCCGTCTCGCCGAAGAAGACCAGGCGCACCAGAACGCGGTCGCCGTCCGTAGCTTCCTGCTTCAGCCCCGAAGTGACCCAGTGCGGCAGCTTCACACCGACCGAGGATGACAGCAGGCTGCGCGTCGTCTCATGTTTCGGCGCGGTGAAGATGTCGAAGGTCGTGCCTTCCTCGACGATCAGGCCCCTGTCGATAACGGCCACCTGCGAGGCGATGGTCTTCACCACTTCCATCTCATGGGTGATGAGCAGCACGGTGAGACCGAGTTCGGCATTAATGCGCTTCAGCAGTTCGAGAATGGACTGCGTCGTTTCCGGATCGAGCGCCGAGGTCGCCTCGTCGGAGAGGAGCAACTTCGGCTGGGTGGCGAGTGCGCGGGCAATGCCAACACGCTGCTTCTGGCCACCAGAGAGTTCCGCCGGATACCGCTTCGCCTTGTCGGAAAGCCCGACGAGATCAAGCAGCGGCGCGACGCGGGCCTCGATTTCCTTCTTGCCCAAGCCGGCGATTTCGAGCGGCAGGGCCACGTTGTCAAAAGCGGTGCGTGAGGACAAAAGGTTGAAGTGCTGGAAGATCATGCCGACGGAACGGCGCAGCGTGCGCAGGCTCTTTTCATCAAGCGCCGCAACATCGACGCCATCAACGACCACGCGGCCGGTCGAGGGCTTTTCAAGGCCGTTGGCGAGGCGGATGAGCGTGGATTTGCCCGCACCCGAACGGCCGATGATGCCGGTGATGGAGCCTTTCGGCACGGTGTAGTCGATACCGGCAAGGGCTGCGAAGCCCGGCTTGCCGTCGGCGCCGCCAAAGGTCTTGGTCACGCCTTCAAACGTGACCATCGGCTCCTTTGCCGCCCCTTGCGGGACCGCCTGTTCTGAACGCGCGGGCGAGGCCGCACTGGATGGAAAATTCATTGTGAACTCTGGGAATGCGTGACGGATTGGGTCTCAAAAAATCCTGTTGCGGTGCTGAACCGCTATCTTCATGCAGCCTTCGGGCACATTCGATGACAGCTGATTTTCCGGGTCATTTCGTCAGGCTTTCACTCAGAAATGCCGGGGATCGGCAATTCGATGGCGCATACTTGCCCGCACACGCCACCTTTTAACAGGGATGTTTTTTCAATTATCTGAGAAGAGAGAAAAAATCTACCGCAAAGCCGCCTCGGCGGCCTTGCGGCGGTCAAGATTTCGCGACGATATGAAAATCACACGCGGCTGGTGAATTCCTCGAGCGGGCGGCGGACCTTTTTCAGGTTCACCAGCCAGTCGCCATCCGGCTGGCGATAACCAAGCGGCAGAATAGTGACGGAGCGCAGGCCCTTCTCACGCAGGCCGAGGATTTCGTCGAGCTTGGCGGGATCGAAACCTTCCATCGGGGTGGAATCCACACCCTCAAAAGCGGCCTGCGCCACGGCCATACCGAAGCCGATATAGGCCTGACGCGCAGCATGTTCGAAATTCACCTGCTGGTCACGCTGCGGATAGGTGGTGAGCAGCATCTGGCGATAGGCTTCCCAGCCCTCGTTCTTGATGCCGCGTTCCTCATTGACCAGATCGAACATGTGGTTGATCCGCTCTTCGGTGTAGTTATCCCACGCCGCAAACACCAGCAGATGCGAACCTTCGGTGACCTGCGCCTGGTTCCAGGCGATCTCGCGGATCTTGGCGCGCACTTCCGGGTCGGTGACGACGATCACCTCGAAAGGCTGCAGGCCGCTGGAGGTGGGCGCCAGCCGAGCCGCCTCGACAATGCGCTCGACCTTGTCTTCCGCGACCGGCTTGGAAGGATCCATTTTCTTGGTGGCATAACGCCAGTTGAGTTTTTCAATAAGCATGTTCGTTTTCCCTTGGGAGGACCAGCCCGCCCGGCCCCTTTTGGAGGCAGAAACGGACGCTACGCCTTCGTAGCCTGCCTGACATAGGGGACGGGATGACGGGTGCAAGCAGGCACCGCCGGGTAACCAACGAAAAACTCAGCATGACTGATGATTTTGTTTACTTATTATTTTTCCTGCTTCGTATTTTCAGGAACGTGATTGCCCTTCGGAAATCCCGAAGCCAAAGCACTATACCACTTGCCGCTGTTCTTCAGCGTGCGCACCTGTGTGTCATAATCCACATGTACGAGGCCGAAGCGCATGCGGTAGCCCTCTGCCCATTCGAAATTATCCATCAGGCTCCAGGCGAAATACCCGCGCATCGGGTAACCGTCGCGGATGAGATCGGCGACGATGCCGAGATGTTCGGCGTAATAATCGAGGCGCGGCTGGTCATTCACCTCGCCGTTTTCGACGCCGACATTATAGCAGGCGCCGTTTTCGGTAATGTAGCACTCCGGCAGGTCGTAACGTTTGTAGAGTGTCTCGACCAGCGACTTAAGCGCCGGCGCATAAACCTCCCAGCCGATATCGGTCTTCACCTCGCTGACCGCCGGAGCCGGCGTCGTGGCGGGGAATTCCGCACCCGGCGTCGCATCGTCGGCAACGCGCATCGGCGTGTAATAATTCAGGCCCCACCAGTCGAGCTTCTGACTGATGATGGCGAGGTCTTCCGCCTCCACGACTGGCATGCGATCACCCAGCGCTTGCATCATCTCGGCTGGATATTCGCCCTTGAAGACCGGATCGAAAAACGCACCATTGTGGAACTGGAAGGCACGTTCGGCGGCCTTGAGATCAGCCTCGCCGTTAGAAGCCGGAATGACGGAATGGGCGTTCAGCACCAGCCCCACCGGCACCTTCGGCGCGACATGGCGGGATGCCTCGACGCCGAAACCATGGGCGAGATTGATGTGGTGCATGGCGGCTAAGGCCGCCTCCATGTTGCGTTCGCCCGGCGCGTGAATGCCGTAGAGGTGGCTGAGCCAGACCGCGCACCAGGGTTCGTTGAAGGTCGCCACCGCATCCAGCCGGTCGCCCAGACGGGCCATGACGGTCTTGGCGTAACGCTGGAAAGCATGGGCGGTGGAGCGCGAGGCCCAGCCGCCGTCGCCCATCAGGGTCAGCGGCAGATCCCAATGGTAAAGCGTCGCATAGGTCTTGATGCCGCGCGCCTTGCAGCCATCAACGAGACGGTCGTAAAAATCCAGGCCTTTTTCGTTGATCGGTCCGAAACCATCGGGAATGATGCGCGGCCAGGCGATGGAGAAACGATAGGCCCCGACACCCATCTCCTTGATGAGATCGAGGTCGTCTTCCCAGCGATTGTAATGGTCACAGGCAACGTCGCCATTGTGGCGCCCGAAGACATGGCCCGGCATGTTGCAGAAGGCATCCCAGATGGAGGGCTTGCGGCCATCCACCTTGGTGGAGCCTTCGATCTGGAAGGAGGCGGTCGCGACGCCGAACAGGAAATCACCGGGGAAACGGGCTGCAAGCGTTTGGGGATCGGTCATCCGACAGGCCTTTCTATCCATCGAGCGTGAAAAGATCAGCAGCGGTTTAGACCATGTCGCGTGCGAGGTACAGCCGGGCTGGCAGAATCTACAACGTTTCAGGATGCGCGGTTAACAAGTCCAAAGCGCTTTGCATGCACAAATGCCGCCGCAGCGGTTTAACCGGCGGCGCAAGGCATCGGCCCGGCGAATGCGGGTGGAATGGGGAAGTGGTAGAAGTTTTTGCATTCGCCGGGCCTCGTCATCCGGGCCGTCATAACGGCCCTTCGGTCTTTTCACGGCATCTATCCGATCAGCCCTTCCCGCCTCTGGCCCGGCGGGATGCCTTTCAGAAACACGGTCTGCCAGAACCATGCTTGTCGATGCCGGCCTCCGGTTCGCAAAGGGCGCCGCGCGTATCGCCCTTCCGTTCCGGTTGCGGGAAGAATGATGCGGCCAAACGGGCTGATGGGGATGAGTGGGGACGTATTTTTCGGGAAGTGACTGAAAAACAAGGAGAGGTGGCGCGGAATTGTCCTCACCTGTGAAAGCCTGACAGGGAGCGAGCCGCCTTATCCGGCGTGCGACCTTCTTCATCTCGCTATGGAATGGTATCTGCAGCATCAGGGCAGGAGACCGAATGGGCGGCATCCTGCATACTCAACGTCATCAACTCTGTTGTAACAAGTCGTCCCTGAGCCTTGCGTTTATGGTCACGACGATCTTTCGCATGGTTGCGGCGATAGCGACGATGGGCGGTTTTCCGTTTCGGATGAGGCGTTCGTAGAAGGGGGCGAACTGTCCCTTTCCCTGTGCTGCACACATTGCGGGCATGAACAATGCGGTTTTGGCCTGGGGTCTTCCGCCGCGCTGTCGCCGTCGACCTTTGGCGTTTCCGCTTTCGCTGGGATGGGGAGCGGTTCCGGCAAGGGCTGCGGCCTGGCGGCGATGCAGGGAGCCGAGTTCCGGCAGCTGGGCGATCAGGTTTGCAGCGCTTAGGGTTCCGACGCCGCTGACCGTGGTGCAGATACGGATGCGCCTGGCAAGCCTGTCGCTTCTTTCGACGAGCGCTGCGATTTGGCCATCGAGGGCGTCGATCTGGCGCTGGATGGCACCGAGCATGGCCTTGAACGAGGCTGCGATAGCCTTTGCGCCAGGGGCTTTAGAGCGGTTCTGCTCGGCTACCCTGAGCGCCACCAGATCGGTCCTGCGCCGCACCAACACCTGCAATTCCACCTCATCGGCATCCGGCGCATGCCATAGCGGCAACCTCGCCCAACGCTCGCAGCCATAGGCAGCCATCTGTCTGGCGTCGATGGCGTCGCTTTTGCCAAGCGTTCCCAGCGAACGGATATAGGCTTTGAGCTTCATCACATCGGCGCGATGGCAGGCAATGCCCACTTTGAGGCATTCCTCCAGCAGCATGAGCTCGTATCCGCCGGTCGGTTCGCAGATGACGAAATCCGGCCGCATCGTCTTGAGCAGCGCGCGGACGCCGCAGCGGTTGTTGTCGACGGTCAGGATGCGGCTACCCTCGCTGGCGACGAGACTGTCCTTGGCGACATCGACACCGAGGCATCGAAGGGGTGGCGTGTGCAAAAAGTCCATAGGTCTGCTATCCTTTGCAGGCTTCGGATTGTTTGCGGGCGTGGCGATCAGCGGCCCAATCAACTCTCCAAGCGGTGAAGCAAAGGCGGCAGGGAACCTTGATGACGTCGGGCGTGATCCCGATCCTTGGACGGTCGCCCGCCGCCGGGACTGCGGGCTGTGAAGGGCCCGCAGTCCCGCACCGACAATACCCGGAAAGCAACAAACAATCCTCGGGCTTGTCCCGATGATCCAACCACCTTTCAATCAATTGAGAGGTTGCAGATGCTCGGGACAGGCCCGAGCATGACGGAAGAACGGTTTCGCAACTTGAACCAGCCTGTGAATGGGGGAGATTCCCCCATCCACTGTCTTTGAACGAACCAGCCCGTCAAACGTAACGATTGACCACGTTTTCGAGATATTCCTGACGACCGGACTTCGGCTCGGGATTGATATCCTGGCGTTCGACCAGCGCTGCGATCTCTTCGAGCTTCAGCTCGCCGCGCAGCATCTTCTGCGCTTCCGGGGAATCCCACTTGGCGTAACGCTCGGAAAGCGGCTTCGACAGCGCACCGTCCTCGATCATCTTCGCCGCCGCCTTCAGGCCACGGGCGCAGCAATCCATGCCGCCGATATGGCCGATCAGCAGGTCCTGCGGATCGAGCGACTGGCGACGCAGCTTGGAATCGAAATTGGTGCCGCCATTCTTGAAACCGCCGCCGGCGAGAACATGATAATAGGCAAGCGCCATTTCCGGCACATTGTTGGGGAACTGGTCGGTATCCCAGCCGGACTGGTAATCGTTGCGGTTCATGTCGATGGAGCCGAAAATGCCGAAGGCATTGGCCATGGCCAGTTCATGCTCGAAGGAGTGGCCGGCGAGGATGGCGTGGCCCTGCTCGATATTGACCTTCACTTCCTTTTCCAGACCGTTTTTCTGCAGGAAGGCGTAAACGGTCGCGACGTCGTGATCATACTGGTGCTTGGTGGGCTCCTGCGGCTTCGGCTCGATCAGGATCGTGCCTTCGAAACCGATCTTGTATTTATATTCCACCACCAGATTGAGGAAGCGGCCGAGCTGGTCGAGTTCACGCGACAGATCGGTGTTGAGCAGGGTCTCGTAACCTTCGCGGCCGCCCCACAGAACATAATTCGCGCCGCCGAGCGTCTTGGTGGCGTCCATGCAGGTCTTCACGGTTGCGGCGGAGAATGCGAAAACATCCGGGTCCGGATTGGTCGCGGCGCCCGACATGAAGCGGCGGTTGGAGAACAGGTTCGCCGTGCCCCACAGCAGCTTCACGCCGGTATCGGCCTGCTTCTGCGCGAAGTAATCGACGATCTCGTTAAGGTTCTTCGTGTTCTCAGCAAAGTTTTTGCCTTCCGGGCGCACATCCGCATCGTGGAAGCAATAAAACGGCGAACCGAGCAGCGAGAAGAATTCGAAGGCCACGTCTGCCTTCAGCTTGGCAGCCTGCATGGTGTCTTCAAACCACGGGCGCTGGAAAGTCTGGCCGCCGAAGGGGTCACCGCCCGGCCAGGTGAAGGTGTGCCAGTAGGCTACCGCGAAACGCAGGTGATCTTCCATGCGCTTGCCGCCGACGATCTCGTCGGGGTTATAGTGGCGGAAGGCCAGCGGATTGGTGCTGTCGGGGCCTTCATATTTGATCTTGGCGATATCGCCGAAAAAACCTGTGCTCATTGGGTGGTTCCTCCTTGGTGGTTTTAAATCGTGTTTGGAAATTTCAAGGTTGGAGGGTGTGGTTCACCCCCCTCTGCCCTGCCGGGCATCTCCCCCTCAAGGGGGGAGATCAGCAGGACGCTATCTATCGCTCCATACTCAGCCTCGCATGAGGGCGGGAAGTAGCCGCTTGTCGATCTCCCCCCTTGAGGGGGAGATGTCCGGCAGGACAGAGGGGGGTAAACCCCACACTCCGCGTCTCACTGCGAAAGCGCCCGAATAGCCGGATAAAGCGCATGATACCGGCGGTAAGCCTCTTCATAAGCATCGCCAAGCGCCGCCACCGGCTCAATCGTCCGCGCCGTCTCCGGCTGCGAGCAGACGGCCACCGGATCGGCCCCGGTCGCGGCAATCAGGCCGAGGCGGGCGGCACCAAAGGCCGCACCGAAATCGCCCTCAGCCGGAATATCGACGGGAACGCCAAGCGAGGTGGCGATCGAGGCCAGCCAATAGGCCGAACGCGAGCCGCCGCCGATAGCGGTGACGCGGGAGATGGACGTGCCGGCAGATTTCAGCGCTTCGAGATTATCCCGGATCGCGAAAGTCACGCCTTCCAGCACGGCCTGGGTCAGCGCCTTGCGGTCACTTTCATGCGACAGGCCGATGAAGGACCCACGGATGGCAGCATCATTATGCGGCGTGCGTTCGCCGGAAAGATAAGGCGCGAAAGTGACGCCGGTCGGTGCGAGAAGCGTCTCGCCGAGTTCGCCGGTCAGATCGGCAGCGGATTGCCCGGTGAGGCGCGAATACCAGTTCAGCGCATCCGTGGCGGAGAGGATGACGCCCATCTGGTGCCAGGTGTTCGGCAGCGCATGGCAGAAGGCATGCACGGCGCTTTCCGGCTTCGGCAGATAGGAGGCATTGGCTGCGAAGAGCACGCCCGATGTGCCGAGCGACACGAAGGCATGGCCTTTCTTCACCGTGCCCATGCCGCAGGCCGACGCCGCATTGTCGCCGGCACCACCGGCGACGACGGCGCGTCCGGAAATGCCCCATTCGCCGGCGAGTTCGGCACGAAGAACGCCCGCCTCATCCGTGCCTTCCACCAGCGACGGCATGTGTTTTTCATCGAGCCCGGTGGCGGCGAGCAGCTCGGGGGACCATTTGCGCGCGCCGGTATCGAGCCAGGAGGTGCCGGCGGAATCCGACATTTCCGAGATGTATTCGCCCGTCAGCCATAGCCGCAGATAATCCTTCGGCAGCAATACCTTGGCCACTTTCGCGAAGATGTCGGGTTCGTTCTTCGCCACCCAGGCAAGCTTCGGCGCGGTGAAGCCGGGGAAGACGATATTGCCTGTGATCTTGCGGAAACGCGGATCGGCATCGAGCGCGGCGGCCTCGGCATGGGAGCGCGTGTCGTTCCACAGGATGCAGGGGCGCAGCACCTTGCCTTCGGCATCGACAAGCGTCGCGCCGTGCATCTGGCCGGAGAGGCCGATGCCTTTCACGGCAGCAAGCTCTTTCGCAAACTTCTGCTTCAGGCCCGCAACCGCAGTTTTCGTCGCGGCAATCCAGTCCGCCGGGTTCTGCTCGGACCAGCCGTGATGCGGGCGCGAAACATCCAGCGAGCCGTTGGCCGAACCGATGATTTTCTGATCGCCGTCCATCAGCAGGGCTTTGACGCCTGACGTGCCAAGATCGAGACCGAGATACATGTATTTCTCCATTCCGGCGCTCCACGCGCCACTTCCAGCCTGTTTGCTCAGGGCAGATTGTCCCTGAGGAAGATGTCAATACGGATACGTTCCTGCGCGGCGATGACGGGCAGGCCATCGGCGCGCGCCTTCAACACGCGGATGGCGCTGCGCACCTCGTGGCCGGCATCCTGGTTGAGCACGGCATCGAGCAGCCCTTCTCTCAGCGCATTGGCGGTGTTTTCCGTCAGCTCATGGGCGATGACCGAAAGCGCTCTTTCGCCATCTGCGGCCCCAAGCGCCCGGATGAGGCCGCGATTACCCGCGCCGAGACTGTAGATACCGGCGAGGGCATCATTGCCGAGCGCCTCGCGCACCAGCGCCTCGACGGTGAGCGGATCGTCCCTGCCCTCCAGCACCGGCAGCAGCCGCACCTGCGGAAATTCGGTTTCGAGGACGGCGCGAAACCCTTCCAGACGCTCGCGATGGTCACGCACCAGCATGGAGCCGGCAACAACGGCGACATCGCCTCCGTGCCCGGAGAGGAAACGTCCCATCAGGCTCGCCGCCGTGCGCCCGGCCGCAACGTTGTCCACGCCGGCATAATGATCGCGCCGCGAGCCGGAAAGGTCCGACACCAGTGTGACCGTGGCGATGCCATCTTCCGCCAGCCGGTCGGCGGCTTCGGCCACATCTTCGGAATCGGTGGCCACGAAGGCGACGCCGGATGGTTTTTCCCGCCGCGCCACCTCGAGAGCTTCTGTGAGCGCTGCGGCATTAAAGGGCGGCACTTCGATCACGCGGATGGCCGTGCGCTCCAGATGCGAGCGGCCGGCTGCAGCCCGCACTTCGGCGCGCAAAGTCGCCATGAAGGAATTGTCATTGCCCGGCAGAATGAAGATCATCGAGTAGTTGCGGCCCTTGGCCAGATTGGCGGCGGCGATATCGCGCACATAACCAAGCTCGGCAATGGCCGCTTCCACCCTTGCACGGGTGGCGGCATGCACGCCGGGGCGCATGTTCAGCACCCGGTCGATGGTGGCGAGGCTGACGCCCGCACGCTCGGCGATATCGTGAACTGTCGGCTTCATGGCTCCTCCCTCGCCTTTGAATATCCAGCTTTGCGGTCGAGGTAAACCAAAAAATGATGTACGTACCTCATATTTCAACAAAAGCCGATGTGGAGGTCAGCGGCTCCTCGCGCAACGATGCCGCTTATTTTTCCTCCGCGCCGGGGAGAAGGGGACCCGAAGGGTCGGATGAGAGGGAACGCCAGCGATAAACCAAGAGTTTCCACTGCGCCAACAGGCAGGCAAAAAAGGGGCCGTCATTTCCGACGGCCCCAGCTCTGCGGTGGATGGGAGGGGATTTCGTTCAGTGCGCCGCGTCTGGTGGCGGCGCTGCCTTGGGTTTCTGGATCAGCACGGTCATAAAGATCAGGCTGCCGAACAGCAGCGTCAGCGCAAAGAACACGTCCGCGAAGGCGAGCATCCAAGCCTGTTGCGACACCATGCCGACCAGCTTCTTGATCGCGACGGAAGCCCCGTCGAGCCCGTAGGAATCGTAGTTCGCGCCGACATTGTTCAGCCATTCCAGCGCCTGCGGATTGGAATAGCTGACATGTTCCGCCAGCCGCACGTAATGATCGTCGGTGCGCTGCGACAGCAGGGTGTTGATGACCGCAAGACCAACCGCGCCGCCGAGGTTACGGGTGAGGTTGAACAGACCGGATGCATTGCGGATACGGGCCGGCGGCAGCGTGCCGAGCGCGATGTTGTTGATCGGCACCATGCACATCATCAGCCCGAAACCGCGCAGGATCTGCGGGATCAGCAGCTCGTAGAAATCCCAGTCGGTCGTCACATAGGTCATGATCCAGGTCCCGCAGCCGAAGCTGATGAAGCCGATGGCCATCATGATGCGCGGATCGAGCTTGGTGGAGACCTTGCCGGCGATCGGCGCGGTGAAGAACATGGCAAGACCGGAAACGAACATGGTCTCGCCGATCATCAGCGCATCATAGCCACGCACCCGGCCGAGATAGAGCGGGTAGAGATAGGTCAGCCCGTAAAGCCCGATGCCCATGACGAAGGAAAACAGCGAGCCGATGGAGAAGTTTCGGTCCGCGAAGGCGCGGATGTCCACCACGGGGAAGTCCACCTTGAAGGCACGCCAGAAGAACACCACCGCGCCGATGACCATGGCGATGGATCCGATGACAATACGTTCATCGTTGAACCAGTCCTTGTTGTTGCCTTCTTCCAGCACATATTCCAGCGAGCCGAGGAAGACCCCCATGGAGATCAGCCCCCACCAGTCGAACTTCTTCCAGAGCGAACGTTCCGGCTTGTCGAAATCGATCAGGCTCCAGGTCAGGATGGTGACGATGATGCCGGGAATGATGTTGACGAGGAACAGCCAGTGCCAGGAAAACGCATTGGAAAGATAACCGCCGACCGTCGGGCCGATGGTGGGCGCAAGCGTAGCGACGAGACCGATGATGGGCGAGACGATGGAGCGCTTGGACGGGGGGAAAATGGTGAAGGCGGCCGCAAAGACTGACGGGATCATGCCGCCGCCGATAAAGCCCTGGATCGCCCGGTAGACGATCATCTGGTCGATATTGGTGGCAGTGGCGCAGAGGGCGCTCGACAGCGTGAAACCCGCCGCGCAGGTGGCAAACAGCACGCGCGTGGACAGAATGCGCGCCAGCGTGCCCGACAGCGGGATCATGATGACTTCGGCGATCAGATAGGAGGTCTGCACCCAGGCGATCTCGTCCGAGCCCGCGCCGAGGCCAGCCTGGATTTCCGCAAGCGAGGCGGAGACGATCTGAATGTCGAGAATGGACATGAACATGCCGAAGACCATCGCGAAGAACGCGATGAGCCTGCGTCTGTCCATAGGTGGATCGACGGGGATGGACGCCCCGCCTGTGCCGACAACCGTAGCCGCCATGATCTTGCCCTCAACGAAGCCTTACTTGGCCTGCGGGTTAACTTGCGCCGTTCTGGTGTTTTCAGGTGCCGTGCGGGTGTCGACATCAACAACGACACTGAGGCCGGCGCGCAGATTGTGTTTGGCAAGGTCTTCCTTGGAGAAGACGATGCGTACTGGCACACGCTGGATGACCTTGGTGAAGTTGCCCGTCGCATTTTCCGGCGGCAGCATGGAGAAGACCGAGCCCGAGCCGGGCGAGATCGACTGGACCGTGCCTTCGATGGCCTCGTCGTCGAAGGCATCTACGTGGACGCGGACCTTCGAACCGGGCACAACGCGGGCAAGCTGCGTTTCCTTGAAATTGGCGTCGATATAAAGCTCGTTCATCGGCACCAGCGAAGCGAGGCGCTTGCCGACAGAGACCAGATCGCCGGTCTGCACCGCAAGATTGCCGATGACGCCGTCATAAGGTGCCTTCAGAACCGTGAAGGCCAGGTCGCGGGCGGCCTTGTCCTTGGAAAGCTGCAGCGAACGGATAGTGCTTTCGGCTTCCTCGCGCTGGGCGCGCAGAAGCTCGACATTGGCTTTCGCAGACGAGATCGCCGCCTCGCCCGCCACGACATTGGCCCTGGCCTGATCGAGTGCGACCTGCGCGTTATCGGATGCGGCGACCGTGCCGACGTCCTTAGCCTGCAATTCGGTGGCGCGCTTCTGGGTGATTTCGGCGCCGCGAAGGGCGGCATCAAGAGCGCCCTTCTGGGCAACGGCCTGCTCCTGCGCTGCCTCGCCGCCGATGATCTGCGCATCGATGCGCTTCAGCGACAGTTGCTCGGTGCGGATCTGTGCGTCGGCCTGTTCGAATGCGATGCGGTAGTCGCCATCGTCAAGCGTCACCAGCGGATCGCCCGCCTTGACTTCCTGGTTCTCGACGACGTTCACCTTGGCGACGTAACCGGCAACCTTCGGCGCGATGACGGCAATATCACCTTGTATATAGGCGTCATCGGTCGACACCATGAAGCGGCCGTCGATCCACCAGTTGTAACCGTACCAGCCGGCACCGGCCAGAAGCGCAAGCGCGAAGATCGGCAGAAGCGGCGAACGCTTCTTCGCCTTCGGCGCAGCAACGGCGGGAGCCGGAGCCGCCTGCGGCGGTGCGTCAGCCGGCTTTGCCGGGGAGGTCTCGGCCTTGGCGGTGATGTCCGCCTCTTCCGCATCGTTGACGGCGCGAACCGCGCTATTCTTCTGGGCCGACATGAGATTGTACCGTGATAAATTGAAGAAAGTTTTTTCGAACTGAACCGTTCGGTTCGATTGACATAATCTCTTTCCTGACACATATCAAGTGTTATCGAACTGATTGGTTCGACGTTCGGTTAATTTTTTTTACGTCATTCCAATGCTAAGGGGCATTAGCGATGGCAGGTGAAGACAGGGATATGGAGACGGAAACGGAAACGGTCTGTCCGGGCAACACCGCCGGGCGTTTTGCGGCGGGCGAAGACCCCGCCAAACGCGACCAGATTCTGGCGGGCGCGTGGCGCGTGTTCAAGCTCAAGGGCTTCGACGCCGCCAGCATGAACGACATCACCCGTGAAGCCGGCGTTTCCAAGGGTACGATCTATGTCTATTTCTCCAACAAGGAGGATTTGTTCGCGGCGTTGGTCGACCATCACCGGCAGGAATTTGCCACCTCCATGCGCAATATTCTGGCCGGCACCGAAGAGGTGCGCAAAGGCCTGGAACAGTTCGGCAAGGCTTTTGCCAACAAGATGATCTGCTCGGACATGATCCCCGCCATGCGCTCGGTGATCGGCGTCATCGACCGCATGCCCAAGCTCGCCCAGCGCTTTTTCATCGCCGCACCCAATAATGTCCGCACCGTGCTTCAGGATTTCATCGAGCACCATATAGCGCTCGGCCATCTGAAGGTAGACGACGTGGAACTGGCCGCGCGGCAATATATCGAGCTTTCCACCGGCACGTTCTTCAAGCTGCGCCTGTTCGGCGAGATCGACGGCCCGGTTCCGGAAGAGGAGCTGGACCGGGTGATCGCCAGCGCCATCAAGGTGTTCATGGCGGCCTACGGAACCGACAAGGCCTGAAATCATTCAGCAACGGGCGACCGGACCGGCAACGGCACGGGGCCTGATACGCGGTTTGCGCGAAATTTCGATGAAATCTTGCCTATCACAGGCGCGGTCTCCTTGTTTCTCGCGTATTGCGCTATAAATTCCACGAACCGAATGTTTCGGGTGGCCTTGTTGCTGAAAGGAAAAATTCCCTGATGGAGTCCGTTCTCCCTCTTCTGTCCGACCCCGCTGCCTGGGTGGCGCTGGTCACCCTGATCGTCATGGAGGTCGTGCTTGGCATCGACAACCTGATCTTCATCTCGATCCTCACCAACAAGCTTCCGCCTGAACAGCGCGAAAAAGCCCGCAAGATCGGCATCGGACTTGCGCTCATCATGCGTCTCGGCCTGCTCGGCACCGTGGCCTGGATCGTGCAGCTCACCACGCCGGTCTTCGAAATCTTCGGCCACGCCTTCTCGTGGAAGGACATGATCCTCATCGCCGGCGGCCTTTTCCTGATGTGGAAGGCCACCAAGGAAATCCACCACAACGTCGATCCTGAAGACCACAAGGAAGACATGGTGGGCGGCCCGGTCGCGATGAATTTCGGCGCCGCCATCGGCCAGATCCTGCTGCTCGACCTCGTCTTCTCGGTGGACAGCATCATCACCGCCGTTGGCATGACACCGCATCTGCCGATCATGATCGTCGCTGTGGTCTTTGCCGTTGCCGTGATGCTGCTGGCCGCAACGCCACTCGCCAACTTCATCGAGCGCAACCCCACCATCGTCATGCTGGCACTCGCCTTCCTGATGATGATCGGCACGACGCTCATCGCCGAAGGCATGGGCTTTCATGTGCCCAAGGGCTACGTCTATGCCGCCATGGCGTTTTCGGCGCTCGTGGAACTGCTCAACATGCTCGCCCGCAACGCCAGACAGCGCAAGAAAGCGCAGGCCGCCGGCAAACCGCATTGACGGCATTCCGTCATGCCGGACCCGATCCGACATCCAGCCAGCCCAAGTCTTTGGGCTGGAAAGACACTTCTCGCCGCGCAGACGCGCGTCGACTGGATACCGGCTCATGGCCGGTGTGACTGAGGGGTAGGAAGGACGATCTTCCTCCGCGGAACCGCTTCACCCCGCCTTGCGTTCTTCGATATCATCCCCGATAGAGTCCTCCCCCGGTGCCTCTCATTCGAAAGCATAAGCAAGCATGACGACAGAACAGATCCTCGCTTTCGTCGTGATCGCTGGCATGATGGTCGCGTTCATCTGGGACAGGTTCCGTTACGATGTCATCGCCTGCAGCGCATTGCTGGTGGCGGTGGCACTTGGTGTGGTGCCATTTAACAAGGCTTTCTCAGGCTTTTCCGACGATATCGTCATCATCGTCGCCAGCGCGCTGATCGTCAGTTCGGCCGTGGCGCGTTCGGGTGTCGTCGATATGACGATCAAGAAATATTTCCCCGAAATGCATTCCAAGGGCCTGCAGCTTGCCTTTCTGATGATCGTCGTCGCCATCATGTCGGCCTTCATCAAGAATATCGGCGCTCTCGCCATCATGATGCCGGTCGCCTTCCAGTTCGCCCGCAAATCGGGCAGCCCCGTTTCCTATTATCTGATGCCGATGGCTTTTGCCGCGCTCTTGGGCGGGTTGATGACGCAGATCGGCACCTCTCCCAACATCGTCGTCTCGCGGTTGCGCGAGGAGATGACCGGCCAGAGCTTCTCGATGTTCGACTTCACACCCGTCGGCGCGGGCCTGACGGTGATCGGCATCATCTTCCTGACCTTCGGTTACCGCCTGCTGCCGGTGCGCAACCGCCAGCAGGCATCCGTGGAGGATGCACTCGACCAGGCAGCCTATACGGCAGAGGCGACGCTGCCGGCTGACAGCACCTTTGGCGACAGGCCGCTGCGGGAGCTTTTGAAACAGGCGGATGGCGATGTGATCGCCAGCACCATCCTGCGCGGGCCGCGACGCATCTCCCCCTTCCCCGACGTCAAGCTGAAGGCGGGCGACACCGTTTTGCTCGAAGGTAGCCCGGAGGGACTGGACCGCGTCGTCTCGCAGGCGAAGCTGCTTTTATCCGGCAAGCCGTTGATGGAGAATGGTCAGAAAACCGCCGATCTCATTTCCATGGAAGCGGTGATCAGCAATGAATCGGTGCTATCAGGCATTTCCGCGCGTGAGCTTTCCTTATCTTATACGCGCGGCGTCAACCTGATCGCCGTCAGCCGCCGCGGCCAGCGTGTCAGCCAGCGGCTCTCCGACCTCACCTTGCAGGCGGGCGACGTCATTCTTTTGCAGGGAAGCCGCAAGAACCTGCCGCAGGTGCTGCAGGAATTTTCGCTGCTGCCGCTGGCGCAGCGGGAAATCCTGCTTGGCGTGCAACGTCGCGCGCTTTTGCCCGTCATCGTGCTGGCCGCCGCCATGCTGGCCGCCGGCAGCGGACTGGTGCCGGTTTCGGTTGCCTTTTTCGCCGCCGCCTTTCTGATGATCGTCGTCGGCGCGATCCCGCTTGCCGAGGTCTATAAATCGATCGACGGGCCGATCCTCGTCATGCTCGCCGCCCTTATTCCCGTCAGCGATTCGCTTCGCACGAGCGGGGCGAGTGAACTGATCGCGGGCTGGCTTGGCAGTGCGGCGCAGGGGCTGCCGCCTTTCGCGGCGCTCGGCATGATCCTGCTCACCGCCATGGCTGTGACGCCCTTCCTCAACAATGCCGCCACCGTGCTGGTCATGGCCCCCATCGCCGCCGGTTTTGCCACCACGCTCGGCTTTCGCCCGGAAGCCTTCCTGATGGCCGTGGCAATCGGTGCCGGCTGCGACTTCCTCACCCCCATCGGTCACCAGTGCAACACGCTTGTCATGGGCCCGGGCGGGTATCGTTTCAGCGATTATCCGCGCCTTGGACTGCCGCTGTCGATCATGATCGTCATCGCCAGCATTCCCATGCTGCTTTACGTCTGGCCGGTGAACTGAGGCCGGGCGGCGAGACCGGCCATCCCCTCGGGACTCCATATTTCCTTGACGCCTGCGGCAGAATATGGCCTAAGCCGAAGCCGAACGGGAATATGAAAAAGGCACTTTCTTTTCGCCTTTCGACATGATGTCCTGCCGCATCCAAACGAAAACTCCGTGATATCAGGGTGAACCGTCCCGATGTCACTCCACGTCACGACGAGTGAATTTCATGACCA
Organism: Agrobacterium sp. CGMCC 11546; assembly: GCF_013365515.1. NCBI lineage: Bacteria > Pseudomonadati > Pseudomonadota > Alphaproteobacteria > Hyphomicrobiales > Rhizobiaceae > Agrobacterium > Agrobacterium sp. CGMCC 11546. Next base: position 385,169 of record NZ_CP047388.1, read on the forward strand.
CTTCCGGCGTTCGCGTCCGCATCGCACCTTCCCCCACCGGCGAGCCGCATGTCGGCACCGCCTATATCGCGCTGTTCAACTATCTCTTCGCCAAGAAACACGGTGGCGAGTTCATTCTGCGCATCGAGGATACCGACGCCACTCGCTCGACCCTTGAATATGAGCAGAAGGTGCTGGAAGCGCTGCGCTGGACCGGCCTCACCTGGTCGGAAGGCCCCGATGTCGGCGGCCCTTACGGTCCCTACCGTCAGTCCGAGCGCAAGCCGATGTACTGGCCCTATGCCGAAGAATTGCTGGAAAAAGGCCATGCCTTCCGCTGTTTCTGCACGCCCGAGCGGCTCGAGCAGATGCGCGAAGCGCAGCGCGCCGCGGGCAAGCCGCCGAAATATGACGGCCTTTGCCTCCACCTGAAGGCTGAAGAAGTGACCACCCGCGTTGCCGCCGGCGAGGCCAATGTCGTGCGCATGAAAATCCCGACCGAAGGCTCGTGCGATTTCCATGACGGCGTTTACGGCGATGTCTCGATCCCCTGGGATTCGGTTGACATGCAGGTGCTGATCAAGGCCGACGGCATGCCGACCTATCACATGGCCAACGTCATCGACGACCATCTGATGAAAATCAGCCATGTGGCGCGCGGCGAAGAATGGCTCGCCTCCGTGCCCAAGCACATCCTGCTTTACCGTTATTTCGGCTGGCAGGAACCGGTGTTCATGCATCTTTCGCTGATGCGCAACGCCGACAAGTCGAAGCTCTCCAAGCGCAAGAACCCGACGTCGATCTCCTATTATTCGGCCCTCGGTTACCTGCCGGAAGCGCTGATGAACTTCCTCGGCCTGTTCTTCATCCAGATCGCCGAAGGCGAAGAACTTCTGACGATGGAAGAACTGGCCGCAAAGTTCGACCCGGAAGCGCTGTCCAAGGCCGGCGCCATCTTCGACATCCAGAAGCTGGACTGGCTGAACGGCCGCTGGCTGCGCGAAAAGCTTTCGCCGGAAGAGTTCATTGCCCGCACGCTGGAATGGGCGATGGAAAATTCCCGCCTGACCGAAGGTCTGAAGCTTTCGCAGAGCCGCATTTCCAAACTCGGCGAGTTGCCGAACCTCGCCGGGTTCCTGGTGTCGAGCGATGTTGGCCTGACGCCAGCTTCGTTTGCGGGTCTTAAAAGCAAACCGGAGGAAATCCACGAGATCCTCACCACGGTTGCCGCCGACCTCGAAAAAATGCCGGACTGGAATGTGGAAGCCATCGAAGCCGAGCTGCGCGATGTGGCCGAACGCACAGGCAAGAAGCTGCGCGTCGTGACGCCGCCGCTCTTCGTCGCCGTCTCCGGTTCATCGCGCTCGCTGCCGCTGTTTGAAAGCATGGCGCTGCTCGGCCGCTCTGTGGTTCGCCAGCGCCTGAAAGTGGCGATTGCCGTTGTGGCCACGATGGTTGGCAGCGGAAGCTGATAATTTGGTGTTGGCGGTCACGCCGGCATCCTGAAATATACCCCTCTGCTTGGGGTACCCCCCTCTGCCCTGCCGGGCATCTCCCCCTCAAGGGGGAGATCGGGCGCCGCACCCGCTCGTTCCATGGGCAAGGTGTCCACCGCTTGTCGATCTCCCCTTTGAGGGGGAGATGTCCGGCAGGGCAGAGGGGGGTAGACCCGAGCGCAAAGGGTAACCGCAACGAACAAGCCCGCTTAAGGCAAAAAACATGACCGACACCAAGACCGAGACCACCGCCCTTTCCTCCGACGCGACTGAAGTGCGCCGCCAGAAACTTGCGCTGCTGCGCGAGCAGATCGGCGATGTCTATCCGGCACATTTCCATCGCACGCTGACCAATGCGGAGCTGGCGGAAAAATATGCCGATATTGAGCCGGACACGGAAACCGGCGACACGGTAACGGTGGCGGGCCGCGTTTATTCCTCGCGCAATTCCGGCATGTTCATGGATATACATGACGCCTCGGGCAAGGTGCAGATCTTCTCCCACAAGGATACGACGCCGGAAGCGGCGCGCAACCTGCTGCCGATGATCGATATCGGCGACATCATCGGCGTCACCGGCAAGGTGCGCCGCACCAAGCGTGGCGAGCTGACGATCAATGCCGAAGAAATCACCATGCTGACGAAGTCGCTGCTGCCGATGCCCGAAAAGTGGCATGGTGTCTCCGATATCGAGCTGCGTTACCGTAAGCGCCATCTCGACATTCTGGCGAACGAAGACTCAAAGCTGCGCTTCCTGCAACGCTCGAAAATCCTCTCCGGTATCCGCCGTTTCATGGAGGCCGAAGGCTTCCTCGAAGTGGAAACGCCGATGCTGCAGACCGTTTATGGTGGTGCAACGGCCGATCCGTTCAAGACCTTCCACAACACACTGAAGATGGACATGTATCTGCGCATCGCGCCGGAACTGTTCCTGAAGCGCACGCTGGTCTCAGGCCTTTCCGACAAGGTGTTCGAAATCAACCGCAACTTCCGCAACGAAGGCGTCTCCACCCGGCACAATCCTGAATTCACCATGATGGAGTGCTATTGGGCCTATGCCGATTACGAAGACATCATGGGTCTCGTGGAACGGCTGTTCGAGACGCTGGCGATTGCCCTGCATGGCACGACCGAAGTGGAGTTCCAGGGCCAGACGATTTCCTTCAAGGGTCCGTTCAAGCGCGTGCCGATGCCTGATGCGGTGAAGGAAGCGACCGGCATCGATTTCCTCGCCATCAAGACCGACGAAGAGGCCCGCGCCGCTGCCAAGGCCGCCGGTTTTGCCGTCGAGAAGGACTGGACCTGGGGCGAATGCCTTGCCTTCATCTTCGAAGAGAAGGTGGAAGCCACGCTGATCCAGCCGAGCCACGTCACGCATTTCCCGAAGGACATTTCGCCCTTCGCCAAGGAAGTGCCGGGCGAACCGCGCCTCGTCGAGCGTTTTGAGAGCTATTGCAACGCCTGGGAAGTGGGCAACGCCTTCTCGGAACTCAACGATCCCGAAGAACAGCGCCGCCGCATGGTGGAACAGCTGGAGCAGGCCCACGCCCGTGGCGAAAAGGACAAGCAGCTGGACGACGAATTCCTCGACGCCATCGACCAGGGCATGCCACCCGCCGGCGGCCTCGGCATCGGTGTCGATCGCCTGATCATGCTCTTGACCAACGCCCCGTCGATCCGCGACGTGATCCTCTTCCCGGCTCGCCGCAACAAAGCGGATTGAGAAGAGACGAAGAAAGGGAGCTTCGCGTGAGAAGCTCCCGATAATCTCGTTCGTTATGCCAGTGACCGACCGTCCCTCATTCCTGTGCGCGTCACAGGAATACAGTCGACGCACGTCTGCGTGGCGGGGAAGGACTCCTTTCAGCCCAAGGACTTGGGCTGGCTGGATCCCTGTGACAAGCACAGGCATGAGGAAAGACACCAGTACCTTCCGGGATTGTGTGGCCTGCGCCGAATTCCGGCGCCCTTAATGCCCTGCCTTGGCCTTGTCGCCACTCGGTTCATCCGCCTCAGCCTTCTCCTCCGCCGCCTGGGCGGTCGTCGAGCCTTTTCCGAAGATCAGTGATTTCAGATAGGACAGGCTGAAGATGCTGCTGCCCTCGGCTTCCGGTGTCGAGGTCAGAAGCTCGTCAGTGACGGGTTCGCCATGGGCTTCGGGAGACGGGGTTTCGCCGTTGGTTTCCGGGCTCGTTTCGCCATGGCCGCTCTCAGCCGGGGCAGCGCCGTGCTCGCCGCCGGCAGCGCCCTTGTTTTCGCCGTGACCTTTCGGTGCCTTGCCCTCGTGACCTTCAGAGCCACCATCCAGGACCGGGGTGGCGCAATCGGCGGAATCGCTGAGGCTTGCGGCCATGGCTTCGGTATCTTCCAGCGGCAGATCGATGCGCAGACCATAAAACTGGCCGCTGCCATTGGCGGCGCCATCGTAATAAAAGGCGGAATAACGATGGGCGTTGGCGCCTTCGGGAATTTTTGCCGGATCGGGAATGAAGACCACCTGCGCGGCAATGGCGCGGCCGCGCATTTCCGAGCGCAGCTGCGGTCCGTTCTTGTCTAGCACGGAAACCTGCACCAGATCGGGTTTCTGCTTGTCGTAAACCGCCTTTGCAACACGAAGCGCGGTCTTCAGCCGCTCGGGGCCGTCTCCGCCTCCGGTGCGGATAAATTTGCGCACCCATAAGGCGCCGTTCTTGCGGATGTTGACCGTCTGGACTGCGTCGCAGGAAAGCCCGTTGCTGGAAGCATAGGATGGACCAAGCAGCCGTTCACTGCCGATGAACACGGCAGCAGAACCGGTCGCACCCGCCAAAAGCAGGATCCCGCCTCCAATCATAACGAGCTTGCGCGAAAACCGCATTCGTCCGAATACAGCTTTCACCCGCAACATCCTGACATCAAGTACCCCGCCTTAAGCCCTCACCCCGAAACGTGGCTCGAAGGATGAGGGACACGCGGGATAAGCTGCGGACAACGTTGTCCGAGCCTCGCGATAGTGCCGCTTTCTCATTGAAAAAAGTTTAACCAGACCGCCGCGGCGCCTGCAAAAACGCACCAATTTCGGACATTTCCGAAATCAGCTAAATTGAGAATGATTTGCAATAGCGTTGACATCTGTGATTCCATAACAGATGGTATTGCGAGTTAATCGCAACAGAAATTGGTGACAGACGTGAATCTTCATAAAATCCGCCATGCCCTTTTTGCTTTTTCGCTTTTCCTGCCGGGTGTTGCCGTCGCGCAGGAAAAGCCGAAAGTGGTCACCACCTTCACCATCATCGCCGATATGGCGCGCAACGTGGCGGGTGATGCGGCGGACGTGGAGAGCATCACCAAGCCGGGTGCGGAAATTCACAATTACCAGCCGACACCGCGTGATATTCTCAAAGCCCGCAAGGCCGATCTGGTGCTGCGCAACGGCCTCAATCTGGAATTGTGGTTCGAGAAATTCCTGACCAATCTTTCCGGCGTGCCTGATGTAACGGTAAGCGATGGTGTGCAACCCATGGCGATCAGCGGCGGCGCCTATCAGGGAAAACCCAATCCGCATGCCTGGATGTCGCCCGATAACGCCTTGATCTATGTGGAAAATATCCGCAAGGGTCTTGCCGAAATCGACCCTGCCCACGCCGATGTTTATACCGTCAATGCCAAGGTCTATTCGGACAAGATCAAGGCCACGGTGCAGCCGATCCGCAATGCGCTTTCCGTTCTGCCTGACAACAAGCGCTGGTTGGTAACGAGCGAAGGCGCCTTTTCTTATCTCGCCCGTGATTTCGGCCTGAAGGAACTGTTCCTCTGGCCGGTCAATGCCGATAGCCAGGGCACGCCGCAACAGGTGCGCGGTGTGATCGACGCCATGCGCGAGCACAATATCCAGGTCATCTTCAGCGAAAGCACGGTTTCCGCCGATCCTGCAAAGCAGGTGGCCAAGGAAACCGGTGCGGCCTATGGCGGCGTCCTTTATGTGGATTCGTTGAGCGAGGCGGACGGCCCGGTTCCGACCTATCTGGACCTCCTGCGCGTGACCAGCGAAACCATCGCCAAGGGACTGTCTTCATGAGAATGGGCAGTAAAAAATCCGGCGGCGGCCTGACGGTTCAAAATGCGACAGTGACCTATCGCAATGGCCACACCGCATTAAGAAACGCCAGCTTTTCCATCCCCCGCGGAACGATCACTGCACTTGTCGGCGTCAATGGCGCCGGCAAGTCCACGATTTTTAAGGCGATCATGGGTTTTGTGCCGCTGGCAGCCGGGTCCGTATCGATTTTCGATCTGCCGGTGAAGGAAGCGCTCCGCAAAAACCTCGTCGCTTATGTGCCACAAGCCGAAGAGGTGGACTGGAGTTTTCCGGTGCTGGTGGAAGATGTGGTGATGATGGGCCGATACGGCCACATGAATTTCCTGCGCATCCCGTCGAAACGCGATCACCAGATGGTCGAGGAGGCGCTTGGACGCGTCAACATGCTCGATTATCGCAAGCGGCAGATCGGCGAACTCTCGGGCGGGCAGAAGAAGCGGGTGTTTCTCGCCCGCGCGCTGGCGCAGGAGGGCCAGGTGATCCTGCTGGATGAGCCTTTCACCGGTGTCGACGTGACGACGGAGGAGCAGATCGTCGTGCTGCTGAAAGCGCTGCGTGACGAAGGCCGGGTCATGCTGGTCTCAACCCACAATCTCGGCAGCGTGCCGGAATTTTGTGACCGCGCCGTGTTCGTCAAGGGCACGGTTCTGGCGTCCGGCAAGACGGCGGATACCTTCAACGAGGAGAACCTGCAAAAGGCCTTTGGCGGCAGCCTGCGCCACTTCGTGCTCGGCGGGGCGGAACTGCATGACGATGCCGATCCGCGCCGCTTGAAGGTGATTACCGATGACGAGCGTCCCTTCGTGATCTACGGCAAGAATGGTCAGAACGGGGATGAGGCACAGGCTCTGAAAGAAAAAACCGATGATAACCAGCCTTCTTGAGCCCTTCACCTATGGCTATATGCTGAACGCCATCTGGGTCAGTGCGCTGGTGGGCGGTGTCTGCGGTTTTCTCTCCGCTTATCTGATGCTGAAGGGCTGGTCGCTGATCGGCGATGCGCTTTCCCATGCCATCGTTCCCGGTGTGGCCGGGGCCTATATGCTCGGCCTGCCCTTTTCGCTGGGTGCCTTTCTTTCCGGCGGGCTTGCAGCCGGTTCGATGCTGTTCCTGAACCAGAAGACGCGGCTCAAGGAAGACGCGATCATCGGCCTCATCTTCACCTCGTTTTTCGGGCTTGGCCTGTTCATGGTGTCGCTCTCGCCCACGTCGGTGAATATCCAGACCATCGTACTTGGTAATATTCTGGCGATCACGGCGGAAGACACCATCCAGCTGGTGCTGATCGGCGGCATCAGCCTCCTCGTGCTGGCGCTGAAATGGCGCGACTTCATGGTCGTCTTCTTCGATGAGAACCATGCCCGCACCGTCGGGCTGAAACCGGAGGTGCTGAAGGTGATCTTCTTCACCCTGCTCGCCGCCTCCACGGTCGCCGCTTTGCAGACGGTCGGGGCCTTCCTCGTCGTCGCCATGGTGGTGACGCCGGGCGCCACCGCCTATCTCCTGACCGACCGTTTCGAACGGCTGATCCTGATGAGCCTCATCATCGGTGCGGCCACCAGCTTCGTTGGCGCTTATCTCAGCTATTTCCTCGATGGCGCCACCGGCGGTGTCATCGTCGTGCTGCAGACGGCGATCTTCCTTGCCGCCTTCGTTTTTGCGCCCAAGCACGGCCTGCTCGCGTCGCGCGCCAAGGCCCGCAAGGCACTGGAGGAAACGCCATGAGCGACACTCTCGAACTCGCCATCCTGCCGTTTCAGCTGCCCTTCATGCAATATGCCTTCGTCATTACACTCATGATCGCGGTGCCGATGGCGATGCTGTCCTGTTTTCTGGTGCTGAAGGGCTGGTCGCTGATGGGGGATGCGGTCTCCCATGCCGTGCTGCCCGGCGTGGTGATGGCCTATATCGCCGGCATACCGCTCTCCATCGGCGCTTTCATCGCCGGCATGATCTGTGCGCTCGGCACCGGTTTCATCAAGGAAAACAGCCGGATCAAGGAAGATACGGTGCTGGGCATCGTCTTTTCCGGCATGTTCGGGCTGGGGCTGGTGCTTTACGTGAAGGTGCAGAGCGACATGCATCTCGACCATATTCTCTTCGGCGACATGCTAGGCATTGCACCCAAAGACATGCTGGAGACGGGTCTGATCGCGCTTTTTGCCACGCTGTTCCTCGGCATCCTGCGCAAGGACCTTTTGGTCAACGCCTTTGATGCGCAGCATGCCAAAGCCATCGGCCTGCCGGTGCGCGTGCTGCATTATGGCCTGCTGATGGTCCTGTCGCTCACCGTCGTCGGTGCATTGAAGGCGGTGGGCATCATCCTCTCGGTCGCCATGCTGGTGACGCCAGGCGCAATCGCTTTCCTGCTGACCCGGCAGTTTTCCGCCATGATGCTGGTGGCCGTTGCGGTGGCGGTTGCCTCATCGCTGGCTGGCATATGGGTGAGCTTCCTGATCGACAGTGCGCCAGCCCCCACCATCGTGATGTTCATGAGCCTTGCTTTCGTCGCCACCTTCATCCGCACCACCTGGAAGGCCCGCCGGACGGACGCGGCGCGGGAAACAGGCTTCTAGAGCATTTCCGGTGAAAGCCGGTTCACCTGAAATGCTCTATCTCTTTGCTTTTGCGCAGTCCGGACGCAAAACCGCTAACGCACTTTTGCTGGACATGCTCGAGAACAACGATTTTTGCGGGCGTGTGGAACATTTTCGCCTTTTGCGCGTCATTTTGCTGAGCCTGTCGCGGGGCGGCGGGCTTGGCAAATTATGCAAAAGGGGAAGCGCCATGCTGAAGTGGGCTCTTATTTTCTTCGTTATTTCTTTGATCGCAGGCGTATTCGGCTTTACCGGCATTTCCGCGGCGGCGGCGGGCGTGGCCCGTATCCTGTTCTTCATCGCCGTGGTGATCTTCCTGGTCTTCCTCGTGCTTGCACTGATGGCCGGCAGCGCTGTCGTCTGAACAAAAAAGGCGACCGGTCTTCACCGGTCGCCTCTCCTCTTTCCAGTAAAGATAATCAACCCGTCCAGCCGCCATCGATCACATGGATCTGGCCGGTGGTGAAACCTGCCTCGTCGGAAGCGAGATAAGTGACGAGCGCTGCGATTTCTTCCGATGTGGCGATGCGGCCCATCGGCTGGCGGGCGATGAAATCGGCCAGCGCCTGTTCGTAATTGCCGGTGGCGCGCAGGCGGTCATGCAAGGACGGGCTGTCGACCGTGCCGGGGCAAATGGCGTTGCAGCGAATGCCCTTGGTGACGAAATCGGCGGCAATGGCCTTGGTGAGACCCACGACGGCAGCCTTGGAAGCCGTATAGGCGAAACGGTTCGGCACGCCCTTCACGCTTGAAGCAACCGAGGACATGTTGACGATCGCGCCCTTGCCCTTTTCCAGCATACCGGGCAGGAAGGCGCGGCAGGTGCGATACATCGCCTTGGCATTGAGGTCGAAGGAGAAATCCCAGTCCTTCTCTTCACAATCGAGAATGGTGCCGGAATGCACGAAGCCGGCGCAGTTGAACAGCACGTCGGCATGGCCGATATCGGCAGCGAAATCCTTGACGCCATCTCCGTCAAGCACGTTCAGAACCCGGGTTTCCGCACCCTTCAGGGTGGAAAGCGCCTGCTCGTTGATATCGGTGGCGATGACGCGCGCGCCGAGCGATATGAAACGCTCCGCCGTCGCCCGGCCGATACCCTGGCCGGCGGCGGTGATCACCACTGTCCGGCCGTTAAAATCCTGCACCATAAATAGCCTCCCGCTAAAGCCGACCGCCAGCGTGGCCGAGCCGTTGAATTTCAGTGATCTCAAATATGGATCGACAATTCATATGTAAACGCGGTATTCATATGGCGTCAAGCAAACTTGCGCGGATGCGGGGTATCGGGCAACCATATTTTAAGGCACCCCGCCCGGCACGCATCAGAAACACCATCGAGGCCAGATGACCGACGACGACAGCGAAAGATATCGCGCCCCCGCCCTCGACAAGGGCCTGGACATTCTCGAGCTTCTGGCCCGCACGGATGGCGGGCTGACGCAGATCGAGATCGCCAAGGCGATCGGCAAAAGCCCCAACGAACTGTACCGGATGCTGGACCGTCTGGTTCGTCGAGGTTATGTGCAGCGGCTCGACGGCGACCGGTTTTCGCTGACGCTGAAAATGTTCGGGCTGGCGCATTTTCATGCACCGATCCGCCGGCTCGTCTCCTTCGCCGCACCTGTGATGCGCGATTTCTCAGCAAGCGCCGAACAGGCCTGCCATCTCGCCGTTTATGATCGCGGCAGCGTCGTTGTCATCGCCCAGCAGGAATCCGCCACCTATTGGGCCATGTCCATGCGGGTCGGCGCGCAAATGAGCCTGTTCCACACCGGCTCCGGCCATGTGCTTCTGGCCTTCCAGACAGAGGCGCAGCGCGAGATCATGATGACCGAACAGGTGCGCGGCAGCGGCGAGACCGTGCCGGCGGACCTAGCCGAGCGGCTGCGGCAGGTGCGCAGCAACGGCTTTGAATCCATGGACAGCTTGCAGACGGCGGGCGTGCGCAACATTTCCGCCCCTGTTCTGACGCTGGATGGCACCGCACTCGCCGTCATCACCTGCCCCTACATCACCACGCTCGGCGGCACGGCCCCGACGCGCGAGACTTGCGAACAGCTGATCCGCGATGCGGCAAAACGCATCTCCGAAGTGGTGACGGGAAACGTCTGAAGGGCACAAAAAAACGCGACCGGCAGGGGCCCGATCGCGTTTCAATTGACTGGAGATTATGTCTGGTAAACGCGAGGGGAACGCAGATGGTTCCCCCTTTTTTTGTCAGGCGGCAGCGGCCGTCAGTTCCTTGCGGACCATCTCGCGCAGCGTCACCAGATCCTTGGCGAACAGGCGGATGCCTTCGGAAAGCTTCTCGGTTGCCATCGCGTCTTCGTTCATCGCCCAGCGGAACGCCTTTTCATCGAGCGACTGCAGCGCCTCGGCCTTGACATTGTCAGGCGAAAGCTTGCGCTCAAGCTTGCCATTGTCCTTGTCCAGCTCTTCGAGCAGCGCCGGGCTGATCGTCAGGCGGTCGCAACCAGCCAGCGCTTCGATTTCGCCGACATTGCGGAAGGACGCGCCCATGACGACGGTGCCGATGCCATTGGCCTTGTAATAATTGTAGATGCTGCGCACCGAAACGACGCCCGGATCGGTCTCGGCGGTGTAGGTCTCGCCGGTCGACTTCTTGTACCAGTCGAGGATACGGCCGACGAAGGGCGAGATAAGGAAAGCCTTGGCTTCGGCGCAGGCGATCGCCTGTGCCTGCGAGAACAACAGCGTGAGGTTGCAGTCTATGCCTTCGGATTGCAGAACTTCGGCAGCCTTGATGCCTTCCCATGTGGAGGCCAGCTTGATGAGGATGCGTTCACGCTCGATGCCGCGCTCCTTATAGGAGGCGATGATGTGGCGTGCCTTGGTGATGGAAGCCTGCGTGTCGAAGGACAGGTCGGCATCGACTTCGGTCGACACGCGGCCCGGCACCAGACCGGCAAGGGCTGCACCGACGGAAATCGCCAGACGGTCGGCAACGGCGGCAACGACGGCGTCGGACTGGCCGCCCTGCTTCCTGCCCCAGGCGACAGCTTCCTTCACCGCATCGGCAAAGGCCGGCGTGCCGAGCGCTTTGAGAACGATGGTCGGGTTGGTGGTGCAATCCACCGGCTTCAGGCGTGCAACCGCCTCGATGTCGCCGGTATCGGCAACGACCGTGGTGATGGCGCGAAGTTGTTCGAGTTTGGACGTCATGGCGAATGATCCTTCATGATCTCTGGTAAACTTGCTCAGCCGTCTTTTCGTTCCCGCACCAGAAGTGCGCCCAAGGCCGAAATCACGGTTCTGTCCGGCTCCGACTATCGCAAGTGGCGCGGTCGAAAGTCAAGACATTTGCGCATCGCAATTGACATAAGTTTCATGGCTGCGATACTCGACCGCACATAAGGAATGGCGAAAACCGTGGCGAAACTGAGAAGAGAGACCCATACGACCTATTCGGAAGCGGCTTCGCTGAGGCTGCGCGCGGCATGGCTCTATTATAACCAGGGCATGACGCAGAAGGATGTCGCCGAAAGACTGGGGATCAGCCGCTCCACCGTCATCCGCCTGCTCGACGAGGCAATGAAACGCTCCGAAGTGCAGATCTGGATCAATGAAGGCATCGAGGATTTCGTCTCGCTGGCCGGCCAGCTGGAAGCAGCCTACGGACTGGACGAGGCCGTCATCATCCCTTCGCCCGGCCCGTCTCCCGCCGGCCCATCTACCGCCAGCCCATCTACAGCCAGCAAGACAAGCGCGGAAGGCACCGCCAAGGCCGTCGGCCTCGCACTCGGGCAGTTCCTCTCCGAAGTGGTGCCGAACGGTGCCACCATCGGCGTCGGCTGGGGACGCACCATGACCGCCTCGCTCTCCAGCTTCCGGCCGCCGCGGCGGGAAAACTGCAAGGTCGTCTCACTGCTCGGCGGTATCGTCGCCGTGCACCAGACCAATCCGCTCGATTACACCTGGCGGCTGGCAAGCGCGCTCGGGGCGGAATGTTACATGTTCCTCGCGCCGCTTTTGGTGGATTCCGTCGAGACCAAACGGGCGCTGATCGAAAAATGCGGGTTGGCGACGCTTTACGATCTCGCCGAAACGCTCGATCTCGCCATCGTTTCCTGCGGCGATATCGGCCCCCATTCCACTTCGCTGTCGGAAGGTTTCATCTCCAGGGAGACGCTGCGCGAACTCGTCGATGCCGGCTGCGTCTGCGACACGATGTTCAACTTCATCGATGCCGAAGGCCGCTCCGTCAATCATCCGATCAACCAGCGCGCCATGGCGATCGATCTCGACACGCTGCGCAAGGCCAAACACATCGTCCTCGCTTCCGGCGGCGCCCACCGCGCCATCGCCATCCGCGCCACGATCAAGCGCATCGGCTGCAATACGCTGATTACCGACGAAGCCGCGGCGCGGGCCTTGATGGAACTGGTTTAAGCGTCGTCAGGCCATTCGCGGGCGGTCCTCATGAGCGTCTCTTGCGTCGGCTCTCCACCCCTCCCTCATTCCTGTGCTTGTCACAGGAATCCAGTCGCCTCGCGTCTGCATGGCGGGAAGAGTTCTTTCAGCCCAAAGACTTGGGCTGGCTGGATCCCTGTGACAAGCACAGGGATGAGGAATAAAGGGGATAGCCGATCCTCAGCGTCACGCCTTCCCCGTTTCCCATCCCAGCATCGCACGCTTGCGCGTCAGGCCCCAATGGTAACCCGTCAACGCACCGCTCTTGCCGACCGCGCGGTGGCAGGGGACAACGAAGGAGACCGGGTTCGCGCCAACAGCTGCACCTACGGCTCGGGATGCGGTGGGCTGGCCGATATCGCAGGCGATGTGCGAATAGGTGACGGCGCGGCCCATCGGGATTTTCAGGAGGCTTTCCCAGACCCTCACCTGAAAATCCGTGCCGAGCAAAACCACGCGCAGCGGCTTGTCTGCCGTCCATAGGGACGAATCGAAGATACGTGCGGCATAGGGCGCGGTCGCTTCGCGATCCTCGACATAATCCGCATTCGGCCAGCGGCCGGCCATATCCTCGAAACAGGCTCTTTCGTCGCCCGGATCGGCAAAGGCGCAGCCGGCAAGGCCGCGATCGGTGATCATGACCAGCGCAAGCCCGAAGGGCGAGGCGTGAAAACCGTAACGGATCGTCAGCCCGCCGCCTTTCGCCTTCCATTCGCCGGGCGACATGGCCTCGTGGGTAACGAACAGATCATGCAGGCGGCCAGGCCCGGACATGCCGACCTCGATCGAGGTTTCAAGCAGCGGCAGGTCCTCTTCGCGCAGCAGCCTTTTGGCGTGATCGAGCGTCACGGCCTGCAGGAAGGCCTTGGGCGAAAGACCGGCCCAGCGGGTAAAAGTCTTCTGCAATTGCGTCGGCGACTGGCCGAGCCTGGCGGCGATGGCTTCGAGGGAGGGTTGCTCGCGATAATCCAGCGTCAAAAGCTCGATAACCCCGCGCACCGTATCGTAATCCGAGCCGATGGGGGTGATGTCTTCCTTCAGCATGATATTGGCGTTCATCGCATGTCTCCTTAACGGGTAAGAGAAAACCACTAAAGCGCGCCGGTCTCCACCCGTTTCTTGCGCGGCATCACGATACACAAGGAATGTTCGTTAGCCGGAACACCCACTCACCCTCATTCCTGTGCTCGTCACAGGAATCCAGCGGACAAGCGCCCGCGTGGCGAAGGACTCTTCTCAGCCCAAAGACTTGGGCTGGCTGGATCCCTGTGACGAGCACAGGGATGAATGAAGGAGACCACCGCGCCGCGACACTTCCTGACCCACTCACATCCGCCGCCGCACCGTCGCCAGCGCACCGCCGAAGGCCTTGGCAAAGCTTTCCCTATCATCCGGGTTCAGGAACGAACCAATATCGGTCGCCCGGCCCTCGCCCGTCACATGCATGGAAACGATGCCGATCTCATCATGCCGTCTTACCCGGAAGCGCGCCCAAAACGGATTAAAACGATATTCCACCATGCGTCCGGCGGGCGAGAATTTGCGGATCGACAGGTTGGTGCGCGATACGCTCACCTCTTCCCGCGCTTTCGCCGCCCGGTAATTGGCGCGGAAGGCGATATAAAGCAGCAGAAAATCCAGCCCGAAAAACAGGCCGACCGGCCATGCGCCGGTGGCGAGGAAAAAGCCGCCATAGATGAGGCAGGCAAATCCGGTGAGGATGAGAAGCAGCCGGAAACCCCTTCGGCCAAGCGAGCGGTGCGGAACGAGTTCCGCCGCGAAAATCGGCTGGTCGTCGAGCGTATCCACGTTGCTTTCCTTTGGCCGCGCTGGCTATAGATAGTGCATGACAGTCGCCAAGAAACGATCCAGCACCCAAACATTGAAAAAGTCAATTCCGGCGCAGCGGCGCAAACCAGCGCGGGTAAAAACCGCCTATTCGAAAGACGAACTCACCGAAATCTTCCGTCGCTTTTCTATTCAGCGGCCGGAGCCGAAAGGCGAGCTGGAACACACCAATCCCTTCACCCTGCTGGTCGCCGTGGCGCTCTCCGCTCAAGCGACCGATGTCGGTGTGAACCGGGCGACCCGCGCCCTGTTCAAGGAGGCGGATACGCCGGAAAAAATGCTGGCGCTCGGCGAGGAACAGCTGATCGGCCATATCAAGACCATCGGCCTTTATCGCAACAAGGCAAAAAACGTCATCGCACTATCGCAGATGTTGATCGACAATTTCCATGGTGAGGTGCCGAAAACCCGCGAGGAGCTGGTAACCCTGCCCGGTGTTGGCCGCAAGACCGCCAATGTGGTGATGTCGATGGCCTTCGGCGTGCCGACGCTCGCAGTGGACACGCATGTGTTCCGCATTGCCAACCGGCTCTGTCTTGCGCCCGGCAAAACTCCCGATGAGGTAGAAGACCGGCTGGTCCGCATTATCCCCGAACAATATCTGTTCCATGCGCATCACTGGCTGATCCTGCATGGGCGTTATTGCTGCAAGGCGCGTAAGCCGGAATGCGAGCGCTGCGTGATTGCCGATATCTGCAAATCGCCGGAAAAGACCTTCGATATTCCGGCCCCGCTGGTAGAACTACCCGCGCAGCTGTTCGGTGCCGCCGGCGGCGAATGACGGATCGCGCCGGCTGACGGCCTTGTGCAGATGCACCATCAGCGAGGCGGCGAAAAGCGGAGTCAGCAGGTTGAGGAACGGCACCGCCAGGAATGCCGCAATCACCAGCCCGGCGATGAACACCGTGGTGCGGTGCTTCACCCGGAACAACCGGGCGTCAGCGGGCGAGCGGAAACGCATGGCCGCGAACTCGAAAAATTCCCGGCCGAGCAGATAACCGTTCACCAGAAAAAACGCGATGAGATTGACGCCCGGCACCAACAGCAGCAAAAGTGCTATGAGGTTGCCGGCAATGACGACGCCGAAAAACTTGATCGATGACAGCACGGCTTCGCCCATCGGCATTGCCTTGCCAGGCGGATCATCCGGATAGTGCTGTTTTTCCACCACTTCGGCGACATCATCGAGAAACAGGCCGGCGATGACGGCCGTGACCGGCGAGATGAGCAGCGCCAGCGCCAAGGCAAGTCCGATGCCGGCGAAAATGGCGAAAACAAAGCTCAGCCAGCCAGCCCAATCGGGCACGCCGGGGATAAGCGTATCGATCCATGGCAAAGCGAAATAGATGAAGATGGAGCGGATCGCGAACCAAAGCGCCGCCAGCACCAGCAGCGTCAGCCCCAGCACCTTCCAGAATACCGACCGGGTCTCGGCGGCAAAGAGATTGCCAAATGCCAGCCGCGCCGCATCAAATATCATTCGGAACTCCCTTGACGCCTGTGGCGTTGAAACTCTCTCAACACCGAGATAGGCGCTGGCCCTTCACTCCGCAAGACAGGGTGTGACGCCCGCTGGCGGGAGTTAAACCGCAAATGGAATTTCCCTTGAATAAAAGGTATCTCTAAAATATAATAAACCATCTACGATAATTCGCATTCCGGTCCGGTGGAGGACATGGCCGGGAAAGCTCGTCCCCACCGTCAAATCGCGGTTCGCACGCTTGCACGGGCGCGCGAATGCATCACCGTTCAATAAATATAAAATAAAAGAGGCGTTGGTGGAAAAGCTGCTGTTGAACCTGACGCGCGCCATGAAGGCAGGCACCCCTTCCGAGCGCAAGATTGCCAAATATCTGATCGAACATCTGGACGAGTTGCCGTTTGAAACGGCACAGACGCTGGCCGCAAAGCTCAGCCTCAGCCCGATGACGGTCGGCCGTTTCCTGCGTTCTCTGGGGTACCGGCAATTCAGCGATATCCGCGCCGACCTGCGCCACGCGGAAGAAACCGTCGGCGCAGACCAGCCGGTGACGGCCGAAGGCGGCGAACGGCATTCCAATCCGTTCTCACAGCTTCTGTCGCAGCAGATCCAGGCGATCCAGACCGCCTTCGACATGACCACCCAGACGATCTGGCGTCTTGCCATGAACGAGATCACCTCGGCGGACGATGTCTGTCTGGCGACCTCTCCGGAAGGGCTTGATGCCGGCCGGCATTTTTACGGGCGGCTTCTGGAGTGCCGGGGCCATATTCACTACCTCGGCAGCGACAATGCGGCCTATGTCGCCCTGTGGGATTACGACCCCACGCGCACGTTGCTCGTCATCATGGATTGCGGCGGCAACCTGTTGCCCCTCCAGCGCCTGTCGGCCACCGCCCGCAAGGGCGGTTACAGAACACTTCTGATCACCACCCGTTTTTACGAATGGGGACCGGAAAGCGTCGATCTCTGTCTTGCCATGCCGCAGAGCCAGAATGGCGGCCAGGGCCTCCTGCAACTGGTCTCCCTGCTGGAATTCACGCTTTGCGCGCTGAGCGCCGGGGCGGACGACGCCAGCAGGGTCCGGACAAAAAACCTTGCCGCCCTGAAGCGCTCGCTGCGCAGCTGATTGCGGTTGACAACAACAAACGGCCGAGGAATCGAGCGGTCACCGCCATAATTCCAATCTAATAAATCAAAGACGTTCCAGTTCCTGGCGATGCCGGTACATGGCGAGGAAACGGCGATAATCCCGCTCGTAATGCGCCGTCAGCGCCGGATTACCCGAGATTTCCGCATTGCCGGGATACATGGCGGCCCCTGCCGCCGCGAGGCTCGCATGCACGCCGCCGGCCGTCGCCGCCGTCATCGCCGTGCCGAGCAGCACCGCATCGGCGGTGGCGGGAACCACGATGCGTTTGCCCGTCACATCGGCGTAAAGCTCCATCAACAGCGGGTTCTTCACATGCCCGCCGGTGACATGCAGCGTTTCCACCGCATAACCGAAACGCTCCATGGCATCGAGGACATGGCGTGCGCCGAGCGCAATCGCGACCGCGGTGCGCCAATAAAGACGGCAGAGACTGTCGAAGGAGGTATCGAGCGTCAGCCCGCTGATGACGCCCACCGCATGCGGATCGGCAAGCGGCGAACGGTTGCCGTGAAAGTCAGGCAGAACATGCAGCCGGTCCGCAAAGTTCTCTCCCTCCATCTCGCGCAATTCAGTGACGCGCGCAACGATGCGGGCATGTAACGCCGTATCCGGCTCGCCACCCGCCGCATGCATGCGCACGATATGGTCGAGCAGCGCGCCGGTAGCCGATTGCCCACCCTCCACCAGCCAGTGGCCAGGCAGCACCGCCTGCCAGTAGGGTCCCCACAGGCTGCGGCCGGGCATCGGCTGCGTGGACATGGCGACAAGGCAACTCGACGTGCCGGCGATCAGCGCGACATGTTTGCCGACATCCTCGGCAAGGCATCCACCCAGAGCCCCGAGCGCACCGGCATAGGCATCGATCATGCCCGCCGCCACCTGGCAGCCGGTATCGAGACCAAGTTCTGCGGCGGCCTCGGGCGAAAGCGGGCCGATGGCGCCGCCCGGCATGACGGTAGTTTCAGGCAGGCCTGCCCGCTCCTTCAGGTCGTCCAGTCCGGCAAAGGCCAGATAATCCGCCTGCCAGCCGGGATTTTCCTGCGCCAGGAAGTTCCATTTCGCCGTCTGCGTGCAATTGGAGCGCTGTGCCGAGCCGGTCGCCTTCCAGGTCAGGAAATCCGCGAGATCGAAGGCGAAGGACATGCGCGACCAGCTTTGCGGCATATGCGTCTTCAGCCACATCAGCTTCGGCATCTGCATTTCGGGCGAGACGCTGTTGCCGGCGAAATCGAGCACCCGATGGCCCGAGGCCGTTAGCCGGTCGGCCTCGCCGATGGCGCGGTGGTCGAGCCAGACGATGGTGTCGAAACGGTCTTCACCGGTCGTGGAAACCGAAACCGGCTCACCCTGTCCATCGCGGATGACCAGCGAGCAGGTCGCGTCAAAACCAATGGCGGCAATGTTTTGCGGCAGCACGCCGGCATCGGCAAGCGCCGCCTTCACGGCAATGCAGACGGCATTCCATATATCGGTGGAATCGTGCTCGGCGTGGTTTTCACGCGGCCGCTGCATGAGGATGGGATGAATGGAGCGCGCGAGCAGCCGGCCGGCCGGATCGAAAATCCCGGCCCGGGCGCTCGCCGTACCGACATCGACAGCGACAAGATTTTGACGCATCAAGACTGCAATTCCATCCCTGGCGGAGCGACCCAGCGGCGGCAGGCAAGATCGGGTTCAGCCTGCGTCACGTTCCACCTGGCCGTCAAAACCGCCCCTCCCCACATAGCTGCCGACAAGTTGGACCAAATCCGGCATCGCGTCAAACACGGCATCGGCCCCGAGAGCGGCGATCTTTTCACGGAAGGCGGGGAAGCGTGCATGCGATCCGCCGGTGAAGGCAAAAACGCCCATGCCGGCCGCTTTTGCGGCGGCAATGCCCGCCGGGCTGTCCTCAATCACGATGCAGTGACGCGGGTCGACGCCCATAGAGCGCGCCGCATGCAGGAAGAGATCGGGGGCCGGCTTGCCGTTCTTCACCATGGTGGCGCTGAAGACATGTGGCTCGAATTTGTCGATGAGGCCCGTCAGCCCCAGCGAATAACGGATGCGCTCCGGCTGGCTGGATGACGCGACGCAGCGCTTCAATGGCAGAAGCCGGTCCAGCGTCTCGGCAATGCCGTCGATCGGCTTCAATTCGGTGCGGAAGCGTTCGAACAGCGTCGCCCGCATATGCTCGAGAAAATCGATGTCGGTCTCGACACCGTAATCCTCGAACAGGATCGCTGTCATGCTGGCAACACTGCGGCCGAGAAAACGCTCATAGGCTTCCTCCTCCCCCATCGTCACGCCGAGATGGGAGAGCATGTCGAGAAGAACCGAGATGGAGACCGGCTCGCTGTCGACGAGAACGCCGTCGCAGTCGAAAATCAGCAGAGGTCCGGTCCCGTCTCGCATCTCACGTCACTTTTCAGCCAGCTTGTCATCCAGATAAAGCTGCAAGGTCTTCGCCGTGCCTTCTTGCCACAGCGTCTTCAATGCATGGGCGAAGCGTTTACGGAAAAGCGCCGATTCGGCAACCTCCCCGAAGATGTCGTCGAGGGCAAGGAAGGCCATCGGGTCGTCCTTGGCCTTGATGGCGGCCGCCTGCAGCCGCTCGGCGCTGGCGTCGTTGAAGACTATTTCCTTGCCGCTGTCGGAGGTACCGTAGAAATAACGGCACCACAGTGCCGAAACCAGCGACAGTCCGACGATATCCTCGCCGCGCGACAGGCGGTCGGCGGTAGAGGGCAGGATGAATTTCGGCTGGCGGTTGGAGCCGTCCTGCGCGAGGCGCGGAATGGTATCGCCAATCTTCGGGTTGAGGAAACGCCGCTCGATGAGGCCGAAATATTCGCCAAGATCGGTATCGGGAACGGGCGGAATGACCGGGATGATCTCGTCCTTTTCGAGCTTGGCCAGAAACGCCCGGATCAGCGGATGCTCCATGGCCTCATGCACGAAATGAATGTCGAGCAACGCTGCCGGATAGGCGATTGCCGCGTGGCCACCGTTCAGGATGCGGATCTTCATGTGCTCGTAGGGCGCAACATCCTTGACGAACTGAACGCCCGCTTTCTCGAGCGCCGGACGGCCTGCGGGGAAATTATCCTCCATCACCCATTGCTTGAACTCCTCGCAGAAGACCGGCCAATTATCCTCGATGCCGAAATCGTCACGGGCAATATTGCGTTCACGCTCACCGGTGGCGGGCGTGATGCGGTCAACCATGGAATTCGGAAAGGCGACGTTTTCGCCGATCCAGTTGGCGAAGGCCGGGTCGGAAAGCGCTGCCAGTCCGACAACAGCATTTTTCGTGACCTTGCCATTATGGGGAATGTTGTCGCAGGACATGATAGTGAAGGGTGAAAGCCCTTTGTCGCGCCGCGCCTTCAACCCGGCAACGATGAAGCCAAAAACGGTTTTCGGAGCGGACGGGTTCCTGCCATCCTCGGCAATTGCCGGATGCTGCGGATTGAAGGAGCCGGAGGCATCGATGAAATAACCGCCTTCGGTGATCGTCATCGAGACGATGCGGATTTTCGGATCGGCGAGCGTATCGATGGTGGCCTGGGTATCGCCAACCTTCAGAATGTCGATCATCGGCCCGGTGACGCGCGCGCCGGTGCGATTATTGTCCTGCTCCACGACAGTGGTCAGGAAATCCTGTGCGGCAAGTTTTTCGCGCATCGTGGCATCGGAAGGCAGAACGCCAGCGCCGATGATGGCGAAGTCGTGGTCCGCACCGGTGTTGAACAGGTCATCAAGATAGACCGCTTGATGGGCGCGGTGGAAATTGCCAACGCCGAAATGCACGATGCCAGCGGATAGATCATCCCGGGAATAGGCCGGAACAGCTGCCGTCTTTCGGGCTTCGTCAAGCGTTGCGAGGGAGAGTTTGCATGTCATGTCACGATCCTCGAAGGGGAAACGTTGGTCGTGCCGATCGCCCTCTTGCCGGGCAATCAACCTGTCGGAGCACCGCCTGCGACCACAGGGCAGTCAGGCGGCAGAACTTTCGGAGTTGCCTCCCCCTAGATCGCGATGCCCTTGTCATCGAATCTGTGGATTTTGGTCTCATCGGGTGTGATGAAGACGGTATCGCCGTGTTTGCATTCGAACTCACCGTCGGTCCTGGCGGTGATGGGTCCGATGCCTGACACCTCGAGATGCAGGAACGTATCCGATCCGAGATGTTCGGCAACGGTGACCTTGCCCTGCCACAGGCCGCTTTCTTTCGACAGCACCAGATGTTCGGGCCGCACGCCGGCGGTGGTGGCGTTCTTGCTGCGGGCGAAGTCGCCGGTGATGAGGTTCATGCGCGGCGAGCCGATGAAGCCGGCGACGAACAGGTTGGCGGGCGAGCGGTAAAGCTCCATCGGCGAGCCGACCTGTTCGATATTGCCGCGGTTGAGGACGACGATCTTGTCGGCCATGGTCATGGCCTCCACCTGGTCGTGGGTGACATAGATCATCGTCGTCTTCAGCGTGTTGTGCAGCTCGGAGATTTCCAGCCGCATGGTGCCGCGCAGCGCCGCATCGAGGTTGGAGAGCGGCTCGTCGAACAGGAAGGCTTTCGGTTCGCGCACGATGGCGCGGCCGATGGCGACGCGCTGTCGCTGGCCGCCCGACAGCTGCGAGGGCCGGCGCTCCAGATAATCGGTGAGGTTGAGAATGCGGGCGGCATCCCCGACCTTCTTGTCGATGACGGCCTTGTCGAGCTTGGCCATCTTCAGCGGGAAGGCGATGTTGTTGCGCACGCTCATATGCGGGTAGAGCGCATAGGACTGGAACACCATGGCAAGGCCGCGCTCGGCCGGCGCCTTTTCGGTGGCGTCGTTGCCGTCGATGACGATTTTGCCGCCGGAGACGTCTTCCAGCCCGGCGATCAGCCGCAAAAGCGTGGACTTGCCGCAGCCGGACGGGCCGACGAAGACGACGAACTCGCCGTCGTTGATATCCAGATCGATCGACGGGATGACTTTCGCCTCACCGAAGAGCTTGGACACGTTCTGAAGGGAAATGCTGCCCATGTTTGTCGTTCCTTATTTCACGGCGCCAAAGGTCAGGCCACGCACGAGTTGTTTCTGCGAGAACCAGCCGATGACGAGAATGGGGGCGATCGCCATCATCGAGGCGGCCGAGAGCTTTGCCCAGAACAGTCCCTGCGGTGAGGAGAACGAGGCGATGAAGGCCGTCAGCGGTGCTGCATTGGTGGTCGTCAGCCGGATGGTCCAGAAGGATTCGTTCCAGGCAAGGATGACGTTCAGAAGCAGCGTCGAGGCAATGCCCGGCACCGCCATCGGGGTCAGCACATGCACGATCTCGTTCCAGAGCGATGCACCATCCATGCGGGCGGCTTCCAGAATCTCGCCGGGGATTTCGCGGAAGTAGGTGTAAAGCATCCACACCACGATCGGCAGGTTGATGAAGGTGAGCATGACGGTGAGCCCGATGCGGGTATCGAGCAGGCCGGCATTGCGGAAGATCAGGTAGATCGGCACCAGCACCGCCACCCCCGGCATCATCTTGGTGGAAAGCATCCACATCAAGATGTCCTTGGTGCGTTTGGTCGGCGAGAACGCCATCGCCCAGGCGGCGGGAATGGCGATGATCAGCGCGATGATGGTCGAGCCGAGCGACAGCACGACCGAGTTCATGAACGGCTTGAAGTAATCGCGCTGGGTCTGGACGGTGATGTAGTTTTCGAGCGTACCCGATGGAAGGAGGCTGAAGCCTGCGATCGCCTCCGGCTCGGTCTTGATCGAGGTGAGGAAGGCGTAAAGGATCGGGAAGAACAGCAAAAGCGCCACGGCCCATGCCGCGATGGAAAAGCCGATCTTTGCGCGTGTGGTTGTCTTGCGGGCCATGATCGGTTCTCCTTAACGGTCCAAATTCTTGCCAACGGCGCGCATCAGGAAGATGGCGACGATATTGGCGAGCACGACGGCGATGATGCCACCGGCCGAAGCGCCGCCGACGTCGTAGCCTAAAAGTGCAGTGCGATAGATGAGGAAGGCAAGGTTGGTGGAGGCATAACCCGGGCCGCCATTGGTGGTGACGAGGATTTCCGCGTAGACGCCGAGCAGGAAGATCGTCTGGATGAGGATGACGACGGTGATGGCGCGGGCAAGATGCGGCAGGGTCAGATAGATGAAGCGGTTGACGAAGTTGGCGCCATCCATCTCGGCCGCTTCCTTCTGCTCGCCATCGAGCGATTGCAGGGCGGTGAGCAGGATCAGCGTGGCAAAGGGCAGCCATTGCCAGGCAACGATGATGATGATCGACAGCAGCGGAAACTGCGCAAACCAGTCGACCGGTTGCAGGCCGAAGAAACGCGAGAGATCGGCAAGCACGCCGTATCCGGGATGCATGATCATGTTCTTCCACACCAATGCTGCGACAGGCGGCATGACGAAGAAGGGCGAGATGATCATGATGCGCACGATGCCCTGGCCGAAAATGTCATTGTCGAGAAGCAGCGCAATGGCGATGCCGCCGATGACGGTGATCAGGAGTACGCCGACGACGATCAGCAGCGTGTTCCAGATCGACTGGAAGAAGGCCGGGTCGGTGTAGAAATACTGGTAATTGAACAGACCCGCAAAGCTGACATTGGCCGGGTTGAGGAGATTGTAGTTCTGGAACGAGAACCACAACGTCATCGCCAAAGGCACGATCATCCACACCAGCAAAAGCAGAACCGAAGGCGCAAGCATCACCCGCGCTAACCCGCTCGTGTTTCGTGTTGCCATTGCACTAACCTCCCCTTGGGCTCGGGCAGCACGACATGCGCCCGGCATATCCGGAAGAACCGGCTCATTCTTGTTTTGATTTGAAAGATATCGAAGCCGCCTGGCGGTCTTCGGACCGCAGGGTCGCTGCCCGGCACACAGGCCGGACAGCGATCTTCGGGAGGATTACTTGATGTAACCGGCGCGGGTCATTTCGCGCGTTGCAGTCGACTGGGCGCTGGCAAGCGCATCATCGACGCTGGACTGACCGGCGACAACCGCCGAGAACAGCTGGCCGACCGTGGTGCCGAGCGCCTGGAATTCAGGGATCGCCACGAACTGACCGCCTGTGTAAGGCACGGGCTTCACGGTCGGCTTGGTGATGTCGGCGGCATCCATGGCGGCAAGCGTGGGCTTGGCGAAGGCGGCAGCCTTTTCATAGTCGGCATTCTTGTAAAGCGAGGTGCGGGTGCCCGGAGGCACGTTTGCCCAGCCTTCCTTGGAAGCGACAAGCGTGGTGTAGTCTTTGCTGGTTGCCCAGGAGATGAACTTTTCAGCGGCTTCCGCCTTCTGCGAGCTCTTCGGGATCGCCAGGTTCCAGGACCACAACCAGTTGCCGTGGTTCTTCAGTTCGCCATGCGTCGGGAAGAGCGCATAACCGACCTTGTCGGCAACTGTCGAATCTTTCGGGTTCGACACGAAGGAAGCAGCAACCGTGGCGTCGATCCACATGCCGCATTTGCCCTGCTGGAACAGCGTCAGGTTTTCGTTGAAGCCGTTGGAGGAAGCACCGGACGGGCCTGCATCCTTCATAAGATCGACGTAGAACTGAAGAGCACTCTTCCATTCCGGCTGATCGAACTGCGGCTTCCAGTTTTCATCGAACCAGCGACCACCAAAGGAGTTGGTCAGCGCGCTGATGAAAGCCATGTTCTCGCCCCAGCCGGCCTTGCCGCGCAGGCACATGCCGTTGATATCCGTCTTGCGGTCGGTAATCTTGCGAGCGGCATCACCGATGAATTCCCAGGTCGGGTTGTCAGGCATCTTCAGGCCAGCTTTTTCAAACAGGTCCTTGCGATACATGATCATCGCGGATTCGCCATAGAAAGGCGCTGCGTAAAGCTTGCCGTCAGCGGAAAGACCACCGCGGATCGCCGGCAGGATGTCATCGACGTCGTATTTGTCGCCGAGCTTTTCGAGCGGCAGCAGCCAGCCCTGCTTGGCCCAGATCGGCACTTCATAGTTGCCGATGGTCATGATGTCGTATTGGCCGCCATTGGTGGCGATATCGGTCGTCACGCGCTCACGCAGGACGTTTTCCTCAAGCGTGACCCATTCCACCTTGATGTCAGGGTTCTTTGCCGTGAAGTCGGAGGTCAAACCCTGCATGCGGATCATGTCGCCGTTGTTGACGGTGGCGATGGTCAGCGTTTCGGCGGAAGCAAGGGTCGAAAAGGCGAGTGCCGAGCACGCGCCCAGCAAAATGGTCTTCAATGTCATATCTTCCTCCCAGAAGAAATTTATGAGCATTCGCTTTGCTCTGGAGCATTTACTCACCGACAGCGGAAAAATGTCAAGCAACATCCTGTGCTGCGGCGCACATGGAAAAATCAAGCCATTGATTTTGATGAATTAATTTTTGCTCAATGCGTGAGCAAATATTCACTTGTCGCTTCGTCGGTGATGAGACCGTTCAAAAGGCCGCCCCGCAGTGCCGCGAGAATCGAGGCATTCTTGCGCGCGCCCTGCGCCATGCCGATGACCGTGCAGGTCTCTCTGGAAGGGATGGGAACGGAGGCGACACGCTCATTGACGGAATGCTCGAGAATCGTGCCATCGGCGTCATATACCCAGCCGCAAATCTCGCCGATAGCACCGCCGGCCATCAGGGCCTTCATCTCATCGACACCGAGGAAACCATCAACGCAGAGCGGTGCGTTTTCGCCGAGTTCGCCGACGCCGACGAAGGTGACATTGGCGGCTGCACCCAGCGCCAGTGTGGAGCGCACCATGGACTGGTCGTGCAGCAGCTCACGTTCCTCAGCAGACGAGCAGAGAACCGGCAGCGGCATCGGAAAATGCCGCGCCTTGATGGCGTCCGCCATGCTGAAGATGACGTTGTAATAGGCCGCCGAGCCATCCGGCCCGATATTGCCCGTCAGCGACACGATGCGATGCTGCGGACACTCCATCGGCGGCAGTTGATCCACAGCGGCCTTGAGCGTTCGGCCGGTGCCGATGGCGAGTACGATCGGATCGGCATTTTTAAGCCAGCGCTCGATTTCCGCCGCACCGGCCTCGGCAATGCCAACTGTGGAGGAACCGCCGGCCGGATCGCTCGGCACCACTTCAATATATTTAAGGCGGAACTTCTCTTTCAGACGTTCGGCCTTTTCGAGACAGGCGGCGATGGGATGATCAAGCCGAACCTTGATCAGCCGCTCGGCGACGGCCAGCGACACCAGCCGCTGCGCCGACTGCCGGGATATGCCCATGGCAGCGGCGATCTCATCCTGTGTGCGGCCGGCGACATAATAAAGCCAGCCGGCGCGTGCCGCATCGTCCAGCCGTCCATGTGCGTCGTTCCGTCTGGCCATGCCGCCGCCCTCTAAGAATTATGCTCGAGCATTTGCTGGCATTTTTTTGTGTTGGCTGTCAAACGGCGGGATGTGGAAGTGGGTGTTCGGTGGATTAAAATCATCCAGCTCGGCGGGGCGGCATATTTCTCTTCTCCGCCGGGGAGAAGGTGGCCCGAAGGGTCAGATGAGGGGGCTAGCTCGCGGTTTATCACTGCCCTCGCCCCCTCATCCCGCTTCCGCGGACTTCTCCCCGGCGGGGAGAAGAAACAAGCGGTGACCGCTCGGTCCCTCGAGAGAGCTCAGCCCGAAGCCAGCACCCTCATTCAAGCCGCTTCCTGCACCAGATGCCCGGCAGACACCTCGCGATAATGTCGCTGCGGCGGCACGTAATCCACCGGACGGATCGGGCTCTTGATCTCGTCCGTCGCCATGTTGCGCCTGATCTGGCGCCGGGCCGGGTCCGGCACCGGAACGGCCGACATGAGCTTTTTCGTATAGGGGTGCTGCGGATTATCGAAGACGGCGGCGCGTGGGCCGATCTCCACGATCTCACCGAGATACATCACCGCGACGCGGTGGCTGACACGCTCCACCACCGCCATATCGTGGGAAATGAACAGGAAGGCGAGGTTGAGGCTCTGTTGCAGGTCGAGCAGCAGGTTACAGACCTGCGCCTTGATAGAGACATCGAGCGCCGAAACCGCCTCGTCGGCCACGATGACCTTGGGGTCGAGCATTAGCGAACGGGCGATGGCGATACGCTGGCGCTGGCCGCCGGAAAACTCATGCGGGAAACGCCGCATCATATCCGGGCTGAGGCCAACCTTCTCCATCAGGTCCGCCGCCTTTTCACGGGCCTGTGCCTTCGGTCCAAGCCGGTGCTCGATGAAGGGCTCCATGATCGCCGTGCCAATGCTCATACGCGGATCGAGGCTGGCGAAGGGGTCCTGAAAGATCATCTGCACGCTGCGGCGCATGGTACGCAACGTCGTCTTATCGAGTTTCATCACCTCGTAACCGTCGAGAGTGACATTGCCGGAGGTCGGCTCGATCAGCCGGGTGATCGACCGCCCGGTGGTGGACTTGCCGCAGCCCGATTCACCAACCAGCGATAACGTCTCGCCTTCAGCCAGATCGAAGGAGACTTTCTCTACCGCGTGCACGGCACCGGACTTGCGACCGAGAAGACCGGAGCGGATATCGAAGCGGGTCGTCAGGTCCTGCACCGAAAGAATCGGCGTGCGACCACCGGAAACCGTGTTCCTGACCTCTTCGACCGGCTGGCTTTCGCCGGTCTTGATATCGATGATCGGGAAACGCGCGGGCAGCACCCGCTCCTTCATCGAACCGAGTTTCGGCACAGCCGACAACAGAGCGCGGGTGTAAGGATGCTGGCCGCGATGAAAGATGTCATCCGTCGTGCCGGTTTCAACCACATCGCCGCGGAACATGACGATGGTGCGATCCGCCACCTCCGCCACCACGCCCATATCATGGGTGATGAACAGGACCGACATGCCCTCCTCTTCCTGCAATTGCTTGATGAGGTCGAGAATCTGGCCCTGAATGGTGACGTCGAGCGCCGTCGTCGGCTCGTCCGCAATCAGGAGTTTGGGCTTGGAGGCAAGCGCCATGGCAATCATCACGCGCTGGCGCATGCCGCCGGAAAACTGGTGCGGATAGTCGTCGAAACGGCTGGCCGCATTGGGAATGCGGACTTTTTCCAGAAGACGGATGACCTCGGACTTTGCGGCAGAGGAGGAAATATCCTGGTGCACGGTCAGCGCTTCAGCAATCTGCTTGCCGATCGGAAAGATCGGGTTAAGACTGGTCATCGGCTCTTGGAAGATCATCGAAATGTCCTTGCCGCGAACCTTGCGCATCTCCTCTTCTGGAAGGGCAAGCAGATCGCGCCCGCCGAGCATGACCTTGCCCTCGATGCGGCTCGTTTTCTTATCGAGAAGCCGCATGATGGACAGCGACGTCACGCTTTTGCCCGAGCCGCTTTCACCGACGATCGCGACCGTTTCGCGCGGCGCAATGTCGAAACTCATGTTGCGGACCACCGATTTCCAGCCGCCATCAACGCGGAAGGACGTGGTGAGATTTTGAACCGAAAGAACCGGGCTTACCGAACCGCCGGTCTGTTCCATGGACGTTGCCGCCAAAAGCATGCCGATCTCCTGAAAAGCGAAAGGCGGCCATCAAGGCCGTCTGATGTCTTACGCAGCAAGCGCGGTTTCGGCCATCGAAACCCAGTAGCTGATACCGTAAGGCAGGGCTTCGTCGTTGAAGTCGTAGGCGGCATTGTGCAGCCCGGCCGTGTCGCCGTTACCGATGAAGATGAAGGCGCCGGGGCGGGCTTCCAGCATATAGGAAAAATCCTCCGCCCCCATATGCGGGTTGGGATTGGTGTTGACGGCATTGGCACCGGCGACGCCCATCGCTACACCGGTCGCAAATTCGGTTTCGTCTGCATGGTTGAAGGTGACGGGATAACCGCGATGGTATTTCACCTCCACGGTCGCACCATGTGCCATGGCGGTGGCGGCCGCCACTTCCTTCAGGCGCTTTTCGGCGAAATCACGGGTTTCCGGCAAAAGGGTGCGCACCGTGCCTGTCAGCGTCACCGAACCCGGAATGACATTGACCGCCGTGCCGCCATGAGTGGTAGCAACGGTGACAACGAGCGATTTCAACGGATCCGTCTCGCGTGAGACGATGGATTGCAGGGCGATAATGATATGCGCCGACGTCAGTACCGGGTCGATGGAAAGATGCGGTGCGGCTGCATGGCTGCCCTTGCCGGTGACGACGATTTCAAAGCTGTCGGCCGCGGCCATGGTAGAGCCCTTGCGGATGGCGAATTGGCCGACCGGAATGCCGGGCTCGTTATGCATGCCATAGACCTGCGAAATGCCGAATTTTTCCATCATGCCGTCGTTCAGCATGGCAAGAGCGCCAGCACCGCCCTCTTCGGCCGGCTGGAAAATGACCGCGAGGGAACCCTTGAAATTGCGGGTCTCGGCCAGATATTGCGCCGCGCCCAGAAGCATGGCGGTGTGCCCGTCATGGCCGCAGGAATGGGCCTTGCCCGGCGTCTTCGATGCCCATGGCTTGCCGCTGGTCTCGAGGATCGGCAGCGCGTCCATGTCGGAGCGGAAACCAATGGTCGGGCCATCCCCGTGACGGCCCCTGATGATGCCGACCACACCGGTCTTGCCGATGCCGGTCTCGACCACATCGCAGCCGAAGGATTTCAGTTTTTCGGCCACGAATTTCGATGTTTCGAAGACATCATAAAGCAATTCCGGGTGCTCATGCAGGTGGCGCCTCCAGCCAGCCACGTCTTCCTGCATTTCAGCCACACGGTTCAATATCGGCATTCTGTTTTTCCCTTTTTTTGTTCCCCGCCGGGTTGTCGGAAAACATATTGCATTTGGAATTTCTTCTTTTGCAAGCGTGAAATTCGCAATATGCGCGAAAAATAGGCCCAAACTTCAATGGCTTATTTTTTGTTCAACACCAAGACATTAGGACTTGATTTTAAAAAAAACTAACAATAGCATCACCACGAATGGGGATTATTTCCTAGCAAAGTCAGATACTTAAGAAAACAGACTTTGCTCTCGACGTCGGGAAAAGCGTCAAACATTCAAATAGATAAAATCCAAAAAAGGGGAAAACCACGATGAAGAAGCGCAATGTTCTCTTTGCCAGTACGGTGGCGGCGATGGCCTTGGCAGGCTCTGCCGCCCATGCCGAGCGCGGCAGTGACGGCGAACTGAAAATCCTGTTCTGGCAGGCCGTATCGACGCTCAATCCCTATCTTTCGGGTGGCACGAAAGAGATTTACAGCTCATCCATCATCATCGAGCCGCTGGCTCGCTACAACGAAAAAGGCGAGCTGGTGCCGACGCTGGTGAGCGAGATCCCGACAGTCGACAATGGCGGCGTCGCGAAAGATCTGCTTAGCATGACCTGGAAGCTGAAGGGCGGCGTCAAATGGTCCGATGGCACGGCTTTTACAGCCGATGACGTGGTATTTACCTGGAAATATTGCACGGCCCCAGATGGCGGCTGCGCGCAGGCGGCACAATATGAAGGCGTCAAAAACGTAGAAGCCATCGATGCCCACACCGTGAAGGTCAGCTTCACCGAGCCGAAACCCTATCCCTACTCCGCCTTCGTCGGCGCGCAATCGCCCGTGATCCAGAAAAAGCAGTTCGAAAACTGCGTTGGCGCGGCAGCTCCCGGCTGCACCTCGGCCAATTTCGGTCCGATCGGTACGGGGCCTTTCGTGGTCAAGGATTTCAAGCCGAACGACGTCATCAGCTATGTCGCCAACCCCAATTATCGTGATGCGGCCAAACCCGCATTCGCCACGGTTACGCTGAAGGGTGGCGGGGATGCGGCATCCGCTGCACGTGCGGTACTTGAAACGGGCGAATTCGACTATGCCTGGAACATGCAGGTGGAGCCGGAAATTCTGGCGACCATGGTGGCCGCCGGCAAGGGCAAGCTGGAAACCGCCTTCGGCACGCAGGTCGAACGTATCAATCTCAACTGGTACAATGCCGATCCCGCTTTGGGAGACAAGCGCTCCACCAAGGAAGGCGGCCCGCACCCGGCCCTTTCCGATCCGGCCGTGCGCCGCGCGCTATCGCTCGCCATCGACCGTGATATCATCGACGAAGCCGGTTATGGCGAAGCAGGCAAACCGACCTGCAATATCGTACCCGCACCGGAAGCGGTCGCATCTACGAAGAACGATAGCTGGTGCCTGAAGCAGGATATTGAAGGCGCCAACAAGCTGCTCGACGATGCCGGCTGGGTGAAGGGTGCAGATGGCATCCGTGCCAAGAATGGCGTGAAGCTTTCCTTCCTCTACCAGACCTCCACCAATTCTGTTCGCCAGGCGGCGCAGGAACTGGTGAAAGACATGTGGTCACAGATCGGCGTTGCGGCTGAACTGCGCAATGTCAGCGCCTCGGTCTTCTTCGGCGGCGATCCGGCAAGCCCCGACACCTTCCAGAAGTTTTATGCCGACGTCGAGATGTACACCAACAACTTCGACGGCACCGACCCCGAAAAATATCTGGCGGAATGGCTTTGCGACAAGATCCCTGCCCCCTCAAACGGCTGGCAGGGGCAGAATGTTCCGCGATATTGCAACCCGGAATTCGACAAGCTGGTAAGCGTCCTGTCCAAGACGACCGACTTTGCCAAGCGTGCAGAAATCGCCAAGCAGTTAAACGACATGCTGACGGAAGAGGGTGCACATATTCCACTCATCCATCGCGGCAACGTCTCCTCGCATTCGCTGACGCTGGAAGGCGTTCGGATGAATGGCTGGGACTCCGAACTCTGGAACGTCGCGGACTGGTCTCGCAAGAAATAACACGCAGATGTGCCGGCCTCTTTGCAAGGGGCCGGCCTTTTGCATGCCCGTGGACCATGATCTGAAGACTTAGTTGCAGCGTCGTTGCGAAAAGGCTCTCGATTTTCGTCTCGCCGCGCTCTGGGTCTGGAAAGTTTCAGATGTTTACCTTTACCCTCCGGCGGCTTGCCTTTGCCGTACCGACCCTGCTCGTCATCAGCTTCGTGATCTTTGCGCTGCTTGATCTCGCGCCCAACGACCCGACCGGCGACCTGCCGCTCACCATTCCGCCAGAGGTGCGTGAGCAGATCCGCGCTTCGCTCGGCCTCGACCAGCCCTTTTTCATCCGTTACCTGATGTGGCTGCAGCAGTTCTTCATCAACGAACCGCTCAACCTCTTCGAAAAGCTGACCGGCTGGCAGATCGGCGATGGCAGCCGCATGCGGGTGCTGTCCTGGGCAACGCGCAGCCCGGTGGTCGATCTCGTCATCCAGCGCATGCCGCAGACGCTCTGGGTGGTTGGCCTCGCCTATCTTTTCGGCGCCCTCCTGGCGATCCCGATCGGCGTCATTTCCGCCTATAAGCAATATTCGATCTTCGACCAGATCGGCACGTTCGTCTCGATGGTCGGTTATTCGGTTCCCACCTTTTTCACCGGCGTGCTGCTGGTCGTGATCTTCAGCTCCTATCTGCAATGGTTCCCATCCGTCTACGACACCAACCTGCAGGTCAGGGACTGGACGAGTTTCGTAGCGCAGGTGAAACAGATGTTCCTGCCGGTGCTGGTGCTG
The DNA here is from genome assembly GCF_013365515.1 of Agrobacterium sp. CGMCC 11546. Lineage (NCBI taxonomy): Bacteria > Pseudomonadati > Pseudomonadota > Alphaproteobacteria > Hyphomicrobiales > Rhizobiaceae > Agrobacterium > Agrobacterium sp. CGMCC 11546. The sequence continues at coordinate 417,697 of NZ_CP047388.1, forward strand.
ACGCTCTACAATGTCTCGCAGATCAGCCGCTTCGTGCGCGCCTCCATGCTCGACAACCTGCATCAGGACTATGTGCGCACCGCACGCGCCAAGGGCGTGAAGGAGAAGTCCGTCCTCCTCGTTCACGTTCTGCGCAACAGCCTGATCCCGGTCGTCACCGTCATCGCACTCGGCGTGCCGACGATCTTTTCCGGCGCCATCATCACCGAGCAGATTTTTCGGGTAAACGGGCTTGGCCAATTGCTGATCGTTGCCGTTCAGGGCGCGGATATTCCGCTGGTGCAAACACTGACCTTCATTTTCGCGGTGCTGATCGTGCTCTTCAACCTGATTGCCGACGTGCTGTACGGCATTCTCGACCCGAGGATCCGCTATGACTGATGCCACAATTGCAGCACCAACGGTTGCAGCGACGCCCGTCAAATCCGCCCTCGCCGATATCTGGAAACAGTTCCGCGTCCACAAGGGCGGCGTGGCGGGGCTCTTCGTCTTCACCTTCATCCTGCTTGCGGTCTATGTCGGGCCCTATATCCACACCGTGGCGCCCAACGCGATCAATGTGAAGGCGCGAAACCAGTGGCCATCGCTGGCGCATCCGTTCGGCACTGATAATCTCGGCAAGGACATGCTGGCACAGGTGCTGGCAGGCGGGCGCATCTCGCTCGCCGTGGGCATCACTGCCATGCTTCTGGCACTGTTTCTCGGAACGTTGGTCGGGGTGTTATCGGGCTACTTCCGCAGGCTGGACGGACCTTTGATGCGGCTGACCGACCTGTTTCTGGCGCTACCGCTTTTGCCGCTGTTGCTCGTCATCCTGATGCTGTTTCGCGACACGCTGCGGGCGGCCTTCGGGCCGGAAACCGGGATCTTCATCCTGATCGTCTTTGTGATCGGGATAACCAGCTGGATGCATACCGCCCGCATCGTGCGCGGTGATGTGCTGACGATCAAAAGCCAGGAATTCATCATGGCTGCGAAATCGAGCGGCATGCGCGAATACCGCATCATCCTCAGGCATATTCTGCCGAATGTGCTGAGTTCCATTATGGTCTCGGCCACGCTCGGCATCGCCGCCGCCATCATCACGGAATCCGCCCTCTCCTTCCTCGGCCTCGGTTTCCCATCGGATTTCCCAACCTGGGGACGGCTGCTGTTCGACGGTGCGAACTTCCTGCAACTGACGCCGTCGCGCGTGTTATGGCCGGGGCTGGCGATTTCGCTGACTGTTCTGAGCGTTAATTACATCGGCGACGCGGTGCGCGATGCGCTCGATCCTCGGGCGTTGAAGAACTGAGAAGATATGCGAAAGAGGGGGAACCCTCGAACCATTCCCACGTCATCCTCGAGCTTGGCCCGAGGATCTAATCACGTCGAAAAAAACGATATGTCGGCAGATCATCGGGACAAGCCCGAGGATGACGTCGAGTATACTGGACCACCTAGTGATAATTCACCTTTTCAGCATCCAGAATGCTGTCCGCATCCAGCGCCGCAATCGGAATATCTGTCCGTACCGGAATATCGCCGGAAAGCTGAAGCGCAAGATAACGCCCGCAGCAGACCCGCAAAAACGAGGTGAAGTTGCCGAGATCATGCCCGGCATCGATCGATTCATTGTAGAGCTTGGCGATGAGCTGCACGCTGTTCATGCTATCCCGGCGCGCGATCTCGTCCAGTGTCGTCCAGAAGAAATTTTCAAGCCGCACACTGGTCACCATGCCATCGATCCTGAGCGACCGTGTATGGCTTTCCCAAAGTGTCGGGTCTGCCTTTATGAAAAGCTTGCACATGGTTTCCTCCCTCACCACGTTCCAAAACATAAGCGGAAAACGGGGCCGGCAAAAGCCCCGTTTCGCTGGTCTTATTTGCCGAGCACCGCCATGAATTGCGAAAGCCATGCCGGATGCGCCGGCCAGGCGGGCGCCGTTACCAGCTTGCCGTCGGTGACGGCGGCATCGATGGCGATGTCGGCATAGGTGCCGCCTGCCTGTTCCACCTCGGGGCGGCAGGCGGGATAGGCCGAGCAGGTACGGCCCTTCAGCACGCCGGCGGCGGCCAGCAATTGCGCACCGTGGCAGACGGCCGCCACCGGCTTGTCGGCTTCGAAGAAATGTTTCACCGCCGCCAGCACTTCGGGATTGAGGCGGAGATATTCCGGTGCGCGTCCGCCCGGAATGACCAGCGCATCGTAATCTGCCACCTTGATATCGGCGAAGGTAGCGTTGAGCGCGAAATTATGGCCACGTTTTTCCGAATAGGTCTGGTCGCCCTCGAAATCATGGATGGCCGTGGCGATGGTCTGGCCCGCCTTCTTGCCGGGGCAAACCGCGTGGACGGTATGGCCGACCGCAGCCAAGGTCTGGAACGGCACCATGGTCTCGTAATCCTCGGCGAAATCGCCGGTGATCATCAAAATCTTCTTCGGCATGTCTGCTCCTCCCGTTTTTGAATGCCTTTCAGCACCCTAACAGGCCCGGCGGAGATGCGGGTATTATGGCAATACTACATGTCCAGAAAGGCGCGATCAGCGACGCTGCGGCGGCTCCGGCCAGCGTCGCACCCCACCGCCCCAATTCTCGAACGCCTTCGAAAGCCGGAGCACGAACAGGTCTTCATAACGCGGGCCGACGATCTGCAATCCGATGGGCATGCCGGATGTCGAGAAGCCGCAATTGATCGAGGATGCCGGCTGTTCCGACATGTTCCACGGCACGGTGAAGGCAATATGTTCGAAGGGCCGCGCTGGGTCGTTGGTGGGCGAGGCCCAGTCTGCCGGATAGGAGACAATGGGATTGACGGGCGAAATCACCACATCAACCGACTGCATCAACCGCCCGCAGGCCTTGCGCATTTCCATGGTCTGGTTGAAACCGAAAACGGCACGCGCACCGGAAACGTCAGCCCCCTTTTCCGCCCATTCGAGAATATAGGGAAGGATCGTGGCACGACGCTCGGCGCTCAGCGCCACCATGTCGCCCCAGAATTTTGCCCGCCAGAAATCGTCAAGCCCATCCAGCATCTCCCGTGTCAGCACCGGCTCGACCGGAATGACGATAGCGCCCGCCTGTTCGAAAAGTTTCGCCGCCGCCACCACCGCGTCGCGCACCTCTTCATCGAGCGGCAGGCCGCAGCCAGCATCCAGCATCAGCCCGATTTTCAGGCCCTTCACATCGATATCGAGATCCATCCAATCGATGGCGTTCGGGGGTAACGATGTGCCGTCGCGCCAGTCCGGGCGGGAGAGCGTTGCCATGGCGCAGGCGGCATCGGTGACCGTGCGGGTCATCGGCCCGGCGCAGCGGCCGGTATAATAGGGATCGACGGGTATGCGACCCTGGCTGGGCTTGAAACCGAACAGCCCGGTCCACCCGGCCGGCAGCCGCACCGATCCACCAATATCCGTGCCGACATGCAGCGTGCCATAACCCGCGGCACCCGCCGAGGCCGCACCGGCACTGGAGCCGCCGGGATTCTGTGTCGGATCCCAAGGGTTGCGGCTGAGCTTGTGGAAGCTGGACAGGCCGGAAGAGAGCATGCCGTAATCCGGGCAGGTTGTCTTGGCGTAGAGGATAGCACCATCCTCGCGGCAGCGGGCTGCCACCGGCGCGTCTTCCACCGCCGGCACCAGTTCCACCGCCTTGGTGCCGAGCGGCACGGGATGGCCTTTTGTGGCGATGAGTTCCTTCAGCGAGACCGGGAGCCCATCAAGCGGGCCAAGCGTTTCGCCGCTCTGCCAGCGCTGCGTCGAGGCTGCGGCCTGCCTGCGGGCATCCTCCGGGTCATAGGCATAAAGCGCGTTCACGACAGGCTCGAAAGCCTCGATGCGCGCTTCCACCGCCTGCCAGTATTCCGAGGGCGACAGCTTCTTTTCCCGGTAAAGCGCCAGAATTTCGAGCGTGTTGAGGTCTATGAGATCGGTCATGGCATCGTCTCGTCATAAAAACAGGAAATAGCGGCGATATCGGCTTTAAGCGCTCAGCTGGTATCGCGCGGATCGAGCAGATCACGCAGGCCATCACCGAGAAGATTGAGGCCGAAGACGGCAAGCGCGATGGCAAGGCCGGGCATGATGGCAAGCCAGGGGGCCGCGCCGAGATAGGTCTGGGCATCGGCCAGCATCCGTCCCCAGGTGGCGGCGGGTGGCGGCATGCCAAGACCGAGGAAAGAAAGGCCCGCCTCGGTCAATATCGCAAGACCGAGCTGGATCGTCACCTGCACGATGATCTGGTTGGAAATATTCGGCACGACATGGAAAAGCGTGATCTTGGCGCGGTTCTGGCCGATACTGGTGGCGGCGGTGATATATTCCCGCGCCCATATCTGCAGTGCGGCACCCAGCGTCAGCCGGGCAAAAACCGGCACCATGAAGGTAGCGATGGCGATGATGGCGGTGAAGCGTCCCGTTCCGATGAAGGCGCCGAGCATCATCGCCGAGAGGATCGGCGGCACGGCGAAGATGATGTCGCAGATGCGCATGACCACGGTTTCGGTAAAGCCGCGCAGAGCCGCGACCGCAACACCGATTGCCGTGCCGATAAGGGCACCGATGGCGACGGCGGCGATAGCGGTGGAGAGAGAGTTCCACGCACCGGCCATCAGCATGGAGAGCACATCACGGCCGAAATGATCCGTGCCGAGACCGCCATAAACCAAGGGCGATTTCAGCTTCTGGACGATCTGTATCTTGGTCGGCGAAAGCGGCGTCCAGACCAGCGACAAAAGGGCGACGGCGACAAGAAAGCTGGTGACGGCGATGCCGATGACGAAGGCCGGGCGGCGGCGGAGCAATCGCATCATCGCGCACCTGCCCGCAATCTCGGATCGATGAAGAGATAGGCGATATCGACCACGAAATTCATGATGATCACCAGCGCCGAGAAAAACAGCACGACGGACTGCATCACCACGATATCCCGCTGCGTCAGCGCCTGATAGGCAAGCCGCCCGAGACCCGGCAGGTTAAAGACATTTTCCACCAGCACCGCACCGGCAATGAGGAAGGTGAATTGCAGGCCGATCATGGTGACGACGGGGATCATCGCGTTCGGCACCGCATGCCGCCACAACGCCACCCGCTCGCTCAGGCCCTTGGCGCGGGCGGTGCGCACAAAATCCTCGTTCATCACTTCCAGCACGGCAGAGCGGCAGACGCGGGTGAGAACGCCGGCCTGCGACAGCGCGAGCGCGATTGCCGGCAGCACCAGCGCCACAAGCCCTGCCGAAAAGCTTGGGCTCCAGCCGGGAAACCCGCCTGATGGCATCCAGCCGAGCGTGGTGGAGAACACGATGATCAGCAGCAGGCCAACCCAGAAACCCGGCACGGCGATGCCCACATGGGAAAACAGCCCGGCCACAAAATCCAGCGCCCCATTGCGATTCTTCGCCGCCGCCACACCAAGCGGAATGGCAATAGTGACGGACAGGCAGATGGCGAGCAGCGCAAGCGGCAGGGTGACGGCCAGCCGCTCGATGATCAGCCCCGCCACCGGCACGCCATAGGTATAGGATTGGCCGAGATCACCCCGGAAAACACCGACCAGCCAGTGGAGGTAACGCAGCAGCAGCGGCTGATCGAGGCCCATCTGCTTCTGCAGCGCGGCGAGCGTATCGGGGCTCGCCGAAGTTCCGAGCATGATGGCGGCGGGATCACCCGGCAGCAGGCCCATGACGACATAAATGATGAGGGAAACGGCAAATAGCGTGATGATGAGGCTTACGAGACGCCGGATGAGGACAGCTAACATCTGGCATCTGCTCCTTGCGTGTTCTTGCGGCCGGATAGGGCAAATGGGTCTATCGCCATAGCCGCACGTTCCTCCCTCATCCCTGTGCCCCGGAACATGCCTGAGGATGCCACAGGGATCCAGCCGACGCGCGTCTGCGCGGCGAGAGAGTCTTTTCCAGCCCAAGGACTTGGGCTGGCTGGATTCCTGTGACGAGCACAGGAATGAGGTGGCGGGGGAAATTGCGCCCGGCCGTGCACGTCAAACCCTACTCTTCCCAATGCACATCCGTCAGCACATTCGAAGGAATAGGCTCGTTTTCCCACAGCCCCTTCACCTTCCTGTCCCAGACGCCAAGCTTCGGCATCACGAACAGGAACAGCGCCGGCACATCTTCGGCCAGGATTTTCTGGGCATCGCCATAAAGCGCTTCCTGCTCGCCCGCATTCGCCGTCTTTTCGACATTGGCGATGACCTCGTTGAAGGCCGGGTTCTTGTAGTTGAAATAATAGGGATCACGGGCATAGATATCGATATCCATCGGCTCGGCATGGGCAACGATGGTCATGTCGTAATCCGCACCTTTCAACACATCCGCCACCCATTTGGCCGGAAATTCGGTGGTTTCGATGGTCATGGTCACGCCGATTTCGGCCAACATCGCCTGCAGGATTTGCGAGGTACGCTGGGCATAGGCCATTTGTGGAGCCTTGATGGTGAAGCTGAATCCGTCAGGATAACCCGCCTCCGCAAGCAGCGCCCTGGCCTTGTCGACATCATAGGGGTGAACGCCAGTCGTATCGATGTACCCGCGGTCATTCGGCGTATAGTGACTGCCGATGGCCGTGCCGTAACCGGACCAGGCGCCTTCTATGACAGTGCCGCGATCCACCGCCATCATCAGCGCCTGGCGTACACGCTTGTCATCGAAGGGCTTGCGGGCATTGTTCATGCCAGCCACGACCTTCAGCTCGGTATTGCCGACAAAGGTGCCGAGGCGCTTATCGCCGTCAAAGGAGGTCATCAGTTCCGGCGCGCCAAATTCCGGGAAGGCATCGATGTCGCCTGATTTCAGCGCCGCAGCCTGCGCCTGCGGATCGGCAACGAAGCGGAAGGTCGCCTTGTCGATCTTCACCGCCACTGCCTTGTCCCAATAGGCGGCGTTTTTCTCAAGCTCCACCTTGTCGCCCTTGGCCCAGCTGACGAATTTGAATGGGCCGGTGCCGACGGGCGTTGTGCGGTTAGCCTCGGCGCTCTTCGGCGCGACCATGACGGAGGCCGGCCAGCCGAGCCAGTAGATGAGGCTGCCGGCGGGCTGCTTCAGTTTCAGCACCAGCGTGTCCGCGTCCGGCGTCTCGATGTTATCGATTGCCGCAAAGAAGCGCTTCTGCGGGTTGACGGAAGCTTCTCCGCGCGCCCGGTCCAGCGAGAATTTCGCGACGGCGGAATCGAACGCCTCGCCATCATGGAAGGTAACACCCTTGCGCAGCTTGAAGGTGTAGCTCTTGCCATCAGGCGAAATTTCCCAGCTTTCGGCAAGCTGCGGCTTCACCTTGCCCTTGCTGTCGATGGTGACGAGACCTTCGAAAATATTCTGCCAGGTGACCTGGCCGATCGCGACGGGAGCGGCAATGGTCGGATCGAGACCGGTCGGCTCCACCGTCATGCCAAGTGTCAGGGCGGTTTTCGGCGCGGCTTCGGCGTTAACAACCGAAAGCGGCAGCCAGAGCGCCGTGCCCAATGCAAGCGTCAGCGCGGTACGGCGCGAAAGCTTTGCCGCCTGCGAAAGATAAGTGCGTGGCATCCTTAGTCCCCTGTCTGGCGGCCGGGGCATTTTTGCCCTTCCAAAGACCACCCGTTGCAAAAAGAGTGTCATGTTGCAGGCGCACACACAATCTCCGTTTTTGTGTGCTCCGTGTAGCTGAAATGGCTACACGGAATTGCCGGTGGAAATCAACCTTGGTGGGTAATTTCCCAAGCTCGCCTATTCCTCTCCCCAGCGGGCAGAAGAAACTACCCCGCTGTTGCCTCGCGCATGAAACGCTCGATGAAATCGGCAAGTTTGGAGGCGGCGAAAGACAATTGCCGGTCGGGCGCAACACAGAGATCGATCTGCGTATGGATACCCTTCTTGCCGGCTAGCGGAACGGCGACCATCTGGCCGCTGCGAATTTCGCGCGCCACCGAAAGCGCCGGCAACAGCGTGGCGGCGGCATGGCCCAGCACCAGCTCCTTCAGCATTTCCAGCGAGCTGGTGATGAAGACGGGATCAAGCTCGATACCCGCATCGGCAAACAGTGTATCGAAGGCCTGACGCGCGGCAAAACTCTTGTCCGGCAGGGCAAGCGGCATGCCGGCCAGTTCCTTCAGCGAGACCTCCGGCTGGGCGGCGAGCGCGTGGCCGGCGGGGAAGATGACATCGTAACTGATGCGGGTACGCGAGCGCACCTTCACACCCGAAAGCTTCGGCGCAAACAGGCTGACGACGAGGTCCGCTTCCGCCGCACCCAGCGCCTCCATCGCCTGCCGGGCGCTGGTAATATGCACCTCAAAGCGCAGCTTCGGATATTTCAGGCTGAACTGCGCCAGCACGGGCGCCAGAAGGTTCGCCACCGTCGCGCCATTGGCATAAACCGTGACCCGGCCGCGTTGCAGGCCTTTGAGATCGTCGATCAGCTGGTGCACATGGTCGAGTTCGCGCAGCGTCTTGCCGGCGCGGGCCGCTAGCAGCTCACCCGCCGCCGTCAGCTTCACGCCGCGGCTGGAGCGCTCCACCAGCGGCGAGCCGAAATAATATTCGAGGTTCTCGATCTGCCGGCTCACCGCCGTCGGCGCGACATTCAGGTTTTCCGCCGCGGCGCGCATGGAATTGGTGCGGACGAGTTCGTCGAAATACATCAAGGCGCGCAGTTGCATGGGACGGAGACCTTGTTTGGGTGGGCCGTGTTGGCGGCCAGCATACCACCGCGGTACGATGAGAGAATACTTCCCCCGGCGAAGATCGCTGTGGAGCAAAAGCCCGCTGCTTGTTTCTTCTCCCCAGGGGGAGAAGGTCGCGGCAGCGGGGATGAGGGGGCGACGGTAGAGAGATGCCGGAGAGCTGGCCCCCTCATCTACCCCGTTCGGGGCATCTTCTCCCCGGCGGGGAGAAGAAAGGGAGGCACTCTCTCATCAGATCAAGCGCGCTTGAAACCCTCGCTCGCCACCAGCAGCTGCCTTGTATAGTCAGCGGTAAATTCGCGGCTTTCCAGCGCCTCGGCCTCCAGCATTTCCACCACCTTGCCGCTTTTCATCACGGCCAGCCGATCGCACATATGGCTGATGACGCCGAGATCGTGGCTGACCATGACAAAGGTAAGGTTGCGGTCTTTGCGGGCCTGTTCCAGCAGGTTGAGGATTTCCGCCTGAATGGAGGCGTCGAGCGCCGAGGTCGGCTCGTCTAGCAGCAGGATTTTCGGCTCCACGATCAGCGCGCGGGCAATGGCGATGCGCTGGCGCTGGCCGCCGGAAAGCTGGTGCGAATAACGGAAACGGAAACCCGAGCCGAGACCCACTTCGTCCAGCGCCCGGGCAATGCGCTGCTCGCGATTGTCGAGACCGTGAATGACGAGCGGTTCCAGCAGCAGTGCATCCACCGTCTGGCGCGGGTGAAGCGAGCCATAGGGGTCCTGAAACACCATCTGCACATCGCTGTAAAAACTCTTGTCGCGGTGCCTGCTGGAGTAGGAGCGCCCCGCCACCATCAGCGAGCCTTCATCGAAATGGTTGAGGCCGGCAATGGCGCGTAGCAAGGTCGATTTGCCTGAACCGGACTCGCCGACGATGCCGAAGGATTCACCCTCGGCGACATCGACGCTAACGCTGTCGAGCGCGATGTAACCGTCGAAATCCACCACCATATCTCTGATGGAAAGAACTGTGCTCATGCGCGCCACTCCGGCTTGCGTTCCAGAACGGGCAACGGATGGCGATGGCCGCCAATTTCCGGCAGGCAGTTCAACAGACCCTGTGTATAGGGGTGTTTCGCTTCCTTGAGATTGGCGGAAGAAAGCTCCTCCACCACCTTGCCGGCATACATGACAAGAACACGGTCGCAGAAGGAGGAGACGAGCCTGAGATCGTGGCTGACGAAGATCAGCCCCATGCCACGGTCGCGCACCAGCTTGTCGAGAATATCAAGCACTTCCAGCTGCACCGTCACATCGAGCGCCGAGGTGGGTTCATCGGCGATCAACAATTCCGGGCCGCAGACCAGCATCATGGCGATCATGACGCGTTGGCCCATGCCACCGGAAACCTCGTGCGGATAAAGATCGAACACGCGTTCGGGATCACGGATCTGCACCGCCTCCAGCATGGCGAGCGTGCGCTGGCGCGCCTCGCTGGAACTGACGCTTTCATGGGTGCGCAGCGTTTCCATGATCTGGCGGCCGATGGTCATGACCGGGTTCAGCGAATATTTCGGGTCCTGCAGGATCATGGCCATGCGTTTGCCGCGCATGAGCCGCCTTTCCTTTGCCGAGGCGCGAAGAAGATCGATATCACCGAAACGCAACGTATCGGCCTCGATACGGGCGCTCTTCGGCGTCAGCCCCATGATGGCGCGACCAGTCTGCGACTTGCCGGAGCCGGATTCGCCAACGATGCCAAGACGCTCGCGGCCTAGCGTGAAGGAGACGCCCCGCACCGCCTCCACCAGCCCGGTGCGGGTGGGGAAGGAAACGCGCAGGTTCTCGACAGTCAGAAGCGGCGCGCTCATTGGTTCGCCTCCTTGGGGTCCAGCGCATCGCGCAGGCCATCGCCCAGAAGGTTGAAACCGAGGCTGACGATCAGGATCGCAATACCCGGCATGGCGGCAACCCACCATTGATCGAGAATGAAACGGCGTCCCGAAGCAATCATCGCGCCCCATTCCGGCAGCGGCGGCTGGGCCCCAAGGCCAAGGAAGCCGAGACCGGCTGCGGTGAGGATGATGCCCGCCATATCGAGCGTGACACGCACGATGAGCGACGACATGCAAAGCGGCATGACGTGCTTCAGGACGATGCGAAACGGCGACGCGCCCATGAGCTTCACCGCCGCGATGAAATCGGAATTGCGGAAGGTCATGGTTTCGGCGCGCGCGATGCGCGCATAGGGCGGCCATGAGGTGACCGCAATGGCCAGTACCGCATTTTCGATGCCCGGTCCAAGTGCGGCCACCAGCGCAAGCGCCAGAACCAGCTTCGGAAAGGCCAGAAAAATATCGGTGATGCGCATCAGAACGGCATCCACCCAGCCGCCAGCATAACCTGAGACGGTGCCGACGATGAGCCCGATAGGCGCGGCTATGATGGCCACCAGCAGCACCACGAAAAGGGTCAGCCGCGAACCGTGGATGAGGCGCGAGAGAATGTCGCGGCCCTGATCGTCGGTTCCGAGCAGATACCCCGCGGTGCCAGGCGGCAGAAGCCGGGCATTGCGCAGATCGCCCTGCACCGGATCGTGCGGGGCAAGCACATTGGCAAACAGCGCCACGAACAGCAGCGCGATGATGATGCCAAGCCCGAGCAGCGCCAGCCGGTTTTCCGAAAACCGCCGCCAGATGACATAGGCCCGGCCAAGGCGGGCCTGCCTGCGCGAGGCCGGCCGGTCGGAGAGCAGCCATTCGCGGCTATAGGGTTTGAGTGTGTCGGTGGAAATCGTCATCGGCTGCGCGTCCTTGGATCGAGCGTCCGGTAAAGCAGATCGGAGAAGAGATTGATGCCGACGAAGATGGCGCCGATCACGATCGTGCCGCCGAGAACGGCATTCATATCCGCATTCTGCAGGGAATTGGTGATGTAGAGGCCGAGCCCCGGCCAGGCAAAGATGGTTTCGGTCAACACCGACCCTTCCAGCAGGCCAGCGTAAGACAGCGCAATCACTGTCACCAGCGGCACGGCGGCGTTGCGCAGCGCGTGGAACCAGATGATGCGGGTTTCCGAAAGCCCCTTGGCGCGGGCCGCAACAATATATTCCTGGGCAAGCTCGTTCAGCATGAAGGAGCGCGTCATGCGGCTGATATAGGCCAGCGAAAAATAGCCGAGCAGCGAGGCGGGCAGGATGATGTGGCGGAACAGATCCCACAACACGTCCCATTGCCGTTGCCAGATCGCGTCGATCAGGAAAAATCCCGTGACCGGCGTGAAGGTGAATTCGTAGACGATATCCATGCGGCCGGGATAAGCCACCCATTGCAGCCGGGCGTAAAACACCAGCAGCGCCAGGAGGCCAAGCCAGAAGATCGGCACGGAATAGCCGATAAGGCCGATGACGCGAACGACCTGGTCGGCAAAGCTGCCGCGTTTCACGGCAGCGAGCACACCGAGCGGAATGCCGAAGACGGCACCGATGATGGTGCCGATCGTGGCAAGCTCGATCGTCGCCGGAAACACCCGCTTGATATCTTCCATGACAGGATTGGTGGTGAGGACGGAGATGCCGAAATCACCCGACAGCGCCTGTTTCAGATAAATGAAGAACTGCTGCCAGAGCGGCAGGTTGAGGCCGAGCTGCTCGCGCACCCGCTCGACCACATGCGCAGGCGCACGGTCGCCGACGATCGCCAGTGCGGGATCGATCGGCACGACACGGCCAATGAAAAATGTGACCGCCATCAACCCCAGAAAGGTGGTGATGACGGTAAGGGCGAAGCCGATAATGGCCTTAGCACGGGCGTTGGCACGGCGTTTGCCCTGCCTCGCCCTGCTGTTTGCTTCAACGATGCTCAAGAGACCGATCCTTCCGGATCATTCCTTCGAGATCGTATAGACGTAGTTGGTGTCAAAGCTCGGTCCGAGTTTCAGGCCCTTGAGCTTGGCTGAATAACCGGCAACTTCCGTCTGCTGGAAGATGATGACGAAGGGACCCTTCGCCAGAACTCCCTTCTGCAGGTTCTGGTAGATGGCGGCACGCTTGGCAGTGTCCTTTTCCAGCAGCGCCGACTGGGTTTCCTTGGTCAGATCAGGAACATCCCAGGCATTGCGCCAGGCGAGCGTCTTGTTCTTGCCTTCATCGGAATTGTCGTAGTTGATGGTGAAGGTTTCGGCATTCGAGTTCGGATCGAAATAGTCCGAACCCCACTGGCCGATATAGATATCATGCGTGCGGGCGCGATATTTGGTCAGGGTCTGCTTGCCGTCGCCGGGAATGATTTCCAGCTTGATGCCGGCCTGCGCCAGCGTCTGCTGCACGCTTTCGGCAATGCCGGTCACCGGCTGCGTGTTGCGCACATCCATGGTCACGGTGAAACCGTCCTTCAGGCCGGCCTTGGCGAGAAGTTCCTTGGCCTTGGCAACGTCGAGCTTGTAGGGGTTCTCATCGAGCGCGCCGAGCTGGCCCTTCGGCAGGAAGGTCTGGTGAACTTCACCGATGCCCTTGATGATCGTCGCGCCGATCGCGTCATAGTCAACCAGATATTTCAGAGCTTCAACGACTTCCGGCTTCTTCAGGTTCTCGTTCTTCTGGTTGAGGCTGAAGTAATAAACGGTGCCCTTGGGCGCAGAGGTGACGGCAAGGCCTTCCTTCTTGGAAACCGCTTCCATGTCGCCGGGCTCGAGGTTACGGGCAACGTCGATATCGCCGTTCTCAAGCGCCAGGCGCTGGCCCGAGCTTTCCTTCATATGGCGATAAACGACGCGCTTCAGCTTCGGCTTCTCACCGTAATAATTCGGGTTGGCTTCCAGAATGACGGCCTCGTTGGCCTTCCAGCCAAGAATCTTGTAGGGGCCGGAACCGGCATAACCGGTCTTCAGGAATTCATTGCCGAAATCCGTGTCGTATTTGTAATCGGCGCTCGGCGTAACCGACTTCGCCTTTTCGGTGATGAGCTTCTTGTCCACCACGGCGGCGACCGTTGCCGTCAGCACGTTCAGCACGAAGCTCGGCGCGTAAGGCTTGTCGACCGTCAGCACAAAGGTGTTTGCATCCGCAGCCTTGGCTTTTTCATTGACGTTGTCGCCCTTGAGGCCGAACTGCGTCAGCAGGAATGCCGGCGACTTGTCGAGCTTGACGGCGCGTTCGAAAGAGAAGGCCACATCGTCAGCGGTGATCGGGTTACCGGAGGCGAATTTCAGACCGGATTTCAGCTTGAAGGTGTAGGTGAGGCCGTCCTCGGACGTCGTCCAGCTTTCGGCGAGATCGCCGATGACTTTGGACGTGTCGTTGAGATCGATGGAGACGAGCTTGCTGTAGGTGTTACCGGTGACTTCGGCGGCGGACAGTTCGAATGCTTCACCCGGGTCGAGCGTGATGATGTCGTCGATGGCGAAACCTTCGACCAGCGTGTCGGCCGGCGTGGCAGCGAAAACGTGCGGCGCCGACAGCATCATCAGCGACAGAGCGGCGCTGGTGCTAAGGACCCGCATGGATTTGTTGAGCGATTTGATCATAGGATCTCCCCTTTTGTTATAAGATTGATTTGGTTCGCTTAAAACTGTTCTCAGGCCGCTTCGTGCCAGGCCTGAGACAAAACACGCAGCCAGTTTTCCCGGCAGATTTTAGCAAGCTCTCCATCACCGTAACCTGCCGATTTCAGTGCCGCAACCAGATTGTGGTTGCCGCTGGCATCGGCCACGCCGACAGGTACCGTCGCGCCGTCGAAATCCGATCCGAGCGCCACGCAGTCGATGCCCATGCGTTCCACCATGTAGTCGATATGGCGCACCATGTCGGAGAGCGGCGTATCGGCAATGTCACGCCCATCGGGCCTGAGCATGGTCACGGCATAGTTGAGGCCCACCAGCCCACCGCTCTCCCTGATGGCATCCATCTGCCGGTCGGTGAGATTGCGGGCGACGGGGGTGAGCGCATGTGCGTTCGAATGGCTGGCGATCAAAGGCTGGTTGGAGGTCTTTGCCACATCCCAGAAGCCTTTTTCGGTAATATGGGCGAGATCGATGAGAATGCCGAGCCGGTTGCATTCCTTCACCAGCGCGAAACCGGCATCGGTAAGACCGGGCGCGGTATCGGGTGACATGGGATAAGAGAAGGGAACGCCATGGCCGAAAATATTGTGCCGGCTCCAGACCGGGCCGAGTGAGCGCAGGCCGGCGGCATAAAACACCTCCAGCGCGTCAAGATCGGCACCGATCGCTTCGCAGCCTTCCATGTGCAGCACGGCGGCGAAAATATCCTCGGCAAAGGCCTTGCGAATATCAGCCGTGGAGCGGCAGAGCCGCCAGGCACCGGCACGATCGAGCCTCAGCGCAATCGCCGCTTTCTCCATGGCGATATCGAGGGAAGGCAAGCGCTCCAGCGGCGCGGCGAGCGGCGTGTCGTAATGGCCCTGTTCGTCCGGTTCCTGCAGGACCAGATCGCCTGATGGGATATAGATGGCGCAAATGCCACCACCGAGACCGCCTGCCCTGGCGCGTGGACCATCGATATGGCCTTCGCGCGTACCGTTCTTGAATTCAGCCACCGGATCGCCACCGGCCTTGCTGTTGCGCCACAACCGAAGCAGCACATCATTATGACCGTCGAACACTGCATGCATGTCAAGAAATTCCAGTAAGCGGCAAAACCAAAGGGGGCGGGCAGACGCCGGAATGACACCGCGCGAAAGCAAACCGGCGCATTTTTCGCCGACCGCTCTAATCTGTCGGAAGTGATCTTAGGACGATCTCTCGCGGCTCCGCAAGACGCAAATTAGGCAGCGGTGAAATTATCACCACTTGCCTTTTGCCGCGAATTGCGCAACGTCAAGCCCGCCAGCCGCCTTCGGCTTTTGTCAGCAGCGGCGTGGCGAAAACGCCCCTCACCCGCTCCGGCCATTCCGACCCGAAAGCGGCGATTTTTTCCCGCCAGCGATCCGATTGCAGCATGGCAGCGCCGATCACCACCGGCTTGATGCCGGATGAGGCGAGAAGCGAAAGGCCTGCAATAATGGAGCTACCGCTGGAGATGACATCATCCACCAGCGCCACCCGCTTGCCCTCGATGAGTGGCAGCATGCGCGGATCGATATAAAGCCGCTTTTCCTGCTTGGTTGTGATGGAGGACATCGGGACCGACAGTTCCTCCAGATACCAGAATTTCCGCGAAGTGCCGAGCGGCACGTAACGGGAATGGCCGAGATGGCGGGCAACGGCAGCGGCAAGCGTCAGGCCCAGCGTCGGCAGGCCGATCACGACGTCAGGGCTGAACGGCGCGAGCTTGGCGGCAAGATCGGCCGCCAGCGCCTCCAGCACCTCGAATGAGGCCTGATTGACGATGAGCGAGGCAAGCGCATGTTCGCCATCCGCAAGCGGCCTTATCGGCAGACAGATCTGCCTGTTGTCATCCAGTTCCGCCGGAAAGAAGCTGGAATGCGGGCCTGCCGTCGCAAAGGTGCCGGGCGGAACAATGTCCTGCCAAAACTCGTGCGGCGCGGCGGGAGACTGGGCGGCGGGCGATGCGGATGACGGCATCGGTTTTCCTTTCAGGAGCGGAATGGCGCAAGACGGATGCGGTTTTTTTCAGCCTCGCCAACCCCGTTCGACATATTAGGCATTTCAGCAACCGCACACATGCGGCGGGTTCATTTCATTGGCTTTTTCCGCTAGAAGAGAAAAAAGCAACAGGCATTCGGACAAACCCACCTATGACGCGGGTTTTCCCCATATTCAAGGACAAGCTTCCCATGAGACTGCTGGACCGGATCGGTGAGGACCTGCCATTCCTGACGGAGCTTCGTCATGATCTGCACGCGCATCCGGAACTGGGTTTCGAAGAGGAAAGAACCAGCGCCATCGTCGCCGATCTGCTCGAGCGCGCCGGGCTGAAGGTGCATCGCGGTCTCGGCGGTACCGGCGTTGTGGGCACGTTGCAGGTGGGTAACGGCACCCGCAGCATTGGTCTTCGCGCCGACATGGATGCTCTCGCCATGCCTGAGGTGCCCGAGCGGCCCTATAAATCGAAATTTCCCGGCAAGATGCATGCCTGCGGCCATGACGGCCATACTGCCATGCTGCTGGGTGCCGCGCGTTACCTCGCCAAGACTCGCGACTTTTCCGGCACCGTGCATTTCATCTTCCAGCCGGCCGAAGAGGGCCGGGGTGGCGCGAAAAAAATGGTGGAAGACGGGCTGTTCGACCTGTTCCCCTGCGATGCGGTCTATGGCCTGCACAATATGCCGGGGCTAGGGCTTGACGAAATGGCCGTGGTGGAAGGCCCGCAGCTTGCCTCTTCCGACAGCTGGCGTGTCACCTTCAAGGGCATCGGCACCCATGGTGCCAAGCCACATCTCGGCCGTGACCCCATAACGGCGGCGGGCACCTTCCTCGCCTCGCTGCAAACCATCGTCGGCCGCGTCATCGATCCGCTGCAACCGGCCGTGGTCAGCGCCTGTTCGGTGCAGGCGGGCGACCCGAAGGCGCTCAACGTCATTCCCGATCTCGTCGAAATCGGCGGTACGGCACGTGCCTATGCGGCAGATGTGCGCGACCAGCTGGAGGCGGAGATCGGCCGGCTGGCCAAAGGCACGGCGGCGATGTTCGGCATCGAGGCGCAGTACGACTTCATCCGCCGCATTCCGCCCGTCATCAATGAGGTGGACGCGACGAAGAGGGCGCTGCGCGCCGCAAAAACAGTGTTCGGCACCAAGGCCCGCACCACCTTCCCGCCCTCGACCGCCGGTGACGACTTCGCTTTCTTCGCCGGCGAAGCCCCCGGCTGCTACGTCTGGCTCGGCAACGGCCCGGCGGTGGATGGCGCGCTGCACCACAATACCTCCTACGACTTCAACGATGCGGCCATCGTGCCCGGCGTGGCGTTCTGGGCGACATTGGTGGAGCAGGAACTGGCGGCGGAGTAGCCCCATTTTGCTGCCTGCCGTTTTTCGACCGGCGATACCTCGGACGCTTGTGGCGAATCACTGGGCGCGGTAATTTCTGCGCGCAGGCGCAACCCACGCCTCCCCCCTCCTTTCGGGGAAGCATTCGACATGCGGGGTAATATCATCATCGAACCGTCTGTTCGGGCATTCGCATAAGGAGGGATTGCGTTTCAGACCCGAAATAGAGGTCTTTTGATGAAACTTTCTACTCCGATTTTTCAGTTAAAACGGCGGGCCAAACTCATGGTCCGAAACAATGCCATTCCCCTGCACGAAGCACTGGACCAGATCGCGCGCGAGGAAGGATTTGCACGGTGGAGCCTGCTGTCCGCTCACGTTGCGGCGGGCTCCTTATCCGAAAACCTGTTCTCCCGCATCGTGCATGGCGACATGCTTCTGCTTGCCGGCCGCCCAGGCCAGGGCAAGACAGCGCTTGGTTTTGAACTTTTGCGCGCGGCAGCCGAGGACGGACGGCAGTCTGTTCTGTTCACGCTCGAAATGACGGAGCAGCAGGCGCGAAAGCGAATCGAAAAACATGCGGCCGGAAAAAGAGAAACCGAGATCGTGACATCGGACGAGATATGCGCGGATTACATCATCCGCCATTTGTCACCGGCCAGACCCGGCACCTTTGCCGTGATCGATTATCTGCAGATACTCGACCAGCAGCGGCGCAAGCCGGACCTGTCGCAACAGGTAACCGCCCTTGGCGAATTCTCACAGAAGACCGGCGTCATTTTCGCATTCATCTCGCAGGTTGACCGCTCGTTTGATCCTGAAAACAAGCGGCTTCCCGATATGCGCGATATCCGCCTGCCCAACCTGCTGGATTTGGGCCTCTTCACCAAAGCCTGCTTTTTGCATAATGGCGAAGCGCAGCTTCACAATGTGAACTGACAGGCCCCGGCTGCCACGACGACGACATCGCGGCAGCCGGTCCTGACGTTATTATCGTAAAACCTCGATGACCGGGCTTTCCATCACCTTCCCCGTCAACACATCGGCAATGCCCATATCCGTCTGGTGCGGGCCGATATTGCAGGCGAGCGTGGCGCCGAAGCAGGCCTTGAAGACGAGATAGGGCGGCTGCCATTCCACCACCTTGCCGACGGCTTCGCGCAAGTCCTCGAAAGCCCGCGCCACCTCTTCAAGCGGCGCATCGGATACGAGGCCGGAGAGCGGCAGCGGGAGGATCGCGGTGACCTTGCCTTCGGAGGCAACGGCCATGCCGCCGCCGGTGCCGATCACCGCATTGGCGGCGAGCGCCATGTCCTCTGCGTTGCCACCGAAAACGGTAAGGTTGTGGCTGTCATGCGAGACGGTGGTGGCGAAGGCGCCGTTCCATGTTCCCCAACCGGTGAGGAAGCCGGTTTTTGTGGTGGGCTCGGCCATACCGTGGCGGTGGGTGACGGAGATCATCGTCGTCCCTTCGGGCGGAACGACAAAACCGTCCTTCACGTTGGCTTCCGTCTCACCCCATTGCGTGAAACGCGGGCGGTCGATGGTGGCGAGGCGTACCTTCGCGCCCTCGGATTTTACCCTGACATCATCGGCCATGCGTGGCGGAAGCTTCATCGAGCCTTCGAGCGCCGTCGTGTCGCATGCGGGAATGTCGACCAGCATACGGCCATCTTCCGCAACGGGCCTGCCGCTTACGAGCACATGACGGGCGGTAAAACCGCTCAAATCCTCGAAAACGACGATATCAGCACGGCGACCGGCGGCGATGAGGCCGAGATCGGAACGGCCAAGCCTTTGCGCAGCGTTCAGCGTCGCGGCGCGCAGCGCCCATTCGGGCTTCATGCCATAACGCACAAGACGGCGCACCACATCATCCAGCCCGCCGCCCTGCAACAGGTCGTCAGGGAAAACATCGTCGGTGCAGAGCGTCACCGTCTGCGGCAGGTGGCCGAGCTTATTCAGTGCCTCCACGAATTCCGGCAGCAGGTGATCGTGCGAGCCGCGCAGCTCGATCGTCATTCCCGCCCTGAGCTTTGCCATCAGGTCTTCGCCCGAGACAAGCTCGTGATCGGAAGAAACGCCCGCCGCCATGAAGGCATTGAGATCGGCGCCACCAAGACCGCGCGCATGGCCGCAAACCAGCTTTTCCACGGCGAGCCCGGCCTGGACGATGCCGCTCATGCGCGGATCGCGCTCGATGACGCCGCGCATGTTCATGATTTCCGCAATTCCGCCAATTTCCGGCCAGGAGAGGAGATCAGCGAGAATGGTGGCATCGAAATCCGCACCGCCACGCTCCAGCCCCGGTGCTGACGGCACGCAGGAAGGGGCGAGCAGAATGGCGCGCAAGGGCAGGTTTTCGATCGCCTTCGCCGCCCAGCGCACGCCATCGACACCATGCACATTGCCGAATTCATGCGGGTCCCAGACGATGGTGGTGACGCCGCGGGCGACAACCGCTGCCGCATAGGCGGCCGGCGTGATCATCGAGCTTTCGATGTGCATATGCGTGTCGATCAGCCCCGGCGAGACATAGGCCCCGCCCGCGTCGATCACCTGCGCGGCATCGCTGCGGCTTGCCGGTTCGTGAACGCTGGCGATCAGCGCTCCGACAATGCCGATATCGGCAGGGCGAAGCTCGCCCGTCACCACATCCACCAATGTTCCGCCGGTGATGAGAACATCAAAACGCTGATCACCACGCGCGGCGGCAACCGCACGGGTGCGCAAGGTGTCATCGTTGAGATCGGCAGGTTCCGCCAGGCGGATTTGCGCGCTCATCGCGCCGCCTCCCGGCGCAATGCTTCCAATATGGCGGCCTTTGCGGCTCCAGCATCAACGGTCACGGCAAACTGGGCGTTAAAGTCTGTCACCTTCTCCGCGCGTGTCTCGACCACGGTTCTTCCCCGCGTCAGCGAGGCATGAAGTTCGACATCGATGCGCGCCTGCTGCCAGCCGAGATGATCGGAGGTAAAGCCGACTGCGGCGACGGGATCGTAAAGCGCCATGGCAGCCCTACCGCGACTGGTGGCAATGCCGATGAAACCATCAAACAGATCGGCAATAAGGCCCGCATTCCTGCCGTCGGCGGTGCGGATCGGCAGGACATCGGCGGGCGAGGCCATGACCTTGCGGCAGGCATCGAGATCGACCATGCGCAGCGGCAGGCCATGGGCGAGCACGATTGCCAGTGCCTCGGGATCGGCGAAGGCGTTGAATTCGGCCGATGCCGTGTGGTTGCCGCTGGTAAGCCCGCCCCCCATCCAGGTGAGGTCGGAAATTCTGGCGGCAAAATCGGGCCGCGCAAGACAGAGGGCAGCGATATTGGTGAGCGGGCCGAGCGCGAGGATGCGCTTTTCGCCTTCACCCTCCAGCCAGTTGCAGAGAGCGGTAAAGGCATCGCTTTTTGGCAGAGCCGGCGCATCCGGCAAGCTTTGGCCGGCGGTCGGAATGCCGCTTTCACCGAGGATGGACTGCGCGGTTTCGAGCGCGCCGAGGACGGGCATGGCGCGGCCCTGATGGATCGGCATCGACCAGCCGAAGCTTGCTACGGCGCCTGCGGCATTGCGGCAGACCGCATCCAGCGTGGCATTGCCGAACACCAAAGAGATGCCGTCGATTGCGAGGCCCGCCGATTGCACCACCATGATGGCGGCGATATCGTCAAAGCCCATATCGGTATCGATCCACACGCCCATCGTCAGTTGAACACCTTGAGGCTTGCCGCTTTTTCGACCGGCAGATCGAAGGCGAGCGTATCACCGATGGCGTGCGCAGCAAGGGCGGCGTCGGTTTCTGCCTTGATGGGGCCAAGCGGCGTGTCCAGCAGATATTCGCGGCTGTTGCCGGCAAAGGATGTGCCGCGCACGGTTCCCTGGAAAGGACCTGAACCAAGGGTTACCATGCGCGGCCGCCAGGCCAGTCCAGATGCTGAAGGGACTGGTCCGGTAAGTGATGTCTTGCCGTTTGCGGTTTTCAACGCGCCGTCTTCCAGCGCGAAGATGTTTTCGAAGCCGACGAAGTCAGCCACGAAGGACGAAACCGGCGCGTTATAAATTTCCTCAGGCGTGCCGATCTGCTCAATCTTGCCGCCCTTCATGACGACAATACGGTCGGCCAGCGCCAAAGCCTCGATCTGGTCATGGGTGACGAAGATCATCGTCACGCCGGTTTCTTTCTGCACGCGCTGCAATTCGGTGCGCATTTCAAGGCGCAGGCGGGCATCGAGGTTGGAGAGCGGCTCGTCGAGCAGCAGCACCTTTGGCTCCATGACCATGGAGCGCGCCAGCGCCACGCGCTGCTGCTGGCCGCCGGAAAGTTCCGCCGGCTTGCGGGAGGCGAAATTGGACAAGCCCACCGATTTCAGGCCGGAGGCGACCTTGTCGTCAAGCGTCTTGCCGCTCATGCCCTTAAGTTTCAGGCCGAAGGCGACGTTTTCGTAAACAGTCAGATGGGGGAATAGCGCATAGGACTGGAACACCAGCCCGACGGCACGCTTGTTGGCCGCGACGCGGGTAATATCGGCGCCATCGAGATCAATACGCCCGCCTGCCACCGGCATCAGCCCGGCAATGGCGCGCATCGTCGTTGTCTTGCCGCAGCCGGAAGGCCCAAGCAGCGCGAGAAGCTCGCCCTTGCGGATATCGAGATCGAGATCCTTGACGGCGATGCTGTTGCCATAAGCGAGCGAGACTTTGTTGAGCGAAAGATAATTTGCGTCAGACATAACGGGAGAACCCCAGGAAACGTTCGGCCATAAAGACGATGCCGATGGAAAGGAAGGCGAGCAGCGAGGAAAGGGCTGCAACGGAAGGATCAAAGACGATTTCCATGTAACCCAGCATATCGATGGGCAATGTGCGCACGCCGGGACCGGAGAGGAACAGCGATACCGGCACCTGGTTGAAACTCGTCACGAAACCGAGAATGAAAGCCGACAGGATGCCACCGCGTATATTGGGCAGCACCACCCGGAAAAAGGCACCAAGCCGCGACGAGCCAAGCAGCACCGCCGCCTCCTCTATATCGGAGCGCAGGTTGTTGAGGCTGGCCGATACCACCCGCACCGCATAAGGCAGGATGAGCGCAGTGTGAGCTAGAAACAGGGCAAGCGTGATGCCGATGCCGAAGGGCACGACGAAATAGCGCAGCAGCGCAAGGCCGACGATGATGCCGGGCACGATGATCGGCGCGGAAACGATGGTGCGCACGGTTTCGGCAAAAGGCAGCTTGTAGCGCGACATGGCGTAGGAAGCGGGAATGCCGAGGATGAGCGCCGTGAACGTGCCGCCGATGGCAAGGAACATCGACATGGCAAAGCTCTCGCGGAAACTCTCGACCGTGAAGACCTTGGCGATCCATTTCAGCGAAAAGCCCTGCGGCGGAAAGGCGAGCGTATCGCCGGCCGAAAAAGAGGCGGCAACGATGATGAGGAACGGCCCGATGAGGAAACCGACGACAAGAAGGAGCGTGAGCGGAATGAAGAGCTGCCGGGTCATTTCTTGTTCCTTGCGGTGGCAATGCGCTTCAAGAGGATATTGGCGGCAAAGCTCATGACGATCAGAATGAAGGCGATGACACTGGCGGCGACGAAATTATTGGAGACCGTGACCTGCTGGTAAAGCAGGGTTTCCAGCATCAGCACCTTCGAACCACCGAGAATGGCTGGCGTGATATAGGCCGTCAGCGAACCGGTGAAGACCAGCGTGCCGCCGACGACCAGCCCTTCCTTGGTGAGCGGCAGGATGACCTTCCAGAACACCTGAAACCAGTTTGCGCCGAGCACGCGGGCAGCGGCGATCGTGTCCTTCGGCATGTTTTCCAGCGCGCTGATGAGCGAGATGATCATCAGCGGCAGGAACAGTTGCAGAAGGCCGATGAAAACGGCCGTTTCGGAAAACAGGATGCGGATCGGCGCGTCGCTCAGGCCCACCGCCTGCAGCGCCTGATTAACGATGCCGGTTCTGCCGAGAATGACGATCCATGCGTAGGTACGGGCAACCGGCGAGATCATCAGCGGCAGCACGACGAGATTGACCACATGGCCTTTCTTGCCCGGCGATAAGTTGATGATGGCAAACGCCGCCGCATAACCCACCACGGCCGAGACGACGGTAACAAGCGCGCCGAGTTTGAGCGTACGCAGGAAAACCGTCTGGTTCAGCGGATCGGAAAAGAAGGCGCCATAGGCCGACAATGTCCAGCCGTCAGCGGTGCGGAAGCCCTCCGACAGAAGCATGAAGACCGGCACAAGAAAGACCGCCGCCGCGAAAATTGCGGCGGGCAATGCAAGCGCCAGCGCTTCGGCCCGGTTCTGAAACATCGGTTTATTCCCTGAACGGCTCCAAGGCCGGTTGTTATGGCAGCCGGAAGGATCGGCCTGCGAAAAAGAGGGTGGAAAAGCGGTCAGGGGACGACCGAACCGCTTTTCCCGGAATGGAGCCGCCCTCGCGGACGTTTCGATGCCCCATTCCAAATGGTGAAAGGACTTACTGGCCGACCTTGGAATTCCACTCCGACAGCCACTTGTCGCGGTTATCGAGCGTCACGTCGGACGGAATGAGCTGCAGGCTGCGGGCGGTCTCGTCACCATAGGTGATGTTGTTCGCCACCTCGTCGGACACCTTGACCTCCTTATTGGTCGGGCTGTCCACCAGCTTTTCAGCCAATGCCTTCTGAACGTCGGTCGACAGCCAGAAATCCATGAATTGCAGCGCAAGCTCCTCGTTCTTTCCGCCCTTCGGCACGACGAGCACGTTCATGCCGCCGGTCTGGCCTTCCTTGGGCGTTGCCCAGGCGAGCGGCAGATCGAGCTTGGTGAAAGGCGCCCAGGAGAAGCGGCCGATGGGGGCTGCCCAGATTTCTTCCTGCTGCATCAGTTGCACCAGCTGCGATGACTTGACGTAGAAGGTGACGATATCGTCCTTCTTCTCACCCACGGCCGCGATGGCGCCGGCAAGATCAGGCGTATCCTTGCCAATCGCCTTGCCGAGCATGTAAAGCGCCGGCGGGCCCTGATTTGTGGTGACATTCGGGAAGGCGACGTGATCGACAATGCCGTCCTTCAGGAGATCGGCCCAGCTGTCGATCTCCATCTTGTCGGTGCGGTAGACGATGGACGTTGCGTAGAAATTGACGCCGACGCTCATGCCGTCGCCATTCGGGTCCTTGGCGATGTCATAGAGCTTTTCGATATTCGGAACCTTGGACGCATCGATCTTCTGGATCAGGTCCTTGCGGGTGGCTGATAGCGCATCGGCCATGGAGACGATGGCGAGATCGACCACCGGATTGGCCTTGTTGGCTTCCATCTTGGCAAGACGTTCGACGCTGTTGCCGGTTTCGACCACCAGCTTGCAGCCGCATTTTGCTTCAAACGGCGCATAGACCAGTTCCTTGAATTCGTCCTGCGCGAAGGCGTAGACCGAGATCGTCAGCGTCTTGTCCTGCGCTTGCGCCGCTCCCATCGTCAGCATCAGGGCGGTGCCCGATGCAAGAATGATTTTTTTCATGGTGTGAGTTCTCCTGCTGTCGTTTTTTTGGCTTCAATCGCATCATGCTTTGTCTTGCCGGTGGAACCGCGCATGATCAGCGCCATCGGTACTTTCGAGATTTCCGCCGTCACATCGATGGCGACGCCGTTGTCGCCGGCGCTGTCGATGGCGCGCAGCAGCGCCCCGACGGCCAGATCAGCGATGCGCCCCATATCCATGCGCATGGTCGTGAGCGGCGGGGTGACCACGGCGGAAAAGATGAGATCGTCAAAACCGGTGACGCTTGCCTCCTCCGGCACATCGATGCCCTCACGCTGCAATTCGGTGAGCGCCCGCAGCGCATGGAGGTCGGAAATGGCGGCAAAGGCGGTGAAACCATCCGCCACCAGATCGGCAAGCCCCAGCCGGCAGCCCGCACCGTCAGCCTCTTCGATGCTGTCGATCCAGAGCGTCCGGGTCACACAGGCCTTGCCGAGACCATCGCGAATGCCGCCGAGACGGTCGTTCTGCACGTTGGAATCGCGGTTCTTGCCCACCAGCACCACCTTGCGGTGGCCGAGGTTTGCGAGATAGTCGCCCACCTGCCGGCCGCCATCCCAATGGTCGGCAGCGACGGTGTTTCCGGGCGTAGAAGGGCTGTCGATGATGGCGACAGGGCAATCGACGCCGGAGATGCGCGTGCCCCGGCGAGGAACGATGACCATGCCGTCCACTCCGCGCTCGATCAGCCGGTTGATGGCGTCAGTCTGCATGGCGATCTCGCCGCGCGCATCGGCAATCAGCACGCCATAACCGGCAGAGACTGCTGCTTTTTCGATGGCCTGTGCGATCTGTGGGAAAAGAGGGTTGGCGATATCAGGCAGGACGAGCCCGAGAACCCCTGATCTGCCGGTGCGCAACGCCCTGCCCGCCGAACTCGGCACATAGCCCAATTCACTTGCCGTCTTGCGAATGCGCTCCACCAGATCGGGCGAAACACGGCCCTTGCCGGAGAGCGCATTGGACACCGTTGCCACCGACACGCCGAGTGCCGCTGCTATCGCGCTCAGATTGGTGGCAGGCCGTGACGACGCCATGGATGGTCCGGAAAGGCTGATTAAACGTTTAATCAGGATAAGCGAGGCGCGCCCTGCTGTCGAGTCCTTCGCCGGCGAAATGCGGCGAAAAGCTGGGCACAAGGGTTAAATGCCCGAAAAAAGAGCGATTATTTTTACAAGGCCTGGGTGCTGGCTGCGCGATAAGCCTCGACCTGACGCACCAGCCAATGCCGAAACAGCACGACAGGCGCGTGATTGGCACGCGAAAGCGGCGCCACCGCATAATAGGAACTGGGGCTTCTCGCCTGATGATCGAAGGCTTTCACCAGTTGCTTGGATTTCAGCTCGTTATCGATCAGGAACAGCGGCATCAGCGCCACGCCAAGCCCGGCAATGCAGGCCTGCGCCACGCTGGAGAATTGCTCGAAGCGCATGCCCTGCGGCAGCACGAGCGACAGGCCAAGGCTTTCGAACCAGTGGCCCCAGGCTCCCGGCCGCGAGGCCATATGCAGCAATGGCAGGGCGGCGATATCCTCGCCCTTTTCCACCGGGTGGGCGCTGAGGAATTGCGGGCTGCAAACCGGCGCGACCATTTCATGCATGAGAAAGGTGCTTTCCGCCCCCGGCCAGTCGGCCTGGCCGATATGGATCGCCATATCCAGCTGCTCGCGCTCAAAATCGAACTGGCCGATGCGGGTGGCGAAATTGATGGTGATTTCCGGATGGTTTGTCACAAAATCCGGGATGCGCGGCAAAAGCCAGCGGGTGCCGAAGGTGGGCAGCATCGCAAGGTTCAGCGTATTGCCATGCGTTTTGGTCATGATCTGCAGCGAGGCGGAGCGTATCTCGCCAAGCGCCGCCGCGATCGATTTTGCGTAAGCACTACCCTCGGTCGTCAGCGACACTCCGCGCGCGCCGCGTTCGAACAGGCGCACGCCAAGCTGTTCTTCCAGTGACATAACCTGACGGCTGATCGCCCCTTGCGTCAATGCAAGCTCATCGGCAGCGGCTGAAAAGCTGCCAAGCCGGGCAACGGAATCAAAGGCGGCAAGCGCACTGGTGGAGGGCAGGAGTTTACGGCTGAGAGACGTCATGACCTATTACTATAGGTAATGCAAAAATGAGTAAACATGGCTTGTGCGCGACGGCTGGGATAAGAATAATCCGGGCAGCAAATCCGGAGGCACACAGTGAGCGAACGCGCAGCATTTAATTGGCAGGACCCTTTTCTGCTCGAAGACCAACTGACCGATGACGAGCGGATGATCCGCGACAGCGCCGAGGCCTTCGGCAAATCCGAACTGCTGCCGCGCATCTCGGAAGCCTATCTTTCCGAAACCACCGAACCGGAACTCTTCCGCCTGATGGGCCGCACCGGCCTGCTCGGCGTCACCCTGCCGGAAGAATATGGCGCCGCCAATGCCAGCTACGTGGCCTATGGTCTGGTCGCCCGCGAGGTGGAGCGGATCGACAGCGGTTACCGCTCGATGATGAGCGTGCAGTCCTCGCTCGTCATTCACCCGATCTTCGCTTACGGCTCGGACGAACAGAAGAAGAAGTACTTGCCGGGCCTCGTTTCCGGCGAGCTGATCGGCTGTTTCGGCCTGACCGAGCCGGATGCCGGTTCCGATCCGGGCGGCATGAAGACCCGCGCCGAAAAGATCGAGGGCGGTTATCGCCTGCGCGGTTCGAAAATGTGGATTTCCAACGCGCCAATCGCCGATGTCTTCGTCGTCTGGGCGAAATCCGAAGCCCACGACAATGAGATCAGGGGTTTCGTGCTGGAAAAGGGCATGAAGGGTCTTTCCGCCCCCAAGATCGGCGGCAAGCTTTCGCTGCGCGCCTCGATAACAGGCGAGATCGTCATGGATGGCGTGGAAGTCGGCGAAGACGCGCTGCTGCCTGACGTTTCCGGCCTGAAAGGCCCGTTCGGCTGCCTCAACCGCGCCCGCTACGGCATTTCCTGGGGCGTGATGGGCGCTGCTGAAGATTGCTGGTTCCGCGCCCGGCAATATGGTCTCGACCGCAAACAGTTCGGCAAGCCGCTGGCCGGCACGCAGCTCTACCAGAAGAAGCTCGCCGACATGCAGACCGAGATCGCACTCGGCCTACAGGCATCGCTGCGCGTCGGCCGGCTGATGGACGAACACAAGATGGCGCCGGAAATGATCTCCATCGTCAAGCGCAACAATTGCGGCAAGGCGCTGGATATCGCCCGACAGGCCCGCGACATGCATGGCGGCAACGGCATCCAGATCGAATATCACGTCATGCGCCACGCCCAGAATCTTGAAACGGTGAATACCTATGAGGGCACGCATGACGTGCACGCGCTGATCCTCGGCCGGGCGCAGACTGGCATTCAGGCGTTTTTCTAAGGTTTCATCCGCATCCCCTACACCGGGAAAAGGCCTTCGAAGTTCGCTTCGAAGGCCTTTTGTTTTCGAACTCCGATGCTGACGTTCCAAGCGCTTGGCGAGGGGATTGCAAGACCGGATGATATGGCTGATAGGATGCCGTTTCTCTCCGGTCCTGATTGACGAGGCGATGTTTGCGGCTTTGACCCGCCCGGTGAAACAAGGGGAAGATTATGGCGATCGTGCCGGCATCTCATAAGGACACCTTTCCCGATGCTGCACCGGCGGCCGTCTGGCCGTGGCCGGACAACAGCGGCGAATGCCATTGCCTCACCCTTCGCTATAACCCTGACGAAGAACCCGCCGCCGATATGGCCGCTTCGCTGCCGCCGCAGCTTCTGCGGGCAGTGCCCAAACGCAAGGTGGAGTTTCTGGCGGGACGCCGATGCGCAGCGGAAGCCATACGTCGCCTCACCGGGCAGGCAATATTTCCCGGAATGGGAGAGGATCGGGCGCCGATCTGGCCAGACGGCGTTGTCGGCGCGATTTCCCACAGCGGTGACCGGGCGATTGCCCTTGCCGGCGTCGGCAGCAGGTTTTGCGGCATCGGCATCGATATCGAGAAGCTTTTGAGCGAAGAGGAAGCCGGTGATATCGCAACGCAGGCCCTGACAAATCAGGAGCTTCACAGCCTCGGCAACGTCATCGATCCGTTCATGACCGGGCTGATTTTTTCGGCCAAGGAGAGCCTGTTCAAGGCGCTTTATCCAACTGTCAAACGGCTTTTCTTTTTCGAGGCGGCAGAATTATCCGCCTACGATGAGGAGGGTTCAGGAGCCCTGCGGCTGACCGCCGACCTGGACGGCGGATGGCGCAAAGGAACGGAGGTTCCCTTCCGTTTTGGCCATTTCGAAGGTCTTCTGCTCACCCGCGTCCTTCTCCCGCATTGAGAGAAATTGCACGATTCTGGTCTCCAAAATTCATATTTTAAGTCGTTCTTCCCGTCATCCGAGTGAAACACTCAGACGATACGCAGCCTGTTGGAATGATTCCAAACATTGAACGGTGGAGACAAGACATGACCGACATCGATACGAGCAAGCTGTCCTGGGACGCGTGGGACGAACTGCAAAATCCGCCGCCGGCCGAAACCGATTTTGACCGCGTGGTCGAAAGCGCGATTTCCCGCCGCGGTTTTCTCGGCGGCGTGCTTGCCTTCGGTTCGGCTGCGGCCGCCATGGGCACGCTTGGCAACCTGATGAGCAGCACATCGGCCGAAGCGGGGCAGGCAGCCACCTCGCGCTTCCAGTTCAAGCCGGTGGCGGCCGCGACCGACCACACCATTCACGTTCCGGAAGGCTATAGCTGGAAGCCGGTTGCCAAATGGGGCCAGCCGCTGTTTTCCAACGTCCCCGATCTCGACCCCGCCAAGGGCGTCAGCGTCGAAAACTCCGACAAGGTCTTCGGCGAGAACACCGATGGCATGGAACTGTTCATGGTCGGCGCGCATCAACTGATCGCCGTCAACCATGAATATGTGAACCCGGAAACCAACCTGCCGCATGCCGAAAAAGGCAATCCGAAGACGGCCGACGACGTGAAAATCCTGCAGAACATGCAGGGCGTCACCGTCATGGAAGTCGCCGAAGGTACCGATGGCTGGCAGATCGTTCTCGACAGCCCCTTCAACCGCCGCATTCATCACAACACACCGATGACGCTTTCCGGCCCGGCCGCCGGTTCCGATCTCGTCAAGACCGCCGCCGATCCAAAGGGTGTCGACTGTCTTGGCACCTTCAACAATTGCGGTGCCGGCCGCACACCGTGGGGCACCTATCTCACCTGCGAAGAAAACTTCAACGGCTATTTCGGCACCACCGATGTCGCCTTCAAGCTGCCTGACGATTACAAGCGTTATGGCATCGTCGCCGAGACACGTTATGCCTATGAGAAGTTCGATGCGCGTTTCGACGTCGCCAAGAACCCGAATGAGCCGCGCCGCGCCGGTTACGTGGTCGAGATCGATCCTTCGGACGCCAAGTCCACCCCGATCAAGCGCACTGCGCTTGGACGCATCAAGCACGAAAACGCAGCTGTAGTGATTGCCCGCGACGGCCGCGTCGTCGTTTATATGGGTGACGACGAGCGTGGCGAGTTCCTCTATAAATTCGTCTCCAACGGCATTTACGTGCCGGGCGGCGACACCTCCAAGCTGCTGGACGAAGGCACGCTCCATGTCGCCAAGTTCGCCGATGACGGCGCCGGCGAGTGGGTCGCTCTCACGCCGGAAACGACAGGCATGAAGATCGACGAAATCTGCGTCTTCACCCGCCAGGCCGCTTCCAAGGTGGGTGCGACGACCATGGACCGCCCGGAATGGGTCGCGATCAACCCGGTCGCCATTGAGGCCTATTGCGCGCTGACCAACAACAGCCGCCGCGGCGAAATGAAGGACGGCAAGCTGCGCGCCAATGCCGGCGGCGACGCCATGACCATCAATGCCGCCAACCCGCGCGAAAAGAACGAATACGGCCAGATCGTGCGCTGGTATCCGGAAAATGACGACCATGCGGACGCCAAGTTCAAGTGGGACCTGTTCTGCATGGCCGGCAACCCCACCGTTCACAAGGACGCCTATGCCGGGTCGGCAAACATCAACGAAGGCAACATGTTCAACTCGCCTGACGGCATGATGTTCGATTCGACCGGCCTGCTCTGGATTCAGACCGACGGCGAAGACAGCAATGAAGGCAATTTTGCCGGCCAGGGCAACAACCAGATGCTGGCGGGCGACCCGGCCACCGGCCGTATCGAGCGCTTCCTGACCGCCCCAAAGGGGTCCGAAGTCACCGGCCAGACCTGGTCCGGCGACAAGCGCACCCACTTCGTCGGCATCCAGCATCCCGATGCCCCCTTCCCGGACGGCGAAGGCAAGCTGCCGCGCTCGACGGTCATCGCCATCAAGCGCGACGACAACGCGAAGATCGGCTAACGTTTTGGCCTAAGCGGAACCGGATCGCGACAAACAGCTCTCCGGTTCCGCGATATTGGACGCCGTGCGCCCAAAGGACGCAGGGCGTTTTGTTGTCAGCGATCTCGGCATGTCGCTGGCGGGGTGATTTTTGGGCGCAATTCCAGAAATAATGTTGTAAATCGTCCGCTTGCCAAGCGAGGAGGGCGCCCATGCACGAGATAAGGGTCAAACGGATTTATGAGCCTGCCAGCGACGATGACGGTGCGCGCATCCTGGTGGACCGGCTCTGGCCGCGTGGCATGCGCAAGGAAACCGCACAACTTTCCATCTGGATGAAGGAGATCGCGCCGAGCAACGAATTGCGCAAGAATTTTTCCCATATGCCGTCACGCTTTGCGGAATTCATCCGCCACTATGACGCTGAACTGTCAGCCAACCCGGACGCCGTGGCGCGCATGAAGGCATTTATGGCCGAGGGGCGCGTGACACTGCTTTATGCCGCCCATGACACGGAACATAATCACGCCCTCGTTCTCGCCGACTATCTCCGTTCGCACTGAATCTCGCCGCCTCGCCCGCAGACCGAACTCTGTCTGCCCGGCAAGTTCTGCAGCTTTATTCGGCCGGCTTCGAGGCGGCGCTTTCGATATAGGCGATGAGATTGTCCAGATCTTCCGGTTTGCTGATGCCAGCCAGCGCCATCTTGTTTCCGGGTATTTTCTTTTTTGGCGCGCTGAGGAAATCCCGCAATTCTTCCTGGGTCCAGACGAGCCCGTCCTCACCCGCTTTTTTCATCGCACTCGAATAAGTATAATCAGGCACGCCGCCGGCTGCGCGTCCGATGATGCCGTTAAGCTGCGGGCCGACCCGGTTTTTGGCGCCCTCGCCGATGGCGTGACAGGCGGAACAGCGCTTGAAGACCGCCTCCCCCTTGGCAACATCGCCCTCCGAAAGAGCGGGGACCGTGGTGGCCGCGAGCATCGCTGCCGCGATGATTGATATATTGCGCATCGTGTCATCCTTGTCTTGCCGCATGAATGCGGCCCGCCCGGAAATGCGGACGGGCCGATGGTTTTCCGTTCAGGTCGTGCCCCAGGCAGGCGTGCCCTTCTTGTAGGGAACGCGGTCTTCGAAACCACCGGGAATCTCGTCGTAGACGAGGACTTCCGTCGCGCCGATCTTCGAGGTGAAGAAACCGAGCAGCGTCAACTGCTTGACGAGCGTGAAGGCATGCGGCTTTGCCGGCGTCTGCTCCGCCTTGGCCTGCTTGTCCAGCGCGGAGAGCAACGTCTGCTTTTGCTCTGTCGTCAGATCCAGAAAGCCCTTTTTATGGTCTGCCTGACTGCGTTTCTCTATTTCAGGGATTGCCGCAAGGAAAAGCGTCCGCTGCTCGTCGGTATAGCAATCGGCGGCATAGACCGCCATGAATGCACCCACTTCAGCATCCTTCGCACCCGGCGTGGAGGTGCGGGGAATGATGGTCTCCGCGACCTCGTCCAGAAACCGGATTTCCTCCGGGCTGAACACATGGCCGCCGGCGGCGGGCTTGGCGGCGTTTTCCGCAGCCGTGAGGACATCCGCGCCAATCAGCGGAAGGCCTGTGGCAATGGCTATCAGTTTCAAGAGTTCGCGTCTGTTCATCACAGGTTCCCCTTCTTGCGTTCGGAAACGGCAAAATCGGCGGCACGCGCCGTCAGCGCCATGTAGGTCAAGGACGGGTTGACGCAGGAGGCTGAGGTCATGCAGGCGCCGTCGGTGACGAAGACATTGGGTGCATCCCAGACCTGGTTATTGCCGTTGAGGACGGAGGTTTTCGAGTCGCGTCCCATGCGGGCGGTTCCCATTTCGTGAATGCCCATGCCGGGGGCGTAGGTACCCCGCGAGGGCTTGACGTTCTTGATGCCGACCGCCTCGAACATCTCGACGGCGTCATTGACCATGTCTTCGCGCATGTCGAGTTCGTTCTGCTTCATCTCGACATTCATGGAGAGGACCGGCAGGCCCCATTTGTCCTTCTTGTCATGATCGAGCTTCACGCGGTTGTCGTGATAGGGCAGCATTTCGCCGAAGGCGGTCATGCCGATGGTCCAGCCGCCGGGCTCCGTCAGCGCTTCCTTGTAGTCGGCACCGATATTGAGTTCGGCAATTTCCCGCTCCCAGCGCGAACGGCTGGCGGAGCCCTGATAACCGAAACCACGCAGATATTTGCGCTTGTCATCGCCGGTATTTCGGAAACGCGGAATGTAGAACCCCGCCGGACGGCGGCCCTTGAAGTAGAAGTCCTCGAAACCTTCCACCTGGCCGGTGGCGCCCATGCGGAAATGGTGGTCCATCACATTATGGCCGAGTTCACCGGAACTGCTGCCAAGCCCGCCGTCCCAGACGTCGGTCGCCGAATTCATCAGCACCCAGGTCGAGTTCAGCGTCGAGGCGTTGAGGAAGATGATGTCGGCGGTATATTCATAGGTCAGGTTCGTCTCGGCATCGATGATTTCGACGCCGCGCGCTTTCTTTTTGTCCTTGTCGTAGAGGATTTCCTTGACGATGGAGAAGGGCCGCAAAGTGAGATTGCCGGTGGCAACTGCCGCAGGCAGGGTCGAGGCCTGCGTGCTGAAATAACCGCCGAAAGGACAGCCCAACCGGCACTTGTTGCGGAACTGACAGCGGGTGCGCTCCTGATCAGGAAGTTCCTGGGTAATGTTGGCGCAGCGCGAATTGATGAGGTGGCGTGTGCCCTTGAACGCCTTCTTCAGCCGGCTCGCCACATCCTGCTCGACGAAATTGAGCGGAATGGGCGGCAGGAATTCGCCATCGGGAAGAATATCCAACCCCTCGCGGCTGCCGGAGATGCCGGCAAAACGCTCGACATAGTCATACCAGGGGGAGACGTCTTCATAACGGATCGGCCAGTCGACGGCGATGCCGTCTTTCGCATTGGCCTCAAAATCGGTCTGCGACCAGCGATAGGTCTGGCGCCCCCAGAGCAATGAGCGGCCGCCGACATGATAACCGCGGAACCAGTCGAAGCGCTTTTCCTCGACATAGGGCGTTTCCTGCTCATCGGCCCACATGCCGAGTGTTGCTTCTTCCAGCAGGTAATCGCGGCTGAGGACGGGATATTTCGCCTTCATCTCCTGCGTGGCGCGGTTGCGATGGGGATAATCCCAGGCTTCCTTGTCGGCATTCTGGTAATCGGTGACGTGCTCGATATTGCGGCCACGCTCCAGCATCAGGACTTTCAGGCCCTTTTGCGTGAGTTCCTTCGCGGCCCAGCCTCCACTGATGCCTGAGCCGACAACAATCGCATCATAATGATTGTCTGCCATGATAACTCCTCCGAGTGGTCTTTGGGAAAAACTCGACGAGACGAAGCGCTCCCCGTCGCAATGCGGCGGAAACTGGATATGCGTCTGTCGAACCTCATGCGCCCCGGCGAAACCCGCCGCCGGGGAGCGGTTCTGGTTTTACTGGCAGTGTTTACTGAAGGGTCGGAAGGCGTTCGTTCAGGAACGCGTTACCCTTGGTCACGACCGCTTCGGCATCGAGCGGAAGGTCGTGTTCAAGAATGAACCACTTGACACCGGCCTGCTTGGCCGCCGGCAGAATTGCCTTCCAGTCGAGAACGCCGGTTCCAAGCGTTGCAAAGCCGCGCTCGTTTTCCGCCGTGCCCGCAGGCGCATTGTCCTTGGCGTGGATGGCAAATACCCGGCCCTTTAAGGTGCCGAGGAATTCCGCCGGATCATTGCCGCTACGCGCCACCCAGGCGACATCGAGTTCGCTCTGCAGTTTCGGGCCAGCGGCATTGAGCAGCAGCTCAAGCGCCGTCTTGCCGTCGAACTTGACCATTTCAAAGTCGTGGTTGTGGTAAGCCATGGAGAGGCCCGCCGCAGACAGCTTGTCGGCATATCCACCAAGCTCCTTGCCGAAGGCGGTCCAGCCAGCGGCGTCCTTCGGGCGATCTTCCGGCTTCAGGAACGGCACGGTCACCACAGGATTGCCGACGGCCTTCTGCTCGGTGATAACCTCATCGAGGTTGCCGCGCAGCTTGTCGATCGGCACATGCGAGGAAATGACCTTGATCTTGTGCTTTTCCAGAAGCGCGTTCAGCTCACTGGCGCTAACCTTTTGCATATCCACCGTTTCAACGGCGGAAACGCCGGCGCGGTTGAGGATGGCAAGCTGCTCCTCAAGCGTTCCGGCGTTGCGCAATGTGTACATCTGCGCCGCAATCGGCAGCGTCTTGCTGTCATCGGCAAAAACCGGGTTTGCGATACCGGCCGCCAATGCGACGACAGCTGCCAGGCTTGCGAATTTTGACTTGAACGTTTTCAAACGCGTAACTCCCTTTCCGTTTGATCAATATGACGACACGCCCGCCATTGCCGGCCTCATGAACCGGGTCATGCCGGGCACAGCCTCAACTGCCCGCGCCGTCTCCTCCGATTGGCTGCGACCTAGATCTCGATCCCGACCCAGGTCGAGGTCTGGCTGGAGCGAACGGCCGCATCGATGAATGCGAGACCCGCAAGGCCGTCCTCCATGCCGGGGTAAATCACCTCCCCGGCGGCTGTTTCTCCCTCCCTCTTTGAGATGATTGCGTCTGCGGCTTCGCGGTAAATCGTCGCAAAACCCTCGAGATATCCCTCCGGGTGCCCGGATGGCACACGACTGACACGGTTTGCAGCGGCACCCGCACCCGCACCGTTGCGGGTAATCAGCCGCTTCGGCTCGCCATAGGGCGTGAACCACAGCTCGTCCGGCACACGGTGGTGCCATTCAAGCCCGCCCTTATCGCCATAGACCCGGAGCGACAGCGCGTTTTCATTGCCGACGGCGATCTGGCTTGCCCAGAGCATGCCCTTGGCACCGCTGTCGTAACGCAAAAGAATATTGGCGCTGTCATCCAGCAACCGCCCCGGCACAAAGGACGTGAGATCCGCATAAAGACTGCTGGGGATTTCACCCGTGACGAAGGCAGCGGCATTGAAGGCATAGGTGCCGATATCGCCGATGGCACCGCCGGCACCGGAGCGGCTTGGATCCGTGCGCCATTCGGCACCTTTTGCGCCGGTTTTTTCGACCGCTTCGGTCAGCCAGTCCTGCGCATATTCGGCCTGGACATGGCGCAGCTTGCCAATGGCGCCTTCAGCGATCATCTCGCGCATCTGCCGCAGCATGGCGTAACCGGTGTAGTTATGCGTCAGGACGAAAAGGCTGTCCGACGCCCTGACGATCTCGGCCAGTGCCTTGGCTTCCTCCAGCGTCGCGGTCACGGGTTTGTCGCAGATGACATGGATGCCGGCTTCGAGGAACGCCTTGGACGGAGCAAAATGCAGGTGGTTGGGGGTGACGATGGCGACTGCCTCAATGCCATCTTCCCGGCCGGCCTCAGTCGCCGCCATGTCCTCGAACGAGGCGTAGGAGCGCTCCGGCGCAATGCCGAGCAGGGTTGCCGAGGCAGCTGCACGCGCGGGATCGGAGGAAAGCGCACCTGCCACCAGCTCGTAACGGTCATCCAGCCGGGCCGCGATGCGATGCACCGCACCAATGAAGGCGCCCTGACCGCCGCCGACCATGCCGAGACGGATGCGGCGACTATCGAATTTCTTTGTTACGGAGGACATGACTATCCCTTTCAAAGTCCGAGAAGGCGACGATTGGCGGCGTCATCGATGCCGCTTTTGGCGAAATCGTCGAAAGCCCGCTCGGTCACACGGATGATGTGGTTTTCAATGAAGCCCGCGCCTTCACGCGCGCCGTCTTCCGGATGTTTCAGCGCGCATTCCCACTCCAACACCGCCCAGCCGTCGAAGTCATATTGGGTGAGCTTGGAAAACACCGCGCCGAAATCAACGTGCCCGTCGCCGAGCGAACGGAAACGGCCCGGCCGGTCAACCCAGCTCTGATACCCGCCATAAACGCCGGAACGGCCGGTCGGATTGAATTCGGCATCCTTGACGTGAAAGGCACGGATACGCTCGTGGTAGATGTCAATGAAGCCGAGATAATCCATCGCCTGCAGCACGAAATGCGAGGGATCATAGAGAAGGTTGGCACGCGGGTGATTGCCGGTGACCTCGAGAAAACGCTCGAAGGTGACGCCGTCATGCAGGTCCTCACCCGGATGCAGCTCATAGCAGAGATCGACACCATTCTCCTCGAAGGCATCCAGAATGGGTGTCCAGCGTTTGCCGAGCTCGGCAAAGGCCATTTCGACAAGGCCTGCCGGGCGCTGCGGCCACGGATAAACGAAGGGCCAAGCAAGCGCGCCTGAGAAAGTCGCATGGCTCTTGAGGCCAAGATGCTGCGAGGCTTTCGCCGCGCACTTCAGCTGATTGACGGCCCATTCCTGCCGCGCCTGCGGTTTGCCGTGCAGTTCAGCCGGTGCGAAACCGTCGAACATTTCGTCATAGACGGGGTGAACGGCGACGAGCTGGCCCTGAATATGGGTGGAAAGCTCGGTGATCTCGACGCCAATCTCGGCGAGGCGGCCTTTGATATCGTCGCAATAGGTCTTGGAGGCGGCGGCCTTTTCCAGATCGAAGAGTTTGGGGTCGGTCGGCACCTGAATGCCCTTGTAACCGAGCGAAGCCGCCCATTGGCCGAGATTGTCGAGCGTGTCGAAAGGGGCCTCGTTTCCGGCAAATTGCGCGAGGAAAATCGCCGGGCCTTTGATCGTCTTCATGTCCTTACACTCCTTGCATTCACAGTCTGGCCGCTACCGATGCGGCAGGCGGCAGGGCGCGACCGAGCCGCGCACCACGAGTTCCGTATCCAGCACGATGGTTTCGGCCGTGCGTTTGCCGTTCAGCCGGTCCACCATCAGCGCCATGGCCCTGCGGCCCATTTCCTGCCGGGGCTGACGCACCGTCGTCAGCGGCGGTTCG
Organism: Agrobacterium sp. CGMCC 11546; assembly: GCF_013365515.1. Taxonomy (NCBI): domain Bacteria; kingdom Pseudomonadati; phylum Pseudomonadota; class Alphaproteobacteria; order Hyphomicrobiales; family Rhizobiaceae; genus Agrobacterium; species Agrobacterium sp. CGMCC 11546. The sequence continues at coordinate 455,965 of NZ_CP047388.1, forward strand.
AAGGCATTGGCGAAGATGATGTCGTCGAAGCCGATGACGGAGACGTCAGCCGGAACCGAGAGACCCCTGCCCCGCAGCTCGCTGATCGCGCCAATCGCCATCTGGTCGCTCGATGCGAAGATCGCGGTGAAGGCGATGCCACCTTCGAGAAGACCGGCAATCGCCTGGCGGCCGGCCTCAATGCTGTAATCGCCCGTCACGACAAGTTCGTCGGCATAAGCGATACCGGCCCCGGCAAGTGCCGCCCGGTAACCATCGAAACGTTCCTGCGCCAGGCTTTCCGGAACGGGGCCGGCCAGATGCACGATCCTTTGATGCCCCGCAGCGATGAGGTGGCGCATGGCATTCATGGAGGCGGCACGGTTGTCCACCTTGACGGTCGGCAGCGCGAGGCCCGGCACCGTCTCCGACGCGATGACAATCGGCGGCAGCGCATCGGCTTGATCGAGAAGCTCGGACGGAAACTGTCCGGTCATCAATATCAGGCCGTCGGCATGTTTCTGCCTGACCATGTCGATATGGGTCGCCACGCGGTGTTCGTCATTGCGGGCGTCACCCATCAGGACCTTGAAACCTGCTTCGCCGGCTGCTTCTTCCACACCCTTGTAGATTTCGAGATAAAACGGGTTGCCGATATCTCGGACGAGAAGGATGACGGTGTTGTTGGATTGACGCCGGAAGCTTGCGGCCTGGGCGTTGGGAACGAAGTTCGCCTGCCGGACGGCGTCGAAAACCTTCTTTCGGGTTTCCGGGCGAACCTTGTCGGGTTGTTGCAGCGCCCGCGATACGGTCGCGATGGAAACGCCCGCGAGAGCTGCAACTTCCCTGATATTCGAACCTTGGTCTTTGCTCATCTGTCACACACGCAACTGCTTTTGGCGGCCATAAAGCAGCATCAGCGCTAGCAACGTGACACCGAATATGATCTGCCGTGCCCATACATCGAGGTTGAGCGTTATCAGTACGCTTTGCAGAATGGTGAGCGCAACTGCTCCGGCCATGGTTCCGACATATCCGCCCGCACCGCCGGCAAGCGAGGTGCCGCCGATGACAACAGCAATGATCGACGGAAGCACATACTGGTCGCCGACGGAGATGAAGGAGGTGCCGGTGTAACCGATGACGCAGACCCCGGTCAGCCCGGCGAACAGGCCGGACAGGCCGTAAAGCAACGTGCGGATCAGCGGGACAGGCAGTCCTACCAGCGTCGCCGCCCGCTCGTTAGAGCCGATGGCATAGATGGCGAAACCGAAGGCCGTGCGGCGCAGTACGAACAGCATGATCGCAGCAATACCAAGCCAGACGAAGAGCACGCCGGGAATGCCGAAAATGAGCGGCCGGTTGATGAAGCCCGCCAGCAGGGGTGCAGCCGCACCCGAAGGAACGCCCTGCGAATAGACCACCAGCCCGCCCTGAATGACCGCCGTCATGCCAAGCGTCATCACCAGCGGCGGAATGCGCACGAAGGTGATGCCGAGGCCATTGATGAGGCCAATCAGGAAGGGAATGCCGCCGGCAACCAGAATGGCAAGCGGAATGCCGGCATTCTGGCCATTCATCATATTGCCGGCAAGGACTGCGCCAAGCGAGATCATCGCGCCAACGGAAAGATCGATGCCTTCGCGCCCACCGAGGATGACGAGGTTCTGGCCCGCCGCGACAATGCCGAGAATGGCGGCAATCGTCAGCAGCCGCACGATCTGCGAGCCCTGCGCGAAGCCGGGCGACAATAGTTCGCCGACCAGCAGCAGGAAGGCTGATGCGCCAATGGCGATGGTCAGGGGATCGGTGATGATGGTTTTGAGTTGCAAGCCGGGATTGGTCATATCAACGCCTCGTCACCAGAACGCCGCCGGCCAGCGCCGTCAGCACGATCAAACCCTGCACCAATGTCTGGTACTCGAAGGGCAGACCCGCAAAGAAAATCACATTACCGATCATGCCGAGCACCAGCGCTCCGGCAATCGACCCGGTCGAGCTGCCGAAGCCGCCCGAAAGTGCGGTGCCGCCCAGAACCACGGCCGAGATGGAAGAGAGCGCCAGACTCGCACCGAGCAAAGGATCGCCCGAGGCTGTCTCGCCAGTCAGGCACAGAGCAGCCAGTGCCGAAAACAGGCCGGAAATCATGTAAGCACCGATACGGATGCCGGAGAGGCGCAAGCCCGTCTGGAAGGCGCCGGTGCGATTGCCACCCACTGCCAGCAGATGTGTATGGAAAGGAATGCGCGACACGATGAGCGTGAAAGCGATGCCCCCAATCAGCACCCACAGCACGAAGGGCAGGCCGACGAAGCTGCCGGAATAGGTCTGCCAATAGGCTTCGGGAACCGGAAGACCTGCCTGCGGCAGAACCCAGATCGCCAGACCGGCGAAGATGATGCCGGTTGCGAAGGTGGTGACAATCGGCTGGAAGCGCAGGCCGGATATGAAGAGGCCATTGACCAGTCCACACAGCAACCCGACAGCCGCACCCGCCGCCATGCCGGCGAAGACGGCACCGGTCGTGCCGCCGAGTGCGGCCACGACACTGACGGTAACGACATTGGCGAGCGCCACGATGCTGCCGACGGACAGATCGATATCTCCCGCCAGTATGACATAGGTCTGGCCGATGGCGACCAGGATCAACGGCAGAAATGTCGTCAGGTTCGATTGCAGCACGGAAGGCTGAACGAAGGACGGCTGCAGAAACGTGTTCACGGCGACGAGCACGGCCAGAACGACGAGGGTGATGATCCAGGGTTGCCTGCGCAGAACGCCTTGCGAATTCATGCGGCGTCTCCATAGGCGGCGCGGGTCATGTTGACGGATGTCATGTCGGCTCCGGTCAGTTCCGCAGAGATGCGTCCGCCGTTGAAGACAAGAATGCGGTCGGCATATTCGAGGATTTCCGCATCTTCCGAGGAATAGAGAAGAATGGTCGCACCGGCATCGGCCTGCTGCCGCATCAGCGCGAAGAGATCGGCCTTGGCGCCGAGATCGATACCCTTGGTCGGATCATCGAGCAGCAGCAGCTTGGGCGAAGTGGCGAGCCAGCGGGAAATGAAGATCTTCTGCTGGTTGCCACCCGAAAGCGTGCCGATCGGCATGTCCATGCCGGCAAATTTCGTCTTCATGTCATCCGCGACTTTCTGCACCCGCGGCTTCAGCGTTGCCGGCCGAACCAGCCGCATCTTTTCGCGCACCATCAGCGCGGCGACGAGATTTTCGAAGATCGACCGGCCCTGAAGGGAAGCATCGCGCCCACGGTCACCCGAGACATAGGCAAAACCGTTGTGAACCGCCTGCGAAGGCTTGCCGACGATGATTTCGCGGCCCTCGAACCGGACTTGCCCGGTTGCAAACGGACTGGCGCCGAAGAGGCCTTTCAGCAAGGCCGATTGTCCCTGCCCCTGCAGGCCGGCCAGACCGACGATTTCGCCCGGATAGGCTTCCAGAGAGACGCCGCGCACGCCTTCGCCCGCAACGTCAGTTACCTTGAGGCTGGGAACTGCGGCGGCCCGCCCCTGCTCGCGGGCGGGTGCGGCGCGGACATCACCGACCATATCGTGCACCACGGCTTCACGGGTGGTGGCAACGGTGTCGAGTTCGGAAATGGTCGCACCGTTGCGCATCACGGTAATGCGGTCGCAGACGGCAAAGACCTCGTCGAGACGATGGGAAATCATAATGGTGGAGACACCATCGGCCTTCTTGGCCCGGAGTATATCGAAAAAGCGCTGGGACTGGCGGCCATCGAGCGCCGCCGTCGCCTCGTCCATGATCATCAGGCTGGCATTCTGGGCGAAGACCTTGAGGATTTCGACGAGCTGGCGCTGATCGGGCGGCAGATTGCCGACGATTGCATCCGGCTCAAGCCCCTCGCCGGCCACACCATCAAACAGCGCAATCAGTCCGGCTGCCTCTGCCTTCAGTGCCTTGCCGTCCACGAAGATGCCGCGCTTCGGCTCGCGGCCGAGAAAGATGTTGTCGGCGACGGAAAGCTGCGGAATGAGGCTCAGCTCCTGATAAAACAGGGCGATACCGGAATTTTCGGCGTCGCGCGGACTTTTGAAGCGCACTTCCGCGCCGTTGAACCTGATGGTGCCGCTGGTCGGCGCGACCGCGCCCGCAACGATCTTGCAAAGCGTGCTCTTGCCGCAGCCATTGGCGCCCAGCAGCGCGTGAATTTCACCGCGACCAACGGTCAGCCTGCCGGCGGAAAGCGCACGCACGGCGCCAAAATTCTTCGTTATGCCGGCCGCTTCCAGAGCGTTCGCCATCGCATGTCCCCGAATAATGCTTGTCACAGGCGGACGGCCAAGGCCTGCTCCGCACTCGAAATTCCGGTTCGGGCCGACGTTTACCGCCGGCCCGGGAGAAATCTTACTTGAAGAACTCGCCAGCCTGCTCCGGCGTCACGGTTGCCGTGACGGACCAGTAGCCGGGCTTACCATCGGCAGCCTTGATATTGTCGGCAAGGTTATCGCTGCTGACGAAGGGGATCGGAATATAGATGGCGTTACCATAGGTGCCGCCGAAGATACCGTCCTTGAATTCCTTGCCCTGCAGCTTCAAGACCGCGACGTTGAGCGCGCTGGCCATGACACCCGGAGGATTGACCGAAGCGCCGGAATTGAACTTTTCCTTTTCCCAGCGGGTCATGAAGTCCTTGCGGATTTCGCCTGTTGCGGCAATGTCCTTGGTCTTGCCGGCTGCCTCGATGGCGCGCCATGCACCATCGGCCATGCCATCCTGCACCCACACACCGCTGATATCGGGATAGGTGGCGAGCAGGTTCTGCATGGCCTGCTGGCCCTGCGCCTGATCCCAGCTTGCATTGGCTTCGTTCAGCACCTTGATGTCAGGATATTTCTTGAACACTTCGCGATAACCGGCGACGCGGGCTTCATTTGCCGGGTTGCCGGCGATGCCGTTGATGGCGACCACGCTTCCCTTGCCCTTCAGCGCATCCGCAAGCCATTGTGCGGATTGGGCCGCCCATGCCTTCTGATCGATGCCGACGTAAAGTGCATCCTTCGACGACACTTCGGCGTCGGTGGCGATGACGAGGATGTTGCGTGCCTTGGCCTGTGCGAAGATCGGATCGAAAGCCGTCGGGCTGCCGGGATTGATGAGGATCGCATCAACGCCCTGGTTCATGAAATTGCGGATATGACCGATCTGCCCCTGCACATCGACATTGCCGCTCTGAACGACGACTTCGACCTTGACGCCCTTTTCGCCCCACGCTTTCGCAGCGGCCTGGGCTTCTTCGATCATCTGCGTGCGCCATTCGCTGCCGACGAAGGAATTGGAAAGACCGATCTTGAAGCTCTGCTCCTGCGCGTGCACGGACGTGCCGGCCGCCAGCACCATCGCGGCGGCAGCCATCAAATTTCTAAACATGAAAGTTTGCTCCTCCAAGCACGGTTCTCAACGATGAAACCGTTTACATCGACAAATGTAACCGGTTTCATATTCGAGTCAATCCCGAGAATGATTTTTATCGGGATACGTATGAGGGAATGAAATGCCGAGCGGCAGCTATGGAAAATGCCAATGAAACAGCAAAGATAATCCCTTCGAAAACGGGATATAACGACGCACACGCACCTGCTGCTTGATCGGCTTTTCACTCTCCCCTGTGGACAAGAGGGGAATTCCCGCATCAAATCACCGCTTGAGACTCGTCAGGAGAATGACCATGGAAATATTGCGCGCGGGAACACGGGCATCGGCCAAAGGCCCGGACGGCTGGTTCACCGGTACGGTCCGCATCGATCCGCTCTTCAACCCCTTCGATGCCGAGCGGGTGCAGGGTGCCCAGGTCACCTTTGAACCCGGCGCCCGCACCGCCTGGCACACCCATCCCCTCGGCCAGACCCTGATCGTGGTATCCGGCCTTGGCCGCGCACAGCGTGAGGGCGGCCTGGTGGAGGAGATTCGCCCCGGCGATATCGTCTGGTTCGCACCGGGCGAAAGACACTGGCACGGCGCCGCACCCAACATCGCCATGACCCATATTGCGCTTCAGGAGGTGAAAGACGGCAAGGTGGTGGACTGGATGGAACATGTGACGGATGACCAGTATGGCACTTGATGAAGTAGCTGCAATTGGCTCAGTGCCGTTTCGCCCCGCCCGCTTGCGACAAGTTTTTTAAACCATCATGCCAAAGATCGCGAAGGCCGTATGGCTTGAATCATCCATGCCTGTATAAAACGCTACCATCCTGTTGATAGAAACCCCGGGAGATATCGGATGAATTCAGGGCGTCGTGGCGTTCTCGCACTTCTGGGCGGTCTTGTGCTGGCAAGGCCGTCTCTCAGCGCAGCGTCGAGCAAGCCGGCAGCCGTTGCCGCCTCCCGCTCCAGTTACAAGCCGCGACATATCCTCTGTTTTCTCGGCCCTGAAAATGGGCTGGAGGCTCTCCGGAAGAGCGCCCGCGCCGCGGTCGATGATTTTGCGCCCGATTTCAGCCTCGACGAGGATTATTCGCAGGATGAGCCGGACGACCGGATGGACCGTTCCTTCAATGTCTGCTGGGACCGTGTCGACCCCGACGCCCACCAGTTGGCCGATGAGGAGGCTGTCGCCGGGCACGGCTCGGTTCTTTACGTGCTTGGCCCGTCCATGGACGCCGAAACAGCCGTGAAGACATCCGAAAATGCGCTTAGATTCGTGCAGCATATGCTCGATAACGGCGCCATCGCCGTGAAGGGAGAAAGTGCCGGCGTTGCCCATGGGGCAAGGCGCTGGAAGCAGCTCTTCGAGCAATCGCGCAGCGAAGCTGCTGCCGATGACGGAATGGCGCTTGCCAAAACCTGCCGTCTGGCTTTCGCACGCCGCCCCATAGGCGGTGATGCCGACGGGATGATGAGCGTCGGGTTTCACCTGATTGGATTGCCAGATGTGCAGGTGCACTTTACCAAAAATGGCGATCAGCCGTCCACGAACACAGAACAGCTAAAAATAGCGGCACTGATAGATGATATCGCCGATCAAATGGCGCGTGACGGCGTCGAAGCGGCCGTGAAGGATCGTCGCGCCGCCCTTGCCGATGATACGCGCTATGAGGAAGACGAATATAAATTCAACCCTTTCGGCGTCGTCAGCATTAACGACGTCAAGCTTTGAGGCCCCCGGGCGCAGCTGCCTGTGCAGCAGGCGGGGGGTCACTCTCGCCTGGCACCAGAAGCATGGGCCAGACGCGATGACGAGCCTGATCGGGATAAAAGGGCGCATAGGCCGGCATGGTCGACAATAAGGTCTGGGCCACCGTCACGCCGAGATCATGCAGGGACGTGCGGAAACTGGTGAGGCGCGGCTCGAGAAACTGGCCGCGTGGACCATCGCGGAAGCCGACGACGGCGAGATCTTGCCCCGGTTTCAGGCCAGCTTCCGCAAGACGGCGATAAAGACCGACCGCCATCAGCTCATAGATCAGCACAATCGCCGTTGGCCGGGGCCGCATCTGCAGCCATTCGCTGGCGGCGTGATAACCGCCCTGCTCGCTCGATTTCGCGCGGACGACCAGGGAAGAATCGTAGGGGATGCCATTATTCTCCAGCGCGCGCCTGTATCCCTCCAGAAAAACATAACCGAGATTGATATCGCTGTCGGGCGCAGCCACAGCGATCGAACGATGACCGGCAGCAACAAGGCGGTCGACGGCATTTTTCGCCACCCCCTCGAAATCGAGGTCGATCCAGGCGTGATCATCGCTGGAGGCTGTCCGGCCGAGCGCCACGAAAGGCAAACGGTTCTGCTTGAGGAAATCCACGCGTTTGTCGGTGCGCCGGGTGGCGGAAATGATCATTGCATCCACCATGCGCCGCGCCACCATACGCTTTAAATATTCATCCGGATCCTCTTCCCCCGGGCAGGGCAGAACGATGAGGTCGAGATTATGTCCTGAAAACACGCTTTGCAGGCCATCCGTCACCCCTAAGAAGAAGTTGTCGGAGTTTTCAACGGTCTGCGCGTCGCTGCCGGTCATAAGGCCGATGACATTGGTGGTTCCCTGCCGGAGGCTGCGGCCGGACTGGTTGGCGACGTAACCGAGCTTTTCCGCCGCTTCGAGAACACGGCGACGCGTCTCTTCGTTCACATCGGGCTTGCCGTTCAGGGCACGGGAAACGGTGCCAATAGATATCTGAAGATAATCGGCAAGCTGCCGGATTCCTTTCATGCATTCCCCTCCCAGGCCCGACGCGCAATCAACGCGTCCGTTAACGGTCTTGACATATCTAACACCATCGTCATAGTCTCGTAAACGTTTACGACGCTCTGCGCAAAGAGGAGTTTGCTAGGAGCCCGGGGAGATGAGATGACATTTAATGCCGTTTTATGCGGATGCGGAGCCATGGCCAAAGGCTGGTTGCGCGCCATTCAATCCACGCCGGAGATTTCCGGCGCGATCAGGATCGCCGGTCTGGTGGATCTGAACGAGAACACGGCCCGCGCCCTTGCCGAAGAATTCGCCCTCACCGACGCGGTCATCGGCACTGATCTTCGCGCCGTTCTTGCTGCAACGAAAGCCGACATCCTTTTTGATATCGTCATCCCGCAGGCACGCTTCGCCGTGGTTGAAGCCGGTCTCGATGCCGGGTGCCACGTGCTGAGCGAAAAGCCGCTGGCCGCCTCGATGGAAGAAGCCGCCACGCTGGTGGAGCTGGCAAAAAAAGCCGGCAAGATTCATGCCGTGGTGCAAAACCGGCGGTTTATTGCCGGTATCCGGCGGCTGCGCCGCGCACTGGAAGACGGCGTCATTGGCGACCTGACGGCCATCCACTGCGATTTCTTCCTCGGCCCGCATTTTGGCGGCTTCCGTGAGGAGATGAAGAACGTCCTGCTTCTCGACATGGCGATCCACACCTTCGATGCCGCCCGTTTCGTTGCCAATGAAAAGCCCCTTTCCGTCTTTTGCGTGGAGAAGAACCCGGCCGGCTCCTGGTATGCCCACGGGGCGAGCGCCAACGCCATTTTCGAGTTCTCCAATGATGTCGTCTTCACCTATCGCGGTTCATGGTGCGCCGAAGGCGAGCGGACCAGCTGGGAGGCGCGCTGGCGGCTGATCGGCTCGAAGGGAATGATCATCTGGGACGGCGAAGACAATTTCTCCGCCTCCGTGGCCGGTGACGACCAGGGGCTTTTGCGTGGATTTAAGACCGTAAACGTTTCCGATACCGTTTCCGAGAAGGATACGCGCGGTCATGCCAGCGTCATTCTCTCCTTCCTCGACTCCATCCGCACGGGTGAGATGCCGGAAACGGCCTCCTTCGACAACATCAACAGCCTTGCCATGGTGATCGGCGCGATTGAAAGCGCCCGCCTCGGCCAGCGTGTTTCCATTGCAGCATAAGGACTGAAAGACGTGAGCAATCCGGCAACATCCATCCGCATCGGCACTATGGTCAGCGCCAGCAAAGGCCAGGCGGCCGAACGCATCGGGCAGATCGCCGATCTCGGCTTTGAAAGTTTCGAGCCGTTCTTCTGGCAGACGACCAACGGTCAGGACCTTGCCGATCTGGGCAAGCGCTGCCTTGAGGCTATCGGCGACCGCGACATCACCATCGGCACACTCGGCATGTTCGGCAATCCGCTTGAAGAAACTGAGATCGACCTTGAGACCTTGCAGGGCTGGAAAGACTGCATCGACAATGCCCATCATTTCGGCGCGACCTGCGTTGCGGGGTTCACCGGCCGGCTGCGCGGCAAACCGCTGCCGGAAAGCCTGCCCAGATACAAGGAAATCTGGAGCGAGCTTGCCAAACGCGCCGCCGACAAGGGCGTGAAGATCGCCTTTGAAAACTGCGCCATGGACGGCAACTGGCAGACAGGCGACTGGAACATTGCGCACAATCCCGACGCCTGGGAACTGATGTTCAACGAAACGCCGGATGAGCACATCGGCATCGAATGGGAACCCTGCCACCAGATGGTCTATCTCATCGATCCGCTGCCGCAAATCCGCAAATGGGCGGACAAGATTTTCCACGTGCACGGCAAGGACGCGACCATTCGCTGGGACGTCATTCGCGAACACGGCATTTTCGGCAAGGAAAAATTCGTCTTCATGCGCACGCCGGGCTTCGGCGACAGCAACTGGACGGACATTATTTCCGAACTGCGCCTCGCCGGCTGGTCCGGCTCGATCGACATCGAAGGCTGGCATGACCCCGTCTACCGCGACGCGCTGGAAATGACGGGCCAGGTGCATGGTCTGAACTATCTGAAAAAATGCCGCGGTGGCGATTTCGTCGTCGACCCGACATAACGGAAGCCTTTCGGGAGAAGGTTTCCAGACAATGCAGCGACGATAACCAAAGAGGAGGAGATTATGGGTATCGCGAAATTTATGATGGCCGGTGCGCTTGTTCTGGCAAGCGTATCCGCCGGTGCGATGGCAGCGCATGCGGAAGATGTGACGTTGACCCTCTGGTCGCTGGATCGTGATATCCAGCCGGCGCCGAACCTTATTAAAGAGTTCAACGCACTCAATAACGGCATCAAGATCGAATATCGGCAATTGCAATTCGATGATGTGGTGAGCGAATCCATGCGCGCCTATTCGACTGGCAATGCGCCTGACATCATCGCCATCGACAACCCCAACCACGCGATGTTCGCCTCACGCGGCGCCTTTCTCGACGTGACGGACATGATTGCGAAGTCGGATGTCATCAAGACGGAAAACTACTTTCCGGGTCCGCTGAAATCGGTGACGTGGGACGGCAAATATTTCGGCGTTCCGAAAGCGACGAACACGATTGCGCTTTATTACAACAAGGACCTGTTCAAGGCGGCCGGTCTCGATGCGGCAAAACCGCCGCAGACCTGGGACGAGCTGGTGGATGCGGCCCGCAAGCTCACCAACCCCGCCAAGAATGTCTACGGCATCAGCTTCAGCGCCAAGGCCAACGAGGAAGGCACCTTCCAGTTTCTGCCCTGGGCGCAGATGGCGGGCGCAACCTACAAGAACATCAATACCGATGGCGCGGTGAAGGCGCTTGAGACGTGGAAGACCCTGCTCGATGAGAAGCTGGCTTCGCCGGACACGTTGACGCGCAGCCAGTGGGACTCCACCGCTACCTTCAATGCCGGCAACGCGGCCATGGCGATCTCCGGCCCCTGGGAAATCGACCGCATGCTCAAAGACGCCAAGTTCGATTGGGGTGTGACGCTGCTGCCGGTTCCGACACCGGACGCGCCGCGGTCTTCGGCCATGGGCGACTATAACTGGGCGATCTTCTCCAAGACCAAACATCCCGCCGAAGCCTTCAAGGCGATCGAGTTCTTCGCCTCAAAGGACAAGGACATGTTCAAGAACTTCGGCCAATTGCCGGCGCGTTCCGATATTCCGGTTCCGCCCACCGGAAACGCGCTGAAGGACGAAGCGCTGAAGACCTTCGTCGAGCAGTTGAAATACGCCCAGCCGCGCGGCCCCTCACCCGAATGGCCGAAGATTTCCAAGGCCATCCAGGACGCAATCCAGGGCGCGCTTTCGGGTCAGATGACGCCGAAGGCGGCACTTGATCAGGCCGCGGAAAAGATAAAGCTGGTCGACGGCTGATCCATTTGGGTAGGCGGCCGGGTTCATCCGGCCCCGTCCACGGGTTCCTCCCGGTGGGGCTGCCTGCTGCAACATGCAGCGGCGGCCCCGATCGGAGCTTGTGAGGATGTTTCATGAAAAAACTGTTTTCCAGCGTCAACGACGGTCGCGGGTTCGACATCGTCCTTGTCGCCTTGCCTTTGGGCTTCCTGTTCGTGATGGCGGGGCTGCCGCTCATCTACAACATCGTCATGAGTTTTCAGGAAGTCGACATGTTCAGCCTGGGCACCTTCGTGCGCCCATTCGTCGGCTTCAAGAATTATGTCGATCTGTTCCGGCAGCCTGAAACCCTGCCGATCCTGATGAACACCGTCACCTTCGTCGTCGCCTCCATTGCCGGGCAATTCGCCATCGGCTTCGGCCTGGCGCTGTTCTTCTGGGTGAATTTTCCCGGGGCCACCTGGCTGCGCGGCCTGTTCCTCGTATCCTGGGTCATGCCCGGCCTCGTTGTCGGCGCCATCTGGAACTGGATCCTGTCGGGCGATTTCGGCGTCCTGAATTTCTTCCTGCGGGAAAGCGGCCTGATCTCAGGCAATATCTTCTGGCGTTCGGATGCGAATTTTTCGCTCTGGGCCGTCGTCATTGCCAATATCTGGCTCGGCACTTCCTTCAACATGATCCTGCTTTCGGTGGGCCTCGCCTCCATTCCCGGCGATCTCTACGAGGCGGCAGAACTGGACGGCGCCAGCGCCTGGCAGCGTTTCTACACCATCACTCTGCCGATGATGCGGTCCACCATCGGTGCGATCGTGTCGCTGGGCCTTATCTTCACGCTCCAACAGTTCGACCTTTTCGCCGCCATTACCGATGGCGGGCCGAACAACAGCTCCAACGTGGCGCAATATTGGGCCTGGGATCTTTCCTTCCGGCAATATGATTTCGCCAAGGGCGCGACGATATCCGTCATTATGATCGTTTTCGTCATGCTGGCTTCCATCGTCTATGTGCGCTCGACACGACATGAGGTGCGCGGATGAGCATCACCAACCGCAACCGGCTTATGCTGGCCATCGCCATCATTCTCGCGATCATCTATCTGTTTCCGCTGTACTGGATGTATCTGACCTCGCTTAAAAGCGGTTCGGACATGTTCGCCAGTCCGCCCGCCTTCTGGCCCGGCGACCCGCAATGGCAGACCTATGCCTACGTCTGGGAAAGCCGCAACATGGGGCGTTACCTGTGGAATTCGGTGCTGATCGCCTCCAGCGCGGTGCTGCTGATCACCATTCTCGGTGTTGGCTGCGCCTATGTTTTGGCCCGCTATCGCAATGTCTGGGTGGATATCGGCCTGTTCCTCATCCTCATGCTACAGGTCCTGCCGGCATCGCTGATGATCACGCCGATCTTCGTCGGTTTCTCGCAATTCGGGCTTCTGGATTATCCGCGCCTGTCGGTCATCCTCGCCATCGCGGCCAAAAGCATGCCTTTCTTTGTGGTGCTGGTGCGCGCCACCTTCATGGCCGTGCCGCAGGAACTGGAAGAGGCGGCGCTGGTGGACGGCAATTCGCGGGTCGGCGCCTTCTTCCACATCGTGCTGCCGCTTGCCAGAAACGGCATTCTCGTCAGCGCCATTCTCATCTTCATGCAGGCCTTCGGTGAATTCGTTTATTCGAAATCGATGATCCAGGCGGCGGAATTGCAGCCCGCCAGCGTCGGCCTCAACTCCTTCATGGGCCCCAATACCAGCGAATGGAACAACATCATGGCCTATGCGACCATGTATGTGACGCCCATTCTTGCCCTCTTCATTCTCTTGCAGCGCCGCATCGTTTCCGGCCTGACATCAGGAGCGCTCAAATGACCTTTCAGATCGAACTTTCCGGCGTAAACAAATATTACGGCGCCTTCCATGCTCTGAAAAATATCGACCTTTCCATCAAGAAGGGCACCTTCGTCGCACTTGTCGGTCCTTCCGGCTGCGGCAAGTCCACCCTTTTACGCTCGCTGGCCGGGCTGGAGAGCATATCCGCCGGCGACATGCGGATTGCCGGCACGCTGATGAACGGTGTGCCGCCGCGCAAGCGCGATGTGGCCATGGTGTTCCAGTCCTATGCGCTCTACCCGCATATGACGGTGGAGGAAAACCTTACCTACTCGCTGCGCATGCGTGGCGTCGCCAAGGCGGAAGCCCGTAAGGCAGCGGAAGAAGTTGCCGCGACGACCGGACTTTCCAAGCTGATGAAACGTTATCCGCGCGAACTCTCCGGCGGCCAGCGGCAGCGTGTGGCCATGAGCCGGGCGATCATCCGCAATCCGCAGGCCTTTCTGTTCGATGAACCGCTTTCCAACCTCGATGCGGCGCTGCGTGTTCATATGCGCAAGGAAATCCGCGCACTGCATGATCGCCTGCATGCAACCTCGGTCTACGTCACCCATGACCAGATCGAGGCAATGACCATGGCCGATCATGTCGTCGTCATGCGCGATGGCGTCATCGAACAACAGGGCACGCCGCTCGAACTCTACGACCGCCCGGTCAATCGTTTCGTTGCAGGTTTCATCGGCTCACCGGCCATGAACTTCATTCCGGGCGTGGTCAGCCCGGATGGCGCTTCGCTTCTGTTGCAATTCGGCGAAGGTGAGCCGCAGCAATCGATCAGGGCTCCGGCTCCCTTGCCGCCCGGCAAGCGTATCATCGTTGGTATCAGGCCGGAACATATCCGGCCCGCAACAGCAACAGGTGCGGCGCTGACGTTACCTGTTTCGACCGTGGAAACCACCGGTTCGGCCACTTTCCTTACCCTCGGCGGCACATCGACCGAAGTGGTCATCGCGATACAGGGGCGCAGTGAGGTCAGGAGTGGCGAAGTCGTCGGCCTCGACATCAACCCGACCGACCTGCATTTGTTCGACGAAGAAACCGGAGCCGGTCTCGGAGGCCGGTAAAACGAAACATGGGGCATATTGGAAACGGACAGCCCGTTTGGGGCTCTCCGCGTCCTTCATGAGAGGCGAAAGCTTCAGCGCCCCATGATGATGTCGACGATATTCCGGCGCGCGGTGGCGGAGGTGGCGGTGGCGCGGCCAACCTCGCGGGCGGCGATGGCGGGCGAACCGGTGCCTTCAATATCCACCCACCGACCGGCATGCTCCGTGGATTGACGCTTGAGATAGGTATAGGGCGTTTCGTCCCAGCGAAAAATCTTCGGCTTCATATTGTCGAGAATGAAATCTCCGCGGTCCGTTCTGACCGTTAGGATGGCGTGGCCATCGCCTTTTTCGTCCCGGACGACGGTGATCAGCAGGTCGGAAACCGGGAGGCCGGCATCCATCAGCCGCTTCCGTTTCTCCAGCGCGAGGTCCTCGCAGTCTCCCGCGCCGTTATAGGGATATTCCCAATAATCCTCGTAACCCCACACTTCCATGTCGGTCCGCTGGTCGATCTCGGTATTGACGGCATTGTTGACCGAGACGAGGGTAGCCCAGACATCAGGGGTAAGACTGACCGGCGGCATAGACTTCACCGGCTGGCACTCAGCCGAATGCCGCTGGCAGAAGTCGTAATGTCCGACGGGCTGTGAGGTGATCCTGCCCGTCTGCATCGAAGGAGACGCCTGCGCCGGCGCGGCCAAACCCACGACAGCCAGAATGAAACATGCTTGCAGCGATTTGATGAGATGGGTCATGTTCGTCTCCTGACGACATGAGCTACCCGTGGCGACTTGAGGTCACATGAAACAAAATGCTCGACTTTTAACGACCCCGAAAATTCCCGGCCGGATGCTTGCACAATGAGGTGCGACAGCATTCCGGGCGGCAACAACGGTAAAGTGAGCGGCGGCAACTTGCCACGCGCAGGCGGCCTGCCCTAAGAAGGAGCCCTCACCGCAACACGATCCCCATCATAGAGACCGCCGTATGAGCCTGTTTGCGAAGTCCACCCGCGCGGCCGCCGTCCTTCTGGCGCTGGCCTTCCTGCCTTCTTATGCCGCAGCCCAGCAGATGGTCGTTGTGCCTCCCGGCAACCGCTCGGCCGAACAGCCCGAAATACCGCAGGCCTCGGCCATCAGGACCAAGGCGTTCTCCACGACCTACGAGGAAAAATTCCGCAAGACGGTCGATCTCCTGAACAGCGAACCCGGACTGCTCGGCAAGATCAGGAAGGCAGGCGCGGCCTATGGCATCGACCCAATCCACATCGTTGGCGCCATCGTCGGGGAACATACCTTCAACGTCTCGGCCGTCGATCGCATGCAGACCTATTATATCAAGGCCATCTCCTATGCCGAACTCGATATCAAGTTCAGCTATAACGGCGTGGCCCTCAAGACATTTCTCCAGCGGCCGGAATTCCGCTCCTGCGAGGCCCTTGCTACCACGTCTGAACAGTGGAGCTGCCGCGATACCGTCTGGGACCAGAGCTTCCGTGGCAAGGTGGTGGATGGCACGAGCTATGAGGCAATCTCCTTCCAGCGGGCCTTCTTCCAGCCCTTTTACGCGGGACAGACGTTCGGGCTCGGCCAGATCAGCCCGCTGACGGCGCTGCAGGTCACCGATCTCGTGAACAAAACAAGCGGCCTGCCGAAACTCTCAGCGGACAGGCCGAAGGATATCTACCGCGACGTCATGGATCCCGACCGCAGCATCCTCTATATCGCCGCTATCATCAGGGATTCCATCGACGCCTACAGGGAAAAGGGCTTCGACATTTCCGGCAACCCCGGCATCACCGCCACGCTCTACAATGTCGGCCAGCCAAGACGCCGTGCCGAGCGCCTGCGGACCGCCGTGGATGCCGGCGCAAAAAAACTGCTGCCGGTGGAAAACTATTATGGATGGCTGATCAACGACCGCCTCGACGTCCTGAAAAACATTCTCGACGGCAAGGCCATCGACCGACGCACCACCTCCGATATTGGCGGCCAGAAGCAATAGGGGCTTTTTGATACTGCAAGGCCAGCAATCGTGGAGATTGCATAGCACGGGATCGGCTCGGTAAAAATGCGTATTTTACGCGCCAAGATTGCCAAACCGCACCGTTTTGGCAACGAAAATTCGAAAACCGCTTTTCCAACCGTCGAAAATTTGCTAGTTGGAGCGGCACAAGAATTTACTGATAGTGGGATAAATCCGCCCTATGCCTGACGAAGGCGACAGTACCGACAGTAGTCGACACCGAACGAGGCTGGCTCGCATAACGCGACGCCAGCCTCGAATTTTCTTGTTTTTTTCAAAGCAGCGGCTTTCAGCCTCGGATGGTCGGTCCGGGGCTTTGCGCGTTTGCACCCATTCCCATAAAGGCTCCTGAACATGGAATTCCTCGCAGATCCGAATATATGGATCGGCCTCGTCACCCTTATCGTTCTCGAAGTCGTGCTCGGCATCGACAATCTCGTCTTCATCGCGATCCTTGCCGACAAGCTGCCGCCGCACCAGCGCCAGAAAGCGCGAATGATCGGCCTGTCGCTTGCGCTCATCATGCGCCTGCTGCTGCTGTTTTCGATCTCGTGGATCGTCACGCTGACGCGGCCGCTTTTCACCATTTCGGATTTCTCCTTTTCCGGTCGCGATCTCATCCTCATCCTCGGCGGTGCCTTCCTGCTTGCCAAGGGCACGATGGAACTGCACGAACGGCTGGAGGGTGACCAGAAGCCGAAACAGGGCAAGGTGGTCCATGCAGTCTTCTGGCAGGTCATCGTGCAGATCGTCGTGCTCGACGCCGTCTTCTCGCTCGACAGCGTCATCACCGCCGTTGGCATGGTCAATAATCTCTGGGTGATGATTACCGCCGTCTGCGTGGCCATGGCCGTGATGATGGCGGCATCGCGGCCACTGATGGCCTTCGTGTCGAAACACCCGACCGTGGTCATTCTCTGTCTTGGTTTTCTTCTGATGATCGGCTTCAGCCTGATCGTCGAGGGTTTCGGTTTCCATCTGCCGAAGGGTTATCTTTATGCGGCCATCGGCTTTTCCGTTCTCATCGAGGCGGCAAACCAGATCGGACGGCGCAACCGCGAAAGGCGCATCACCGCCGGCGATATGCGCGAACGCACCTCCGATGCCATTCTGCGGCTTCTGGGTGGCCGGGTCGGCGAACAGCAGTCGCTCGGCGAGACCGCTGACGTTATCGCCGCGCAGGCTGCGCAAGGCGACCTTTTCAAATCCGAGGAAAAGGACATGATACGCGGGGTGCTGACGCTTGCCGAGCGCCCGGTCGTATCGATCATGACACCGCGCACCGAAATCGACTGGCTCGATATTGATGCCGATCACGACACGTTACGAAGCCGGCTGCTGGAACTCGACCATTCCCGGCTGATGCTGGCGCAGGGCAAGCTGGACGCCTTCCTGGGCGTCGCCGCCACCAGGGACCTGCTGCGCGATCTGCTGCATGACGGAAAACTGAACCTCGAGCGTTCGCTGCGCGAGCCTCTCGTCGTTCATGAAAGCGCCACGGCCTTGCAGGTGATGGAACAGCTGCGCACATCGCCGCTGCAGATGGCCGTCATCATCGACGAATACGGCACGCTTCAGGGTATCGCCACGCCGACGGACATTCTGGAGGCGATTGCGGGTGAGTTCCCCGACGAGGGTGAGGAAGCGCAGATTTCCGGGCTTGAGCAAGACGGCTCCTGGTTGATCGACGGCACCGTCGATATCAGACGGGTCTCCTATCTCCTGGATATCGATCTGGTGGACGACGCCGACCGTTACTCAACGATCGCCGGCTACATCCTCTGGCGCCTCAGCCGCCTTCCCGAAATCGGCGAGCGGATTTCCGGCGACGGGTTCGAATTCGAGATCGTTTCCTGCTCGGACAGAAACATCGAAAAAATCCGGGCATGGAATACCAGCCTGGCCACCTGACAGTTACACGGAAACGGGCTCCTGTTTCCGTGTAGGCCGAAGCTCTACGCGCCGAGGGCTCGCCTCGGCGCGATCGAGAAACAGGCCGAGTGCAGCAAAGAAGATTTCGAGAAAACCTTCAATGGATCCATCATGACGATCAGCCTTGCGGCCGAGGCGATCAGCCAGCATCCGGTAAAGGGAACGCCGCTGCGGCGTGATATGCGGCAGGGCCAGACCCACGCCCTGGCGCAGGCAATACCAGTCGGTGATGAGCTCGATCATTGGCATATCCGCCTGTTCGGAGGCAATGGTCTTCTCTCCGAGCAGGCCGGCGACATCCCGCACCGTCTTACCAGCCATCGCCGCAACGATTTCCGCCGTCCATTCCCGGGGGAAATAGCGATGCGTGATCAGCGCCCGCTGATGGTCCCGCAGAAAGCTGCCGTAATCACCCGCCACAAAGGCCGCGTCCTGCGCTTCGCCGGCAAACGCCATTTCCTGCGCATACCCCCGGCAGATACGGCCATTCACCGGCAGATGGGCCATCTCCACCGTTTCCACGGCGATTTCCTGACGCGACGGGTGGACAACCTTGAAGGCCGGCGGGAAAGCAACCAGCGACGGGACGGCGATATTGGTCAGTGACCTCTCCCCTTCCCCGCGCCGCGTCACCCCCTCCACATGCAGGTGCCCGCTGAAATGCACGGCAAGCCCGGCTTTTATCAGCGCACCCTCCACCGCCTTATGCGGCATACGCCGCACGGCGGTCGTTTCGCCGAACAGGGCGCTTTCCACGCTGATCGCACCATCGAAGGGATCGAGTGCTGGATAGTGGGAAAAGCCGAGCAAAGTCTTGCCGAGCGCCTCTGCCCTGGCGCGCACATCTGCGATCCAGTCGAGAATGAACGGTTTGCAGCGCAGAAGCGCATTCCAGCCACCGGCGGTGCTGTCGATGAAGGCTGCCTCCTCGCCTCGTTCAAAGCTGCCGTCGCGTGGTTCGAAAATATTCGCGTCGATCATCATCAGCCAGAGACCCGGCTCAGGCTCGACCAGATAGGAGGCATCCATCAACGTGTAGACGTTGCGGCCGTCGGGTGAGCACACCTTGTAGAGCCGGTCCTGCGGCGCATCGGAGAGGCCGAAGGGTGTTTCCCAATGCAGGTAATCCGGCTGGCGGAAATAGCCAAAGGCCGCCATGGGGCCAAGACCTTCCGGATAACCGTCGCAATACATGCGCTCGCTGATAACGACCCGTTCCCCTGCCCGCTTCGCATCGCTAGAGACGGAGAGGCGTTCACCGTCCTCCACCAGGAACTCCTTGGTTTGATGCCGGCCGCACGGCCCGAAAATATCGTGGTTTCCGGGCAGCGCATAAAAGGCGGTGCCATGCGCATCGCGATGACGCTCAAGAATGCCCTTCAGCGTTTGTGTCGTCTCCCGCTGCCCGTCATCGGTATAATCGCCGAGTAGCACAACATGGCGAATGCCGCGCTGCCGCACCTCTTCCAGCGCCGCATGCAGTGCATCGGCGCTCTCATTAAAAACCCGGGTAGAGTCGCGCGTTTCCGACCAGCTGCGCATGGTGATGCGCTGGCCATCGATCTCGATACCGGGAAATCCGAAATCCGCGGCCGTGTCATGAAAATGTGCGTCAGCAATGACGGCAACGGAAGGGAGCAAAGGTGTCAGCATCATAAAACGGTCTTTCTGCCTGGGCAGTTCAAGATAATTGTCGGAACGGCGCGTTTATGTTTTCAAGTTTGCCTAACCTAACCACATTGTCATCCAGTTTCTGCCGGAACAGCATCTAACGGCGAAAATGGCGGCATGTTGCGAAGATACGCAGCTGCATCTTGCGGTTGATGCAGTTGTCTCCCGGTTAACCCTGTGTATTTCCAATGATGTAACTGGGCTTATGCTACCGATGTCGTCCTGTATTTGATGAGTCATAAATGAAAATACTGATCGCCATACAAAAACTGCTCGACTTCATGTCCGTCCGGTCTGACAATCCCGACCTTCTGAAAGCGCAGTACAGAGCCTTCACCCGGCAGATGCCGATGATGTATTTCATTTTGCTCTCAAGCACATGGGCGCTTGCCATTACGCATATGCAATTGGCACCATTTTGGCTCACCGTTGGGGTTCCCGCCGTTTTTACCATCGGCTGCACACTTCGGGTCGCATTCTGGTGGAGGACGCGCGGCATCGATCCCCGGCCGGAGGTGGCACTCGCCGCCCTTCGCCGCACGAACCGCCTGGCCGCCGGCATCGCCCTGGCCTTCACGCTCTGGTCTTTTTTGCTGGTGCCGCATGGAGATGCCTATACACGATCCCATGTCGCCTTCTACATGGCGATCACCGTCATTTCCTGCATCTTCTGCCTGATGTATGTACGGTCCGCCGCCTTCATGGTGACGGTCATCGTCAATGGCGCGTTCATCGCCTTTTTTGTGGCGTCACGGCAGCCGACATTCATTGCCATCGCCATCAATGTTCTGCTGGTTTGTGCCGGCATGATGTCCATCCTCCTGACCAATTATCGCAATTTCGAGCGCATGGTCATTTCGCAGCAGCGCACGGAGGCGCTCAGCAATGAAAACCTGCTGCTTGCCAATATAGACAGCCTGACGGGACTGCCGAACCGCCGCGCCTTTTTCGCACATCTTGAGGTCGAGCTCGCGAATGCCAGAGAAAAGGGAACCCGGCTGGCCCTGGGGGTCATCGATCTCGACGGTTTCAAGCCGGTCAACGATCTCTACGGGCATTCGGTGGGAGACCGGCTGCTGATCAATGTCAGCAAGCGCCTCACCGCCAATCTCAAAGCCAGCAAGGCTTTTCGACTGGGCGGCGACGAATTCGCCATCGTCGCCCCGATCATACCTGATGATGTGCAACTCGTCGCAAACGCCAATGCGATTTCCGAAGAGTTGAGGGCGCCTTACCATATGCCGGAAGGAACGGTGCATGTTTCCGCATCCATGGGAATAGCAGTCTTTCCCCACCTTGCCTCCACGCTGGAGCAGCTTTTCGACAGGGCAGACTATGCCCTCTACCACGCCAAGAAAACCCGGCGTGGCGATGCCGTTCTGTTCGATGCGGAACACGAAAAGCAGATCAATATCGAAGCCCGCATTGAGCATCTGCTCAAGCAGAGCGATCTGAAAAACGAACTTTCGGTGATGTTTCAGCCGATCGTGGATATACGCGACGGAAAAACGGCCGGGTTTGAAGCGCTGGCGCGCTGGCACAGCCCGGTTCTCGGGCATGTGCCGCCCGCACAATTCTTCGCCATCGCGGAACGGGCCGGCATCGTCGGTTCGCTGACGCGGCCGCTTCTGAAGATGGCGCTGGCCTCGGCATCGACATGGGACCCTTCCCTGCGCCTCTCGTTCAACCTTTCGGCCCAGGACCTCAACTGTCATGAAGGCGTGCTGTCCCTGATCGGCATCATCGAAAACAGCTGTTTCGACACCCGCCGTCTCGATCTAGAAATCACCGAGACAGCTTTCGCCCATGATTTCGAGCAGGTGAGACAATCCGTCGACATGCTGCGCCGTCTCGGCTGCGGCATTTCACTTGACGATTTCGGCACCGGTTATTCCAGCCTCACCCGGCTGCACGCCTTGCCGCTGACCAAGATCAAGATCGACCGCAGCTTCGTCACCGATCTGCACGAAAAACCAGCCAGCTACAAAATCGTGAAATCGCTTCTTGCCCTCAGCCGGGACATGGAGCTGGAATGCGTGGTTGAGGGGGTGGAAACATCTGCAGAACTCGCCATACTCGAAGGTCTCGGCGCCACGCTGGTGCAGGGCTATATTTATGCGCCGCCGCTGAGGGCGCGGGATGTGGCGGCGTTTCTTTCGGGGCAGACGCGCGCAGGCCGCGCGTCCATGGGCAAAGTCTAAAGACAGGTTCGGTTAGTCGAACAGGCGAAGCCGTTTCAATGGATGTTACACGGGTGGCTGTAACCGCTAGCTCGTCACACAAGGGCATATCTGTATGTGACAACTTCACACTCTAGCGCTCGAGCCTGTAAAAGAAAAACTACTCAAATGAAATCCAGGGAACGCCCTGAACCAGTGAGCCACCGTGCGCACAAGTGTCCCCCTGGCGCGCCACCGCCTTACCATCAATCTTTGCAACGGCGGACCCCCCAGTAATTCGATCCGATGTCGTCGGCACACCAGTACAAAGTAAGCTGTCTCCGACTGTGGCAATTGGCACGCCCTCGACTGTAACGAAACTTTGTTGTGTCGAAACAACCGGTCCGCCGACATGCGGCTTAGGCCCTGGATCAATCATGGGGCAGACGTGCATATGGCCTTTAAGAGTAACTGCGCGACCAACCATCGTGGACCTCATTTTCGCGGAAATATTGATACTTGCGTGAGCCCGAGATTCTGGCTGCCTACATGGATTGAGTATCAAGCTCTCTCAAGGAGTTTCTGTCGCATAAGAACACAATCCCGCTTTTCTGACGAAATTTGCGGATGCACTCTGTGACGCGGCAGTATTTTCTCGACGTGAAAATCGACCTTTTCAAGCAGACGTATCAATGGCGAAACCTTCGCGTCAATCAGCGTCCAGGCTTTTGTCAGCCCAAGCTCGGGAATCAGCACACGCATGATCTCTTCCGATAGCCCTTGACCTGAAAATTCATGGATCAAAGCGCCACCAAGCTCTTCGTCTGGCCCAATGTTCACAAACCCGATAGGCTCATCCAGCAGCTCCTTCCGTACGACGACGTAAGTTTTCAGGCCCTTTTCCCAGCCCTCGTCCCACTCAACGATTATGTGCTTAACGTCAGTCAGTGTGCCGGTAAACGGCACCGGGCTGTAACGGAAGAGATCTGGATCCGTAAGCATAGCGTATAATCTGCCAGCGTCGCTCAACACCGGTCGCCGGAGCACGAGCCTAGCGGTCATGATTTTGTCCGGCGCTTGCTGCCGGGCCAACTGTTCAGACATGCCTTACTACTCCAAAACAGAGTGGACGATAAATCGCTCCATCTCCTCCTCTGGGAGATATGGCTTTTCGCGCAGCGTTACAGTTCGGCCCTGAAAACGCTCATCGGCGCTGCTAAGTGTTTGCACACCTGCAGCTTTGTCTGCGACGCAGAAACCGTCCGTCGAAATGGCGAGTTCATCAAATGCTGCTTCAGTGCTGGCATACCGACCTGGTTTGCCGTTCAGACGTTCCAGCAGCGCCAAAGCCTCAAGCGCGCTCAATGATAATAAGTCGACCCCATCCAGAAACAGTGGCCGCTGTCCGATTGCTGGCATGATCTCGACAAGTCGGTTAGCATCATACCTCAGAACGAGGCCAGGTTTGCCACGCGTTTCCGTGATACTATCTGGAGAAGGGCCGCTCTCTTCATATGCGGCTATGAATGCATGCTTCTCCTCTTCGCTCATTGCTCCACCAAATTTCTCCAACGTCTCGCGCAAAAGTCCATCAGAAGCCCGGTCGCTCCCTTGACCCATTATTGCGCCATAAGTTTCGGACCAGGCGTCGACCCCCTCTGGAGACATGCCAAATTCGAGCCTACCGAGTCCTTTGCGTGGAAAAATCTTCCAGTCATCCGCTGCGGTCATCATTTTCCCATTCCTATTTCATCAATCCGTTTCGTCGTAGGCACTCGGCATAGGCCGTGGCCTGCGCTATGGCCGCATCGTATTTTGTCGGGTTTCCCTGCAACGTCGCGACCCTACGGGCATCCAGGACATCAGCCATAAAGGCAGAATACGTCTGGCCGCGTGCAAGAAGCCCTCTCTGCAAAGCATAACTTGGTCCATGTACACGGCCACCATAAGAGGCCGTAAGGCGATGATCAACCGGATCCATTTGTATCGCTGGCCCCACAGGTCTGGGCAACGGTGATTTCGAATCCGCAGGCATATGGTGGCTGTCAAGTCCGTCACCCAGCGTCTCGGGTGTATCAGTCATGCAGCCGTGGGCTCCGCCTCGGTAGGTGCTGCCAGGCACTCCACAGGCGAGGTATGCGCAGGGATTCTGCGCGCAGCGAGCGCAGGTCACGGTTCGAGTTGCAGGCACTGCTTGATCCTGTGCCTGTGCTTCAGTTTGGGCGTTCGACATCGCGCCGCTAACGCCGTTAACGATGTCGTCGCCGTAGACGATTGCCCCCGTGGTAACGACAGCGCCTCCAAGTAACCACGCCGCAGTACCCGCAGAAATGGTGGCCCCGCCAGCCGCAGCCGTTCCACCACCGGCGAGCGCAAGTCCGCCTCCTACTGCCAGTAAGGGAGGCATCAGCCAGCCCTCCTGTGAACGCGCACAACACTTTTCGTCTTACTGAAAAGCACAGCAAAATTCCCGTCAGGATCACTCGGACCAGACCGGATATACGTCCTAACCTCCGGCGCCTGGCCGCTTTTCTCACCAGAAATTAGCATCATGAACGCCCATAATTTTCGAGAGTACTCGAGCTTCAAGCCAAGTTCCTCCGCCTCAGCATCCTGTCGTCGCACAAGATCGCGTAATTCCACGTCACTCCTTGAGGAGGTGAAGTCCGGTGCGACCTTTCGTAGATAGGCCACGCGCGTGCTGACGACTGCTTCTCGACGCCGATCCTCAATTTCATCGATATTTCTCGTTGTGAAAGTCAGAGGACCCCTTGGCGCACGCGCTGTCCCATCCTTCCGGCTGGCCCGCATTATATTGTCGCCCCACTGATCGTCCGGTTGGAAGATGATGGCGTTTGCTGGTCCGAGCAGTCGAAGATACTGACCTTGGCTGAGTGTGGGTACGATCTGAGCCATGACGTTGGGATCGCTGTGGCGCAGAATGACCCGCTTCATTTGACCAAGCGATGCAACGGGCCGGTCCTCGGCGGGGCGTGGATCGGCCTCATAGCTTTTGCCCTGATCTACTTGCGCATCCCTCGGAAAGAGCACCATGTTGATTGTGCGCAAATGATGATAAAGTTTCTCTCCACCGGCTTCGCACTCCCAAAAAACACAAGCGTGTTTGCCATCGATCAAGTCGATCAGCCTATCCAATGAAGCTCGATCCACTGGCCTGGGGGTTGTTCCAGAATTTGCACGACGTCCGTGGTCAAGCCATACCAATTGCGGCGCGCACCGGTCCTGATCCTGGCTCCCTTTTGAAGACGCGCGGTAGAGAGATCGATGAAAAAACTCTCCGTCAGACAATGTTGTCGGAAGATCGGGAAATTGCGCGCCATCAAGGACTGCAAACACCGGCCTTTGCGACCGCAGGAGAATTTCTCGGAGTTTAGCTAGATCAGCCATCTTAACTACCCAACGAACGGCGTTGAACTTGCCGTCATGTTTCGCAAGCAAGACGGAGCTTCGCCAGGTCCGCCCTTTTTAAAGTTGATCTGGTTGCCTTCGATATCGATCTTCAGGGCAAAGAGCTTGATGCCGCTTTTAGTCAGGGAGATGTATCCGCCGGGTGTCGAAAGACGAATTTCGTCGTCGGCGAATATCTCCCAGACCTTCGCCTCGCCATGATATTTCTCTTCGGAGACGAGATTGTAGAGTTTGCCGACATTGACGGTGATCTTCTCGCCCACACGCGTGTATTGGCCCGTACCGACCTCGACGAATTGCTCTTTGCCGATGGTCAGGTTCTGCTGTTTTCCAACCTGTCGGACTTCCGTCTGGCCAATATTGGTGACTTTGCTGACCCCGACCTGCTCAGCCTTCGCCACTCCAACGGATGTGGATTGAAACGCACCGATGATCGTGTTCATGATGCCCGGCAACGGAAAGAGGCCCGAGGCATCGGAGCCGACACCCGTTCCAGAACCGGCAAGTGCCGTGCCCGCATCCGCCCGCGGGCTTGTGCCGGAAACAACCCCCTCGCGCGATGAAAGACCGCCCGCACCAAGAAAGCCGAGTGCGGATGAGGCAAGCGTGGTGGCGAAGGCGGCGACACCAGGACCACCGCCGCCGGCGATCTGGGCTGCCTGTGAAAGCAGGCCAGCCGTCTGTCCTGAAAGCGCCTGCACGCCTGCCATCGCCATCATCGCCATCGGTCCCGTTCCGCCGACGACAGTATTCACCGAACCACCGATCTCGTGTTTCTGGTTGCCGGAAACCTCGACGGCCCGATTGCCACCGACCGAGGCGACCTCGTGCCGGTCGATGCGTTTGGTCCGGTCGTTCAAGACCCGCGTCGTCTGGTCCTTCTGGGCATGGAAGAACTGGTTTTCCTTGCCGGCTTCATCTTCGAAGGTGATTTCGTTGAAACCGTCGCCCTTGTGACTGTTGGAACGCAGCACCATACGCGTCTTGTTGGCAGGCAGGTCGTAAGGCACGGAATTGGCGGGATTGTTGACCACGCCGATAACCAGCGGCTTGTCCGGGTCGCCATCGACAAAGGCAACCATCACCTCCATGCCGATGCGCGGGATTACCTGCGCACCCCATGTGCCGCCACCCCATGCCTGGCTGACACGCACCCAGCACGTATCCGTGCCATCCTTCTTCGCCTTGCGGTCCCAGGGGAACCACAGCTTGATGCGGCCATATTGATCCGGATGGATTTCCTCGCCTTCGGGGCCGGCGACGATTGCCACCTGTGTGCCCTCGATGCGCGGACGTTTGGTTGACCGGTGCGGCGTCAGCGGCACGCGGGCCGGAATTGCCTCGAAGTGATTGCGGTACTCCGGTTCGTTGCTGTTTGTCTCATAGGAGAGATCAACAATACTGTGGCTTGCCCTGATGATCACATGCTCCTCGTAGGCATGCTCGGGATGCGCAACCTCGAAAGGCGTGAAGCGACGGCCCGCTTCCAGAATACGCGTGGTCGACGAGCCGAACACCCGGTCATGATCGGCCTCAATTGCCTGGGTCCGCAGTTTCTGCGCCCGTTCCGCTTCTTCCACCGTTTTGATGCGGGCCGGATATTCATAAAGCTCGCGCTTCGTCGCATCCGGCATCTGCACCAGCGACGGCGTCATCGTGCCCGGCACCATGCCCGGCGTCTCGAAGTTCCAGTCCGCACCCGCCCGCTGGCCGGAGACATAGGAGAACCGCCGCGCCCAGTCATTGATGTGGTTACGGTCCGACGAGCCCTGCGCCAGACGCACCGTTCCCTCCCCCTGGGCAGCCGGAGACGGACCGAGCCAGCCGCTGGCGCTATCGGCCACATGCAGCTTGTGGCTGCCATCCTCGTGGCTGAACCAGTAGAACAGGCCGTCCTCTTCGAAACGGCGGGTGAGATAATCCAGATCGGTCTCGTTAAACTGCACGCTGTAGTGTTGAGCAGGCGGCGGTGAAATGATGCCTGACGTATCGGGTGCGGGAATGCCGTGTTCGGAAAACAGGGTCTCGACGATATCCACTGCCGTCTTGTCCATCCAGATACGGCAATCGGACCGGCGTGACAGCAGCCACATCTGCGGCCGGATGGTCAGCGCATAGGAGCGCATGCCGCGGGTAATCGGCGGCCCTTCATGCAATTCCGTCACCAGACCGTTGAAGGGGCGGCGGATGCCGCCGCCATCACCATCGCCCTGGCTTATCTCGATCGAGACATCGACCAGCCGCCCGATCAGCTCTTCCGGCTTGACCGCGTCCTTCTTGGCCCGCACCGTCAGGCGGATGTCGAAGAGCTGCGACACGCCCTCCTCGACGGACAGGCGTTCCGGCAGAAGCTGGTCCTCGCCCAAGGGCGAAGACACTTTCAGAACACGGCTCGCCTGAACGAAATCAGAAACCGAAGGCTGGTCGTTCATGGGACACTCCTAAATCAGGACCCGCGGCTGGCCTGCAGCGGCCAGAACCAGATCGTTTCCGAATTGTAGTAGCAGGCCGACGCGCATTGGGTGGCTTCCGACCCGCCGCGCACGAGATCGATATGACCGCCACCGGTGTAGCCGGGGATATTGTTGAAGGCCACGACACCGTTGCGCGCGCCGATACCGTTGCGGGCGGTGGCGGGCGTGTAAGGATCGGGCTCACCGAGATAGCTCGTCCGCTTCATCAGGGTGGCAAGGCGGCGCATGTTCACCTCGATGCCTTTTCCGGCATAGGGTCCCTTCTGGATGCGGTGCGAAGAGGGCACGATGTTGATGCCCGACTTCACGAAAGCGATGCTGACGCGGATGGCGCAGGTATTATGATAGTTCGGATTGCCGATGAAGCTCTCCCAGCCAATTTCCGTGAACAGATCACGCTGGCTGAGATAATTCGGATGCGACGGATCGCTGCTCGGATAATTGCTATAGAGAGTGTCAAAGTTAACGCGCATGGCTCGTCCCACTAGTTACTTTTCTGCTCACAGGGAAAGGAGACCTTGAGCGCCTCCCGCACGAGGGTTGCTGCCTGTTCATCCAGTTTTTCCGCAGGCATATCGCCGAGATATGTGTAGATTCGGTCGGTGAGTTCATGGGGCGCAACGGCACCCGCACCACACCAGTCCGATCCGCTTGTCAGATCGGCCACACCGGCGATGTAGGCGCTCGATTTTGCGACGGAAACCAGCCGCCGCATTTCCGGATCAGACACATCAGGAGCGAACTTCCCCTCAATGGCCTGCTTGAGTTCGGCACCGGAGAATATCCATGTCCGCTCCGCCGCACCGGCCGGTGAAAGACCGGACAGGGCCAGAACAAATGGCACCGAGACAAAAACCGCATATAGGGAGCGCATGAAAAACCCGCCTCGTCCAACGTGGATGAGAAACATCACGACGTGAGCTGCAAACTGCAATGAAAACGTTCCGGTGCCGGCATGCCGGCACCGGGTCGCATGGCTATCAAGCAGCCTTGGTCGTCGCCAGATCGTAGGAAGCGATCATCGGAGACTGCGGCGAGTTGTTGTCGTCGAACGGCGTGTACTTCACTTCCATTTTCGTGAAGTTGAGCTTGATGGTCTCCACCGGACGATCCCCGCTGGAATCCACCGAGTAGCTGGCGATAAGGGTGTTCGTCAGCAGGTATTCGATATAGGTGTTGCCCGGATTGCCGGTCGTCACCAGATGAATCGTTGCAAGCTTGCCAGTGCGGCCAGCACAGGCCTCCTGGAAAAGCTTTGTGGAAGACGAGTCGCTAACCTTTGTCAGAATGACTTCCGAAATGGTCGGTTCGGACGCTTCGCGGTTTGCAGCAGAACCAGCCGACGTGTTCATGTTGCGGGCCACGTTCCAGTGAATGGCTTCAATATCCATCCACTTGCGATGTTCTTCATGGGTGGCGTCGCCCTGGATACCGTCAATCTGCAGATAAATTGGCATGCTCTAAGCTCCTGTAGCTGAAATGACCTCTTGCTCCGAGGCCGAGTTACCCTTCGTTTAATGCCGCATGCGTCGGGTAGCCCCATCCGACGCGGCAACTTTATCCACCCCAACCTCTTCGGTTACGGCGAATTCATCTGCTTCCCCAGCCGCTTCGGCACGAATGCCGAACCCGTTTTCACCAAAATCGACAACGATCTTCCCAACGCGTTCTCCCGCGATGACCTTCTCGAGGAAAAAGCTGGAAAGAGGCGGCAGGAGATCCTTGCCGATCATGATTTCGATGGCGCGTGCGCCGATTTCACTTGCACCGGCGCGCGCCACCAAGGCATCGCGCGCCGCATCGGACAATCTCAGGTCGGTGCCATATGTTGCGAGCACACGGTCCCTGATCTTGCCAATCTGCATGTCCACGATCCTTGCAAGCTCCTCCGCGCCAAGCGGCATGAAGGGCAGGATGATCGTGCGCCCGAGGAATGCGGGCTTGAACTGTTTGGTAAGCTCCGGCATCAGAAGCGCTTCCAGCGCCTCACCTTCCGGCATCGTGTCGGGATCGGCGGAAAGCGCCGACAGCAATTCCGAACCGGTATTGGCCGTCATGAAGATCGTGGTGTTCTTGAAATCGACGTCGCGGCCTTCGCCATCGCGAAGCACGCCCTTGTCGAACACCTGATAAAAAATATCCTGGACGCCGGGGTGAGCCTTGTCGATTTCATCGAGAAGCAGAACGCCGAACGGCCGGCGGCGCACCGCTTCCGTCAGCACCCCACCTTCGCCGAAACCGACATAGCCAGGCGGTGAGCCGAGAAGCAGGGAAACCTTATGCTCCTCCTTGAACTCCGACATGTTGATCGTCGTCAGATGGCTGTTGCCGCCATAGAGAAGATCGGCCAGCGACAGCGCCGTTTCGGTCTTGCCCGTTCCGGACATGCCGACAAGGAAAAACACCGCCGGCGGACGGCGCGGATCGGACAATCCGGCCCTAGCGGTGCGCATGGCATCGGCAATCCGGGTAATCGCGGCATCCTGCCCCACCACCCGCTGCCGCATGCGTACATCCAGCGTGCGGACGCTTTCGATCTGGTCCGCCAGAAGTTTACCGAGCGGAATCCCGGTCCACCGCGAAACGACGGCGGCGATCGCTTCACGATCGACCACTGTCGGCACAAGTCTTTCGGCATTTGCGGGCCGCATCTCCGCAGCAGGCCGCAGGTGCGAAACATTCGACGCGCCGGTTTCGGCCGGCTGCTCTTCACTGAGCGCCGCCAGTTCAGCCATTTCCGCGTCATAACGGCCGCGCAGATCATCGATCCCGCCCTCGAGCCTTTCAAGCTCGTCGCGTATCGACTGGATGCGGTTTTGCATGTCCTCATCCTGCGGTTCACGCAGAAGCCAGTTCAGTTCGTCAGACAGAAGGTGTCGCTCGCTTTCCATGGCACGTAACCGCTCTGGCAACGTCTGCCGCGCCAGCGAAACGGCCGCGGCGGCGGTATCGAGCAGGCTGACCGCCTTGTCCGGCAATTGCCGAGCCGGCATGTAGCGCGCGGATAATTGCACGGCAGCCACGATCGCCTCATCACGAACGGTAACGTTGTGATGGCTGACGAAAGTATCCGCCACACCGCGCAACATCCGTATCGCGGTCGCCTCGTCCGGCTCGCGCACATGCACTGGCTGGAAACGACGCGTCAGCGCCGCATCCTTCTCGAAATATTTCTTGTATTCGCTCCACGTCGTTGCCGCGACGGTCCGCACCTCGCCTCGTGCGAGTGCGGGCTTAAGAATATTCGCCGCATCACCCTGGCCCGCCGCACCACCCGCGCCAACAAGGCCATGGGCCTCATCGATGAACAGGATGACCGGTTCGGCCGAACGCTTGACCGCATCGATCACACCGTGCAGGCGCCGCTCGAACTCACCTTTCACGCCGGCACCGGCCTGCAGCAGCGAAATATCGAGGTTCAGCAGGCGGACATTGCGCAGTTTCTCCGGAACGTTGCCGGAGGCGATTTCCAACGCCAGCGCTTCGGCGACCGCGGTCTTGCCCACGCCGGCCTCGCCCACCAGAATAGGATTGTTCTGTCGGCGGCGGGTCAGAATATCAACGAGCTGGCGCAACTCATCATCGCGGCCGATAACAGGATCAACCTTGCCGTTGCGGGCATCGGCGGTCATGTCGTGGGTGTAAAGGCGCAAGAAATCATTCTGGCCGGCGGCCTGTGCCGAGCTTGCCTCTCCTGAACTTGTCAGCGTTGAAGAAGCATCCACGCCTGCGCCGTTCTCGACCGAGCTGCGAAGACGCTCAAGCGCCCCGCGATCCATCGCCTTGAGAGACGGAAATGCCGAGCGGACAAAGGAGCGAAGTGAGGTTTCCTCATCCATCGCCAACAGGAGATCGCAAAGCGTCACGCGGTCACGGCCAGCCTCCAGCGACGCAAGAATCCATGCCTCCCGGGCCGCCGTGAGGATGTTCTGGGAGAGCGACAAGGCCTCCCCGTCGCCGATAATGGCCTCTTCCAGACTGCGGCCGATTTCAGCCTTCAATACCGGAAGTGGAATTTTTAATTCGTCGAATGTTTCCGCATAGATACCGGCATCTACAACCGCCAGCAGCCAATGCGGGATATCCACGTACCTGTGCCCCATACGCACCGCAACGGAAGCCGCAGCTTCGAGGGTAACGCGCAGGTCTGGCTCAAGCGCTCCAACGAGGCGATTGAGATCGATATGCGACATGCAATGAGCCTCCTGCCCGGGTTCATTCCACAACGTGACGTGGAATAACTATGATGATGAAACCGGGTTGTCCACCCCGAAGTTTATTTTTTATCAGATTAGATTAGGGAGTAGACGCCACAATTTAGACACATTTTGAATAAGTCTGTCTGATTAATAGCCTCACGTAAGGGAAGTAACTACAAAAAATCCATTACTATTTTCTGGGGATAGACTACTCTTGGATACACAGCATGTTAAAAGAGATATAGAGTTTTTGGGGAATTGCGGAGATAATATCCGCAACGATTCAAGAACGCGTGAAATATACTATAGAATTAAGGACGAAAGAAACCAGGCACGCGCAGAAGAGCGGGCCGCCTCCCCTCAGGATAACCTGAAGATCTCCAGTAGCTGGGACAGTGTCAGCAATCTTGGATTGCAGATTATATATTCCGAAAGCAAGGATGTTGAAATATTGGCATGGCTTGCGGAAGCAAGCCTGCGACTTCGCGGCTTCCATGGACTGCGCGAAATCTACGAGCTTTGTGGTGATCTTTTTTACAACCACTGGGACTCATTGCGCTCGATCAGCGACGATAATGACGAAGAAAAATTTGCACCTTTTGCGGGATTGAATGGCATTGGCAGCGAGGGAACACTTGTTCAGCCACTCAGGCTGGCATCGCTGATCCCCGGAGGCAAATTCGGAGAACACAGTCTCTGGGATTTCCAGCTGGCGCAGCGGCCGAACGAGAGCAAACGCCGCGAAGAACTGTACCGGATAGCCTCCGAGGCCGGTGTTGCCGCCATGTCTTCCCATCTGGCAGCGGTGAATACCTGTCTCTCCTCGTTTGACGCCATTACCGCCGTTCTTTCCGAACGTTGCGGCCAGGCCGCCCCCCCGAGCTCCAATATCCGCAACACGCTTATCGAAGCGGCCGCGGCAATTCGCACGCTGGGTGGGCGCGACCAGGAACCGGCACCGGTCGAACAGACGCCGGCCATTGCTGCGGGCACCGATGAAAGCGGGCAGTCGGCCGCGCGGACATCCCCGGCATCCCCGGAAGGCATATCTTCGCGCGATGAGGCGTTTGAAACTCTTCTTTCGGTTGCGCGTTACTTTCGCCGAACCGAACCGCATTCACCGATCTCGCTCTCCATCGAAACGCTGGTTCGCAGGGGGCGCATGGATTTCTCGGAACTGCTGGCCGAGCTTCTGCCGGAAACGCAGGCCCGAAACGCCGTTCTGACGGCCGCCGGCATCAAACCCGGCGGAGACAATAACGGGAAATAAGCAACTCGGGACGAGACGCCGTCCCGCAACAGTCATCTATGCCAAGGGGCATCAAGGAGGTTGAAATGGCAAGTGTACATGAAAAGCTGGAGCGGGTTCGCAAACCACGCGTTCACATTAAATACGAAGTCGAAACCGAAGGCGCGATGGTGGTCAAGGAACTGCCTTTCGTAGTCGGCGTGCTCGGTGATTTCTCCGGCAATCCCACCCAGCCGCTCAAGCCGTTCGGTGAACGCAAATTCGTTCAGATCGACCGCGACAATTTCGACGAAGTCATGCGCCGCATGACGCCGGGCCTCAACATTTCCGTTGCCAACACGCTGCAGAAAGACGGCACGGACATGCAGGTCAACCTGAAGTTCGAAAGCATGGACGATTTCGAACCCGGCGCCGTTGTGCAGCAGGTTCCGGCGCTCAAGGCGCTTCTGGATGCCCGCAACGAGCTGCGCGATCTGCTTTCAAAGGCCGACCGTTCGGAAGATCTGGAACGGATGCTGGAAGATATTCTGCAGAACAAGACCGACCTCGCAACGCTGGTTTCCGAACTGAAGGAAAAGAACGGCGCGAGCGAATAATCGCCTGTGCGGAGGAAAACCTCCCCGAACGGCCCTGCGGGGCTTCAACTGTTCAAGCGGCATTTTCAAAGCCGCATGTGGAAGGACTGAAACATGAGCGCTGAAAGCCTGCTGAAAAGCGAAGCACAGGCAACGACCGCCGAAAATCAGGGACTGCTGTCCAAGGTGGTTTCCGCAACCCGCCAGACCGAACCGGATCGCGCGCAGAACCTCTTGCGCACGCTGACCGATCAGGCCCTGAAGGGAACGGTCAAATATGACCGCAACCTCACGGTCACCCTCAATCACGCGATCGCCGAGCTGGACCGGACGATTTCCGAGCAGCTCGCTGCCATCATGCAGGCGCCGGAATTCGCCAAGCTGGAAGGCACCTGGCGCGGGCTCAACTATCTCGTCAAAAATTCCGAGACGAGCGTGAACCTCAAGATCCGTGTCATGAACGCCGGCAAGCGTGAACTGGCGCGCGATCTGGAAAAAGCCGTCGAATTCGATCAGTCCCGCCTCTTCAAGGCGATCTACGAAGACGAATTCGGCACGCCTGGCGGCGAACCGCTCGGCGCCATCATCGGTGATTACGAATTCGGCAATTCCTTCGATGACGTACAGCTGCTGCAGGGCGTCTCATCGATCGCGGCGGCGGCTTTCGCGCCGTTCATCTCGGCCGCCAGCCCGCACATGTTCGGTTTCGAGGACTATCGCGACCTCGCCCGTCCGCGTGATCTGGAGAAAATTTTCGATACGGTGGAATATGCCAAGTGGCGCAGCTTCCGCGAAAGCGACGATTCCCGTTTCGTTACGCTCGCCTTGCCGCGTGTGCTGGCCCGCATGCCCTATGGTCCAAAGACCAACCCCGTCGATGATTTCGCCTATGACGAAACCAGGGGCGCGGTGAATGGCGATCTGCAGCATGACGAATATTGCTGGATGAACGCCGCCTACGTCATGGGCACCAAGCTAACCGAGGCTTTTGCAAAGAGCGGCTGGTGCACGGCGATCCGCGGTGCGGAAAATGGCGGCCGGGTGGAAAACCTGCCCATGCACGTCTTCTCCAGCGATGACGGCGATCTGGACCTGAAATGCCCGACCGAAGTGGGCATCACCGACCGCCGCGATGCGGAACTCGGCAAGCTCGGCTTCCTGCCGCTCTGCCACTACAAGAACACGGATTATGCGGTGTTCTTCGGTGCCCAGACCGCACACAAACCGAAGCTTTACGACAAGCCGGAAGCTACGGCCAACGCCGCCGTTTCCGCCCGCCTGCCCTATATCATGGCGACCTCGCGCTTCGCGCATTATCTCAAGGTGATGGGCCGCGACAAGATCGGCTCCTTCATGGAAGCGTCCGACTGCGAAGTCTGGCTCAACCGCTGGATCGCCAACTACGTCAACGCCAATGACGAAGCGGGCGAAGAAAGCCGGGCGAAGTATCCACTGCGCGATGCCAAGGTGACCGTGCAGGAAGTGCCCGGCAAACCCGGCGCCTACAACGCGGTCGCATGGATGCGGCCCTGGTTGCAGATGGAAGAACTGACGACCTCGCTGCGCATGGTCGCCCGTATTCCGTCCAAGAACTGAGCACGGACCGGGGTGATCAGCCACCCCGGCCCCGTTCATCACCGGAGCCCGCTCATGGCGCATCAGTCCTTTCCGGACGCCCGCATTTTCGCCGACCAGCTCATCGCCCTCATCGATGAGGCGCTGACCGGCCAGGTGAACGCCATTCTCCACCATCCCGATTTTCAGGCGATGGAGGGGAGATGGCGCGGGCTCGCCATGGTCGTGCGCGAAGCGGGCCGCAGCACCGACGTGAAGGTGAAACTGCTGAACGCCAGCTGGCGCGACCTTGCCCGGAACACGGAACGCGCCACCGACTTCGACCAGAGCCATCTTTTCGAAGTCGTCTATAACCGCGAATTCGGCATGCCCGGCGGCGAACCGGTGGGCTTGATGATCGGTGACTACGCCTTTTCTCCCGATGATCTTCAGGGTGCAGATTCCATCACCACGCTGTCGCAGATCGGCATGGTGGCCGCTGCGGCCTTCTGCCCCTTCGTGGCGGCAGCCGCACCTTCCGCCGTCGGCCTGCAGGATTTTTCCGAACTCAGCCGGGTTCATGACTTTTCCTCGCTGAAGCAGGAGAAATCTCGGCTTCGCTGGAATGCGCTTCGCGCCCGCGATGATTCTCGCTTCGTCGGCCTTGTCGCGCCGCGTGTTTTGCTGCGCTCTCCCTACAGGCCCTATGCGCGTGGACGCGATGACGGGTTTCCATTCCGCGAACATGTGGCGGAAAGCGGCGAGACACTGCTCTGGGGTAATGCCGCCTTCGCCTTTGCGACCGTGGTCGTGCGCAACTTCGTCGATTCCGGCTGGTTTGCGGATCTGCGCGGTGTGACGCAGGATGCGGTGGATGGCGGCATGCTCTCGCCCCGGCAATTGCCGCCGTTCGATCTCGGCATCGAGAGCAACGGTCTTTCCGCCCAGCCGCCCGTCGAGGTGCAACTGACGACGGGACAGGAACAGCAGTTTTCCGATCTCGGCATCGTGCCCGTCTCCACCACCTATCTTTCCGGCATGGCAATCTTCAACGCCAACCAGTCCCTGCATGCACCCGGCCATTATTCCACCGAAGCGGCGAGGCAGAACGCCCGCCTTGCCGCGATGCTGCAATATGTGCTGTGCGCCTCCCGGTTCTCGCATTATCTCAAGGTCATCATGCGTGATGACATCGGCCAGCTGAGCGATGCCACGACGATCGAGCGCAAGCTGGAAAGCTGGCTCTCTTCCTACACGCTCGGCAATGACGATGCGGAAGCGTCGTTGCGCACGCGCTATCCGCTGCGCTCTGCCGGGATCAATGTCTTCGAGGTTCCCGGCAAGCCGGGGACATTCTCCTGCACCGTGCGCCTCCAGCCGCATTTCCAGCTCGATGACGTCTCCACGAGCTTCCACCTCATTGCCGAAACCATGATGCCGCCCGCCGCCGCATCCCGGTCTTCGGCCGAGCCGCAAAGGATATCCGCATGACGCTGCGCGACGATATTTCCCGCCTCCTGGACGATAACCAGCTGCAAGACGCAATCGGGCTCGCGCGGGACCATGTGAAAGCAAAGCCGACCGACAAGGGTGGCCGCCATTTCTACATCGACCTGCTGGTCCTTGCCGGTGACTATGAAAAGGCCGATGCGCAATGCAATCTGGCCGCAACATTTTCGCCGCAGGACAGCGTTGGCTTTTCCCTCTTTCGCCACCAGCTGCGCGCCATGGCTGCACGCAATGCGTGGTTCGAAACCGGCGCGGTGCCGGATTTTCCCGGCGGTCCCTCCGAGCTCGATCAGCTGGCCATCCGGGCGAATATTGCCGCACGCAGCGGCGACGCGGGTACTGCCAGAACCGCACTGGCTGAACTCGACGAAAAACGCGGCAATGTGCCGATCGGCCACGATGGCAGGAGCGCCGGCGACATCCGCGATCTGGACGACCGGGTTCCGCATGCGCTGGAGGTCCTGACCAATGGCGGCCGCTACCTCTGGATCGATTACGGGCGCATCGAGAGTCTCAGCATCGACCCCATGAGCCGCCCGCGTGATCTGGCCTTTCGAGGCGCCGAACTGACTTTGCGTGACGGCGCGATCGCATCCGTGCTGCTTCCGGCGATCTATCATGGCGCGGGAGATGATGTCTGTCTCCTTCTCGGCCGGGAAACCCGCTGGAGTGAAGACGACCAGCCGCTGGCGACGGGCTTTGGACAGCGCTGCCTCCTGATTGGCGACGATGTGGTGCCGTTTCACGAGATTGGCGCGCTTTCCGCCCTGTCCGACGAAGAAAGGCAGATCGCCCGTGGTTGATCCGCTGGAGCAATATCGCGCACGGCAAAGGACGCTGTCGCGCTCCATTCTGGACCGGCTGCTCGATGACGCGCCGGACGCGGAAACGGATATGCTCGTCAGTCTGAAGGATCAGGCCAGCGAGATGCGCGAGGTGATCCGCCGCGATCTCGAGGCATTGCTCAATACCCGCCGCAACCCCGCCGGACCGCCAGCCGTATTGAAGGAATTGGCAGATGCGCTGGTGAGCTATGGCGTGGACGGCATTCTTTCGGCCAATCTGGTGACGGATGCCTCCAAGGCGCAGCTCGCACGCAGCATCGAGCGGCGGATTTCCCTGTTCGAAACCCGCCTTGCCGATGTGCATGTGACGATCCTGAAAAACCGCACGGATGGCGACCGGGCGCTTCGCATGCGCATACAGGCAAGCTTCCGTCTTCAGGAAGGCATGCCGCCGATCAGCTTTGAATCCCGCATCGATCCGTCCACGCAACGTTTCTTGGTGGAGGCGACGAATGGCTGACGGCTTCCTCGAAAAATACAATGACGAGCTTTTTGCGCTGCGAAAACGCGCTTCGCGCTTTGCGGCGGCGTTTCCGAAGATCGCTGGCAGGCTGCGCATGACTGGTGATGTCGCCGACGATCCGCATGTCGAGCGGCTGATCCAGAGCTTTGCCTATTCCGCCGCCCGCGTGCGCCAAAAGCTGGACGACGAATTTCCCGAATTGTCAGACAGCCTGCTGGAAACGCTCTATCCGCATTATCTTGCGCCGATCCCTTCGATGAGCGTCGTGCAATTCGCTCCGAGTCCGGCGCTGGCAACCGTACAGACGCTTGCCCGTCACAGCGAAATCCTCGCCGAACCCGTGGGCGGCGAAAGCTGCCGTTTCCGCACCACGCAGGAGGTGCAGATCGCGCCGCTGCAGATCGCGGCAGCGACGCTTGCCGGCCAGCCGATCGACGCGCCTTTTTCGGCATCCTTTGCCGGCACTGCCAGTTGCCTGCGGCTTTCGCTGCGCAGCACGGCGCCGCGCGGCGGCACATTCCCGGAAATGGGACTGACGAAACTCCAGGTCTTCCTGTCCGCCGCATGGCAGCAGGCAACGGCGCTTTACGAGCTTTTGACCAACCATTGCATCGGCATGGCGCTTGCCCGTCATTCCGAGGATAAGGAAGCCATCTTCCTGCCGGCCGGCAATCTCAGACCTTCCGGGTTCACCCGCGATCAGGCCATGTTGCCCTATCCGGCCAACAGCTTTGACGGATACCGGCTTCTCACCGAATTCTTCGCGCTGCCACAGAAGTTTCTCTTTCTCGATATTGACGGGCTGTACAGATGGAGCGGCGGTGATTGCGAGCTTTATATCTATCTGGATGCCGCCGATGCGCAGCTTGAGCGCATGGTGTCGGTCAAGGATTTCGTGCTGAACGCGTCTCCGGTCATCAACCTCTTCAAGCAAAGCTGCGAACCGCTCAGCCTGGATGGAGCCCGGACCGAATACCGCCTGCTGCCGGATGCACGCCGCCAGCGGACCCGCGAGATATACGCGGTCGAAGACGTCCAGCTGACCAGCCGTTCCGGGCAGAGCGAGAAAACCTCTCCCTTCTTCGGCCGCACCCAGCGCAACAATGGTGCGAATGTGTTCTGGCAGATCCAGCGCCGGTTCGACGATGATGGCTCCTCCGATACCGACATCGCCTTCGTGGATGAAAAGCGCGGACCGCTGGGGCCGCTCGACGTGGTAGCGAGCATCGACACGCTCTGCATCAACCGCGAGCTGCCGAGCCAGCTTCCGTTTGGTGGTGGGCATCCATTTCTGCAGCTTTCGACCGGCAATGAAGCGGTGAAATCGGTCCATGCGCTAATGCCGCCGACGGCGGCGATCCGCGTCAACGAACGCTCGGCGCGCGAGTGGCGGCTGATATCGCATCTTCTCCTCAACCATCTTTCCCTCACCGATAGCGGCGGCGCCCCGCTGAAGGATATTCTGTCGCTTTATTCCTTCAGGGACAGCCCGGAAACCCGGCAGCTCGTGGAGGCTATCAGCAAGGTCGAAGCGCAGAATTCCCACGCCCGCATCGGTGCCACGATGGTACCCGGCACCGACATCACCGTGGAGTTCGATCCCGCGCTGATCGCACGGCCTGCGGCATTTGTATTCGCCGGCGTCCTCAACCATTTCTTCGGGCTTTACACCTCGATCAACAGCTTCACGCGGCTGACGGCGACGATGCGTGGCCATTCCAAACCAATTGCCCGCTGGCCGGCCCGCGCCGCTGACCGGCCGTTGCTTTAGGAGACCGGGATGGACCAGCAAATCCCAACCATGAAAGACCGGCAGGCCGCGCTTCTCAGCGACGATCCCGGCCGTTTTGAACCCACCACCGCGTTTCGCGTCGCCCAATTCGTCGCGGCGGATGACGGGGTCGTCATCGGTGCTCATGGCGTCACACAGCCGACACCGCTCGCGGTCAGCGGTTTTAATCACAAGCGCGGCCATGTTGAACTGAAATCCGCTTTCGCCCCGATCGTCGGTCCGCTCGGCTCGTTGCCGCCGGCCTATGGCGAATTGCTGCAACGGGAAGAACGTAATCGGTCCGGGGCGCTCGCGAGCTTCTTCAATCTGTTCGCGGCAAGGTTCAGCGAGCTTTTCGTCGCCGCAACGGAGAAATATCGCCTCGCAAGGGGCCTGCGCTGGTCGGCCAGGGAACAGGACAACGGTTTCCGCAAAACCCTGCTGGCGCTGACGGGGTTCAGGACGACGGGACTGGCACAGAAGGCCGGCGTTGCCGAAGACACACTTCTGCGTTTCAGCGGGCTGTTGGCCAGCCGCAACCGCAATGTCAGCGCGCTCACCTCCATGCTGTGCGAGTTCACCGCGCTTCCGGTCACGGTCGAACAGTTTCGGCGGCGCTGGGTGGCTTTGCCGCTTCACGAACAAAGCCAGCTCGGACAGGCCTCCGGACTGAGGCTGGGGCAGAACACGACGGCAGGAAGCGCTGTCGAAGATAAGAGCGGCGGCTTCCGGGTGGTGATCGGCCCCGTCGGCTATGCCGACTATCTGGCCCTGACGCCCGGATCGAAGCGGCTTGCGGAAATATTCGCACTGACGCGCCTGTTCGTTGGAAGCGCGCTGCATTTCGATGTGCAGGTGATCCTGAAAAAAGAGGACATTCCCTTTTGCCGCCTCGGCCAGTCCGATGCGCCCGCCCGTCTCGGCTGGAACAGCTGGGCCCGCATGGCACCCGCAGAAAAAGACAGCGCCGATGCTGTTGTGACCGAGCGCGAAGGCTCGGCTATTTCCGTGTGAGGGCCAGGACATGAAGCTTGCACTCAAGAACACACGGAACATCGGGACGGGACAAGCCGGCAAGTGGAGCTTCGAGCGAGGCCGCCGCGCAATTGGCCGGTCTCGTGATTGCGACTGGCAGATCGATGACAATGAGCGGCGCGTTTCCAAGCTACATTGCACGCTGAGCCGCGACGGCGAAGGTTTCATCATCCTCGACCAGAGCGCGAATGGCACGCTGGTCGATGGCCGCCTGTTGCTCGAAGGCGAAAGCGCGCGTCTTCGGGACGGTTCGCAGATCAATATCGGCGGGCAGATTTTCGAGGTCGCCATCAGCGGCAATGCGGAGCTCGATTTTTCCGATCCTGACGCCTCGCTGAAGATGAGTGACGAGACGCTGACCATTTCGGCGATCCTTGCCGATATCGCTCCGAACGGCCGTTCGGCCGGCGGCCTGCTGGGCAACACCGCCGCCGCCGATGACTGGCCGGAAACACGGCGCGAGGGCGCGGGCCGGAAGCCGAAGTCCATTTCGCGCAACGTCGAGATCGGCTGGAGCGAACCGCCCTCGGCGCAGGGAATAGGCACTGTTCTGCCTGATGACTGGGATACGGAGCCGGCTGCAAGCAGCGAACACGAACATACCGATGCGCTGAACACGCCGGTCATGATCTCACGTCCGGTCTCGGCTTCGCATGACCGGGATTTTGACAGCGTTTTCCCGGATACAGACGAAGACCCGATCCGCCAGGGCAGATTGTCCGCGGACACGGCGACCGCACAGGAGATCGGCGATCTTCTGACGGCACTGGAAAGGGAAAATGCCGATTGCCTGGCCATTCTCGACATTGAGATCGATCATGCCGGCCATGGCCCGGCACCATCCCTCATAGAGCGGATGGAAACGCTCATTGGCCAGCAGCGCCGTCTTGCCGCCTCGCTCGAAACCCTGATGCATGGCTGCACGCAGAAACTCGAGCCCCGGCTTCTCGAAGCCGCTGTTGATGCCGGCAACGATTTTCGCGCGAAGATCGGGCGCAGGGACTGGCAGGGGCTGGTCATGAAGACCGACTACTGGTCGGCCTACAAAAAACAATTCGAAGAAAACGGCCGTCCATTGCCGGTTAGGCAGTTCCTGCAGCGGGCAGCGCGTGGTGAAGCCGCGTCCGCACGGGAGACTGACGCGACCACGGCCGATGCCAAGGGGGTAAACAACCACGATGAGACATGAGAACCGTGTTGCCTGGAGTGAGGGCATGTTTCTTCGCGTTCAGCATTTTCAGCAATCTGACCGCTGGACCGAACGTCTGGTGCGCAACACCACGCGCAACCTTTCGCCCTACCCATGGGGCATCGCCGAGATCGGGGTCGATCGCAGCGCATTGTCGATAGGGCAATTCGCGCTGTCGAACCTGCGCGGCGTGCTTCCCGACGGCACACCCTTCGAGGCACCTGAGGATTCCGACCTGCCGCCGCCGCTCGATCTCGATGAAAGCGTCAAGAACGCCATCATCTATCTTGCCCTGCCGGCCCGGCAGCCGGGCAAGGCGGATATGTCCACCAGCGGCCGCAATGACACGAACAATGTGCGCTTCACCGCCTCAAGCTATGAAGTCACCGACACCAATATCGAGACGGATTTCGTGGCCCCGATCGACGTCGGCCGCCTCAGCCTGAAATTCCTCAAAACCGGTGACGATCTTTCCGGTTACGATCTCATCGGGCTGGCGCGGGTGATCGAAGTCCGCTCCGACCGTGCGGTCATTCTCGATCCGGATTTCATTCCTCCAAGCCTCAGCTGTGCAGCAGCGCCCCGCCTCAACGAATTGCTGACGGAGCTTCTGGGGATCGTGCGCCACCGCGCCCAGGCGATTGCCGAACGCATCGGCGACCCGACGATCCGGGGAACAGCGGAAGTGGGCGATTATTTCCTGCTGCAGATCCTCAACCGGGCCGATCCGCTGCTAGCTCACCGCGGTGCCAACGCCACACGTTTTCACCCCATCCGCTTTTATGAAGACTGTATCCAGCTTGCCGGAGAGCTCGCCACCTTCACCACGGACAGGAAGCGGGCGACGGATTTCCCGCCCTATCGGCACGAAGATTTGAAAGCCACCTTCGGTGCTGTCTTTGATGATCTGCGTACCTCGCTGTCGGCAGTTCTGGAGCAGGCAGCCGTGGCAATCGAACTGGTGGAACGCCGCCATGGCGTCCGCGTCGGCACCATCCACGACCGCACGCTTCTGCGCGATGCCGGTTTCGTGCTGGCCGTGCGCGCGGATATGGCCGCCGAGGATATTCGCCGCCGCCTGCCGGCACAGATCAAGGTCGGGCCGGTGGAACGGATTTCCGAACTGGTCAATGTGGCGCTGCCGGGCATCCCCGTGCGGTCCCTGCCGGTCCTGCCGCGGCAACTGCCCTATCGATCCGGCACCGTCTATTTCGAGATCGACACGCAGTCGCCGCTCTGGAAACAGCTTGATACCTCAGGTGCCATTGCCCTGCATCTGGCGGGCGAGTTCCCCGGGCTTGAAATGGAAATGTGGGCGTTACGCGAATGAGCACGGACAACCTCTCTTCCTGGCAGGATTTGCCGACGGTGGTCGAAATCACCGAGGAAAGCCGCCGGCGCAACCAGAACGCCCGCAACATGGCGGCAGTCCTCGAAGACATCGTCGAGACCGACGAGCAGGCCCGCCCCGCCAGGGGGAAAGTGGCCACCCTGCCGGTCGACAAGCTGCTGACCGGTTTCCACTTCGGCGGAGAGGAGGTGCCGACACTTGTGCAATCGGCGGCTCCCCTTCTCAACCTCGCACATCTGCTGCGCTTCAGCGATGCCGAGCCGGACCCCGACCAGCTTCGCCGCGCCTGCGTGGAGGCGATCACCCGTTATGAGCGCGATCTCGCTTCCGCCCGCATCAGCCCCGAGCGGGCAAGAGCGGCGCATTACGTCGTCTGCGCAACAGTGGATGATGTCGTTCTCAGCAATCCCTGGGGCGTGCGGGCAGGCTGGGCGCGCTCCGGCCTCGTTTCCACCTTCCACAATGACGTGACCGGTGGCGACCGGGTTTTCGACATTCTCGACCATTTCCACCAGTCGCCCGGCGCCAACAAGGATCTGCTGCTGCTGATCTATCTGTGCCTGTCGCTGGCTTTCGAAGGACGCACCCGCGTTTCATCGAAAGGGGCACTGGAGCTTTCACGCATCCGCGACAGCCTCTACAAGACGCTGATCGGCCAATATGGCACCTTCGAGCGGGAGCTTTCCCCACATTGGAAAGGCGTCGATGCCCGTCATACGCCACTGCGGACGATGACCGCGCTGTGGACCCTGCTGTCGCTGATGGCACTCGCCTTCGCGCTTGGTTATCTCTTCTTCACGCTATCGCTCAACAACGCATCCGATGTCACCTTCGAAAGGCTTGCCCATCTGCCGCCGACCGAGACGCCGAGCGTGCTGATCGCCAACCCGCCGCCCCAGCCACCGGCGCAAGTCGAAATTCCCAGGGTTGTCGAGCCGCCGAAGACGGTGGCGCCGAGACAACCCTCCCGGCTTGAAAAGCTGATGGCCTTCCTGCAGCCGGA
The DNA here is from genome assembly GCF_013365515.1 of Agrobacterium sp. CGMCC 11546. Classification (NCBI taxonomy): domain Bacteria; kingdom Pseudomonadati; phylum Pseudomonadota; class Alphaproteobacteria; order Hyphomicrobiales; family Rhizobiaceae; genus Agrobacterium; species Agrobacterium sp. CGMCC 11546. The sequence goes on from NZ_CP047388.1 coordinate 500,863, forward strand.
AGTCGACAAGAAGCTTGTGACCCTGGCGGATGTGAACGGGCGGCTGCGGGTTCGCATCAACAATTCGGGCCTGTTCACGACAGGCAGCGCCGATGTCAGCCCGCAGTTCCGCGATCTCATCCAGCGTATCGGCGGTGCGCTTGCGGCTGAAAAATTCCGCGCCGTCGTCATCGGTTATACCGACACCGTGCCGATCAAGACGGTGGAGTTTCCATCGAACTGGCACCTTTCCGAGGCGCGCGCCAAGGCGGTCGGAGACATTCTTTCACAATTCACCGGCCCCGACGCGATCCTGACCGAAGGCCGGGCCGACAGCGACCCGATCGCCGACAACAAAACGGAAGAAGGCCGCCAGATAAACCGCAGAACAGAAATCATGGTCCTGACCAATCCCGATGAAAAACTGAGCGACGCCGGCATTCTCTCGCCGACCATAGAGAACAGTTCGGGACAGCAGCCGGGAGAGGCCCAGCCATGAATCCATTGAGCTATTTTTATACGATCCGTTCCTATGTCGAGAGCTATGCGGCCCTCGTCGGCCGGCGTTTCCTCTCGCTTTTATGGGTGATCGCGCTCTGCGTCGTCATCTGGTTCTACGGCTATCTGATCGCGCTCGGCGATTTCAAACCGCTTGGAACGGTGCAGGCGCGGCTCATCGCCATCGGCATCATCGTCGCCGTCTGGCTGGTCTACATCATCGTCACGATCTACCGCGGCCGCAAACAGGACAAGGAACTCGTCGACAGTATCGAGCGCGAGGCGCTGGCCAATCGGCAGGCGGAAATCGGCGAAATCCAGACCCGCCTGAAAGAAGCGCTCGCGCTCTTGCGGCGCGTCACGAAAAAGCGCTTCGGTTACATTTACGACTTGCCCTGGTACGTGATCTTCGGCGCACCCGGCTCCGGCAAGACGACGGCGCTGACCAATTCCGGCCTGCAATTTCCGCTTGGCGATGCGCTCGGTGAAAATGCGGTGAAGGGTATCGGTGGCACGCGCAACTGTAACTGGTGGTTCGCGGACGAGGCGATCCTTATCGACACTGCCGGTCGCTATACCACCCAGGATGACCTCGACGGTTCCTCGAAGGCCGGCTGGGAAGGCTTTCTTGGCCTTTTGAGGCGATATCGTCGTTCGCAGCCGATCAATGGCGCATTGGTCACGCTGTCCATTCCCGATCTGCTCAACCGCGATCCCGAAGAACAGCGGCAGGAGCTGCGCTCCATCCGCCAGCGTCTTTCGGAACTTGACGAATATCTGCATGCCCGCGTTCCGGTCTATATCGTCCTGACGAAAGCCGACCTGCTGCATGGTTTCGTGGAATTTTTCGATGGATTCAACAAGACCGACCGCCAGCAGGTGTGGGGCACCACCTTCAAGCTGGATGAGAGCTACTCCGCCGAAAACCTGCCGCAGCGCCTGACGGAAGAATTCGAACTGCTACAGCAGCGGGTCGATGCCATGCTGATCGAACGCCTGCAGCAGGAGCAGAATGCGGAGATACGCGGCCGTATCTTCCGTTTTCCAGCCGAACTCGCGCGGCTGAAAGACCGCCTGCACGAGGCCCTTGCCGAACTTTGCGCAAGTTCGCCTCTCATCGAGGCGCCGCTTCTGCGCGGCGTTTATTTCGCGTCGGGAACGCAGCCGGAAACGGAAAAATCTCCCGCGGCATCCAGAACCCGCCGCAGCTATTTCCTGTCGCGGTTGTTCAAGGACGTCATCTTCCCTGAAGCCGCCCTGGTGACGCGTGACAAGCGCCTTTCCCGGCGGCAATTGCTGGTGCGGCGCATTGCTTATGCCGTATCCGCCACGGCGGTCGCCATCGTCTTCACCGGCTGGATTTTCACCTATTTCGCCAATACGCAGGCGCTGGCCGAAGCGGATCGCAAACTTGGCGCTTATGAGCAGCTCGTTCAGGGAATTCCCGTGCGCGAGGTCGCGGACGCCGATTTCCTGCGGATCCTCCCCGCGCTCGACAATCTGCGCGATGTCAATTCCGGCTTTGCCCGCGAACGCGTGTGGAATGTCAGCTTCGGTCTTGATCAGGAAGACAAGATTGCCGGCCGGCAGCGTGACGCCTATCAGCGCGCACTCAACGCCCTGCTGCTGCCGCGCATGATCGTGCAGCTGCAAAAGCAGCTGAAGGATGAAAAGGATGTCACCCGTACGTTCAATTCGCTGAAACTCTACGGAATGCTGGGCGGGATGGGTGCACTCGACCGCGATTTCCTGACCATGCAGACGCATCAGATGTTCGCATCCCTTTATCCTGGCGACGGACGGGCGGCAGCGAGAGAGGCGCTTGACCAGCATGCAAAGGCGCTCGCCGGCGGCGTGCTCGCCCCGATCGAGCTCGATGCGCGGCTCATCGCCACCGCCCGCGAAACCATCCGCGATCAGGCGATTGGCACACGCGCCTATGATATTCTCGCCGGCCTTCCGCAAATGCGGGAATTGATGGAATGGACACCAGCTACGGCTTTCGGCCCGCTGGGGGAGCGTGCTTTCGAGCGTCGCAGCAAAGCGCCGATGGCCGAGGGGATAGAGGGCCTTTTCACCGCCGATGGATATCGCCGCGTCGTCATCCCGCAGGTCGCGCATGCGGCCCGCGTCGCGCTTTTCGAAGGATGGGTGCGCGGTTCTGACGATGCCATCAAGGGCGCGACTGTCGAGCAGGTGGCGCAGGCCGCGCTGCAAATCTATTTCGACAGGTTCGAGAAAATATGGGCCGACACGCTGTCCGATCTGCGCGTCAAACCATCCCAGAGCCTCGGCGACGCGGTGGAGACAACACGGGCTCTTGCCAATGAGCGCAATATCGTGGTGGAGGCTGCCAGATCGATCGCAGAGGCGACCGATCTCCGCCCCGGAGCAAACCCCGCCGCCCTCGCCTCCGCTGCGGAAGGAGACGCAACCGCAGCCGTTCTGGCCGCTACGGTGAATGCGGCCGATCCCTATGCGAGACTGCGCGACATGTTGGCGACGAAAGGCGCAGCTACAACGGGCGAGCAGCCCAATGGCGACAAGACCGGTGGTTCGCCATCGGAACAGTTACTCGCGCATTTCAAGTTGCTGAACGAACAGCTTGCCCGTTCGGCAACCACCTCCGATGAGGTCGCCAAGGTGTTCGACGTGGACAGCCAGCTCACCAAGGCCAATCAGGATCTGTTGCAGCAGGCACGCGAATTGCCGGCACCGCTCGACGTCTGGGTGGCAGGCGTGGCGGCGGATGTCGGCTCGCTCGCGGTCAAGTCCGCACGCAGCCGCATCGCCGAACTCTGGACGGCCGATTCAGCCTCCCTGTGCTCCTCGATCGTGACCGGTCGTTATCCCTTCGACCGAGCCTCCTCCCGCGATGTCGCGATTGCGGATTTCACCCGTCTCTTCGCGCCGACGGGGGTTTTCCAGAGCTTCTTCAAACAGCGCATGGAACCGTTTGTCGACAAGACGACGACCCCATGGAGCTGGAAAGGCACCTTCGGCGCCGCCGGCATTCCCAGCAGCGCCGTCGCCCAGTTCGAAAATGCCGACAAGATATCGCGCGCCTTTTTCCCGAATGGCAGCGAGACGCCGACGGTTTCGATCAATGTCAAACCCGTCTCGCTCACCAATGCCTCCAGCGCGGTGATGCTGGAAATCGAAGGCGAGCGGGTCGTTTATTATCATGGACCGATCCAGGCGAAATCGATTACCTGGCCCTCGCGCGAAAACACGGCGAGCCTGTCGCGCATCGCCTTCCAGCCGGGCGGCTGGCAGCAGGCGAAGACCGAAAACGGCGACTGGTCGCCCTTCCGGCTGTTTGACGGTGCCAATATCGAAAATCAGTCGGGTGAGCTGTTGCGGGTGCGGTTTGAGAATGGCGTCCAGGCTGCCGAGTTCGATATTCAGTTCGGCTCGGTTCTCAATCCATTCAAGCTGGATGCGATTGCCAGCTTCGCCTGCCCTGCGCAGTTCTAGTGACGGAACGAGGCGGTGGTGTTTCAAAAGAGGGGATTATGATGAAGGCAAGCACGAAAAACACCGTGGGCAATCGCAACTGATGGCCGATCAGGCATCAAGGTCCACGCAAACAGCGGCGGAAAGCGATCGCATCGGTTTCTTCGGCAAGGTCCCCAGCCATGGCGATTTCATTTCCGATGGGCTCGAGCGGGAATTGATCGCTACCTTCGACGACTGGATGCGATCCGGCATGCACGCCTGCGCGGATATGTTCGCAGGCCGATGGACAGAGATATTCTCGTCGTCGCCGCCCATACGCTTCATCGTCGAAAGCGGCATATGGGGAAACTGCGCCTATGCCGGCGTGCTGGTGCCGAGCGCCGACCGGGTGGGCCGTAAATATCCGCTTGCCATCATTGCCCAGCTCAACGGCTTCCGCAGACATCCGCGAACACTCTATCTCGACGACACCTGGTTCATGGCCGTAGAGGCATTGGCCGAGACCTCGATGACCGGCGATTTCGACATGTCCCGGTTTAATGCCTCGATCAAGAAATTGCGCCTGCCGAAGCCGCGGGACGAGGATGACGCGCCGGAAATGGTCCGCGGCCGCGCGCCGACAAGCCTCTGGTGGCACATCGATCCCGTCAGCCGCCGTGCACGCGGCCTCAAATTCGACGGCAAGCCGAGAGCATCCGATTTTCTGCGCCTCTTCAGCGACATGACAGGCAAAGGCGACGAGGACGGTTCAAGAGCAGCGCCGGCGCCGGCAACGGTGCAGGAGAAGACAAAACAGCAAATACCGCCCGTGACACCCGCGCCAGCCCACCCAGCGGAACAGCCGTCATCTGTCATCTACAGCTATGCCACACATCCGGGAACGCGGCTTTCCCTGAATGCGGATGCACTGTTCGTTTCCCAGACGCCTTCCCTCTTCGCCATAGCGGATGGACAAGGCGATACGCATAGCGCCGCAGAGGCCGCGCGCCTCGCCACGAATATTCTTGCTGAAACGCCAGATGCCGAAAACCCGGAGATGATGGCGCAGCTGATCAGGGGAAAGCTCGGCACCGTCAACAGCCTGCTCCTCTCCCGCCAGGCGACTGGTGCCGATGGCAGGCCGATGGCCAGCGTCGTCATAGCCTCGATCATCGCCCGCACGCTGAGCGTCCTGTGGTCCGGTGATGCGCGCGCCTATCTCCTGAAAAACGGCACCATGCACCAGCTTTCGCGCGATCACGTCGTTGTCGGCATGAAAAAACAGCTCTCGCAATGTGTCGGGCTTTCCCAGCAATTCCGGCCGGATATCGTCTTCGATGAGTGGGGTTTGCAGGACAGGCTGCTGCTGTGCAGCTACCCGCTCGTGCAAATCCTCCGAGAACGCGCCATTGCCGAGATCGTCTTCAACACCCCGATCAAGGATTGCGCCAATGCCCTGGTCCAGGAAGCGCTGATCGAAAACGCCCGTGAGAATGTCAGCGCCATCGTGATTGGAAACCGGCATGAGCAAGGCTAGACATCCACTTGATGAACCTGCCTATCCGGAGGTAGCCGCACGTTTTTCCGACCTATGGCGAAGCATTCGCCATGATGGCATGCGGGAAAGAAGCGATCAGGAGCAAAAAGACCTGATCGACCAGATCCGAAATGCGTTGGATCGAAAAACACCTGGCGTTTCCGGCGAAAAACCGGACTGGATCGCGAACAGCTTTGCCGTGAATTGCACAGCCTACCAGAGCGAGACGACACTTCTGCTGCAATTGCGCCACCGCGATCTCGGCTCGCTGCACGCGCTGAAAACCGTGCCACCAGGCAGTCGCGACGACGCCGTTCTGCTGCAACGCTTGCGGGATGAGGCCGAGATCGGGCTCGCGCTGCGCCATCCCTGCCTTGCGGAAACATCAGCGCTTCTGAGATTGCCCGATGGCCGGCCTGGCCTTTTGCAGCCATGGTTCGCGCACTCGCTGGCATCGATCGTATCTACACAACCGATCGCCGCCTCGCAGGTGATCTCGATCCTTCGCCGCGTGCTGGAAGGGCTGAGTGCCATGCATGCATTTGGATATGTGCACTGCGATGTCACGCCAGCCAATATTCTGCTGGCGGATGGTTTTGAAACGGCGAGACTGGGTGATTTCGGCATCGCCCTGCGGATTGGCCGGAAACACACGGAACAGGGCCTGCGCTTTGCCGCCTCGCCTGAATTTGCGTCACCGGAACAGATGCAAGGCGCACCCGCAAAGCCGGATCAGGATATATACGCCGTGGGACGGCTCGCCCGGCGGTTGATCGCGACGGATGAGGCACAGTCACTGCAAAGCCTCGCAGATTTTGCGCAGGCCTGTTGCCATGACGATCCTGCCTTGCGTCCGCAAACGGCGACGGAAGCGCTACAGCTTCTGTAGCGCCGGCGTCAGTTGCCGCTGCCGGGAAGCGGGGCTGCCGCCGTCGGCACACTCTTCTGGAACACGGTCAGCAGCTTGGCCGAATCCACCAGCGGTGCATTGCTGGCATAAAGCACGTCGCCCTTCTGCATCTGGAAGAGCTGCATGAGCGCAATGCTCGAAGCGTCGCGCATGTTGACGTGATAGATCACCGGTCGCATGCTGGTGGCCGTCGCTACCGGGCCTTTCGCGCCCGATGCCCTTGCAACGGGAACCTGAACGATCTCGTTGCGGAACACATAGACATTGCGCGCATCGGCACGGTCATCCAGCAAGCCACCGGCGCGGCCGACAGCCTGCGCCAGGGTCAGCTTTCCGGCTTCAAACTGGAATTCACCGGCGCTCTTGAAGGCGCCAAGCGCCGTATAACTTGCCGCGTCGCCATCGATCATGATCTGATCATCCGGTGAAAGGCGGATGTTCTGACGGTCTTCCCGCATGATACGGTCAAGCGGCGCGCTGGCTCTCTGCGAGCCGCGAACGACCGTAACGTTGGCCGCACCCGGAGCGACGGTCGGACCGCCAGCCTGGTTGAGCGCGTCAAGTACACGCTCCTGACGGGCGGTGAGCACGATCTTTCCGGGGGTCTTCACCGCACCGCTGAGCATGACGGCGCTCGTCGGCTTGTCGACGACGGTAACCACGGCCTGCGGGTTCACGGCAGAGCCCTTGAGGCCGGCGACGACCTGCGATTGCAGCCCTTCAGGCGTAGAATCGATAACCCTCTGCTTGCCGACGAAAGGAATATTGACCGAACCGCTCTGATCCACGGTAAAGCGGCCGAGATTGAGCGTCTTGCTCTGTGTCGGAGAGAAAAGACCGTCTTCACCCGTGTCCAGCACGGTGATGTCGATCACGTCGCCACGCCGCAATCTCTGGGCGTTGTAACCGGTGTTGCGAAGCGCGGTGAGGCCGGGACCGGAAGCGCTTTGAATGCCGCCTGCAGAGACCGTGGCCGCCGGTGCATTGGCCAGCTCGATAACAGGGATTTTTTCGTTGGTTCGAGGGAAGGTCGCAGACCGGATATTGCCCGCGGTCGGCCCGTCAGATGGCTTTGCACAGGCGCTCAAAAGAGCCATCAGCAAAACCGTACCCAACTTTTTCATCCCTCATCCCCTCGATGATTCAACCTGACGCAGAGATAACATCCCAACACGTCATCGCAACAACTTTAGCGGTTGCAATTTAGCGAAAACTTGTCTTCCAAAGAAAAGGTGTGACCATTCCGCAACCTTTTCCGAAGGGTTATCTTACGAACCCCAACAATGCACCGATGAGAAATAACCCACCTCCACCGACTGCAATATTGGATGGAACGGTTTTGCAGTGCGGGAGTTTGTCTTGTGCAACCCAAGACAGGAGGAAGAACAATGGACCATACCAATCACGTACGCCTCGTTGAAACGGAACTCACCCCCTCGGTGCTCGAAGGGGCAACCGTTTATGGCGCAGACGACCATAAGGTCGGCAAGGTTGACCATGTCCATGGTGTCGGAGCCGCCACCACCGCCATCATCGATGTCGGCGGTTTTCTCGGCATCGGCGCGAAGCCGGTCGCAGTGCCGCTCAGCGACCTTGACTTCATGCGCGATGAAGACGGCGACGTCCACGCGGTGACCTCTTGGACGAAGGATCAGCTGAAAGAGATGCCCGAGCATCGTCACTGAACCCATCTCACCAGACTTCATCAACGCCCGGCCATGTGCCGGGCGTTCGTTTATATGGATCACTCCCCGCCCCCACTCCGCTTCCGCCGCCAAATGGAACGCTTGCGCCTGTCAGGCATTTTCATCGCGCAATAATTGGTTGTGCGGCATTCAAGGGGACAACAATTGAACAGTCAGATTCAGGCCAGCCCGCTGAGCATCGATGACGTGACCGTTATCGACGACGACAAGGTCAAAAAAGCCGTGACAGCTGCCGCTCTAGGCAACGCCATGGAGTGGTTTGACTTCGGCGTTTACGGTTTTGTCGCTTATGCCGTCGGCAAGGTTTTTTTCCCGGATGCTGCCCCCGCTGTGCAGACGGTGGCGGCACTTGCGACATTTTCGGTGCCGTTTCTTATCCGTCCGCTGGGCGGCATTTTCTTCGGCGCGATGGGCGACAAGTTCGGGCGCCAGAAAGTCCTCTCGCTCACCATCATCATCATGGCGGCCAGCACCTTCTGCATCGGCCTCATTCCGGGTTATGCGACCATCGGCATCTGGGCTCCCATCCTGCTGCTGCTCTGCAAGCTCGTTCAGGGCTTTTCCGTGGGCGGCGAATATACCGGTGCGGCCATCTTCGTGGCGGAATATGCGCCGGACCGAAAACGCGGTTATCTCGGAAGCTGGCTCGATTTCGGTTCGATCGCCGGCTTTGTGCTCGGTGCGGGGCTTGTCGTTCTGCTCAGCACCGCCATGGGGGAAGCGAAATTCCTCGACTGGGGCTGGCGCATCCCGTTCTTTCTTGCGGCACCTCTGGGCTTGATCGGTCTTTATCTCCGGCATGCGGCGGAAGAGACGCCGGCCTTCACCGAACGCCTGCAGCGCGCCGAGGAAGAAGATCGGCAATCGCTGAAAGAGCGGCCGATGGTGCCGATAGCGGAAATCGCCAGGGAGCATTTCCGCTCCCTGGCAATCTGTATCGGCATGGTTCTCGTCACCAACGTCACCTATTACATGCTGCTGACCTACATGCCGACATATCTGTCGAAGACGCTGAATTACAGCGAGGACCACGGCGTTCTCATCATCATCGCCGTGATGGTTGGCATGCTGTTCGTCCAGCCTGCCATAGGGCTTTTGAGCGACCGAATCGGCCGCAAGCCGTTTCTCGCCGCCGGCAGCACGGCAATCCTTTTTCTGTCGCTACCGGCTTTTCATCTCATCGCCAGCGGACAGGTCGTCCAGATATTCTTCGGCCTGCTTATTCTCGCAGTCGCGCTCAATTGCCTGATCGGCATCATGGCCTCGACTTTACCGGCCCTCTTTCCGGCCCGCATTCGCTACAGCGCGCTGGCAATCGCCTTTAATATCTCGATCATCGTTGCCGGGCTGACACCAACGGTAACCGCCTGGCTGGTGGAAGTGACCGAGAACATCTACATGCCGGCCTATTACCTGATGGTCGCAGCCGTTTTTGGCATCGTCACGACCTTCTTCCTGAAGGAAACGGCCAACCGGCCGCTTTATGGCGATACGCCAAATGCCTCCAGCCGCAAGGAAGCGAAATCGCTTCTGGCGGAGCAATATCAGCATATCGAAAAAAGCGTCGAAGAGATCGACGAAGAACTCGCTAAACTGGAGGAGCAGAAGAAGATTCTACAAACCAAACGCGAAGGACTCGTCGGGCGTCATCCGGACCTGACCTGACAACGCTGCATCCTAAAATGAAATGCGCGGCGGTGCGTGTTGCACCCCGCGCATTCGTTTTAGTGGATTTTAGCAATCAGCGTTCTCAAACGGCGAGGAAACCGCCATCAACAGGCAATACGGCGCCGGAAATCATCTTGCTGTCGTCAGATAGCAGCAGCGCGATGCTCTGCGCCACCTCTTCCGCTTCCGCAAAACGGTTGAGGGGATGGCGAACCATCATCGGCTGGCTCTTTTCGGGATCGTTCCAGGCTTCGGCGGCGAGTTCCGTCAGCGTGATGGTGGGCGCGACGGCGTTGACGCGGATACCGTGGGGCCCAAGCTCCTTGGCAAGAACGCGGGTTGCACCTTCGAGCCCGGCCTTCGATGCCGCATAGCACAAATGATCCTGAAAACCGCGATGGCCGGCAATCGAGGTGATGTTGACGATGGCACCGCCGCCGCCATTTGCGACGCGGCCGCGGGCAAATTCCTGGCAGGTGACGAGCGCAGCACGCAGGTTGATGCCGAGCACCGCCTCATATCCGGCGTCGCTCATGTCTAGCACGCTTTCCAGCACGTTGATGCCGGCGCTGTTGATGAGAAAATCGCACGGACCAGCTTCCGCCATGGCGGCACGGGTGGCGGCGATGTCTGCGAGGTCGACACGGATCGAACGTCCACCGATTTCGCTTTTCAGGCTGTCGAGATCGGACTGGGTGCGGCTGATCGCCACCACTTCCGCACCGCGCGCGGCCATCAGTTGCGCGCAGGCGCGGCCGATGCCTTTGCCCGCGCCGGTGATGATGACGGATTTTCCGGAAAACTGCATGGAATCCTCGTTATTTTGCGGCCATAGATAGCGGCCAAGCGATTGTCGATCAGGAATGGCTGGCGGAGCGAATGGCACGCGCCGCATTCTGCAGCGCCAGAAACGCGTCGTAACGCGCCTGGTGAACCTTGTGAAAATCGGGACCGGGCATTGCACTGCTGTCGATACGCGACATCGCCGGCATGGCAGCCATAAGGTCCGGATAGGTTCCGGCAGCGACGGCACCGAGCATGGCAGATCCAAGAAGCACCGGCTCCTCGCATTCGGTCAGTTCAACCGGAAGGCCCGTCGCATCTGCCAGCAATTGCCGGGCAAGCGGATGAGCGCCTGCCCCACCGCTGACGCTGATGGTTTCCACCGGCGCGCCGTTGCGGGCCTGTGTTTCGATGATCTGGCGAAGCCCGTAACCGAGGCCGAGAAGCCCCGCCACATAGAGCGCGACGAGGGAATCCACGCCGGTCTCCATGCCATAACCGGCAATGATGGCGCGGGCATGGGGATCGGCGAAGGGCGCGCGATTGCCAAGGAATTCCGGCACCACATGAAAATCTTCGGCAAGCTTCACTGCGGCGGAAGCGGATGCGGCGAGGCTGAGCGCGCGGTCGGCAAGCCAGACTGGCAATGCTTTGCCTTCCTTGTCGGCAAGCGCCTTTGCCTCGGCAAAGGCCGGGTGCAACTGCACCAGGTAATCGATGGCCGCACCGGCGGCAGACTGGCCGCCCTCATTGAGCCATGCGCCAGGAACCATGGCGGAATAATAGGGACCCCAGACACCTGGCACAAAGGCGGGCTCAGTGGTGGTCGTCATGGTGCAGGACGAGGTGCCGAAAACATAACCGAGGCATCGCGATGCATCACCACCCGCAGCCACCGTACCGACACCGCCGGCATGGGCGTCGATCAGGCCAGCGGCGACGGCGGTTCCTGCGACCAGACCCATGGCCTTGGCGGCCTCTTCGGTCAGGCCATTACCCAGCGCCGTGCCGGGATGAACGACGCTCTCACCAATGCGGCGAAAGCCCTGCTCCGCCAGATCGCCAAGGCCGATCTTGGTGAAATATTCCGCATCCCAGCGGTTTTCGTGGGCGAGATAGGTCCATTTGCAGGTGACCGTGCAGGCGGAGCGATCAAGCGCCCCGGAGGCCTTCCAGGTCAGAAAATCCGTCAGGTCGAAGAAGTGTTCGGCACGGGCATAGATATCCGGCCTGTTTTCGCTGAGCCACAACAGCTTGGGCGTCTGCATTTCCGGTGAAATGCGGCCGCCAACATATTTCAGGACGGCATGCTTGCCGGCGTTGATGCGTTCAGCCTGCTCGACAGCACGGTGGTCCATCCAGACGATGATATCACGTTCGGGATGATCGGCAGCACCTACCGGCAGGGTCACGTCACCGGGTCCGCGAACCACAAGAGAACAGGTCGCGTCGAAGCCAATGCCGGTAACCTCCGCCGGATCGATACGGGCGCGCGAAACGCTGTCGCGAACGCTATCACAAACCGCCTGCCACACCTCTGCGCTCGATTGCTCGGCAATGCCGCCATCCTCCCGGTGCATGCTGATCGGGCGCTTGGCGGTGGCGAGAAGCTTGCCCGCGACATCAAAGACACCGGCTCGCGCCGAGCCGGTCCCGACATCGACGCCAACAAGATAGGAAGCCATTTGCGATACTCCTCGGAGCGGATCATCCGGTGCTTGAACAGGTTGAAGCGGCGGAACCGTTTCCGGTTCTTCCGCCGCTCCAGAGATTATTAAACGCGGTCGAAGTTGGTCGGCAAGACCAGCATGTCGCGGATGGTGACGGTGCGCTTGCGCGTCAGCATATAAACGACGGCATCAGCCACTTCGCTCGCATCGATGAGGCTGCCCGATTCCTTGGCCTTGCGGAGATTTTCCTCCGGCCAGTCGGCCAGAAGTGCCGAGACGACCGGGCCGGGAGAGACCTGCGCGACGCGCACGCCGTGCGGGATCATCTGGCGGCGCATGCCCTGCACGAAGCTGGTGATCGCCCATTTCGAGCCCGAATAAACCGGCTCCCAATAGGTTGGGAAATGGCCGGCGATCGAGCAGGTGACGATGATGTCACCGGTCTTGCGCTCCGACATGTGCGGCACGACGGCCTGCACGTTCTTCATCACGGCGTTGACGTTGAGGTTCAGCATCTTGTCGATGGCTTCAGGCGTCGTTTCGGTGAGATCACCACCGATATAGGTGCCGGCATTACAATAGAGAATGTCGATATGATCGACCTTCCCCAGGATTTCCGGAATCATCGCGTTGCAGCTGTCGGCATCGAGCAGGTTGGTCACCTGCGGAATGGCGCGCTCGCCGAGCTTGGCGGCCAGATCATTCAAGGCTTTCTCGTTCCAGTCGACCATGACCACGGTTGCGCCCTGTTCCAGCAGCGCTTCTGTGGTTGCAAGCCCGATGCCGGATGCGGCGCCGGTGATGACTGCGATCTTGCCTTGCAGCGATTCAGACATTTAGTTCTCCTGCGTTTATGAAGGTGTTTCCGGGCCGGCTCAGCGCCATTCGCGCCCGATATAGATGGCCAGCAGAATGATGCCGCCCTTGATGACATCCTGCAGATAGGGGTTGATGCCCATCAGGTTGAGGCCGTTATTGAGGATGCCAAGCAGCACCGCGCCGATGAGCGTGCCGAGGATGAGGCCCCTGCCGCCGGCAATCGCCGTGCCGCCCAGAACGACCGCCGCAATGGCGTCCAGTTCGAAGCCGACGCCGGCATTGGGCTGGCCGCTCATCAGGCGACCGGTCAGTATGAGGGCGGCGAAAGCTGCCGTGACACCCGAGATGCCATAGACGGCAAGCTTGACGCGCCGGGTCTTCACACCCGAAAGACGGGCGGCCAGCTCGTTACCGCCAAGCGCATAGACGTGGCGGCCAAAGGCCGTGCGCTGCAACAGCACCCACGCCACCGCATAGATCACCACCATGATGATGACGGGCACCGGAACGATGCCGACGCGGCCAACGCCGAACCAGGAAATCCAGCTCGGGATGCCGCTGACCGGGTAACCGCCGGAATAGATGAGGCCGAGGCCACGGGCCATGCCCATGGTGGCGAGCGTGACGATGATGGCCGGCATCCTGCCCCAGGCGACCAGCGCCCCGTTGAAGATGCCGATGCCGAGCCCGATGAAGAGGCCGGCCGGCAGGGCAATCGCGGGAGACAGGCCGGTATTCACCATCAGGCCGGCCGACAGCGTGCCGACCAGCGCCATGACCGCACCGACCGAAAGATCGATGCCGCCGGTCAGGATGACGAAGGTCATGCCGACAGCGAGAATGCCAACGACGGAAACCTGCCGCAGCACGTTCATGATGTTGTTGACGCTGAAGAAATTGTCGCTCGCAAGACCCATGAGGATGGATACGACGATGAGACCCGCCAGCGGCAGGGCGAGCGGCGAGCGCAGCATGGCACTGAAACTGAAACCGCCCGTTTTCGCGGCAACGCCGGTGTTTGCATCAAGCGACATGTTCAACTCTCCCGGTGGTGGCGTTTGTCATTATTGTTTCTGAATTGATGTCTTCGCCCTCGACCGTGGCGACAATGCCGCCGGAGCGGAAGACGCAGACCCTGTCGGACATGCCGATCACTTCCGGCAACTCCGAGGAGATCATGATGATCGAATGACCCTTGGCGGCAAATTCGCGCATCAGCGAATAGATTTCTGCCTTGGCGCCAACGTCGATGCCGCGTGTCGGCTCGTCGAAGATCAGCACGCGCATGTCATGGTTCAGCCAGCGGGCGATAACGATCTTCTGCTGGTTGCCGCCGGACAGCGTGTCGACACGGGCATAGGGCCCCTGCGCCTTGACCTGCACCTGCGCCATGGCCCTCGTCGTGTGCTCCAGTTCCTTCTTGAGGTCGAGGAACCAGTGGGCCTTGCGGTATTTGCGATAATTGTTCAGCGAAATATTCTGCAGGATGGAGAAGCTGGTGATCAGCCCCTCCTCCTTGCGGCTTTCCGGCAGCAGGCCGATGCCGCGCATCAGCGCATCGTCGGGCCCGGATAAACGCGTATCCACACCATCAAGCTTGATCTTGCGGCGCGAAGCGGAATGCGCACCGAGCATGGCCAGCACCGTTTCCGTGCGGCCCGAGCCGACGAGCCCGGCAAAGCCGAGGATTTCACCCTTGCGCAGCCAAAAGCGCGAGACAGGGCCGCCCTTCTTCAATTGCAGCTCTTCGACTTCGATCACCTTTGCGGCGGAAGGATCGAGCTGCGGCTTCGGCGGGAAGCTGGCTTCGATGCGCCGGCCGACCATCATCTCCACCAGACGGTCATTGTCGACCTCCGACGTCAGGCAGGAGCCAATCAACTCGCCATCGCGAAGAACGGTGATGCGGTCGCAGATCTCGAATATTTCATCGAGGTGATGCGAAATGAAGATGATCGCCACGCCCTGACGGCGCAGCTCGCGCATGACATTGAACAGGTGCTCTGTCTCGGAGGGCGTGAGCGTCGCGGTCGGCTCGTCGAGCACGAGAATGCGGGCATCCAGCGACAATGCCTTGGCGATTTCGACAAATTGCTGCTGGGCAACCGACAGGCGGTGCACCGGCACGTCGAGCGGCACATCCACGGCCAGCCGGCCCATGATTTCGGCCGCGCGCTTGCGCATCGCGCCCTTGTTCAAAAGGCGCAGCGGCCCGCGAATTTCGCGGGCGAGGAACATGTTTTCAACGGCATTGAGATAGGGGATCAGGCTGAATTCCTGAAACACGATGCCGACGCCAGCGGCAATCGCTTCGTCATAATTGGCGAAGCGGCGATCCTTGCCGTCAATGCGGATCGTTCCCTCCGATGGCTGCAAAATGCCGCACAGGATCTTCATCAAAGTCGACTTGCCGGCACCGTTTTCGCCCAGAAGCGCATGCACCTCGCCGGCGCGCGCCTCAAGGTCGACGCCGCGCAGGACTTCGATCTTGCCAAAGCTTTTTCTTATTGCATTCAGTTCCAGCATTTCACCCTCCTCAATGGTCGGGATTTAACCCCGCCCCCATACTAGATGGGGACGGGGCCTGGGAGGAGTTCTTACCAGCTGAACTCGCCGGCGTTTTTGCTGTCGACGACCATAACGTCGATCGGGACTTCCTTCGGCACGACGCGTGCGCCCCACTTCTGGGCAAGCGCCATGGCAAGGCCGACACGTACCTGGTCACGCGGGAACTGCGCGGTGGTTTCGATGAAAGGGCCACCGTCGGCAATTGCCTTCACAGCTTCAGGAGCACCATCCACCGAGGTGAGCTTGATGTCCTTGCCGGAACCCTGAATAGCAGCGAGTGCACCCATCGCGCCGCCATCATTCACCGAGAAGATGCCGGCGAGGTTCGGACGCGACTGGATCATGTTTTCAACGACGCCGAGAGCAACGGAGCGGTCCTGACGGCCGTTCTGCGTGTCGACCAGCTTGATGTCGGCGAATTCGGCGAGAGCCGCCTTGCAGCCTTCAACGCGCTGAAGGATCGGCACGACCGGGATACCGTCGAGGATTGCGACTTCACCCTTGCCGCCGAGCGCGTCACCGAGATGTTTGCACGACTTGTAGCCGGCATCGCGGTTCTTCGAACCGACGAAGGTGTCGACCGGGCCGTTAGCGTTGGCATCGACAGCAACGACAATCACGCCGGCAGCCTTGGCAGCGTGCACGGCAGCTTCGATGCCGGCGCTGTCGGTCGGGTTCAGGAGCAGAATGTCAATCTTCTGCTGAAGCATGTCTTCAACGTCGGAAATCTGCTTTGCGACATCGTGGCCGGCATCGGTGACGACGACGTCAGCACCGATGCTTGCGGCGGCTTCTTTCAGCGCTTCCTGCATCGACACGAAATAAGGGTTGTTGAGTTCCTGGAAGGTCATGCCGATCTTCAGCTTTTCCTGCGCCAGCGCCGGAGCGGCCATCATTGCAATTGCGGCTGTCGCCATCAGAAACTTGGATTTCATTTTCATCTCACTTTTCCTCCCGTTTGGAAAGTTGGGGCAACAGGTGCCCGTTTCCGGACAGACCTCTGCCCGAATTGGTAAAAATCGGCGCTGTGTCGCTGGTTTACTCCGCCATAACCGCTGCCTTCTGGGCTGCGAAAATGGTCCGGAACCTCGACGGTGACATTCCCTTGAGTTTCAGGAAATGCCGGTTGAAATTCGAAAGGTTGGAAAAGCCCACATCATAGCAGACCTCCGCCACTTTCACGTCCTGATCCGCCAAAAGCATCTGGCAGGCGAGATCGATGCGTAACTGATTGCGATATCGCACCAGCGTCGTGCCCGTGTGGCGCTTGAAGGCGCGGGAAAAGGCGCTCGGGCTCTGGCCCACCAT
The DNA here is from genome assembly GCF_013365515.1 of Agrobacterium sp. CGMCC 11546. Lineage (NCBI taxonomy): Bacteria > Pseudomonadati > Pseudomonadota > Alphaproteobacteria > Hyphomicrobiales > Rhizobiaceae > Agrobacterium > Agrobacterium sp. CGMCC 11546. Next base: position 517,747 of record NZ_CP047388.1, read on the forward strand.
GTCCGCGAGATCGATTTCCTCGACCTGTTCGGTCAGGTGCTGGCGCAGATGTGACAGAGCGCGGTTGATGCCGCTGTCGCCAATTCCCGTCAGGTCCAGCTCGTAGCTCAGGCTGGCCAGCACCTCGGATGTTGGCGCATTGACCAGCAGATCGAGAATTTCCCAGAAAAGCGCCAGACGCGTCAGCCCCTGCGCCTCGATCAGCCGAAGCACCAGCGGGCGAACCCGGTCGCTCGTCTCGTCGTCGAACAGAATACCGCGGCGGCTGCGATCCAGCAGGGCACGCACCACATCCATCTCGGCCATGGAGGTGCAGGCATCTTCGATAAAGCTCTCCGGAAACTGGATCACGAGAGAGCGTGTCGGCACGATTTCGTCCGGCTCGATCTCGCTGATCCAGTTCTGGGGGAGATTGGGACCGGTCATGATGAGCTGACCGGGGCTGAAGCGACCGACGAAATCACCGATATAAAACGTGCCCGACGTGGCGACGACCAGATGGATTTCATATTCGGGATGGTAATGCCAGCGCACGGTGCGGAACGGATAGCCATGCCGCCAGGCAGCGAAAGATTCGCCCTTGCGGATGTGCACCAGTTCCAGATCGGGCTGCATCATGGTTCCTCCCATCAGTCGCGTCCGCCGCATTTGCGGAGAGAGCCATTTCCTCTAATGGCTCGTCCAAGGCGTTGATGAGGAGCATATGGCGTGCGGCATCCCTGCATCCACATCACGCCGAAGAAATTGCCGATACTTTTTTGACTCTTTTTTGTCAGGAATTGAAGAGTCGCCCGATAGGACTGATTATAAACGCGGCGGCGGCGCCTATTTTTCCGCTCAATTTGGCGTGATGCGCTGAAACAATACGCAACCGGAGTCGATATCTGGTGAAATCTTGACGTGTAGCCTGCCGGATGGCGGCAGGCCACACTCATACTTTTCCGCACCATATCTGCCGCTCAATCATCAGCGGCCGACTTCGTCTTTTATTGCGGCATGACGATCTGCAACTTCACATCCGTTTCCCGCGCTTCCACCGCACGGTCGAAACCGGCGATACTGTCTTCGAAGGGAATGGTGGCAGAAATCAATGGCTTGAGATCAACCTTGCCGGAGGCGATGAGTGCTACGGCGCGGTCATAGACATTGGCGTAACGGAATACCGTTTCCACCCGCAGCTCCTTGGCCTGAAGGCCGACGATATCGACCGGAACCGGGTCAACCGGCATGCCAACGAGCACGATGGCACCGCCCGGCCGCGCCAGTTTCGCCATGCCGAGTACGGCGGGTGCCGCACCTGAGCATTCGAAGACGATATCGCAACCCCAGCCATCCGTGGCGGCCGAAACCGCTTCGGCAAGGTTGCGCTCGCGGATATTGACGGTCTCGATGCCGTCATAAGCGGCGATGATATCAAGCTTCGGCTGAGCGAGATCGGCAACGATGACCTTGGCGCAACCGCCCGCCAATGCGGCAAGCGCCACCATCATGCCGATAGGACCGGCACCGGTGACGACGGCGATATCGCCGGGCTGGATGCGCGCCCGCAGTGCCGCCTGCATGCCGATGGCGAAGGGTTCGACCATCGCCCCTTCGGCAAAGGAGACGTTATCCGGCAGCTTGTAGGTGAAGGCCGCGGGGTGGATGACCTCAGGCGTCAGGCAGCCATGGATCGGCGGTGTCGCCCAGAAGCGGACAGCGGGATCGACATTATAGATGCCGAGTTTCGAGGCTCGCGATGTGGCATCGGGGATACCAGGCTCCATGCAGACGCGGTCACCGATCTTCAGATGGGTGACGTCGGAACCGGCTTCGACCACCGTACCAGAGGCTTCATGGCCGAGCACCATCGGCGCGTTGACGACGAAGTGGCCGATCTTGCCATGGGTATAATAATGAACGTCCGAGCCGCAGATGCCGACCGTATGGGTGCGAATGCGCACATCCTTCGGTCCGAGTTCACCGGACCCGGCGCCTCCGGGAATGTCAAAATCCCTGAGCGAGAGTTTGCCTTTTTCTTCCAGCACCAGTGCCTTCATCTCATCCTCCGTGGTTTGCGATACGCCTGGCAGCGAATTCAGTAAGCGTGATGGCGTGCAACTTCGGCAAAAGTAAATAGAAATCCGCCGGATCGGCAGGTTTTTCTTCGCGACGGAAAAACTGTATCGAGACGCCTGCGATTTCTCATCATTCGCAGACGAATAAGGTCAGCGCGCAAATCGGCGAGCCTTCGATTCGGGGGGGATGATGGATGCGTAGGGTGACTGAAAGCTGTAGCCGGGGCCTGTCAGCCTTTCCTGATCCGCAGCCCCTCCAGAAAAGTCCGGAAACTCGCGACCGCACGTTTCGAGGTCGTTTCGGGGTCGTCGGAATTTGCGATCCATTGGGCAGCACTACTGCTTGCCGCATTGATGAAGCGGGCGCAGGCCTCCGGATCGATGTCGCCGATGGTGCCCTCTTCCTTCAGCGCGCTGAGGCTGCGCGCAACGGCTGAGATACAGCCGTTGGCATTGGGCCAGCGGGATGGATCGCCAAGCACAGCCGGCCCGTCGCGAAACATGATCCGCTGGATTTCCGGTTCGAGCGCCATGCGCACATAACCGACATTCTCTTCGACAAAACCCTCCCACCGGGTCTCGGCGCTTGAGGAGATATCACAGAGCCTTTTTGTCATCTCCGCGTCGATCTCGGCCACAACGGCCATCAGCAGACCCTTTTTATCGCCAAAATGGTGATAGAGCGCGCCGCGGGTGAGACCTGCCGCAGCGGTGAAGTCGTCCATCGAAGCTTCCGCATAACCGATGCTGCCAAAGGCCTTGCGGCCGGCAGCCAGAAGCTTCGCCCGCGTCTCGGCAATCATTTCACTGCGAGGTTTGCGCACTCTTTTCTCCAATCTTCACATACGAAGCGTATATTAGTTGACATACGTCTCGTATGCAATTATCTCATTTACATACGCCACGTATGTATGTGGTGGACACCCGTTGAACAAGGTGCATCCCGATGTCTAATCCATACAGAGAAATTTTCCGCGCTCCAGGTGCAAAAGGCTTTTCCGCTGCCGGTTTCTTCGCCCGTCTTCCCATTGCCATGGCCCCGATCGGTATCGTCGCCATGCTGTCGCAGACCCATGGCGAATATTGGCTGGCCGGCGCCGTTTCGGCCACCTTCGCCCTGACCAATGCGGCTGCGGCACCACAAATCTCCCGGCTGGTGGATCGCATGGGGCAGAGCCGCGTCCTCATCCCCGCCACCATCATCTCGGTCATCGCCTTTGCCGCATTGATCACCGCGACAAATCAGAGATGGCCGGCCTGGACATTGTTCCTGTCCGCCTTCCTCGCCGCCGCCATGCCGAGCATTCCAGCCATGATGCGCGCCCGCTGGACGGAAATCTTCCGCGACCGGCCGGAACTCAATACGGCTTTCGCCTTTGAATCCGCCGCCGACGAGCTTGTTTATATCGCCGGTGCATCGCTTTCCGTCGGCCTTGCGGTTTCCCTGTTTCCGGAAGCCGGCATGATGATCAGCACCACATTTCTGGCGCTCGGCACCTTTGCCTTCCTGCTGCAACGCTCCACCGAACCGAAGGTGCGGCCGGTGGAAAGCGGACACAGACAGCGTTCGGCCATCTTCCTGCGCCCGGTCCAGATCATCACGCTCGCCCTGATTTTCGTCGGCTCGACTTTCGCCACGGCGGAGGTGAGCGCCGTCGCGATCACCAAGGAGCTTGGCCAACCCGGAGCCGCCAGCCTCGTCATCGGCGTTTATGCCATCGGCTCCTTCGTGGTCGGCCTCACTCTCGGCGCGATAAATCCGAAAATGCCGTTGCAGCGACAATTGCTGATCGCCGTCAGCGTGCTGGCGCTCACCGCGCTGCCACTCCTCGTCGCCAATAGCAGCGTTGCCCTGCTCGCCTTTGCCGTCTTCTTAAGCGGCGTGGCAATCTCGCCTGTTTTCATCACCTCATTCGGCCTGATCGAGCGCCGCGTGCCGGAATCGATGCTGACGGAGGGTGTCACCTGGGTCATGACCGGCATTGGCATAGGCATGGCGTTCGGTGCCTTCATCTCCGGCTGGGTGATCGACAATTTCGGCCCGGACAACGGTTTCTGGGTATCGGTTGCCGCAAGCCTGACCACAGTCGCCATCATCGGCCTTGGTCAGCGCAGCCTGTCGGGAGAAACACGGGATTCGTGTTCGGCATCTGCGGTGCAGCAGCCCGCCGAATAAGAAGAGACGACAGACGTCTTCCGCTGCGAAACCTCGCTAGACAAACCGCAACTGTATGGGCTGAGACTACGGGATCAGCCCATACGCTCGGAGACATGTTCGCCGGGTGATGCAGGGAAAACCACCGTCTTGTTGCCGTTCAGGAAGACCCGCTGATGAATATGGGCGTGGATGGCACGCGCCAGAACCTGGCTTTCCACATCCCGTCCAAGGCTCACATAATCCATCCCGCTCTGGGCATGGGTCACGCGGATCGTATCCTGCTCGATGATCGGGCCTTCATCGAGATCGGCGGTAACATAATGGGCGGTCGCGCCGATCAGTCTCACCCCGCGTTCATAGGCCTGCTTATAAGGGTTGGCGCCCTTGAAGGACGGCAGGAAGGAGTGATGGATATTGATGATACGGCCGGACATTTCCTGACACAGCTGGTCCGACAGAACCTGCATGTAGCGCGCCAGCACCACGAGTTCGGCGCCGGTATCGCGCACCACCTGCAGGATCGCCCCTTCCGCCTCGGGCTTGGTTTCCGGCGTGACGCGGATGTGATGGAAAGGAATATCCTCGTTCACCACCTGTTTCTGGTAATCGAGGTGATTGGAGATCACCGCAACGATTTCTACCGGCAACGCGCCGATGCGGGAGCGATAAAGCAGATCGTTCAGGCAATGGCCAAAGCGTGAGACCATGATCACGATCTTCTTTTTTTGCGAAAGATCGTGAATGTCATAGTCCATATCGAAATCGGCCGCGACGGAACCGAACCCGTCAAGCAGCGCTTCCCGTCCCGATCCCTGCTCGGAAATGAAGCTCAGCCGCATAAAAAACCGGCCGGTCTCCTGATCGGTGAATTGCGAACTGTCGTTGATATTGCAGCCGGACCTGGCGAGATAACCGGAGACAGCGGCGACGATACCGCTGCGTGCCGGGCATGAGACTTTCATGATATAGGTGTTCAAATCCTGCTCCCTGACTGATGCACGCACGGACAGATCGCCCGCGCCGCGGCGCAGATCGTCCATAAACGACCCTCCGGCCATAAACTGGATGCCGGTCCCGACTATATTCAGGACCGGCGAAGTGATTTACGAGACGTAGATCGGGAACGCCTCACAGAGTGCAGCAACCTCTCCCCGCACCTCGGCCTCGACCGCGCTGTCGCCCTCGGCATTCGTGGCCAGCGCATCGATGACACGCAGGATCAGCGCACCGATCTTTTCGAACTCGAGCGTGCCGAAACCGCGGGTGGTGCCGGCCGAGCTGCCAAGACGGATGCCTGAGGTAACAAACGGCTTTTCCGGGTCATTGGGAATGGAGTTCTTGTTGCAGGTAAGTCCCGCCCGCTCCAGCGCGATTTCGGCAATCTTGCCGGTAACGCTCTTCGGGCGCAGATCGACCAGCACCATATGGCTGTCGGTTCCGCCCGAGACGATGCCGAGACCACCCTGTATCAGCACCTTGGCCAGCGCCTGTGCGTTGGCGATGACCTGACCGGCGTAATCGGAAAATTCCGGGCGCAGTGCCTCGCCGAAAGCCACGGCCTTGGCGGCGATGACATGCATCAGCGGGCCGCCCTGATTGCCGGGGAAGACCGCCGAGTTCAGCTTCTTGGCGAGATCGGCATCATTGGTCAGGATTACGCCGCCGCGCGGGCCGCGCAGGGTCTTGTGGGTGGTCGAGGTGGTGACGTGCGCATGGGGCACGGGGTTGGGATAGTGACCGCCGGCGATCAGCCCGGCATAATGGGCCATGTCGACCATCAGATATGCGCCCACTTCATCGGCGATCTCACGGAAGCCGGCAAAATCGATCTGGCGCGGATAGGCCGAAGCGCCGGCGACGATCAGCTTCGGCTTCGTTTCCAACGCTTTCTCGCGCACCTTCTCCATGTCGATCAGGTGGGTTTCGGGGTCAACCTCGTAGGAGACGACATCGAACCACTTGCCGGACATCGTCACCGGCGAACCGTGGGTCAGGTGGCCGCCATGGGCGAGCGAAAGCCCCATGATGCGGTCGCCCGGCTGCAGCAGCGCCAGGAACACGGCTTGGTTGGCCTGCGCGCCGGAATGCGGCTGCACATTGGCAAATTCCGCGCCGAAGAGTTGCTTCAACCGATCGATCGCAATCTGTTCGACCTTGTCGACGAATTCGCAGCCGCCGTAATAACGCTTGCCGGGATAACCCTCGGCATATTTGTTGGTTAGCACCGAGCCCTGTGCCGCCAGAACATCGGCGGAAACGATGTTTTCCGAGGCGATCAGCTCGATCTGCGTCTTCTGGCGGTCGAGTTCCTCGGCGATGGCATCAGCGATCACCGTGTCGGAAACGGCATTGTGTGACAGGCGGTTGAGCATGGTTTTCTCCTCCCAGAATCAGGCGATATCAGCTGCAAGTTCCTTGCAGCCGGTTTCAAGCAAATGGCCAAGATGCGACACGAAGCTGTTCCAGACATCCACGCGGAAACGGTTCTCCGCATCGCGCCACAGCACCACGGTCACGCCGTCGAAAATCGTCCGACGTCCCTCGCCGATAGCAATGGTCTCGATGTCGCGGGCGCAACCTAGCGTCAGCAGTTCGGCGGCCTGCGGACCCTCGATCAGCAGCGTCACCTCGCGTCCGGAAATATCGACGAGGCTGTGCGGATGGCTGGCATAAACGCCTGCGCAGGCGGCGATCAGCCGGTCAGTTTCGGTAATCGGCGCAAGGATAGTCCATTCGTCAGGACCAAGCCGCAGAACCTCGGTTTCGCCTGAGGCGGCGCGGGCGCCGATCCGGTCGGGCAAGCTCAGGCCAAGGGCGGCGTCGAGCGGTGCCAGATCGCCGCGCGCCCGCAGAGACAACCGCGCCTGCGCGGCCAGGATGCTAACCCGGGCCGCTTTGCTCTCGGCCAGCACGCCGGGAAAGGGGGAGGAAACGCGCATGTTCATTGTCATCTCCGGGTCAGATTTTCAGGCGGGTGTTTTCGGGATCGACAAAGACCATCCCGGTGATTTTTGCGGCAATGGTGCGGTCCAGCATCGGAATATAGACGGTCTCGCCCATCCGCTCATGCCCACCTTCCACCAGCGCCAGCGCAATCGGCTGGCCGGCCGCATCCGAATGATAGGAGGAGGTCACATGCCCCACCATCTTCATCGGGATCGGCTGCTTCGCATCGAAAACGATCTGCGCGCCTTCTTCCAGCTTCGAGCGGTCTTCGGTGAGAAGGCCGACGAGGTGGCGACGGCCCTTTGCGACGAGATCGGGGCGGGAAAGGCCGCGCTTGCCGACGAAATCGGGCTTGTTCTTGCCGACAGCCCAGCCCATCGCTGCATCATAAGGCGTCACCGTGCCGTCTGTATCCTGGCCGACGATGATGTAGCCCTTTTCGGCGCGCAGCACATGCATTGTCTCTGTGCCATAAGGCGTGATGCCATATTGCTGGCCGGCCTCCCACAGGATTTCCCACAGCTTGCGGCCGAGAGGTGCCGGCACATTGACCTCGAAGCCGATCTCGCCAGTGAAGCTGACGCGGAACAACCGCGCCGGCATGCCGGCCACGGCGCATTCCAGGCAGGACATATGCGGGAAGGCCTCTTCGGTCAGCTCGACGCCTTCCACCAGCGGCGCAAGCAGCTTTGCCGCATTCGGACCGTTGAGGGCGATGGTCGACCATTGTTCGGTGGTCGAGGTCAGCCAGACATTGAGATCGGGCCATTCGGTCTGGAGGTAATCCTCCATCATGTTCAGCACGCGGGCGGCACCGCCTGTCGTGGTGGTGACATGGAAACGGTCTTCGGTCATGCGGCCGATGACGCCGTCGTCACGGATGAAGCCGTCATCGCCAAGCAGCAGGCCATAACGGCAGCGGCCGGGCGCAAGCTTCGTCCAGGGGTTGGTGTACATGCGATTCATGAACTCGACCGCGTCAGGACCGACGACTTCGATCTTGCCGAGCGTCGAGGCGTCAAAAATGCCGACGCTCTGGCGCACCGCCCGGCATTCGCGGCCGACGGCCGCGTCCATGTCTTCACCCGGCTTCGGGAAATACCAGGCGCGACGCCATTGCCCGACCGGCTCATAGAGCGCGCCATGCTCCTTCGCCCAGCTGTCGATCTGCGTCTTGCGCGTCACCTCGAAATGCTCGCCGCGATGATACCCGGCAAAGGCTCCGAAGGTTGTTGGCGTATAGGGCGGGCGGAAGGTGGTCAGTCCCACCTGCGGCTGGGGTTTGCCAAGGGCTTCCGCCGCAATGTTCAGGCCGTTGATGTTGGACATCTTGCCCTGATCGGTGGCCATGCCGTTGGTCGTATAACGCTTGACGTGTTCGATGGAGCGCATGCCCTCGCGCACAGCGAGCCGCAGGTCCTTGGCGGTCACGTCATTCTGGTAATCGACGAAGGCCTTGGCTTTGCCGGCGTCGCGGTCGCTCAGTAGTTCGGTGTGGGAGACGCCGCTGCCGGTGCGATCATATTCCACCGCATGGCTGGAAACATTAGCGGTCTTGCCAAGTGCTGCAACGACTTCGCGGCCCCGTTCAGCGCCATCCTTCAGCGCGGCCTCGATGCCCCAGAGCCCGCGCCCGGCGCCTGCAATCAAGCAATCCTCATTGGTGAGGGCAGGCAGGAAGGTCGTCCGCTCATCGTCCCAGGCAAGCTTGCCCTGCGTATGGGAGAAGAGATGCAGCGACGGCGTCCAGCCGCCCGACATCAGCACCGCGTCGCAGGCGATCTCCTGTCCCGCAGCGACTGTCGAACCATTCACCGAATTGACGCGAACCGACTTGACGCGCAACCGTCCCGACGTCGCCGTGACCGTATGCGACAGCTTGACCGGAATGCCGAGCGCACGCGCCTCGTTTACCAGTTCCTCGCGCACCTTGGCACGGGTATCGACAATGGCCTGAACGCGCGCGCCGGCACCGTGAAGATCAAAAGCGGCATACCAGGCACTGTCATGGCTCGTGACCACCACCGGGCGGTTTCCGACCTTGACGCCGTAGCGGTTGAGATAGGTCTGGGCAGCGCCTGCGAGCATCACGCCCGGCCGGTCATTGCCGTGGAAGACCAGCGGCTTTTCCAGTGCACCCTGCGCTAGCACCACCTGACGCGCCCGAACGCGCCACAGGCGTTCGCGCGGCGTATCCTTCGGCACGGTTTCGAGATGGTCGGTCAGCTTTTCGCAAAGACCGATCATGTTCTGGTGGTAATAGGCAATCGCTGTCGTGCGCGTCATCACCTTGACGCCCTGTTCCCTCAGCGTCTTCAATTCATCCGCCAGCCAGGTCCATGCGGGCTTGCCGTCGATCTTCGCCTGGGGTTCGGACAGCAGCGTGCCGCCGGCTTCGGCATTTTCATCGACCAGCACGACCTTCAGACCATCGACCGCCGCCGCACGCGCGGCTGCAAGACCCGCGGGACCGCCACCGACGATCATCACATCGCAATGCAGGTTGCGCGAGGCGTAGGTATCGGGGTCTTCTTCCGTCGGAGACACGCCAAGACCTGCGGCCGCGCGAATGAAAGGCTCATAGACCTTGTTCCAGAAGCTCTTCGGCCACATGAAGGTCTTGTAGTAGAAACCGGCCGAAAACAGCATATAGGCCATGTCATTGACAGCGCCGATATCGAAATTCAGGCTCGGAAATTTGTTCTGCGAGGTGGTTTCCAGCCCGTTCCAGATTTCCTGCACCGTAGCGCGGGTATTCGGCTCGAACTGACCGGCGCCACGGCGGGTGCCGATCAGCGCATTCGGCTCCTCGGAACCCGCCGCCACCGGGCCGCGCGGGCGGTGGTATTTGAACGAGCGGCCCATCAGATGCACGCCATTGGCGAGAAGCGCCGAAGCAACGGTATCGCCCTTGACGCCGCGGTAGCTCTTGCCGTCGAAGGTGAAGCTCACGGAACGGGCAGCATCCACCCGGCCGCGGCCGGAAACGCGATAGGAGTTCATTTCGACACCTCGGAGCTTGCTGGTGACCGTGTCAGGGAAGACAGTTCAGGGCGCGGCTCACCCGCGCGATAGGTCGTCAGGAAACGATCGCTCACCGTGTCGCGCACGGCGTTGAAGAAGCGGCCGCAACCATGCAGATGCCGCCAGCGCTCGAAATGCGGACCTTTGACGTTCTCGCGGATGAACAGGAATTCCTCCCATTGTTCATCGCTCTGCGACGACGGGTCGGCGGCACGGACGACATGGGCCTGTCCGGCATAGGTGAATTCGGCTTCGGGCAGCGTTTCGTTGCAATAGGGGCAGCGGATCAGCAGCATGGTGTTATCCTCGGAGCATTTCCAGTAAAAGTGCGGTGCGGTTTTACGTCCGGAAAATGCGTGAATTAATGCGCCACGGCGGCGGCGGCGGCCTCGTCGATCAGGCGGCCGGAGCGGAAGCGTTCCAGCGTGAACGGCGCGTTGATCGGGTGCGGTTCGTTTTTGGCAATGGTCCAGGCGAAGGTATGGGCAGCGCCCGGCGTGGCCTTGAAACCGCCCGTGCCCCAGCCGCAATTGACGTAGAGCCCGTCAACCGGTGTCTTGCCGAGAATGGCCGAACGATCCGGCGTGACATCAACGATGCCGCCCCATTTGCGCAGCATCCGCATGCGGTTGAAGATCGGGAAGATTTCGACGATGGCCGCGATCGTATGCTCGATCAGCGGCAGGCCGCCGCGCTGCGAATAAGAGGTGTACTGGTCCGTGCCCGAACCGATCACCAGCTCGCCCTTGTCGGACTGGCTGATATAGGCATGCACCGCGTTGGACATGACCACGCAGGGGAAGATCGGCTTGATCGGCTCCGATACCAGCGCCTGCAGCGGATAGCTTTCGAGCGGCAGACGCACGCCTGCCGTATCCATGACAACAGATGTGTGGCCAGCGGCAGAGACCGCGACCTTCTTCGCCTTGATGAAGCCGCGCGCCGTTTCCACACCGGCAACTGAGCCATCGGCATTGCGGCGAATGGCGGTGACCGGGCAGTTCTGGATGATATCGACGCCGCGGGCGGCGGCACCGCGCGCATAACCCCAGGCGACCGCATCGTGGCGCGCCGTGCCAGCACGCTCCTGCAATGCGCCGCCCATGACAGGGTAACGGGCATTGGGCGCAAGGCTCAAGGGCGGGCAATATTCCTTGCATTCTTCCGCGCTGAGCCAGCGATTATCGACACCGTTCAGGCGGTTGGAATGGATATGGCGCTTGAAGCTCTGCACGTCGTGCACATTATGCGCCAGCATCAGCACGCCGCGCCGGGAATACATGACGTTGTAGTTCAGTTCCTGGCTGAGATTTTCCCACAGATCGACGGCGTGGTCATAAAGACGAGCGCTCTCGTCATAGAGATAGTTGGAGCGGATGATCGTCGTGTTGCGGCCGGTATTGCCGCCGCCGAGCCAGCCCTTGTCGATGACGGCCACGTTGGTGATGCCGTGCTGGCTGGCCAGATAATAGGCCGCGCCCAGACCATGGCCGCCGGCGCCGACGATGACCACGTCATATTCGGCTTTCGGCTGGCTGTCAGGCCACTGCTCATCCCAGTTCTTGTTGCCGGTCAGGGCATTCCGCAAAAGATTGAAGGCATTAAAACGCGTCATAGCGGGACCCGGTGGTTGGAAAGCTCATGTCATAAAATCTAGGAGCATTTGCCCAACCCCGGCTGGACAATCGCGTCTGTTTGCATGAATATTTGCGCCATGACCTCTCCTCGCGCCAAGAAACGCCTCAGCGTCGCCTTCCTGCTTGCCGATCGCTTCACGCTGTCGGCCTTCGCGAATTTTGTCGATGTGCTGCGCCTTGCCGCAGACGAGGCCGACCGCTCCCGGCCGATCCTGTGTGAATGGTCGGTGCTCTCGGCAACGCTCGCCAACGTGCAGTCGAGCTGCGGCGTGAAGGTGCAACCGGATACGCGGCTGATCGATGCCGGACACTACGATTATATCGTCGTTGTCGGCGGGTTGATCAGCGACCACAGCGCCCTGCCACCGGAAGCGCTGCGCTTCCTGAAAGATCGGGCGGCGGCGGGCATTCCGATTGTCGGACTCTGCACCGGCGTCTTCATCCTGCACGAAGCGGGCCTTCTCGATGGCTATCGCTGCTGCGTGAGCTGGTTTCACCGCCAGGATTTTCTGGACCGTTTCGACACGGTGCAAATGGTCTCCGACCAGATCTTCGTCATTGATCGTGACCGGCTGACCTGTTCCGGCGGCCATGGCGCCGCGCATCTGGCGGCCTTTCTCGTCGAGCGCCATGTCGGCCAGTCCGCCGCGATCAAAAGCCTCAACATCATGATGATCGACAGCGCGCTGAGCGGCGAAAAACCCCAACCCGGCCAGCAGAGCGCGCGCAAGGCCAATGACCCCCTGGTCAAGAAGGCGATCCTGCGGATGCAGCAGAATATCGAGGTTCCGAGAACGGTGCTGGAACTGGCCCACGACCTCGGCCTTGGCCGCCGCAGCCTCGAACGGCGTTTTCTCAATGACCTGAAGGCGACACCGTCAAAGGTCTATCTCGAGCTCCGGCTGGATCGCGCCCTGTCACTTCTGCGCACGACGCATGACCCGATCACCCAGATAGCACTTGCCACCGGCTTCTGCGACGCGCCGCATCTTTCCCGCACGCTCAGGACCGAGCGCGGCTTTACCCCCAGCGAATATCGCAAGACCCAGGCCGGCCACACGGCAACCGACGAGGAATTCGCCGTCGGCGTGCTGCTTCCCCATTCCTGAATGGCCGGTGTCTACGAACCGGTGCCCATGAAGGTCAGCCGGGTGAAGGCGGTATAGCTGGATTCCGAGGCCATCAGGGCTGCGAAGACGAGCACCAGGACCGGGGGAAGCAGGATGGCATAGATCAGGACCAGCCGTTCCCAGGCCAGATGCATGAAGATCGCGATGATGAGCCCCGCCTTCAGCAGCATGAACAGGATGATCAGCGACCATCGGGCATAGCTCTGAATGCCGAGATAATCGACCAGGTAGGAGAAGGTGCTGAGGACGAAAAGCAGCCCCCAGGCCACCATGTAAAGCCTGATCGGATGCTGCTGTCCGTGTTGTGTCTGTTGCTCTGCCATGATGCCATCCTCACTCACCACAGATAGAAGAATGCAAAGATGAAGACCCACACCAGATCCACGAAGTGCCAATAAAGGCCCATGACCTCGACGACCTCATAATGCCCCTTGCGGCTGGTGAAAAATCCGCGCCTTCCCTCATCGAAATCTCCCCGCCATACCTTGCGCGCGATGATGAGGAGGAACAGCACACCGATCGAGACATGGGTGCCGTGAAAGCCGGTGATCATGAAGAACGAGGAGCCGAATTGCGCGGCACCCCACGGGTTTTCCCAGGGGCGCACGCCCTCCGCGATCAGCTTGCTCCACTCGAAAGCCTGCATTCCGACGAATGTTGCACCGAGTGCCGCCGTGACGACCATCAGTGCCGCGGTTTTGCGGCGATCGCGGCGGTATCCGAAGTTGACGGCCATGGCCATCGTGCCGCTGCTGCTGATGAGAACGAAGGTCATGATGGCGATCAGGATCAGCGGAATCTCCCTGCCGCCGATCGTCAGGGCGAAAACCTCACTCGGATTGGGCCAGGCGACGGTGGTGGACATGCGCGCCGCCATGTAGGCCAGTAGAAAACAGCCGAAAATGAAGATGTCGCTCAGGATGAAGATCCACATCATCGCCTTGCCCCAGGAGACGTTCTTGAACGCCCGCTGGTCCGACGACAGATCGGCGGCGACGCCGCGCAGTCCCGTTGGCCGCAGATGCGGATCATTTGCTGGTCTTTCCACGGATACGGTCATGATCGACACTCCCTAGAGGATTTCCGGTAAAAGTGCGTAGCGGTTTCATGTCCGGAAAATCCGATGCTTAGAAAATAGAACGGCGGGACCATTTCGTCTCCCGCCGCTTTAGCTGACCAGTTGACTGCAGAGATCGACGAAACTGTTTGCCCAGCCGGCGAAAAGCGCAAAAAGGACGAGCCAGACGACCAGCATGAAATGCCAGTAGATGGCGCACAGCTCCACGCCAAGGCGTATCCGTGCTGACAGGGGTGCGCCCCGGGCGCGGATCGTGACGCGTCCAAGCACGAAAAGCCCGCCCACTATATGCAGGCCGTGCAGCCCTGTTATCATGTAGAAGAAGCTGTTCGATGGATTATCCGCCAGCACGTAACCTGCGGAGGTCAGTTGGCGCCAGGCCATGATCTGTCCGGCGACGAAGAGAAGGCCCGTCACGAAAGCCGTTGCAAGCGCCGCGTTCAGCCTGTCGCGGTGAACGGTACCGGCTTCGGTCTTCGCCCATTGCAGCGTCAGACTGCTGGCGACAAGGGCGGCGGTGTTTGCCCATAAAAGGCCGGGGATCGGGATACCCCACCAGTCTGCGCCGCCCATGCGGCCGAGATAGGCGCTGATGAGCAGCGCGAACAACGCACCGACGACACCCAAAAAAACGCCGAGCCCGAGTTTGGCGATCACCACCGGCGATCCCTGTAGCTGCGGCGTATCGCCCGCCGATCCCGCTTCCAGCCACGGTTTCGAGGTTAACCGCTGTCCCGCCATCCACCAGCCGATGACGCCCGTGATGCCCGCCATGAAAATGAGAATGGCGATCATGGCGAGGCCCTCGTGGACGGCCCGGTTGCCACCGGCTGATTTTGCGGCAGGAAGTCCTCATCCGCGCCGGGCACGCTGTAGTCATAAGGCCAGCGATAAACGACAGGCAGGTCCCTGCCCCAGTTTCCGTGGACCGGCGGCGTTTGCGGCGTCTGCCATTCCAGCGTCGTCGCCCGCCATGGATTGCCGCCCGCCGGTTTGCCCGAGCGCAGGCTCCAGGCGAGATTGAACAGGAACAGCAGCTGCGCCGCACCGACGATCAGCGCAGCAACGGAAATGAACATGTTCAGCGTATGCGCAGACGGTGGAATGAAAGCGGTTTCGCCCAGCTCGTAATAGCGGCGCGGCACGCCCATCAACCCGAGATAATGCATCGGGAAGAAGATGGCATAGGCGCCGAGAAAGGTGATCCAGAAATGGATATGCCCCATTGCCGTGTTCAGCATGCGGCCGGTGACCTTCGGATACCAATGGTGGATCGCGCCGAAGATCACCATGATCGGTGCTACTCCCATCACCATATGAAAATGGGCGACGACGAACATGGTATCGGAAAGCGGCACGTCGACCACGACATTGCCGAGGAAGAGGCCCGTCAAGCCGCCATTGACGAAGGTGACGATGAAGGCGAGCGCAAACAGCATCGGCAGGTTGAGATGAATATCGCCGCGCCAGAGCGTCAGCACCCAGTTATAGACCTTGATCGCCGTCGGCACGGCAATGATCAGCGTCGTGGTGGCGAAAAAGAAGCCAAAATCCGGATTCATGCCGCTGACATACATGTGATGCGCCCACACGACGAAACTCAACGCCGCGATGATGACGATCGCCCAGACCATCATCCGGTAACCGAAGATATTCTTGCGCGCATGGGTGCTGATGAGATCCGAAACGATACCGAAGGCCGGAAGCGCAACGATATAGACCTCCGGATGGCCGAAGAACCAGAAAAGGTGCTGGAATAGGATGGGACTGCCGCCCCCCTGCTTCAGCTGTTCGCCCATCTCGACGATGGAGGGCATGAAGAAGCTGGTGCCGAGCAGCCGGTCGAACAACATCATGACGGCGGCGACGAGGAGCGCCGGGAAGGCGAGCAGCGCCATGGCAGTCGCCGTGAAAATGCCCCAGATCGTCAGGGGCATACGCATCAGGGTCATACCGCGTGTGCGGCCCTGCAACACGGTGACGACGTAATTCAGCCCGCCCAGCGTGAAGCCGATGATGAACAGGATCAACGACGACAGCATCAGGATGATGCCCCAGTCGCGCCCGCCCGGCGTTCCCGACAGCAGCGCCTGCGGCGGATAAAGCGTCCAGCCGGCCCCCGTCGGCCCGCCGGGCGCGAAGAAACCAGCAACCAGAACCATGACGGCGCAGAGATAGAGCCAGTAGCTCAGCATGTTCGCATAGGGAAACACCATGTCGCGCGCGCCGAGCATCAGCGGGATCAGGTAATTGCCGAAGCCGCCGAGAAACAGCGCCGTCAGCAGATAGATCACCATGATCATGCCGTGCATGGTGATGAACTGATAATAATGTTCCGCGTCGATGAAGGAGAAATAGCCGGGAAAACCGAGCTGCAACCGCATCAGCCACGATAGCGTCAGCGCCACCAGGCCGATTGCCGTGGCCGTCAGGAAATATTGAATGGCGATGATCTTGGCATCCTGGCTGAAGACATATTTCGTCCACCAGCTTTTCGGGTGATAAAGCTCGACGTCCTCGACTTCAGCGGGCTCGATGAGCTGCCCGGCAACGGATCCAGTCTCGACCATATTCCATCCTCCCTATCCCCTGCGATGCAGCTTTTCCTTCCGATATGCACGGTGCTTATCTCACCGCCGGCATTTCCACCGAGGCCAGCAATTTCGAAAATGTCGGCTGCTGCTCCAGCCAGGCCTGATAGTCAGCCTCGGTATCGACGATGACGGTGCCCCGCATCTGCGGATGTCCGACGCCGCACAATTCCGCGCAGAGAACCTCGAAAGTCCCCGTCCGCGTGGGGGTAAACCAGTAATAGGTAACCGAGCCGGGGAGCATGTCCATCTTGGCCCGGAATTCCGGAACGTAGAAATCATGGACGACATCAATCGCCCGTAGCAGCATTTTTACCGGCTTGCCGACGGGCAAATGCAACTCACCGCCTTCAACGATGACATCGTCCATTCCGGCGGGATCTTGTCTGTTCAAACCGAGCGGATTGTCCGATGTGATGGCCCGTGTGTCCGCCCGTCCAAGCCGACCGTCCGCGCCTGGCAGCCGGAAACTCCATTGCCATTGCTGGCCGACGACCTCCACCTCGCTGGCCCCATCAGGCACCGTCACGAACTGATTCCAAACGAAAAGGCCAGGCAGGAGCATTGCGGCCACACCGACCCCGGTGCCGCCCGCCAGCCACGCTTCCAGGCGCTTGTTCTCCGGCTGGTAAGCCGCCCGGTTCCCGGCGCGGTGCCTGAAGCGAAACACGCAATAGGCTACGAACAGGACGATGGCCGAGAAAACAAAGCCGGTGATCCAGAAGGTGATGATGATCGTATTGTCGATATAGCTCCAGTTGGAGGCGATCGGCGTCCACCACCAGGGGCTCAGCAGGTGGAATGCGATCGATCCCACCACCAGCAGAACGAGAACCACAACGACAGCCATCGTCTCCTCCCTGACCCGGCCGCGAATACCTCTACGAGCCTGTCGCGAAGTATATTAGAATTATCTCATTAACAGGCCGGACGGGCAATTGCGGTAAAGGCAGCGGCTCGTCCCGCCCATTTTTTCCCGCTACTTCGAATATTGCTTCAGATAGGCGATCAGATTGGTGATGTCGGTATCGTCCTTCAGTCCGACAAAGGCCATTTTCGTGCCCTTCACCTTCGCCTTGGGATCGTGCAGATAATCGCGCAGCGACGTCTCGTTCCAGACCAGACCAGCCTTTCCCACATCCTGCATCGCCTGCGAATAGGCGAAGTTCGGGTGTGTGCCGGCAGTTCTGCCGAACAGGCCGTTCAGCGAGGGGCCGACTTTGTTCTGGTCCGTTTCAGCGACATGGCAGATGCCGCATTTTTTGAAAACAGTGGCCCCGGCGGCAGGATCGCCCTCCTGTGCGCCGACCTCGATCGGGAAAGCAATGGCGAAAAGCAGACAGATCGGAAGAAAACGATACCACATGGCATCCTCGCACTCTCCATGGCCGTCCCGACCATGGCGGTTCCCTTTGAGCGGGATCCGCAACGGCAAGGAGGATGATCTACGGATAGATTTCCTTTATGAATTCAAGGCTTATGGCCTGGATAACCCGGGACGATCAATTTTCGATAGAGGTGCCAGGTCGAATGTCCGAGGATGGGCATGACGACCGCAAGGCCGATAAAGGCGGGGATCGTGCCCACGAAAAGCAATGCCGCGACGATCAAGCCCCAAAGCATAACCGGAACTGGATTGGCAAGGGTGGCGCGTATGCTCGCATCCACCGCCGCGACTGCACCGACATCCCGGTCAAGCAGCAGCGGGAACGTCACCACGGTTGTCGCCAGCACGATGACCGCGAAAACGAAACCGGCCAGATTGCCCCAGATGATAAGGGAAAGGCCCTGTGAAGTGGTCATCACATCCGACACGAATGTCGAGAGCGAGACGGGACCGGCCGCGTCGAAAGTCGCGGTATAGATGCTTTGCGCAACAATCAGCCAGACCGCGAAAAGCGCAAGCAGCATGACGGCTACCGCGATGATCGACGGCATGGCCGGAGAGTGGCGAACTTCCAGCGCGTGGCGCCATGAGCTATCCAGCCCCTGCTCGCGCCGCCGGCTGATTTCATAAAGACCGATGGCCGCGATCGGCCCGATCAGCGCAAAACCCGATATCAGCGGATAAATCAGCGGCAGCAGATTTGCGCCCGAACTCCACATCACCAGAAATACACCGGCGATCGGATACATAAGACAGAGAAAGACATAGTGGGACGGCTTCTCCTTGAAGTCATCAAGTCCCAACCGCAACGCATCGACAATATCTGCAACGCCAATCTTGCGGACTTCCGGGCGAGTATATTCTCCGCTCGCACCGGCCATGACATGGAATGCCGTCATAGCACTTCTCCTCCTGCGCCATGATCCGGCTGGCGGCACAGGAACGCCCGGTGACTTTTATCCGTGCGTCAAACCGCAACCGGCTGACTTGTAATCTATCAAATTCTGCCGCCTTTGTCGCCTATTGTTTAAGTTGCAGAAACCAGTGGTCTGCGCCGGCACAGGCGACAGGATCCTGCCGGCTACGCGCATTGGGCCAAAGCACCGGCGACCCGAAAAACCGCATGCGATCTGCTGGCTGCCCGATCGCATGTGGTCACTTGGTAGACCCGTAGATCAACAGGCCGTCAGTAGTCCCAGAAAACCGGCACCCAGCGGAAGGCATCGCCGTCAACAGCGACATGGCCGACCGAAGGGAACGGCATATGGGTGGCGACCAGCAGCTCCCCTGTCGCCGCCAGTTCCCGCAAGAGCCGGACGCGGACGCGGGCGGCCTCTTCCGGGTCGTGCTCAAAGCCATTGAACCAGTCGGGATGTTCGAAACCGACCGCGAACACGGCATCGCCCGCAAACATCAGACGGTCCTTGCCGGAGGCAACGCGGACCACGCTATGCCCGGGCGTATGACCGCCCGTGCGCGAGACGACGACACCCGGTGCCACCTGGTATTCGTCATCGAACAGCCGGAGCTGGTCCTGATATTCCTTGGCGAAACGTTTGGCAGTTGCGCGAAGTGCATCCGGGAAGCCGGCCGGCATGTTCACATGCGTGAAATCAGGCGCTTCCCAGAATTTGACTTCCGCGGCGGCGACGTGGATGCGAAGATCCGGTCGCAGCCGTTCCTTCACGCCGTCAACCAGCAGTCCGCCAACGTGGTCCATGTGCATGTGGGTCAGCACGACGTCGGTCACCGACCCGAGATCGATGCCGGCGCTCTCCAGTCGTTTGACCAGTTGCCCGGCCCGAGGCAGGTTCAATTCCGGATCCAATCCGAGACCGGCATCGATGAGGATGACCTGTGCGCCGCTACGCACCACCACCGCGTTCAGCGCCCAGTCGAAAGCTTCCTGCGGCAGGAACATGTTGTCCAGCCAGACGGCGCGCTCTGCGGCATCGACATTGTGTCCCAGCATCTTGGTCGGAAGCGGCAGCACGCCGTCGCTGATGACAAGCACTTCGATCTCGCCGATCTTGACCGCATAGCGCGATGGAACCAGTTCCTCGGGTGCCGGCCTGCCGGTATGTGGGGTGTTGTCCAAGCTCATATCTGTCTCCTGCTGACCCGTCCTGCGGGAATTTGCTTCTGTCTGCGTCATGATGCGCTCCTGTTCTGCGCGGGTTGGAACGTGGGACACGAACCATGCGGCGAAGTGTATGGAGATGCGTTTTGACGGTCGATTGAGCTGAGGAAGGGGGAGGACTACCCCCAGGCACAGGGTTGACTGTTCCGTTCGTTTACGAGACCGAGCGTTGAGCCATGGACGCCCTGGCGTTTCGAAAATGGCCTTGAGACACGTCGAGGTCATCTGTCACCAAGGCAGAGGCCTCGGTCGGCGCGATTGTCTTCAAGGTCAAGCGGCTAGCTCTCCCATCAACTGCGCCGGCGGCAACAACCATGATGTTGGTGCAAGACGAAGCTGCGGCAAATATCGGGTTGGGCTCAGTCCCGCCCGATATCCAGGACGTCGCGAACGGCAGCAAGCAGGGCGTGTCCGTCGAACGGTTTGCGAAGGAAGCCGCCAATGCCCCGGTCTTGGTCGGCGATTTCGTGCCGTCCGCTCATCAGGAAGACCGGTAGTTCCGGGCTCGCCTGCCGGACAATATCGCGAAGCTCGAACCCGTCGGCACCGGGCATGCCAATATCGGTGATCAGCACATCCACACCCTGAAGCCCGAAGGCCAGCAATGCCTCCCCCGATGGAAAGCTCTGAGTTCCGTATCCCGCCGATTCGAGCAGTTCCACCAATGAAGCAAGCACCCTCGGGTCGTCGTCAACGATCGCCACCACAGGCCTGTTCATATCGTCTTCCCTCCGGAGCGGCTACCGATCATGGATCTTTGCTATGTCGAGCGGCAGGGTAAAAACGAATTTCGAGCCGATCGGTTCGTTCTTTTCCGCCCATAATTGCCCCTCATGTGCCTCGATGATCGAACGGCAGATCGCAAGGCCCATGCCCATTCCCTGATCCTTGGTGGTGAAAAAGGGCTCGAAAATCCTGTCGGGAAACTGGACACCCCTCCCCCGGTCCGCGACTTCTATCCGCACCATGTCGCCCGCCCGGAAAGCACGGACCTGAAGGACACGCTCGTTCGCAACGGAAGCCATGGCATCCATGCCATTACGCAGGAGATTGACCAATACCTGCTGGATCTGAACCCTGTCGAACGGCACGAGCAGGAGACCGCTTTCCCCTTCGACAGTCATCCTGATGCGCCGCCGGCCCGCCTCCTCCGCAAGCAGGTCGCGGGCCTGCCGGACAGCGGCGCCAAGCTCGGTACTATCCCGCTTATCCGTCGATTGCCGGAAGAGGGCGCGAATACGGCTCACCACATCGGCTGCGGAATTGGCGCTCTGGACAATGCGTTCGAGCGTTTTCTGCGCGCGTTCGATATTTGGCGGTTCGGCGGTGAGCCAGCGCTGGCAGGCGCTGGAATAATTCATCACCGCCGAAAGCGGCTGGTTCACCTCATGCGCGATGGAGGCCGACAATTCCGCAAGGCTGGCCGCCTGGCTGGAGCGCGCGAGGTTTTCGTGAGCGCGGCTCAGCTCCTCCTGCGCCTGCACCTGATCCTCGATATCGAGGCAGATACCGTTCCACTGCGCGATCTCACCGTCGCCATTGCGCATGGCCGAGGCTCGGGTCTCCACCCAGCGATACACGCCATCGAAGCGACGCAGCCGATGTCGCTGCAAATAGGGCTCGCCGGTCGCCAGCGAACGGGCATAATGTTCCTTGACCACCGCGAGATCATCGGGATGGATGACCGCATCCAGCGTACCATCCAGCCGGGATTTTCCGAAACCGTCCGTGTCTTCAAGATTGAAGCCAAGATACTGGCGCAGCCGCTGGCTTCGATAGATGGGTTTCCCATCCGGCAGAGCGCAATAAATTAGCGCAGGCAGCGTTTCGACGAGCTGCTGAAGGTGCCGTTCGCTTTCCCGCAAAGCTTCCTGCGTGGTTATGAGATCATGAATGTCGGAACTGACGCCGTACCAGTAAATGATCGTGCCTGTCTCATCGCGCAACGGTTCCGCGCGCGTTTCGGTCCAGCGATAGCTGCCGCCGGCCCGGAGCTGGCGGTATCGCTGAAGATAGGGAATGCCAGCCTCGACAGAACGCAGAAACGCCTCGCGTGCCGCAGCCCTGTCCTCCGGATGAACGACACCAAGCGACGGTGACCCATTGGGCGCCGTCATATCTTCAAGCGTGGCGCCAGTCACTTCCGTGAACTGCCTGTTGACATAGGCCGGCGCTCCGTTCGCCATCGTGCTCCAGATCAGCGCCGGTACGGTGTCGATAAGCTGCTGCAGCTGCCGTTCGCGTTCGCGAAGGGCGGCTTCCGTCCTCTTATACACGTCGATGTCCAGCGCGGTTCCATACCATCCCGTGATGCGGCCCTGCTCGTCACGCGTCGGGCGCGCCGCAGCCCGATGCCAGACATAGCTGCCATCGGCGCGCGCGGCCCTGTATTCGCAATTCCAGTGTTCTCCCGTTCTGAGGCAGCGGCGCAGTGTTTCCGCTGCCCTGTCGCTGTCGTCGGGGTGGATGCCACGCTGCCAGCCCTGCCTGCCGCCACCGAGAAACGGCTTGTCGTCCAGCAGAGCGTTGAGATCATCGAGCGCCCTCGCGACCGAATTCTGCGAGGCAGGCGTTGCATAGGTAAACTGCCCGATCGCATCGATCGCCCAGGCGTCGCCATAAAGTTTTTCGATGGCAAGAGCGGCCTGGACCGCATTGCGCGTCTCACCGAAAGAACTGGCCCTCATCCATGGCTCGTCCTGCCGCGTCATTGCCGGATCGACCTCCGCACTGACGCCATTTTCCGGCTCGAGCCGGAGTTCGACCTGCCGATAGCTGCCATCCGCCTGAAGCTGGCGGTAGCGGGTGATCTGCGGGATGCCATGAAAGAAGGCTCGTGCCGCCGCCTGCTCGACCGCCGCGCGGTCGTGCGGATGGACGGTGTCCATCGACCGGAGAATATCATGCGGAGTTCGACCGGCGGAGGGATCGTCGCGATTGTCCTCCCGCGACGCCAGAGCGATGTCGATCACCGTACCGTACCACCCCAGGATCACGCCATTTCCGCCGCGTATAGGCTGACCGGAGCTGCGCGCCCAGCCATAAACGCCCGTCGCCCGCAACATGCGGTGCTCGACATTGTAGTGCTCGCCTGTCCGCAGGCACCGGCGCCAGGCAGCGGCGGCAGACTCGTAATCTTCCGGGTGAATGACCTGCTTCCAGCCGAACGCGCTTTCGCCCGATTGGGAATTGAGACTTTCAAGGCTTATGCCGAAAAAGGCGAGTGCGGCCGGCGTCACATAAATGAAATTGCCGTTGGCATCGGCCGCCCAGGCATTGCCGATGATGCGCTCGACGACCTTCGCTGCCTCAACGGCATCTATATCGGGTGGCCTTGCCGATCCCGCTCCATCCATCCCTGACGTTTCCGCGGACCTCGACATGCCTCAACCCGATCCCATCATGTTTGAGATCGCCGTGATGCACGTTGAACCGAAACCGCAGCACAGCCATCTGGCGAGAACGGTATACCGGAGCTTGCGACAAGGACACCTGTTCCGAAGGATAGGGCGAGGATTTAGAGGGTCATCACCGCGCACCAACCCTGCGGCCCGTGGTCGGTACGGGCAGGACCTGCGCGCAGGCGCTTGTTCCCGGAGCATTCCCGACAGCACTATCCTGCTATTCAGGTACTGAAGATCGTCCGGATCGACTTCAGGAAAGCGGAGGCATTGCGTTCATGTTTTGCCTGCGTGAGTGGCAGCTGGCTGACGTTACCGGAACTTGCCAAAAGCATCGTCGTAACCTCCTCGGCTATCGCCGGGCGCTCGGCGATCAGCCGCGCGAAACTTTTCTGGTCGATTTCATAAGCGGTGACCCGCGTCAGCGCCAGCAGGGTATAGGCTTCGCCCATTCCCTCAAGGAGCCCTGTTTCGCCAAAAAAATCTCCAGGAGAAAGGCGTCTTTTTTCCTGTTCGCCATGCTGCATCGAGACGACGCCGGTACGGATGATCATCATCGAAGGCAAAGCCTGTCCTTCGGCGACGATGACCTCACCTTGACGATACTCACGTTCGCTGCCCGACTGCGCCAGTTTTTCTCTTTCAGCCCTGGTCAATCTGGAGAGGATCGGATTTTCGTCGATGACTTCCTGCAAGGTGGCTTCAGCCCGCCGGGAAATCTCCGTAGACCCAACACCGTTCATGATGGCGATCGCTGAAGGAGGCATCGCGAGCTGCAATCCAATCGACCGGCAATGGCGATAGAACCGGTCGATCACCTCATTCTGGGCCTTTATCCGCAGCATCGGATTGCTCACCCGGAAAAACAGATGGATTTCCAGCGCTGAGGCATCCAGACCGCTCATCGAAACCAACGGCGGCGGTTCCCTCATGATCGAGTTGCAACCGGCCAGAACCGTCGTCATGGCCTCCTCGATCATGGATGGAGCGTGTGTCGGCACCAGCCGGACCGTCATCTTGAGAAGATGCGTTTCATCGGGCCGGCTGACATTGGTCAGCTTCAGCTTGGCAAGAACACTATTGGGCAGAACGACGATATTATTCGCACCCGTCAGGATCTGCGTCGAACGCCATGTGCTCGCAATCACCCGGCCTTCCGTACCATCCTCAAGAAGAATCCAGTCACCCAGCGCATAGGTGTGGCCAAGGTTGAGAGCAACGCCGGAAAAGACATCACCCAGCGTGTTCTGCAGGGCAAGGCCGAGGGCAATGGCGATAACGCCTGATGTTGCAACCAGCGTTCCGACCGGAACACCGAACACGAAAGCAAGGGCCGACAGCGTGACGCACACATAAACGACGCCAACGACGATATCCTGCAACAGACGAGCCTCGCGCGGCCTACCCTCCAGCACCAGATAGATTCGCACGAAACCGATAACCGCCCAGGAAAGATGAAGCCACCACAACAATTGGGCGAAGACAATAAAAACGGCATGCTCATCGCCGGTCCACAAATCTTTCGGTGGGCCGAGCGGAATTTTTCCGAGAACGAGAACTGAGGTCATCGCCCCGAAAAAGGCGATCTGCACCACAAGACGAAGATTGGAGCGCTGCGAACCGATGCGCTTCCACACCGCCATTCCGGCAAGACCGAGAATGATCAGCCATACGAGCGGCGCAGCGGCGATTTCACCCATATATGCCTGCAGCATCGTGATCCTCGCGATCTCCGGTGGTCAATAACCGATGCCGGCGATGTAGTTCGCCAGCATGTGTTCCTGCAGCTGCTCCTGTTCGAAGAGCACTTTCAGCGCATCGCGGATATCGAGGACGCCGAGTGGCCTTGCATCCGCGTCGAGCACCGGCATGTTCTGGACGCGATTGTCCACCATCACCTGCCATGCCGTCTGCAATTCGTCTGCCGGGCTGCAGGAAACAATGTTTCGGCTCATCAGAGATTCAACGCTCGCCTCCTGCTCGCCATCCGTCATATGCCGGATGAGGTCGGACTTGCTGAGCACGCCCGCAGCCTTGCCGCCTCGTTCGCGAACGACGGCAAGCCCAATCCCTGGATTGGAAAGCGTCAGGGCCGCCACCTGGAGTGTGGCGGCGACATCGATCATCATCAGGCGCGCCGACGTCATGGGATAGAGTTTTTCGATACGCATGAAAATTCCTCCTGACGGCGCGCATTGGCGCAGCCGGGACCATCAATTTGACTATGGGAACCTAGGGTGGCGCCGCTTACCGGCGCCACCCTACTGCGAAAAGTGCGGCGAGGATCGCACTTTTCGCAGTCAGCTTATTTTTCGTAGACCGTCAGATTGGTTTCGTTGGTATCGACCACGAACACGGCAAGCAGGCGCGCGCGTTCCGTCTTGCTTGCATTTTCGCTGACGGCATGATGGTCCCCCGGATACTCGGAGAAATTCTCGCCGGCGTGATAGACGGTCACCGGCCCATTATTGACCTGGCTGGTGATCGCACCCTCAAGAACAGTCGCGTAGATGAATGCGGAATTGGGATGCGTATGAGCCGGCGACGTGCCGCCTGGGGCATATTCGACGAGCACGCCCTTCAAGCTTTTGCCCGGCACATTCGGCAGTGGCTGGTCGTAAACCACCTTTACGTTTTCACCGCTATTGGTGTCATGCGCCGTCGCCGCAGCCACGGAGGCAAGGACGAGAGCCGTTGCGCAGAGAAGTGTTCTGATCATTTTTCAACTCCTGAAATTGGAGGCCCGCGGTCCCGAAAGACCGGCGAGGCCGATAGGGTTTCGTGAGCGCAAACCGCTTATTTTTTCTGGGCGGCGGAGAGCGCCAGCCAGTCTTCGAAGCGGATAGCTCCAAGGCGGGCGCCATCATCCGGAACCAGCGTCCGGTCGTCGACGGAGACCTCGAAATAACGAGCACGTGGGTCGGCGACGATGCTGCGCGGATCGTTGGTGGCTTTGAGGTAACGCGCGATGAATTCGTTCATCGGGGCACGCTCCGGGCCGGCGATCTCGATCACACCGTTCACCGGCGCGGCAAGAGCGGCATCAGCCATGGCATCGGCGACATTGTCTGCCGCAATCGGCTGGAATGCACCGGTCGGCACGCGAACAGTCGTGCCTTCGGTTGCGGATTGGGCGATGGCGCCGACGAACTCGAAGAACTGGGTCGCATGCAGTATAGTGTAGGGAACACCCGACTTGCGGATATGGTCTTCCTGACGCAGCTTGGCGCGAAAATATCCCATTTCTTGCATACGGTCAGTACCGACAACCGATAAAGCGACGTGGTGGCGAACCCCCGCGGTCTTTTCCGCCGCAAAAAGATTGCGACCGGCCGCTTCAAAGAAATCCATGGCGGCCTTTTCTTCGAAGGAAGGCGAATTCGCCAGATCGATCACAACCTCCGCACCCACCAACGCTCCGGCGAGGCCTTCTCCCGTCACCGTGTTCACACCCGAATTCGGAGAAGCGGCGAGCACCTCGTGCCCCTTCTTGCGAAGCCGTTCGACGGTCTTCGAACCAATGAGGCCGGTCCCTCCGATAACAACGATTTTCATGTCCAATCTCCTGGTTTCAAGTTTGATTTGAATTTCCGGAACTGCCTGCGTGCCTTTGCCGAGACCGCTTCCTCGATTAGCGACGCTGTTTCCTTCGGGGACAATGCGTCACGGCGGGTCGTTCGCCTATCGAACGGAGGCATCGACCATCTAGTCCCGGAGTACAGGTAGGATAGATCGGGTGATTAGATGCGCCGATCGACCCCGATGCGACGACGGCCCGCGACGAGAGGCGGCCTCGCGCCCCATTGAGGGTCATGGCATAGCGACTGAAAATAAGGTGACGGCGTTCAGGCTCAGGCTTGCGGCTTTTCACGCAGGCTAGAGGGCAGTGAATCCCACGCGCGGATCAATTCGCCGACGGACGTGGTGCGCATCTTGCGCATCACATTGCTGCGGTGGAGCTTCACCGTGATCTCGCTTATTCCGAGTTCGAAAGCGATCTGCTTGTTGAGGCGGCCGCGCACCACTTCGCCAAGGACCTGGCGTTCACGGGGTGTGAGAGTGTCAAACCGGGTGACGTGCTGGTGGATATTTTCCGCCTGGGCCCGCTGTTCCACGTCTCGTTGAATTCCGGCAATCACGGCGTCCAGCAATGTCTGGTCCCGCACCGGTTTTGTCAGGAAATCGACGGCACCTGCCTTCATGGCCTGCACGGTCATCGGAATATCGCCATATCCCGTGAGAAAGACGATGGGTTTCGTGACGCCACGCGTCGAGAGCTGCTGTTGCAGGTCAAGGCCGCTTGCGCCCGGCATGCGAACATCCAGCACCAGGCAGCCAGGCCGGTCGGGAAGGCCGACGTTCAAAAGTTCCCGGGACGAAGAAAAACAGGCGACGGCGAGGCCTACCGATTCCATGAGCTCCTGAAGGGAGTGGCGAACGTCTTCGTCATCATCGACGACGAGAACCAGCGGCTCATCCGCAGCGACAGTGGCGGTGGCCATTCATCATCTCCCGAAACGGCGGGTTGCGGGGGTAACGATGCACGGCTCACCAGCCTCATCGCACCGCGGTCGATTGCGCATCACCGGGTGAAAAACGTCGTTATCGGCCAAAATGACTGTATCCTTCATCGCTTCACCCTATCCTCATCTGCCTCAGCAACCGCGTCGACCGGCAATCTGGTCTCCTGCTCAATTCTCAGGTCAAGGCAACGACCCATCTTCCGCGACTGTCCGGCGGGTCCGTCTCTTCACCTTGAGATCAAGCCATTGGCGGACGTCCTCGGAGAATTCCGGCGGGGCCTTGCGCCCGAAATCGCCGGCTATATCGGCCAGCGTCTGACTTGCGAGCGAATCCCGCATCGCTTTTTCCGCGCGCAACATCACCGCATGGATCGCGCAGACACCTTTGGTCGCCCATGAAGGCGGACGCTGCCGAAAAACGGCACAGCGACCTCGAATTTCCTGACAGTCAAACAGCGGCTTCCTGCCTTCGATGGTGTCGACGACTTCGAGGACGGTGATATCTCCAGGCGGCCTTGCCAGCAGATATCCGCCTTTGATCCCCTCGGATGCGGACACGATCCCTGCCTTCTCCAGCTTCGGAAATATCTTCGCCAGAAAGCTCGGAGAAATTCCCTGCAGTTCAGCCAGATCGCGACTGCTGAGCGGAGCGCCAGGAGAACTCGCCAACCACAGGAGACAATGCAACCCGTATTCCACACCTACCGTCATCTGAGCCATAACACGGACTATAATTGTCCGAGTTATGGCTGGCAAGCGTCAATTTGAACCGGCTGCTGAAGCACTGCTGTTATCCCATGCAAACAGCGCCACCGCGCAAGGCCAGCGGCCTAACCCGATCAATTATACGAGCAAGCCGAAAGGTTAGCTGGACGCGCCAAGTTGTCAGCAGGAGCGACCCCTTCGTATGGCTGGGCGGAGATGCTGCCCGCATGGCATCGTTTCGTCCATCAAGGACCGGCGCCTGAGATGGATTGTGAGAACGGGAGGCGGTGCGAGGGGCAAAAGCCTCATGAACCGCAAGGCGTATTGCAGCAAAGATAGCGAAAGCACTCATGAAATGGCTCGCGGCATTATTTGTGTTTCTCGGCACGACTCCTACCCTGGCGCAGGTTCCGCTCCCGGATGTCGCGCAGCAAGACAGCTCGCCCGAGACATCGGCCTCGCAGAAGATCGACGACCTGATGCGACTGTTCAAAGATCCCGAAATCCGCCGCTGGATAGAGGTCCAGGCCGGGCAGAAGACCGGCACTGTCGCATCCGCCGAAACCAGCTCTCCTGAAACAACCTCGATGGGTGATGTGATCAGGGAAATGGCGACGTGGGAGGGACGCGCGCGCGATCGTTTCCAAACGGTGATCTCGGCAGTGCCGGATATTTCCAGCGAAATCGAGCGGGTTTTCCTTCGCCTGCGGGCGGATGCAACGGGCAACGGCCACACCACGGCCTCCATCTTTCTCTCTCTGCTCGTCGCGCTGGGAATAATGGCGGAATGGTTTTTTCGCCGGAGGTGGCAACAGCACGGCAAGGGGATCGAACATTACCTGCCGACCGTTGTTTTTGCGGCTTTCATGGCGGTCTCATTATTTGCAATCCAATCGCCGCCCCTCGTTCGGCTTGTGGCCACCTTTTGTCTTCTGGCCTTCGTTGCCTATCGCCTTGTGGCGACGGCCATCGGGCATGCCGCTCATCCGGAAGTTCATGGGCGGTTAAAGATAATCGTCGGCCTTGGGCTCGCCATGACGGTCTCGACGGCGACAGGTACGATTCTCGACGTTGATGCCAACGCTCTTCAAGCGGCTGCCTTTCTCATATCCTGCATCATGTTGGGGCTTTCGGTCGAACTCGTCTGGCACAGTGTTAACCGGAGTGTCGCGACAAGGAGCCTGCTTTGCCTTCATCTTGCTGCTGTCTGGCTGCTCTGGTGCCTTGATCTCAGAACAGCCTTCTGGATCGGCCTCTATATTCTCCTGCTTCCACCCATGATGCGCGCCATCGGCCACGCCATACGCGACTATGTTGCGGTTCATTTCCTGATGCCGGCGTCGGACAGCCGGAGCGTCCTTCTTGTTCGCGGCGCCAGAGCGGCGATCACCGGGCTTGCCATTGCCTGGATAGCCACCGTCTGGGACAAGGACGGCCACATGATCGGCCATGGCGACCCGCAGACAGCGACCCTGTTCTACGGATTTCTGAAAAGCATCGTCATATTGCTGCTTGCCGATCTGGTGTGGCATCTCACCAAGGCGGCCATCGATCGCAACATCATGACAGCCCCGGCCGGTTCGGAGGCCGAAAATCCCACGGAGGAAACCCACGCCACCCGCCTTCACACGCTGCTTCCGATTCTGCGCAATGTGCTGGCGGTTTCGCTTTTCATCGTCGCAGGTCTCGTCATCCTCGGCCAGCTCGGTGTCGATATCGGTCCGCTGATAGCCGGCGCAGGCATTTTCGGCGTGGCGATCGGTTTCGGCTCTCAGGCGCTGGTGCGCGATGTCATCAGCGGCATCTTCTACCTTTTTGACGATGCCTTCCGGGTCGGCGAATATATTCAGGCAAAGAACTACAAGGGAACCGTGGAAGGTTTTAGCCTTCGTTCGGTCAAGCTGCGACATCATCGTGGGCCGCTCTTCACCGTTCCCTTCGGCGAACTCGGCGCGGTCGAGAATATGAGCCGGGACTGGTCCAAGATAAAATTCTCCGTCACCGTGCCCTATGACACTGACATCGAGAAGGCCCGCAAGATCGGCAAGGCGATTGGCCAGGAGCTGCTGGGCGATCCGGAACTCGGGCGCCTCTTCATCCAGCCTCTGAAAATGAAGGGTGTCGAGGAATTTGGCGAATACGGGATCGCCATCAGCTTCGCCATGGTCACCGTGCCGACCAGCCAGCAAAGTTTCATCCGCCGCTCCGCCTACGCGATGCTGCGCGAGGCCTTCCAGAAAAACGGCATCGCCTTCGCTCAGCCAAGCATTCAGGTCGGCGGCGGCAAGACGCCGGAGGCGACAGCTGCAGCCTATCAGTCGCAGCTTCTCGCCAGGGCAGGCGAGCAGGAAGACAGCACTAGTCTTTAGCGCCGGCTGCGGATTGCCAGCGCTGGGTCTGGTCGAACTGCCGCCGGTAATCACCCGGCGTCATGCCTCTGGCCGCGCGGAACTGGCGCGAAAAATGCGCGGCATCGGAAAAGCCGGTCTCCTCGGCTATCCGGGCGAGAGACAGATCCGTCTGCGCGAGCAGACGGCATGCACCACCAACACGCAACTGGCCGATATACTGACTGATCGTCATGCGGGTCGAGCGCTTGAAAAGCCGCTGCAACTGGCTGTCGCTGAGATGCGCTATCTCGCTCAGGGGCTTGATGCTTATGGTCCCGGTGTAATGGGCGTGAATATGATTGAGAACCCGCTGCATGCGCGCCCGATCCCGCGGCGCGGTGCTGGCGGTCACCTCTACGGCCGAAAGCGGCCTGCGGTCAGATACGCGCGCGAGATCGACGAGAACGCCAAGCAGCGTCAATATCTGCTGTTCCGGCGCGATTTTATGCAATGTCGCCAGACGCTCACGCACTTTCGCCAGCGCGCCCTCGCCGAAACAGATGCCGTGGCCGCTTTCAACGAGCAGCGGCGTGATGGCGCTCAGTTCCGGCGTCAGCGCGATCAAGCCCTCGATCCAGTCACGGGTAAACCAGCAGACCACCGCCCGATGAACACCCGGCGCGTTTATCAAGCCATGCGACTGCCAGGCGTGCGGCAGGTTCGGGCCGAGAAGAACAAGATCGCCATCGCCATAGTTTTCCACCGAATCCCCGACAAAGCGCATGCCGGCGCTGTTGAGTGTCAGGGTCAGCTCGAATTCGGGATGGTAATGCCAGTTGAAGGGAAATTCCGGCAGACGACGATCGAACAGCAGCCACGAACGGTCGGCCGGAACACTGACGGCCTCGAACCATGGCTCCATCTCTTTCGACCTTTCTCGCAAATCACGGCAGCAGGATGCGGCAATCATACAAGAAAACGCCGCAAGCGGGAATGGTCGATGCAGCCGCGATGATTATCCTCCGTTAAAAAGCAGGCCGTGAAGAGGACGAGGAGGAAACATGTCTTTCAGCTCACAGGGAGACCCCGGCAGCAAACCGGATATCGTCATCATCGGCTCCGGCGTCGGCGGAAGCGCGGTCGCGCTGAAGCTTGCCGCGACGGGTGCGAAGATATTGATCATCGAGCGGGGAGAAAAGCTGCCGAACGAACCCGAAAATGCCGACGCGGAAGCCGTTTTCGTTCAAAACCGTTATCGCACCACCGATCTCTACCGCGACGAAACCGGACGCACCTATCGCCCCGGGCAATATTATTACGTCGGCGGCCATACCAAGTTCTACGGAACCGCCATGTTCCGTTTTCGCGACCGCGACTTTCGCGAAGTCGAGCATGAGGATGGGGTTTCGCCCGCATGGCCTGTTTCCTATGCGGAACTGGAGCCATTCTACGCCGAGGCCGAACGGCTTTTCGGCGTCAGGGGCCGGGCCGGAGACGATCCGACCGAGCCACCGCGCTCAGCACCCTACATGCATGCGCCGATCCCCCACGAGCCCGTCATCGGCCGTGTGGCGAAGGGCTTCGAGCAGCTCGGCCTGCACCCCTTCCACATGCCCTCGGCAATCGACTATGGCCCCGGCGGCCTCTGTCGACGCTGCGGCACCTGCGATGCCTTCGTGTGCCGTTTCGACGCCAAGGGCGATGCAGAGACCCGGCTTCTGCACCCGGCATTACAACACCCCAACGTCTCGCTCCTGACCGGCGCGCGGGTGCGCCGGCTGATTGCCGATGACGATGGCAAACACATCGTGGCGGTGGAAATCGAACGGGCGGGCGAAATCAAGACAATCGAGGCGCCGCTTTTCGTTCTCTCGGCGGGTGCCATCAACTCTGCCCTCATCCTGCTTCGCTCGGCAGACGAGAAGAACCCCAACGGCCTTGCCAATTCCTCCGGTGTCGTCGGCCGTTACCTGATGAACCACCATCTGAGCGGGCTGATGGGCTTGTTGCCCTTCACCATCAACGACACCCGTTTCCCGAAAACAATGTCGCTCAACGACTTTTATGACGGCACGCCGGGCGATGAGGCCGCCCGCGGCAATGTCCAGATGCTGGGCAACATTCAAGGCCCGATGATCCGCGCCGCCTATCCCTGGATGCCAAGACCTCTTGCCAATCTTCTTGCCCGCCACAGTGTCGATTTTCTCGTCATGTCGGAGGACACGCCGAAATATGACAGCCGGGTAAAGCCGTGGGGGAAAAATGGGGCGGAGGTGATCTACCGTCCCGGCGACCGGGAAGCCCATCAGCGATTTGTGCGGCATATGCGTTCATTGTTGAGAAAAAATGGTTTCCCCGTCGTTCTCGGCCATTCCTTCGGCATCGAGGCGCCGTCGCATCAATGTGGCACCGTGCGCATGGGTGACGACCCGAAAGAGGCGGCGCTAAACGCCCTGTGCCAGACCTACGATCACCCTAATCTCTATGTCGTCGACGCCGGGTTCTTTCCGTCCTCGGCGGCACTCAATCCCGCTCTCACCGTTGCAGCACAGGCGCTGCGCGTCGGCGATCATATTCGTCAAAGCCGGTTTTCAAGCCTTCGCGCCCATGACATTTTATCTTCGGAGAACAACCATGCCCCATGACTTTCTCGCCGAGATAACCGGCTCCTTCGCCATGCCGGCCGGGGAGAACCCGACGGTCGCCATGATCGAGGCTGCCTATCAGCATCACGGCCTGAACTGGCGTTACATCAATCTGGAGGTCAGCCCCGAAAACCTGAAGGATGCCGTGGCGGGTGCGCGCGCGATGGGCTGGGCCGGGTTCAACTGTTCCATTCCCCACAAGGTCGCGGTCATCCAGCATCTCGACGGTCTGGGGGAATCCGCCGAGATCATCGGCGCCGTCAACACCATCGTCCGGCGGGGCGACAGGCTGATCGGCGAAAACACCGATGGCAAGGGTTTCGTCAAGGCGCTTCGCGACGTCATCGATCCGAAGGACAAAAAGGTCGTGCTTTTCGGCGCCGGCGGGGCAGCGCGCGCGGTGGGTGTCGAGGTGGCACTCGCCGGTGCCGCGCATATCACCATCGTCAACCGCAACCGGGAACGTGGTGAAACCGTAGCGCGGCTGATCGACGAAAAGACGCCCGCAACCGCCGTCTTCGCCGCATGGGAAGGCACCTTCGCCATTCCCGAGGAGACGGATATCGTCATTCACGCCACCTCGGTCGGCCTTTATCCTGATATAGACGGCTTGCCCGACATCGATCTGAAGACGCTGCGTCCCTCCATGGTCGTTGCCGACGGCATCCATAATCCGCCGCGCACGCGGCTGATCCGTGCCGCAGAGGCCGCGGGCTGCAAGACGGCCGATGGTCTCGGCATGCTGGTCAATCAGGGCGTCATAGGCATCAAATATTGGACCGGGGTCGATGTTGACGCCTATGTAATGCGGCAGGCCCTCGTCGATCTCAATCTCTAAGGGTATTGATAGACGAAGCGCCGCTCCTCCTGTCGAAGACACGTTTCATCTACGATGGGCATTTGAACAGATGAGGGAGGAGCAGGATGCCCCTCCCCTCCGGATATCAGGCAGCCTTGTCCCAGACCGGCGCAAGACCATCCGGCGACACGATGCGGCCGCCGGGAACAGCCA
The DNA here is from genome assembly GCF_013365515.1 of Agrobacterium sp. CGMCC 11546. Taxonomy (NCBI): domain Bacteria; kingdom Pseudomonadati; phylum Pseudomonadota; class Alphaproteobacteria; order Hyphomicrobiales; family Rhizobiaceae; genus Agrobacterium; species Agrobacterium sp. CGMCC 11546. The sequence continues at coordinate 552,511 of NZ_CP047388.1, forward strand.
GAGCATGGATGGCGGCCATTTCATCGGCCGAGAGTGCGAAGTCGAAAATCGCGAAGTTTTCGGCAACGCGAGCCTCGCCGACCGTCTTGGACAGCGCAATGACGCCTTCCTGCTGAACGAGCCAGCGCAACACCACCTGCGCGACCGACTTGCCATGCCGGGCACCGATATCCCTAAGGACCGGGTCGTTAAAGACCTTGCCATCGGCCATGCCGAAATAGCCGGTGACCGACATGCCGGCCTTTCTTGCCGCGGCGATGACCACGTCCTGACTGAGATAAGGATGGTATTCGATCTGGTTGGTGACGATCGGAGCCCTGGAGAGCTTGACCGATTCAGCCATCAACTCGGTATTGAAGTTGGAAACGCCGATGTGGCGAACCTTGCCGGCTTCCTTCACCTCGTTCAGCGCGCCGATCTGCTCGGCAAGCGAAACCGCTTCATTCGGCCAATGCAGCAGAAGCAAATCGACATAATCGGTCTTCAGCTTCTTCAGGCTCTCGTCGATAGATTTGATGAAGGCATCATGCCCGTAGTTCTCGACCCAGACCTTGGTGGTCAGGAAGATATCGCCGCGGGCGACGCCGGAGTTGGCGATGGCTTCACCGACTTCCGCTTCATTGCCATAGATCTGCGCGGTGTCCACATGGCGGAAGCCAACCTTCAGCGCATGCGGAACGATCCTGAGAACATCGGAACCGGGTATACGGAAAGTGCCGAAGCCGAGGGCCGGAATGGTGGCACCATTGGCGGTTACGTTGTGCATGGGTTTCTCCTTGGTTATTCCGCAGCGGTCTTCGCCGGGGAGGATTGGCGGTTGAGGACAGGCAGGACATCGCGCGACAATTCGTCGATCACCTCATCCAGCGGCCGCCGTGAAGGCCGCAGCAGAAGTGCGAGATGATCGACGCCGGCGTCTTCCAGCGCATTGAGATGATCGATGAAGGCATTGCGCCCGAGCCGCGCGCCAAAGCGGCGGGGTGCCGGCCGCTCGTCGGGATCGTCGGCGAGGTCGAGATGGAAAGCGCTGACGAAGGCGCCACGCGGCAGGCCGAGGCTTTTGCGGGCGGCAGTCCAGTCACGCGCCTGAGCGGCAAGCCGTTCCAGCCCGTTGGGATAGACGAACCGCCCTTCCATATTGGCAGCGATCCATTCCGGCGACTGTTGGCCCTGCCCGGCAATGTTCATCGGAATCTGCGGCTGCTGCGGCTTCGGCAGCAGATCGAGGCTGGGTTCGATCCGGCCGTCACCGAGCGGCAGGCCGCCGGCCTTCCCGGCAGCGCGCATATAGGAGACGGCATCACGAAGCGCTTCGCCGCGGCCCTCGAAATCGAGACCGAGCAGCGGATATTCCACCGGCCGGTCGCCAGAGGCGACACCGAGGATCAGCCGTCCGCCGGACAGCCGGTCGACGGAGGCTGCGGCCTTGGCGACCATCATCGGGTGACGCAGCGGCAGGACGATGGCTGCCGTGCCGAGCGCGACATTCTTGGTGAGGCCAGCGAGGTAACCGAGATTGACGAAGGGATCATAGACCGAACCGGCGTCGCCGAAATTGTTTGGGTCGAAGACCGGCACGTCGCGCATCCACACGGCGGCGAAACCGGAACGGTCGACCTGGCGGATGAGATCGGGATAGCGGGTGAGATCGGGAACGCCGAAGGGACGGCCTTCCCTGACGCGCTGTTCTTCCCGTTCCGGCGACCAGTCGTTGTCGAGCGGCAGTTCGATACCGAGCGTCAGGCCGCCAGCGGGTTTGCGAATGAGGTCAAGCGCGGAAGAATGGCCTGTGTTTGAAGGGGACATCAGAATTCTCCGGAATAAAATCGGGTGGGTTCGGCCCGGCACCTATGTGCCGGGCCTTCAGGCATCAGGCGGCGTTGAGCACGGGGGCTGCACGGCGGTCGAGTGCGCCGCTCCAGATGGTCAACAACAAGGCGACGGCGACCAGGATCGCACCAACCCAGGGGGTCGCGCCAAGACCCATCGGCGATTCCACCACAACGCCTCCGAGCCATGCACCAAGTGCGATGCCGAGATTGAAGGCCGCGATGTTAAGTGCCGAGGCAACATCGACGGCACCGGGGCGGTGCTCCTTGGCAAGCTGCACGACATAAAGTTGCAGGCCGGGAACGTTGGCGAACGACAGGAAGCCGAGGGCCACAAGCGTGATTAGGGTCAAGACCGGTGAAACCGCGGTGAAGGAAAAGATCACCAGAACGATTGCCTGCAGGGCGAAGAGGCCGATCAACGCCTTGACCGGGTTGTGGTTGGCGATCTTGCCGCCGCCGATATTGCCGGCGGCGATGGCGATGCCGTAAAGCACGAGGATTAGGCTGACACTGGATTCCGAAAAGCCGGTGACATCCTGCAAGATCGGCGCCAGAAAGGTGAAGGCGACGAAGGTGCCGCCGTAGCCAAGTGCGGTCATGGCGAAGACGATCAGCAGACGGCCGGAGCCAAGCACGCGGACCTGATCGAAAATGCTTGCCGGAGGAGCCTTTTTCAGCGTGTTCGGCAACAGGACCGCAATCGCAACGAAGGCAACGATACCAAGCGCACCAACGGCCCAGAAGGTCGCACGCCAGCCGAATATCTGACCGATATAGGTGCCGATCGGCACGCCGGTGACAATGGCAACGGTCAGACCCATGAACATCATGGCGATCGCCGAGGCGCGGCGATTTTCCGGCACGAGATCGGCGGCAATGGTCGCGCCGACAGAGAAAAAGACACCATGGGCAAAGGCGGCGATCACGCGGGCGACGAGTAACATCTCATAGCTGGGCGAAAGGGCCGCTGCCGTGTTGCCGACGATGAACAGGGCCATCAGGCCAAGCAGAAGCGGCTTTCTTTCAATCCTGCCCGTGAGCGCCGTCAGGATCGGCGCGCCGAAGGTGACGCCAAGCGCATAAACACTGACGATGAGGCCGGCAAGCGGCAGGGTGATGTGGAGATCGTTCGCCACCGTCGGCAGAAGGCCGACAATGACGAACTCCGTTGTTCCGATCGCATAGGCCGCGATCGTCAAGGCGAAGATGGCTAGGGGCATGACAGGTTCCTCTCCGCTCACCGCCCGGGTGAGGGTTGCAGGGACAGCGTTGCTGTCGGGTTGGATTGCTGTGATGCAATATGGTCGAAGAGGGCTTGTGTGATAATCGACACTATTGGATAAATAGCTTTGAATTGAATTCACAGGACGGACACATGGACAATCGCACTGGCGAAATGGAAGTGTTTGTAAGCGCCGCGGAATTGCAGAGTTTTTCGGCAGCGGGACGACGCCTGAAGCTTTCGCCATCGGCCGTCAGCAAGCTCGTCACCCGCATCGAGGACCGCCTCGGCACCCGCCTGCTTGTCCGCTCCACCCGAATGATGACGCTGACGCCGGAGGGGGAAATCTACCTGGCACGGGCCCGGCGAATTCTGGCCGATATCGCCGACACGGAGCAGATCGTGGCGGCGGGTGGAAAACTGGTGCCGCGGGGCCTGCTGCGGGTGAATGCTTCCGTTGGCTTCGGCGAAAGGTTTCTCCTTCCGCTCATACCGGCCTTTCTCGAACTCTATCCCGAAGTCCAGCTCGATATCGCGCTGACCGATGGCATCATCGGCCTGATCGAGGAGCGGACGGATATCGCCATCCGCTCCGGGGCCATGGATGACTCATCCCTGAAGGCGAGAAAACTGCTCGAGAGCCGGCGGGTCATTATCGCTTCACCCTCCTACATCAAACGGCATGGCATGCCGCAGACACCGGCCGATCTCGCCGCCCATAATTGCTTCAGTTTCAATTTCCGGCGCAGCCTCAATGAGTGGCCGTTTCGCGATCCGGGATCGACGGAAATCTACCGCCTGCCGGTATCCGGCAACAGTTCCGTCAACAGCGGCATGATCATGCGCCGGCTCTGCCTTGCTGGCAGTGGTCTCGGCCGGGTGGGCCAGTTCCATGTCCAGCCCGATATCGATGCCGGGACGCTCGTGCCCGTGCTGGAGGACTATAATCCCGACGATGTCGAAGAAATCCATGCCGTCTTCGCCGGACATGAGCACCTTGCGACCCGCATCCGCGCGTTCATAGACTTCCTGGCAGAACACGTCGGCAAAGACCGGGCATAGCAGTTGATGGAATTGCGCGTGTTATCAATGCCGTGGAAAGATGGCATTGATGAACGACTTTACGTGGAAGGAGAAAGAATGCAGGTCAAAGCCGCTATATTGCGAGAGATGAATATGTCTCGCCCTTACGCCACCAGCAGGCCGCTTGCGATCGAAGAGATCGAGCTTGCCCCGCCCGGCCCCGGCGAAGTCCTCGTCCGCATCCGCGCCGCAGGCCTTTGCCATTCCGATCTTTCCGTCATCAATGGCGACCGGCCCCGCCCGATGCCGATGGCGCTCGGGCACGAAGCGGCAGGCGTCGTCGAGGCATTGGGCGAAGGTGTGCGCGATCTTGAGCCCGGCGATCATGTGGTCATGGTCTTCATGCCCAGTTGCGGACATTGCCTGCCCTGTGCGGAAGGCAGGCCCGCTCTGTGCGAGCCGGGCGCCGCCGCCAATGCCGCAGGCAGGCTGCTGGGTGGCGCCACCCGCCTGAACTATCATGGCGAGGTCGTCCATCATCACCTTGGTGTGTCGGCCTTTGCCGAATATGCCGTGGTGTCGCGCAATTCGCTGGTCAAGATCGACCGCGATCTTCCATTTGTCGAGGCGGCACTCTTCGGCTGCGCGGTTCTGACTGGCGTCGGCGCCGTCGTGAATACGGCAAGGGTCAGGGCCGGCTCAACCACGGTCGTCATCGGACTTGGCGGTGTGGGCCTTGCCGCGGTTCTCGGAGCCCGGGCGGCCGGTGCCAGCAAGATCGTCGCCGTAGACCTTTCGCAGGAAAAGCTTGCACTCGCCAGCGAACTGGGCGCGACCGCCATCGTGAACGGACGCGATGAGGATGCCGTCGAGCAGGTCCGCGAGCTCACTTCCGGCGGTGCCGATTATGCCTTCGAGATGGCAGGGTCTATTCGCGCCCTCGAAAACGCCTTCAGGATGACCAAACGTGGCGGCACCACCGTTACCGCCGGTCTGCCACCGCCGGGTGCGGCCCTGCCGGTCAACGTCGTGCAGCTCGTCGGCGAGGAGCGGACACTCAAGGGCAGCTATATCGGCACCTGCGTGCCTCTCCGGGATATTCCGCGCTTCATCGCCCTTTATCGCGACGGCCGGTTGCCGGTGAACCGCCTTCTGAGCGGAAGGCTGAAGCTAGAAGACATCAATGAAGGGTTCGACCGCCTGCACGACGGAAGCGCCGTTCGGCAAGTCATCGAATTCTGAAACCGGCTACACAGCCCGCTCGCGATTATTTCTCCACGAGAAAGTCGATGAGCGTGCGTGTCGCGGCCGACAGGCGGCGGTGCGGGGCAAAGATCAGCGAAAAAGGCCGGGAGCGTCCCTGCGCATGGTCCAGCACCTCGACAAGCCGCCCCTCTTTGACGCGGTCACGAATGATGAAGTCATAGGTCTGGCAGATGCCAAGACCGCTTTCGGCCAGGGACACCACACCCAGCACATCGTCAAACACCTGGATACGCCCTGGTGGCGTCCAGTCCAGATCTCGGCCGTCGACATGAAACAGCCATGGCGCACAACGCCCCGTGCTCGGCATCACGAAAGGCAGACACTGGTGTTCCGCCAAGTCCTCGACACCCCGCGGCATGCCCGCCCGTTCGAGATAATGCGGGGCTGCCACTAGACGCAACGGAGCGTCTTCCAGTTTGCGCGCCACCAGCCCGCTATCGGGCAAGGGGCCGAGGCGGATCGCCAGATCATAACCTTCCGCCACCAGATCGACATTGCGATTGGTGATGCTCAATTCGATCTGGACTTCGGGATAGGCCTGCATGAAACGTTCCAGCATGGCAGGCAGCCGGTGGTGGCCATAGGTCGTCGGCACGCTGATGCGGACATGGCCGGTCAACGAGGCTCCCGTCGGTCCCTGAATTGCCCGCTCCGCATCGTCGATCATCGAAAACGCCGCGCGTGCCTGTTCGAGATAGGCGCGGCCTTCATCCGTCAGATTGAGGCGCCGTGTGGTTCGCCGCATCAGTTGCGCGCCAAGCCGGGTTTCCAGGCGGGTAATCGCCCTGCTGAGAACCGATGCCGTCGTCGCAAGCGCAACGGCTGCTTCGGTCATCGAGCCTTTTTCGGCAACGATGATGAATGCTTCCACGTCGCCGAGATGATCAAACCGCCGCCCCATTTTGGCCCCTTGCGAATAAGTCAGTTGTCTGCGGCCAGCCTTATCCCCGATCATCGCGTCAATAAAGTTATTTCGTCTCTTCAAGAACAAATGAATTCCCTGAAGGCGCATTTATCAGCTCCATCGGCTTCAATATGTTTGCTTCGTCAAAGGCTATCCAGCCTCACCTCTGATGTCGGGAGCAATTCATGACAAACGCAACTCAGCCTATCAAACCGGTTCTTTTCGTCCTGACCAGCCATGGCACCAAGGGCGAAACGGGCGAGCCCACCGGCTTTTACCTCGGTGAGGTTACCCACCCTCTTGCCGTCCTCGACGCCGCCGGCATCGCGGTCGAATTCGCTTCCATCGATGGCGGCGAGCCGCCGGTCGATGGCCTTGACCTCAACGACCCCACCAATGCGCGCTACTGGAGCAGCGAGGGTTTCCGCAGCGCCATCCGCAACACCTCACGCCTTGCCGATCTTGACCCGAAAAACTACGCGGCGATCTTTTTCACCGGCGGACACGGTGCAATGTGGGACTTTCCGACAAGCCCGGCGGTCAACGACCTCACCCGCAGCATTTACGAGGCGGGTGGCGTTGTCGCTGCGGTTTGCCACGGCCCTGCCGCCTTGGTGAATGTCACGTTGAGCGACGGTGCCCATCTCGTTGCCGGTAAGAATGTCGCCGCCTTCACCGATGACGAGGAACGCGCCGTCAAGCTGGACAGGATCGTTCCTTTCCTGCTCGCCAGCACGCTCACCATGCGCGGCGCGCATCATCATCCGGCCGCCGATTGGACAGCCAAGGTCGTCGTCGACGGAAGGCTGGTCACGGACCAGAACCCACAATCGGCGACCGGCGTCGGCGAAGCCTTGCGCGACCTCCTGAGCGCCTGAACGGCGTCACCACACCACCAACAACAAAACACCAGCGCTCCCCGTCCATGCGGGGCAGGGAGTGCCCATGTCTGGAGAAAAACATGAAACCCATCCGCACTTTCGCCCTCGCCCTTGCTCTTGGAACAAGCGCATTCAGCGCACAGGCGGCCAATGTCCTGGTCGTCCTCTCGGATTCCGATCGCCTAGACCTGAAAGACGGCAAGGTTTTCGAGACCGGCTTTTATCTCAACGAGTTGATGCAGCCGGTAAAGGTACTACTGGACGCCGGTCACGACGTCACCTTCGCCACACCGAAGGGTAGCGCCCCTACCCTCGATAAATCCTCGGTGGACAAGATGCATTTCGGCGGCGACGTCGCCGCCATGGAAGAAAGCAGCGCGCTGCTCGAAAAGCTCAACCTGACTTCGCGGGAAAAGTCGCCGGTCGTCAGCCTCGCGCGTGTCGAGCAGATCGGTTACGATCATTTCGATGCCGTTTATGTACCCGGTGGTCATGCACCGATGCAGGACCTCCTCGTCAGCCCGGAACTGGGCAAGCTCCTGACCGACTTCCATACCAAGGGCAAGACCACGGCACTTGCCTGCCATGGACCGATCGCCCTGCTGTCCACCCTGCCCGATGCGACGGCCTTCACCGCGACACTGGAGACAGGCGGTTCCACCAAGGCCGAAGGCTGGATTTATGCCGGCTACAAGATGACCGTCATCAGCAATGAAGAAGAGGGAATCGCCAAAGGTCTGCTCAATGGCGGCGAAATGAAATTCTACCCGCAGACGGCGCTGGAAGCGGCCGGGGGTGAATTCATCAGCAACCAGACGCCATTCACGTCCCATATCGCGACCGACCGCGAACTGATCACTGGCCAGAACCCCGCCTCCGCCCCGGCCGTGGCTGAAGAGCTGCTGAAGCGCCTGAGATAAGCCGGGCAAAGAAGACGTACCGGTAACGGCCATCCTTCAGTCAGCCATTGGAATCTTGCCATTGGCTGACAGCCTGCATTCCGCAATTTACCTTTGGCGATTTTCGCCAAAGGAATTACTGAACGGCGGTTGCCAGTTCCAAGATCAGATATCGACAACCAGCCCCTTCGCCTTTAGCACAGGCTCCAGATTGCTGACTTCGATCACCGATTTACCCTGTTTGTAAGCTTCTATGAAACCCGCCTCGGCGTCCTCACGGGCTTGCGACAGCCGTGCGGCTTCCTGTGCCTCCGCGCGACGCACCACAACCAGACCATCGGCATCGCCGACGACAATATCGCCCGGATTGATGGTCTCGCCGCCAACGATAATGCTGTCGTTCAATGCTGCAATGGTTTCCTTGACGGTCCCCTTGATGCAGACACTGAGGGAAAACACAGGGAAACCGAGGTCTCGCAGTTGCAGCGTGTCGCGCACGCCTGTGTCCGTCACCAAACCGCCAATCCCTTTTGCAAGGCAGGCATTGGCCAGGACGTCACCGAACGAGCCCGCTTCCTCGTATTCGCCGGCCGAAACGACAATGATATCGCCGGGCTTGGCGTAATTGATCGCAAGCTGCAGCATGATGTTGTCACGGGGTGCGCATCTGACGGTGAAAGCCGGGCCGCACAGTTTCATCCGGTAATCGACCGGCTTGAGGCGGGAGGACAATGCGCCTCTTCGACCCTGCGCCTCATGGATGGTGGCGGGCGAAAATTTCGAAAGCGCTTCGATGTCCGCCTTGCTTGGCCGTTCTGCTATATCTTTGATGTGGATCATAAAACCTCCCACGGTAAGGCTGGCGGCGGGAACGTCCCGCCGCTCGCATTTGAGTTCAGGTGGATGTTGAAATCGATGCTGCGGACGCCGGCAGATCAGGGGATGGGGTCGAACTTCAGCTCGGAAAGCGGGACGACCTTGTCAGTGCGGGTCATCTTGTATTCCGTGTCAGGGCCGAGCCACTTGTTCCAGAGCGTGTTGATCTCGCCATCGGCATCGAGCTTGCGGAGAATTTCATTGACCTTGGCGGTCAGGGCCGGATTATCCTTCGCCATGCCGATGCCGATCGGCTGATAGAGCATCGGCTCTTCGATCATCCGCATCGGCTTGCCCTTGGTCTTGGATTCATTGACGAATTTCGTGGTCGTCATGGTGTTGGCCACCATGCCGCGCGCCTTGCCCTGCTGAACGGCGAGATAGGCGGACGCCGTATCCTGGAAGGTCAACGGCTCCGACTTGTTGAGCTTGATCGACATTTCCGAGGTCGAGCCCTTGGTCGAAGCGACACGCTGGCCTTCATAGTCGGACTTCTTCTTGCCGGCATCCTCGACCGGAACGATCAGCATTTCCTTGGCGAGATAATAGGGGTCGCTGAACTGGATCTGCTCGGCGCGGCTTTGTGTGTAGGCAAGATTGGCAACGGTGATATCGACGCGGCCGAGCTTCACTTCGGGAACGCGGGCCTCGACCGATACGGGCTTGATCTCCGCCTTGACCCCGAGTTCCTTCGCGATGGCCTTGCAGAGATCGACATCAAAACCGGCCATCTCGCGGGTTTTCGGATCCGGCGCGGCAAAGGGAACAACATCGGCGAAGGTCGCGCAGCGCAGCACCTTGTTCGCCGTGATCGTATCGAGTTGGTCCGCCATAGCGGGCGACGCGGCTGCGACGCCCAGAACTGCGGCGGTAAGTGTAAGGCATTTCCAGTTCATTGCTGTTCTCCTTTTATATTTTGGCTGTTATCAGTGACGCAGATCGGCGAGGAACCGCTGCGCGCGGGGATGGCGGGGTGTCTTGAAGAATTCTTCCGGCGTTGCTCTCTCGAGTATTTCTCCGGCGTCGATGAACCAGATGCGGTCCGCGACTTCACGCGCGAACCCCATTTCATGGGTGACGCACAGCATGGTCATGCCTTCCGCCGCCAGGCCTTTCATCACGGCCAGCACTTCGCCCACCATTTCCGGATCGAGCGCGCTGGTGGGCTCATCGAACAACATGACGGGCGGCTCCATGGCGAGCGCACGCGCAATCGCCACGCGTTGCTGTTGCCCGCCGGACAATTGACCGGGATAAGCGCCTGCCTTTTCGGCCAGACCGACACGCTCAAGCAGTGCGAGTGCCTTTTGCTGCGCGATGTCAGGCGAAACACCCTTTACGCGGATTGGCGAAATCGTGACGTTTTCGACAACGGAAAGATGCGGAAACAGATTGAAACTCTGGAACACGAAACCGATGCGGCTGCGCAGAAGGTTCAATTCCCTGGTGCGCGTGGCGGCGTGAATGTCCCGCCCATCGAGCGTAATCGAACCGCTATTGATTTCCTCCAGGCGATTGACGGTGCGGATCAGTGTCGATTTGCCCGAACCGGAGGGGCCGCAGATGACAACCACCTCACCGCGCGCAACTTCGGCGTCGATGTTCTTGAGAACCTGATAATCGCCATAACTCTTGCAGACATTCGAGATGCGGATCGTCTGCTGGGGCGTCACTGATGCGGTCGTGGTCATGGCTGCTCCGTTAAGATTTTGGCCTGCGTCAAGGATGCCTGATGCGGGCGGCTCACCACGCCGGCGCGGCGGCGGGCGATGCGGCGTTCGACGGCATTTGCGAGATAGGTCAGGCTCCAGCAGAGGGCGTAATAGACCACCGCAAGAATGAGAAATACCTGGAAGGGCTGCGTCAGAAGCTGGTTGTTTACCTGGCTCGCTGCAAAGGTCAGATCAGGCACATTGATGACATAACCGAGCGTCGTGTCCTTGATCGTCGCCACGAAGGTCGAGATCATGCTCGGGATCATGTTGTAGAGCGCCTGCGGCAGGATGATGAAGCGCATCGCACTGCCGTAGCTATGGCCAAGCGCTTTTGCCGCATCCATCTGCCCGACGCTGAGGGCAACGATGCCGGCCCTTACCACTTCACTCAGGAATGCACCCTGATAGACGACAAGCGTTGCCAGCATGATGGCGAAACTTGGCACATCGGCACCGGTCCAGAGCGGAATGAGGAAATAGGTCCACAGGATGAGCATCAGCAACGGCACGCCGCGCGTAACGTAGACCAATGCCGTCACCGGCCACCGCAGGACGTGCCATGCCGACAAACGCGCCAGCGCCATGAGGATACTCACCGGAAAAGCGAGAGCGATGGCGAGCGCCGAGAGAATGAGCGTGTTCGCGAGCCCGCCGAGAGGCCCGTTCGGATATTGGCCGATCAGCAGCAGCAGCCAGTAATCGTGCAGGATGGTGATGATATCCCCGATCATGCGCGCGCCCTCCAGGCCGGATCAAGGCGTATCGACAGATAGGCGCCGGCCCCCATGATCAACAGCGAGAAGAAGAGATAGAGAACCGTGCCGACGAGGTAGATTTCGAAGGTCTGGAAACTCAGATTTTCGATTTCCTTGACCGCATGGGTCAATTCAGACGCGCCGATGACAAGCGCCAGACTGCTGTTCTTGAACAGGGAGACGCTGTGATTGATGAGCGGAGGCAGCGCGTTGCGCACGCCCTGCGGCATTGTGATGAAACGCATCGCCGAGAGATAGCTGTGTCCCAGCGCCTTTGCCGCTTCCATCTGCCCCGGACTGACCGAGCGCAGACCGGAACGCAGATCCTCACTGAAATACGCCGCCTGACACAGGCCGAGGCCAACCACGGCGAAGATTGCTTCTGCGTTATGTTCAGTCAGCCAGCCTGTCAGGCCGGAAGGCAGCAGAGTGAAGATGCCGAAGTACCATAGCATCAACTGCACCAGTGTCGGCACGTTGCGATGATAGGAAACATAGGCTGCGACCAGCCGATCTCCGAAGCGGGAAGGCGAAAAGCGGATGCAGAGGAGGACGAGCGCGAGCGACATGGCAAGCGACCACGAACCGATGAAGATAATGAAGGTCATCTCGATGCCGTGCAGCAGCATCGCGATATATTCCTGATTGCTCAGGATAGCCGAAAGATCAAAGCCGCTCACGGCTTCTGCTCCTTCTTTGTGCCTTCCTCGGCTGCTGCTTGGGGCTTGGCAGTTTGAAGGCCGCCCATGACCTGCAATGTCGGGGTGATTTCCATATGGCCGATATTGACGGCAACCGGCGCGGCAATGGCAAAACCGATCGCATCGGCAATGTCTTCCGCCTTCGGCAATTCGAAACCGTCGATGAAGCGCTCGCGCACGCTCGGATCATTGTCGTGAACGTGGCTGAAAATATCCGTCGCCACGCGGCCGGGGCAGATTTCCGTCACGCGCACGCGCTTGCCGAATGCATCGATCCGAAGCTGGTTCGAGAGCATGGCGACGCCAGCCTTCACGGCGTGATAGGTGGAATTGCCGCCGAAATTATAATTTCCGGCGATGGATGAGATATTGATGACGTGGCCGCGATCGCGCTCCACCATGCCTGGAACGATCAGCCGGCAGATGTGGAGGACGGCACGCAGATTGACGTCGACCAGAAGATCGATATCGGCTTCATCCGCCTCGAGAAATTTCTTCGGGCGATCCACGCCGGCATTGTTGACCAGAATATCAAACTGCACCCGGCCTGCGAGGTCGGCAATCGCAGCACGATCGGTTACGTCGATGACATGCGCGACACACCCGGTCCGATCGGCCAGCTCCTTCAATGCATCGGCACTGCGGGCGATGGCATGGACTTCAATGTTCTCGCGGCGCAGCCGCTCGACGACTGCAGCGCCGATACCGGACGAAGCGCCAGTGACCAATGCGGTCTTGTAATCGGAAAATGGCATTCTGATCCCCTTGTCGTTGCCATAGAGATTAGCGAAGCTTTATTTGCTTGCCTAAGACCGATTACTTTTGGAGTAATAAGCAACTTTTATGGAGCCCGAAGCGCCATGGTTTCCGGGCAAAAAGCCTGATGGAATCCGCTTCACACAGGTTTGCGGATGATTCCGGTTCCCGGTTCGCATTGCAAAACGGGGGCGACCTTGTAGATTTGCCGCAGCACAACCGAAATCATCATCATCGCAATGGATATCAGACGTCTCAAATCCTTCATCGTCATCGTGGATAGCGGCAGCATCACGCGTGCAGCCGATATTCTGCACCTTGCCCAGCCGGCGCTGAGCCAGCAGCTGGCCGCGCTCGAAGAGCATTTCGGCCAAAAACTGCTGATTCGCAGCCAGCAGGGCGTGACGATGACGGATGCTGGACATGCGGTTTACCGCCATGCGCAAATCATTCTGCGGCAGATGGAACAGGCGCAGGTCGATGCGGCAGCGGCGGGCAATTCGCTTGCGGGACGTGTTTCGGTCGGCCTGGTGCCTTTCAGCAGCGCCGCCACATTATCCGTCGATCTGCTAGCGGAGACGCGAAAACGGCATCCGGGCATTTTGATCCACCTGACGGAAAGTGTCGGACAGACCTACAGCCAGATGATCATGAACGGCCGTCTGGAAATGGCGTTGATTCACGGCGTCGGCCCGATCAAGGGCGTGCGCTTCGAGCCGGTCCTCAGTGAAGAATTCTATCTTGTCGCCCACCGCAATTTCGCGATCGAAGCGGATCTGAAACCGGTGCCCATCGGCGCCCTGGACGGGCTGCCGATGCTGTTGCCGCCGAGTTACAATTTCGTGCGCCGCGCGGTGGACACCGCATTTACCCGCAGCCGGATCAATCTCAAGGTCGTCGCGGAAGTTGAGATCGTCAGAACGCTGGCCCGCGCCGTCGCAAGCGGCCTTGGCGCCACTATCATGCCAAAGGCGATAGCCGACCGTATCGTCTCGGAAACGGGCGAACCGCTCGTTTGCCGGCTCCTGTCCCCGCGCATCGAAGAAACATTGTCCCTCTGCACATCCGATCAGAACTCCCTGTCCGAGCCGGCTTTTGCGGTGAAGGACATTCTTGTGGAACTGACAGAGAAGCTGAAACTTTAGGGAATGACATCACATCTCCCGGTCTGGCCACAGCGGACCAGGAGATGTGTAGCGTCAGTCAGCGCATGTCCCGGCAAAACTGAGCGATCCGCGCGCATCCTTCGCCCAGCATCTCCATGCTGGTGGCATAGGAAAGGCGGAAATAGGGGCTCATCCCATAAGCGGCACCCTGCACCGTGGCGACGTGATGCTCATCCACCAGTGCCATGACGAAATCGACGTCGCTTTCTATCTTGCGTCCGCCCTTGGTGGTTTTGCCAATGAGGCCGGAAATATTCGGATAGATGTAGAAGGCGCCCTCCGGCTTGTGGCAACGCAGGCCGTCGATCTCGGCCAGCTGGCCAAGAACGAAGTCACGCCGTTCGCGATAGATGGCGGCTCTTTCCTTCAGCAGGTCCTGGGGGCCATCCAGTGCGGCAATGGCTGCAGCCTGTGTGACGGTGGTGATGCCGCCGCCATTCTGGCCGTTGACATTGCTGATGGCCGTAATGAGTTCCTTCGAGCCACTGGCGCAGTAACCAAGCCGCCAGCCCGTCATGGCATAGGCTTTGGACACACCGTTCATGGTCAGCACGCGGTCGTAAAGCCGCGGTTCGACATCGGCGATCGTGCCGAACTCGAACCCGTCATAAACGAGATGCTCGTAGATATCGTCGGTCAATATCCACACATGGGGATGACGCAGCATAACCTCGGCAATCGCCGCCATCTCTTTTCGCGAGCAGGCTGCACCGGTCGGATTGCTGGGGAAGTTCAGGAAAAGCCATTTGGTGCGTGGCGTGATTGCGGCTTCGAGATCTTCCGCACGCAACTTGAAACCAGCCTGTTCGAAGCAGGGCACCGGCACCGGAACGCCACCGGCAAACTTGACGATATCGGCATAACTGACCCATGACGGCGCAGGGATGACCACCTCATCACCCGGATTGCAGGTGGCCAGCATGGCATTGAAGATCACCTGCTTGCCGCCGGCGGAGACGACGATCTGGCTGGCATCATATGTTAGGTTGTTGTCGCGCTTGAATTTCCGGCTGATCGCGGCCTTCATCGCCACCGTTCCATCCATCGGCGGATATTTCGTTTCACCATTAAGTGCCGCGGCATGCGCGGCTTCGATGGCATGGGCGGGGGTTGGAAAATCCGGCTCACCGGAGGAAAGGCTCACGACCTTGATCCCCTTCGCGGCCAGTTCCCTGGCACGCTGGGTCATGGCGGCGGAAGCGGAGATGGAAACATTTTTCAGGCGATCGGCGGTGGAAGGCATCTGGGTAATCTTTCGATGAGATGGAAACAACAAACAGCGACCGGCTCAGGCCGCGAGTTCGGCCGCAGGCGCCAGAGTGGCGCCGGAAGCCTCGATTTCACTGCGGATGATGCGTGCAAGTTCCAGAGAACCGGGCGTATCGCTGTGGACGAGGATAGAGCGAGCGGGCATGGCGATGATCGTGCCATCGATGGCCTCGACCTGACCATGTGTCAGGAACCGTCGAACCCGCGCGCGCACCGACGTCTCGTCCTTGACCAATGCGCCGGGCAGTCCCCGCGCCACGAGCCTGCCTTCGGCGTCATAGGCACGGTCTGCCAGAAACAGCGCCAGTGTGTTGAGGCCCGCGCGTTTCGCCGCCCTTTCTATTTCACTTTCTGGCGTCACGAACACCACGAGCCGCGGATCGACGGTGGCGATGGCATTCATCATCAGATCCGCCAGTACGGGTTCACGATTGACCATATTGCCCATCGCCGCGTGAAAGCTGAAATGGCCGACCTTCATCCCCTCGGCTCCGGCAATCGCCATCAGCGCACCGAGCTGGTAAAGCATCTGCTGACGCAGCTCGTCGGGTTGGAACGGTATTTCCCGTCGTCCGAAACCGGCGCGGTCCGGCAGCCCCGGATGGGCGCCGATGCCGACACCATTCGCTTTCGCCAGACGCACCATCCGGGCCATCGTGTCGGGGTCGCCGCCGTGAAAACCACAGGCAATATTGGCCGACGACACGATCTTCATCATCGCCTCGTCATCGCACAGCCGATAAGGACCGAAACCTTCGCCCATATCGGAATTCAGATCGATCTTCATCGCATTCTCCTTCGATCCGTTCACCTGTCGTCAGGCCATTGCCCTCAGCGCCCGCTTGACCATGTGTGAAGTCTGCCTGATATCCTCGAGATAGCTGGCAACCGCCAGCTCCACGACCCGCGCTTCAGCATGGGTAGAGCGCACGAATTGCAACCGGCTGCCGATCCGCGCCTGCCCAAGCCGCCACAGATCGCATTCGATCACGCCGGCAACCTTGGGATATCCCCCCGCCGTGTTGGCGTCACTCATCTGGATGATCGGCTCTCCCCCCGGCGGCACCTGAACCACACCCGGAACGACCCCATGGGAGCGCATTTCGATTGTCTCCGTCGGCTTGATCGGTTCGCCGGACAGACGATAGCCGGTGCGGTCGCTGCGGGATGAGATGCGCCATGTCTGGCTCCAGAAAGCCTCGCCATCGGACGCGAACAGCCCATGTTCGCCGGCCGGTATCGCGCGGATCTGCAAGATGCCTTCAATTGGCGGAGCGAACACGTCACGCAAAGCAGTGGCAGGTTCGATAACGGCAATACCGCTTGCCGGCAGCGGTAGCGCATCCGGGACCGTGCCGATCTTCAGCCTGTCGCCCCTGGCAAGGGGCCGCCCGGCATTGCCGCCAAACCCGCCGCGCAGCGCGGTGCTCCGCGACCCCATCAGCACCGGAACATCCACACCGCCTGCAAGAGAAATATAGGCACGGGCAAATTGCGGCGGCTGCTTCAGTTCCAGAATCTGGCCTTCGGCGGCTACATGCGTACACCATGAAAGCAGCTCCCTGCCATCCAGCAACACCTGACCATCTGCCCCCGTGACCGCAAAGGCCGCACGGGCTTCAAATCGCATTTTGAACGGAAAGGTCTGGACCTCGATAACGGCCGCATCGTCGAAATTGCCGAGAAGGATATTGCCGATTTTGACGGCCAGCGGGTCCATGGCCCCTCCCGCGGAGACACCGATGTCGCGATAACCCGGGCGTCCGAGGTCCTGCACCGTGTTGAAAGGACCTGTTTCGATGATCTCGATCATAGCTCGATCCTCGCCGGCACGAACCGCACGATATCGCCTGGCGCCATCAGGGCAGGCGCCGACGATGCCGGATCGAACATCTGCAGATCGGCGTAACCGATGGAGTTCCAGCCATTCGGACCCGTCAGCATGGCCACACCGGTCTGCATGCCGCCAATGGTCACGCAGCCCTTTTCCATCCTGATGGACGGCACGGTTTTTCTGGGCATGTAAATACGGGGATCAAGACCGTGCAGATAACCGAAGCCGGGGGCGCTGCCCAATGCGAAGACACGATAGGTCGCCTCGTGATGGAGACGCACCACCTCGCGGTCGATCAACCCCGAAAAATCGCAGATGGCAGCAAGATCGGTTGCGTATTCGCCACCATAATGCACGGGGATTTCGATGGTTTTTCCAGTCAGATCAAGGCTCTGGGCACTGTTCCATGCGTCCCGCAGCCGCTCGACGACACTGTCGGGGTCATCGGGCGTTTCCTTGAAGATCGTCAAAAGATTGGTCATACCGGGGATGATTTCCGCAACATCCGGCCAGTTGCTGATCGTTTGCGACAAGGCCCAGATCCAGCGCTGCGCGGGCAGATCGAATTCGCCGGGCGCTTCGAGCAGGAAGGAACGGGAGCCGATGAAGGAAATGCGTGCCTCTCCCTTGGTGGGAGGCAGGATGTCATGCAGCGGCGCAAGAATATTCGGCGTAGCAATCATGATTGAGGCTCGATTTCGAACAGGGGATCGCCGAACCCGACCAACGCATCCGGCTCTGCAAGCCGTCTCTTCACGACGCCCAGGCAACCGGCGGATACGGGAAGCAGAACCAAGCCGACGCGGATGAAGCCGAGAACATCGGCACTGCCGGTCGAGCGCGGGAGGCTGTCAGTCTCGACCGGTGCGGAGGGGTGAGAAGAACAGAAACGGCCAGCCATCGGGGCTTTGACAATCACTGGCACCGCAGCGGTTTCAACTGGTGAGGTTTTCACCACCGAAACGGCCTGTGCACTGTTGCCGGTGGCAACGAGGAGGCGCAAATGACCCTTGGGCGTTGAGATTTCAATTCCGTCCACACCCGCCGCCGTCAGGGCTTCGGTCAGGGCCGCGATGGTGGCGGTGTCGGTGAGGTCGAGCGTACTCATGCCACTCTCCGTTGCTTGAGCCATTTCTCCAGATAATGAATGTCCGTTTCACCACACGCGAAAGCGTCGTCCTCAAACAGCGCGCGCAGGAACGGCAGATTGGTCGAAATGCCTTCAATCGATGTCCCGGCAAGTGCCTCGCGCATCTTCGCCATTGCCTCGCTGCGGGTTGGCGCATGGACGATGAGCTTGGCGACAAGGGAATCGTAGTAGGGAGAAACCCTGTAACCCTCATGAATATGGGTATCGACACGAATACCTTGCCCCTGCGGCAAGGCAAGACCCGTCACGACACCGGCGGAAGGCAGAAACGTCTGCGGATCTTCCGCGTTGATGCGGCACTCGAAGGCGTGGCCTTCGCATTTTACATCCTGTTGGCGTAGAACCAGTTCTTCCCCCTGGGCTGCCCTGATCTGCGCCTGGACGATATCGATCCCGCTGGTCATTTCGGTGACGGGATGCTCCACCTGCAGGCGCGTATTCATCTCGATGAAATAGAAGGCCCCGTTCTCGTAGAGGAATTCAAACGTTCCGACGCCACGATAGCCAATCTGCTGGCAGGCCTCGACACAGGCTTGTCCGACGGACCGGATCACGTCAGGCGAGATGCCGGGCGCCGGCGCTTCTTCCACCACCTTCTGGTGGCGACGTTGCATGGAGCAGTCGCGATGTCCCAGCCAAACGGCATGTCCGTGGGTGTCGCACAGCACCTGTATTTCAATGTGCCGGGGATGCTGAAGGAATTTCTCCATGTAGAGCGCCGGCGAGCCGAAAGCCTGACGGGCTTCCTCGCGTGTCGTGGAAATCGCCTCATGCAGAGATCCGGCATCCGGCACAACCCGCATACCCCGCCCGCCGCCGCCGCCGGCAGCCTTGACGATGACAGGATAACCGATTTCCTCCGCAATGCTTTCGACGGCAGCCGGATCATCCGGCAATGCCGTATCAGGGCCGGGAACACACGGTACATCAGCGGCAATCATCGCCCGTTTGGCAGCGATCTTGTCGCCCATCGTCGCAATCGACGATGCGTCCGGTCCGATGAAAACAAGGCCGGCTTTTTCGACGGCGTCCGAGAAGGCAGTATTTTCTGATAGAAACCCGTAACCGGGATGGATCGCTCCTGAAGATGTCAACCGCGCCGCGAGCAGGATGGCATCCTTGTTGAGATAACTTTTGCCCGCAGCGGAAGGGCCGATACAAAGAAAACTATCGGCAGTCTGGACATAGGATGCGCCCCTGTCCGCCTCGGAGCATATTGCAACGGTTTTTAGCCCGAGTTCATCGCAGGCCCGCTGGATTCTCGCTGCTATTTCACCCCTGTTGGCAATGAGAACCGTATCGAAGCGCCTTTCGGCAGGTGTCGTATCTTTGAAGACCTCCACCATCACGCGATCTCCGCCAGCACATCGCCCGTCTCGACCTCGCCGCCATCGACCTCAGTAAGATATGCAATTCGGCCCGGATGCGGCGCGGCAATGGTGTTGAAGACCTTCATCGCCTCGATGATGAAGAGGGTCTGCCCCTCTTCGACACGATCGCCGACATTCACAAACGGTTTCTGGCCGGGCGCCGGGGAACGATGCAAAACACCAAAAACCGGCGCCTTAACGGTGAAGGTCGAACCCGCGCTCATGACGGAATTTGAAACATCTGCGGAAGAAGCCGGCCCGGCGACCTCACCTTCGGTCGAATTCGTCCCGGCAATAGTCGCCGCCTGCCCAACGGTTCGGAAAATCCGGACCGTTACTTCTTTTTTCGTAACCGTCAGCTCCGTGACGTTCGTCCGTCCAACGAAATCGATCAGCGTTTTTATCTTCGGCAGGTCCATGGCACACTCGGTATTTCAGAGAGCCCTTCGCAATCGTCATTCAAACGATGCGTGGCTGCCTACCTGGGTACACGATAGCCAATATGATGGGGTCAAACGAAGTTTTAATGGACCACGGTTTTCGGGGGTTCAAGCAGCGTCGGTGACGGCTGCTAAATGACTACAGCCACTGCTCAATTCATTCGAATTCCCTCGGCAGAGAAGAGCCGGATCTTTTCAGACGTGGGAGACAGGTGAACCTTTTCGTTACCTACAGGGGGAAACCTCCCCCTGCACAGCTTGCAACCTGACACGTTCCTGAAAAACCGATGCCGTAAGGCCGGTCACGCGGTCTTGAGCTTGGGAAGAACCAGATCATCGACTCGGTAAGTATGGAATTCGCTTTTCGAAACCGTGTCCAGCTTGCGGAATTTTTCAACGAAGGCCGGATCGGTAAAGAATTCATCGACGCTGCCGGCACCCTGGATAGCCTCGACATTAACGACCGTCTGCCCGTCCGTGCTTTTTGCAAGGCTGCTCCAGAGGAATCCTTCTTTCCGTTCGGCGACGTAGTGTACGACGTCCTGAATGATGGCGAAGGCTTCTTCCTGCTTTCCGGGATGAACATGTATGACGTTGACGATGAAAGTCGTGGGGGCAGGAGAGCCGGTGAAGGCTGCAAGAGGTGTCGTTTCCATAGATGTCTCCATTTTGAAGCCCGGCCAATTCAGCCGCGGCCACATCTGGATATCGAAAGGAAAATAGCGGATAAAGAAGCTGCTATTCTCAACATACCGGAAGAAAATTCCTTAATTAGAGATCATGGACAAACTCGGAACACTGGGCATATTCATTCAGGTCGCGGAAGCAGGAAGCTTCGTGGCGGCCGGACATCGTCTTGGCATCTCTGGATCAGCCGTCGGAAAGGCTATCGCACGTCTGGAGGACGAACTGGGTGTGCGATTGTTCAATCGCTCGACACGCAGCATGACCCTGACGGAGGATGGCGGTTTTTTCCTCGATACATGCCGGCGCATCCAGTCGGAATATGAGACCGTCCAGGCGCAATTATCGAGATCGCAGGCCATTCCACGCGGGCAGCTGCGCGTCAGCCTTCCGCTGGCGGGCATGCTGCTGATGCCGACAATATCGGCCTTCATGGATGCCTATCCTGACATCAATCTCGACCTGGATTTTACCGATCGACTGGTCGACGTCATCGAAGAAGGGTTCGACGCCGTCATCCGGACAGGCGATATCAGGGACACGAGGCTGATGAGCCGCAAGCTCGGCACCTTCAAACACAGGATCGTGGCGGCACCCGGCTATCTTGAAGCGCATGGCTGGCCGACGGTTCCCGAAGATCTTGCCCGGCACCGCTGTCTCCACCACCGTTTCGCGAATTCCGGAAAGTTTGAACCGTGGCCGCTGGTTCGCGATGGGCGTGAGATCAGGATCGATCTGCCGGTTGCGACCGTTGCAAGCACGCTGGAACCCTTGATCTATCTCGCGGAACGATCATTCGGGGTCACCTGTCTTCCTTCATTCGCCGTGGCATCTGAAATCGCCGAGGGGAAACTGGTTTCGCTGCTGGACGATTACGTGGCCGATACTGGCACCTTCTGTGTACTCTGGCCGACCAATCGATATCTTTCTCCAAAGGTCAGAGCGTTTGTCGACTACATGGCCACCAATCTTTTCGCCAGATGATCGCCGGCGTTGGATCGGTCCGGCGCTGTTTCGCCGGGCCGGATAACGTTCTTTCTGGTCGATCATGAGTGTGCGATCGCGCCTGTCCCGAACCACCAATGCTCGTGGACCACGATCAGAGCGACCCGTGCTTTTCCTGTAAAAGCCGGATGGCAAGATGCTGGAGCAGAATGATCGTCTTGGCATCACGAATATCTCCACGGTCGATCATTCGCATCGCCTCCGGCAGGGGAATTTCGAGCACATCGATATCTTCCCCCTCGTCAGCGGAGCCGCCGCCCTCGCCCACTTTGTGGGTGTCGGCATATTCGCCGTGGAAAAAGGCGAGATATTCGGTGACCGAGCCGGGGCTCATATAGATATCAAACAGGTGCGTGAGTTCGGAAACCTCGTAACCGGTCTCCTCCATCAGTTCCGCACGCATTCGCGTCGCCGGTTCCGCGCCTTCGAGCAATCCTGCCGGTGTCTCGATCAGCGATTCCAGCCCGCCATTCAAGAGAACCGGCAATCGGAACTGGCGGGTCAGGAGGACATGGCCGTTTTCCGGATTGTACAACAGGCAAGTCGCCCCGTTGCCGCGATCATACGCCTCCCGGGTCTGCTTCTGCCAGCTTCCATCCCGCAGCCGGAGTTCATATTCATACTTGGTCAGCCGTCCCCAATCATCCGCCAACACGCGTTCGGAAATTGGGCGGTAAACACTGTCATTCATCAAGTCACCTCGTTTTCATCTGTCTTTCAAAGGCCGAGCAATCGGCCTTCGACATGTGTGCGTGTTTCACCACCCACCCATATTGCACCGGTCTCATCGCGGCTGAGGTAAACGCGACCCTGCCGACCGAGACGCGTCCCCTGAGCGGCGACATAATCTGCCGCGATCATGCCGGTGGCAAAGAGCCATTGCGCCAGCGAGGCATTAAGGCTTCCGGTAACGGGATCTTCGGCGATGGCGCCCAGATGATCGCTGAAGAAGGCGCGAACCTCAAAGGCAGCTTCGTTGCCTTCCGTGTGAGGACCAACCACACCGACATCAATGCGCCCGGGCCAGCTGCGAACCGGATCGATGGAAAGCACCTTTTCGGCCGATGCGAGCCTGATCCCCAGCCATCCGGGACCATTGTCGATCCAGGCGGCATCAACGACGTCATGGGCCTCGATCCCCAATAGCTGCAGAGCCTCTTCCAGCTCGGCCGGCGTCGGTGCACCGGAACGGATAAGCGGCGGGGCGGCAAAGGAAAGCCGCCCCTGCGCGCGCCGGACCGGGACCAGCCCGGCACCGCATTCCTGAATGATGGCCGTTTCGTTTTTGGGCGAACCGTTGGCGGAGAGCCACGCATGGCAACTGCCCAGCGTAGGGTGTCCGGCAAAGGGCATTTCCCGGTCCAGCGAAAATATACGGACCCGATAGTCAGCCCTGGGATCGGTGGGCGGCAAAAGAAATGTGGTTTCGGACAGGTTGAACCACCGCGTTAACCGCTGCATTTCATCGGTCGTCAGCTTGTCGGCGCCCGTGACGACGGCCAGCGGATTGCCGGAAAGCGGCCCGGAGCCGAATACATCGATCATATGGATAGCAAGGGTCATGACATCGTTCTTTCAGTTCGGATCAACCGCCGGACGTGGGCGGAGGGTGTGGCCTTCAGCTCTGCCAGACAAGCAGTTTGAGACCCGCAACCGCAAAGACCGCCGAGAGCACGGATTCGATCCATCGCCGTAGTCTGGTATAGAGTGCAATCATCGAGGCGGTCGAGAAAAGCAAGGCATAACCACCGAACACGGTGACGCCGAGAATGGCGCAGCCGCCGATGATTGCCGGCACCATGCCGGCGGGCGCGTCCGCTCGAAACCCGAGCGACATGATGGCGATCCATGAGAGAATGGCCTTCGGGTTGCCGATATGCATGAAAAGCCCCTGCCGATAGAGCGATCGATAGCGCGGCACCGCGCGTTCCACAGTCATCCCTGCAAGATCGGAAACCGGTTTGAGGGCCGATCTGCCGGCACGGAAGGCCAGATACAGTAAATAGGCGCCACCAGCGATCTTGATGACGAAAAGCGCCTGGGCATAGGCGGTGAGCACGGCGGACAGGCCGGTCGCCGTCAGGATTGCCCAAAACAGCGAACCGGTGATGACGCCCGCCGCCAAAGCAAGAGCCGGCAGGCGGCCATCGCGCATCGCCGTCGCCATGATTGCCATGTTGCTTGGCCCCGGGCTGGCGGTGGCAATGAGATAGGTGCCGTAAACGAGGGCAAGCTGGCTGGTGAACATGTCGGTTTCTCCGGAAATCAATGGCTCCCCACTAGTGCGGGAGATCACCGCGATGGACGATATGGACCTTGTTCCCATCGGGATCACGCAGATAGGCGCCGAAATAACCCTCGCCATAATGCGGGCGTGGGCCTGGACCACCTTCGTCGGTTCCACCATGAGCCAAACCGCCAGCATAGGCGTTGTTCACCGCGCCTTTCGATGGCGCGAGAAAGGCGACCATGCCACCATTGCCAGCCGTCGCCGCCTCGCCATTGAAGGGGCTATAGACGTAAAAACGCGGCAATGGGGCGTGCGTCGCCACCCAGCAAAGTGCCGCAGGTCCGTCATCGGGTGTGATGGTCCGGCGTATCAGGCCAAGCGGCGCGAGCACGGCATTATAGAAACGTCCCGCCCGCTGAAGATCATCCGTTCCGACGGTTACGTGGCTGAACATTTAAACCTCGATGCGCCCGCCATATGGCTGTCGCCTGTTGCAAAGTGTGGATTTCATTCAGCGCCCTCATAGCCTATGTTACACTTCTTGGTTATCTAAATAGTGTAACGTGACACTTTTAACGAGGTTGAGATCGTGTTGCTGCAATCCCCCTGGGTACCTCGCCTTGCAGATATCGAGGCGAACGCCGCCGAACGGCTGGTGCTGGCACTTGCCGACGATATCATCGAGGGAAGGTTGACGGGCGGTGCCCGCCTGCCGGCCCTTCGTGACCTCGCGTGGAAACTGGGCGTGGGTCTCGGCACGGTGACGAAGGCCTATGCCGTTCTGGAACGGCGCGGCCTGACGCGTAGCGTCAAGGGTCGGGGAACATTCGTCGCGCTTCAGGAAGCACATAACGACCCGCAGATCGACCTCTCGTCCAACGCGCCGCCGGCCACGCTCAACGCCCGTATTCTGGCAAAAACGCTGACCGGCATCGCGCGCAAGATCGATGCGGATCATTTCAATCTCTATGCTCCGCCCGCCGGGCATGTGGAACACCGGCGTGTTCTGGCCCGTTGGCTCGCGACGCAGGGCCTGTCCGTCGATCCATCGCATCTGGTGCTGACGAGCGGTGCCCGCCAGGCACTGTCATTGGCCTTCGATCTTACCTGCGGCAAGGACGGTCTGCTGCTGACCGAGCGGATCACCTATCCCGGCGCGCTCGCGCTGCTTCGGCGTAAAGGGTGCAGGGTGCGGGGTGTGGAGATCGATGCCGAAGGGATGGTGCCGGAGGCACTTGCGGAAGCGCTTGCTGGCATGAAACCGGGCGGCGGCAGGGCGATCTATCTGACGCCGACGTTGCACAATCCGACTACCGCCACCATGGGCATGGCGCGGCGACATGCCATCGTGGATATTTGTCGCCGGGCCGGTGCCTGGATCATCGAGGACGGCGTTTATGCCGCATCCGACCCGGGTTTCAGCCCATTGGCGGCATTGGCGCCTGACATTTCGTTTCATGTGAATGGCTTGTCCAAATCGCTCGGCCCCGGTTTGCAGATCGGGGTACTGGCGCTGCCAGCGGGACAGAAGGATGCCGCAGAAAACTTCTTGCAGGATGCGCCGATGGCCCCCTCCGCCCTTTCCTGTGCGGTGGTTGAGGACTGGCTGACCACCGGCGTCATCTCATCGATCCAGCGTGATCTGCGCCACGAGGCGCGGCGACGCTCCAGCCTTGCGGTTTCCCTGCTGGGTGCGAGGGAGCTTGTCTCGCATCCCGATGCATACAATGTCTGGCTGCCGATGCAGCGTGCTGCCTCCAAGGACTTCGTATCCGCCGCCGCGGCAAGCGGCATAAGGCTGACCGCGCCGGATTCCATGATGGCGGATACGGAAGATCGGGCAAGCGGCATCCGGTTTTGCCTCGGCGGCCCGTCATTCGATGACCTGACCGGGGCACTGACGGTTCTGGCGGGACTGCTGAGGCGGCGGGCCTGACGCCACCGGACCGAAATCAGGCAAGAGAGACCCTATGATCATGAACAATCACCGGATGTTGCCGGACCAGGATGCGTGGGAACCCTGGAGCCCTGCCGAGCTTTCCCGGCGGTTGAGCGGCATATCGAAACCCTGGTGCATCGTTGGCGGCTGGGCTCTCGACCTGTGGCACGGAAGCACGATGCGCGAACATGACGACCTTGAATTCACGGTGCTGCGTGAAGATCTGGAAATCTTCCGGCGTGAACTGAGTGAGATGGAATTCTACACCGTCAATGACGGCGTTCTCGAACGGCTCCCGCCGGATCGGCAACCGGCCTCGGAGATTTTCCAGATCTGGTGTTTCGATCGCACTGCCAAGTGCTGGCGCGTCGATATGATGATCGAGCCCGGAACGGATGATACCTGGGCCTACAAGAGGAATCCGGAAATTACACGACCCCGCACCGACATGGTTGCGCTGACAGCCGACGGCATTCCTTACCTCAACCCATCCGCAGTGCTTCTCTTCAAGGCGAAGCACCGGCGTCCTAAGGACGAGCAGGATTTCGTAAATGCACACCCGAAACTGCTCCTGTCGGAACGCCGGTGGCTGCGGAATTGCCTTGAGCTCCTGCATCCCGGCCATGAATGGGCGCAGGCGCTGTGAAAGCCAGCTTCCCAGCCCACCAGTTTCTGCCCAGCACTGCTGATGGACGAGGAAGAAGTTGACCACAGGCTGATGGAGCGCAACGCACCATTCAGGGTGTTTTCCAGGTCTTCAACAGCATTTGCACGAATTTTTCCGCAGCCGGAGACAGCGCGCTGCTGCGCCTTTGCACAATACCGATCGTTCGCGACACGACGGGATTGACGATCGGTCGCGTGACGAGGAAAGGGTGCTCATCCTGCGGGGTGGCCAATCGCGGCAACACCGAAATCCCCAGCCCGGCTTCGACGAGACCGAGTGACGTGTTGAGGTGAGTCACCTCGTAAAACCAGTTCAGCTTTAGATTGTGCCGCGCAAGCGCACCGTCGAGAAGCGTCCTGTTGCCGCTGGAACGATCCACAACCACCAGAGGATGTGGCTCCAATTGATCCCACTGGATTGTTTCGAAAGCCGCCAGAGGATGGTCTTTCCTCATCGCCAGCACAAATGGGTCATCGATCAACGGCTCGAATGCCAGATCGGGATCGGAATTTCCCATCAGGTTAATCCCGAATTCCACTTCGCCGCGGGCAACCGCCTGCAAGCCCTCGTTTGCGGTCAGGTCTCTGATACGCAGCCTAATATGCGGATATTGCTTACTAAATGTTTTGATGACGGTGGGTAAAAAGTAGAATGCCGCAGTCGGAACACATGCCATGGTAATAAGGCCACGCCGCTGCGCACCGTCCTTCATTGCAAAAAGCGATCCGTCAAATTCCTCCAGCATGCGCCGGACAAGCGGCATCACCTCCTGGCCCATCGCCGTTGGAGCGACATGGCGTGTGGTTCTTTCAAGAAGCGGCGCACCGATGGCCTGCTCCAGTTTCTGGATACGCCGGGTGAGCGCCGGTTGCGAAATATGCAGCGCATCAGCCGCTCGGTGAAAGCTCTCCAATTCAACCACTGCTTGAAAAGCCCGTAAATCAAGAATTTCGCAATTGATGCTCATATCGCAATAAAACCTCCGAACATTGCATTTAACAGATTATACTTCTTTCCTCATATTGCAACAACGCGGCGCATTGATCCGCCAAATGCAAGATTGAGGCTTCTTTCCATGAACGATCTACTCAAGATACCCTGTGTGCTGATGCGCGGCGGAACATCGCGTGGACCGTTCTTTCTCGCATCCGATCTCCCCCGCGATCAAGCCGAACGGGATGCGGCCCTCCTCTCCATCATGGGGTCCGGCCATCCGTTGCAGATCGATGGCATTGGTGGCGGCAATCCGGTCACGTCGAAAGTGGCGATCATCGGCCCTTCCACGGTCAAGGGTGCCGATATCGACTATCTTTTCGCGCAGGTCCGCACCGACAGGCAATATGTCGACTATTCGCCCAATTGCGGAAATATGCTGGCCGCCGTCGGCCCCTTCGCGATCGAGGCCGGGCTTGTCGAGGCCCATGGCAACGACACGATTGTGCGCATTCACAACGTTAATACCAGCAAGCTGATCGAGGCAAAGGTTCCGACCCGCGACCGCGAGGTTATCTATCTCGGCGACGCTTCGATCGATGGTGTGCCGGGCCTCGCAGCGCCGATCGCCTTGACGTTCATGGATGCCGCAGGTGCAAAAACCGGAAGGTTGCTGCCGACAGGCAAAGCCGTAGACATGATCGACGGCTTGGAGGTGACGGCCATAGATTGCGCCATTCCGATGGTGCTGATGCGCGCGGCCGATCTCGGCCTGACCGGTTATGAGGACCCGCAGGCGCTCACCGCCAACAGCGATCTCATCGAGCGCATGACCCGCATCCGCATTCAGGCCGGCAAGCTGATGGGCATGGGTGATGTCACGGACATGGTCATTCCAAAACCGGTACTCGTCGCGCCAGCCCGCAGGGGCGGCACTCTTTCGGTGCGATATTTCATGCCGAATGAATGTCATCCCGCACTGGCGACAACCGGCGCCGTTGGCATCGCGACCGCGGCCGTGACCGAAGGCTCGGTTGCCTACGATTTGGCAGGCCGCCTTTCCGTACCGACCCAGATCAGCATCGAACACCCTGCCGGCCGCCTCGACGTGCAGCTGGAAATGCGGGAGGGAGCAATAACCGCCGGGCTTGTGAGAACGGCACGCAGACTTTTCGAAGGCTTTGCCTTCGCCAAACCGACCGCTGCAATTGAAGACGCAGCTTAAATACAGCCATATTGACACAAAACATGAAACAGGGAGGAGACCCTCATGCGTAAATACCTGCTTGCAACAGCAGCGCTCTGTGCGTTGGCAGCATCCGCGAATGCCGAATCCGTCAGGATGAGCGTAGGCTCGTACAACCTCAACAATCTGCCTTTCCCCGTGGCAGCGAGCCTCGGTTTCTACAAGGACGAGGGGCTTGATGTAACCACCGAGAACTTTGCCCAGGGCGGATCGAAGGTGCTCCAGGCACTCGTTGCCGGCTCCACCGACGTCGCCGTCGGTTTCTACGATCACACGATCCAGATGCAGTCGCAGAACAAGCACGTCGTGGGCTTCGTTCAGCTCGCCCGTAATTCTGGTCTGGTGCTGGCCGGCACCAACGATACAGACTTCGATCCGGCGAAGCCCGAAACGATCAAGGGCAAGAAGGTCGGCATCACCTCGCCAGGTTCTTCTTCGGACTTCTTCATTCGCTACTATATGAAGCAGCACAATCTGAGCGACAACGACATCTCCATCATCGGCGTCGGTTCGGGTGCTGCGGCCGTGGCCGCCCTGCAGCAGGGCAAGATCGATCTGCTCGTCAACTACGATCCCGCCGCGACAATCGTCGTCGAGCGCGGGCTGGGCAAGATCCTCATCGACGCCCGCAGCGATCAGGGCGCCAAGGATGTCTACGGCGGCATCTATCCGACATCGGTCCTTTATGCGACGCAGGACTACATCAACGCCAATCCCGAAGTAATCCAGAAAGTGACCAACGCCACGGTTCGGGCGCTGCACTGGATGAAGCAGCATTCGGCGGAAGAAATCGTCGCAAAACTTCCCGATGATTTCGTGTCTGGCGACAAGCAGACCTACATCAAGGCCGTCGAAGCCGCCAAGGCGATCTTCTCCGAAGACGGCAAGTTCGAGCCTGCCGATCTCGAAACGCCGCTGGCCGTTCTGAAGAGCTTCAACGATGCGGTCGCAAAGGCAACCATCGATCTCAACACCACCTATACCAACAAGTTCGTCGAGGCCGCGGCTTCGAAGGGCGGAAACTGAGGATATGCCATGTCTTCGCCAGTGAGAAAGCTAGAGCCCGTGACGGAACTCAAACCCCAGCCGATGGTGGCAATCGATGACGTGACCATGGCGTTTGGTTCGTTCGTTGCCGTTCAAAACGTCAACCTTAGGGTTGGCGATGGAGAGTTTCTCTCCATCGTCGGCCCCACCGGTTGCGGAAAATCCACCATCCTCAACGCCATCGCAGGGCTGCTGAAGCCTGCGCAAGGCAAGGTGTCAATCGACGGTACGGCCGTCCAGGGCGTACAGAACACCATCGGATATCTGTTCCAGCAGGATGCGCTTCTTCCCTGGAAGACGGCGTTTCAGAATGTGGAACTCGGCCTGATGTTCCGCGGCGTCGCCGAGGATGAACGGCGCGCCAAGGTTACGGCCTGGCTCGAAAAGGTCGGCCTCAAGGGCTTCGGAGACCGTTTTCCGCACCAGCTCTCGGGTGGGCAGCGCAAACGCGTGCAGATGGCGCAGGCGCTCATCACCGAGCCGAAGGTCATCCTGATGGACGAACCCTTCTCCGCACTGGATATCCACACCCGCCACCTGATGCAGAATGAATTGCTGCGCCTGTGGCAGGAGGACCGCCGCGCGGTGGTCATGATCACCCATGATCTTGAAGAGGCAATCGCGCTCGGAGACCGCGTCGTCGTTCTCGCGGCCGGCCCGAAAAGCCGCGTTATCGAAAGCTTCCCCGTTGATCTCGAACGGCCCCGCAACGTCGCCGAAATCAAACTCGATCCAAAATTCATGACGCTCTATCGCGATATATGGGCGTCCCTGCGTGGCGAAGTGGAGAAAAGCTATGCAAGCCGTTAATGTTCGTATCATCCAGGTCGCTCTTCTGGTCGTGCTCCTGGGCGGCTGGCAACTTGGCGTAAGCTCCGGTGCCATCGATCGCTTCTTCTTTCCTGCACCCTATGACATCGTCAAACAGGTGATCGACTGGGTTGCCGATGCCGGGTTTTATAAACATGTCGGCATCACGCTCAGCGAAACGGTGCTGGGCTATATCATCGGCACCGGTCTTGGCGTCGGCGCCGGCGTGTGGCTTGGCCTCAGCCCCTTCGTCGCCCGCGTGCTCGATCCGTTCATCAAGGCGGTGAACGCCATTCCGCGTGTCGTTCTGGCACCGATCTTCGTTCTCTGGCTTGGACTTGGCCTCTGGTCCAAGGTCGCTCTTGCGGTCACGCTCGTTTTCTTCGTCACCTTCTTCAACGCCATGCAGGGTGTGCGTGAAGTGAACCCGGTCGTGCTGTCCAATACCCGCATTCTCGGCGCTAAGCGCTCTGACCTGCTGCGTCACGTCTACTTCCCGGCTGCGGCAAGCTGGATCCTGTCGTCGCTGCGCACCTCTGTCGGTTTCGCCGTGGTTGGCGCGATCATCGGCGAATATCTGGGAGCTTCCGCGGGTCTCGGTTACCTGATTGCCCGCTCTGAAGGCAACTTCGATGCGGTCGGCGTCTTCGCAGGCATCATCATCCTTGCGGTTTTCGTCCTCATCATCGACCTCATTCTCGATGTTGCGGAGAAAAAGCTGATCACCTGGCGGCCGAATAACGGTGAAGAACGACCTGCATAGGATTTTCACCTGGTTTCAAATCGAGCGGGGCGGCCAGTCGGCCGGCCCGCTTTTTTCGTCGGCGCAGGCCAAAGCCCCGCCACAATCCATACAAGTTTCGCAAAGGTCGCAGCGTTCAATCTCCCTTCGATCAGAATTGCGGCTATTTCGAAAACGGCATCATGGACGTACCTTAGGGGCTACTGAAGTTGTGGGTTCCGCATCAACTCACAATTTATTGTGTTGCACTTCGGAGAAATTTGGCCTTGTTTGTGGGCTCAAAATACTCACGGGGAAAGAAAACAATGTCCATAACAACTACAGTGCGCACTACTCTGCTGCTCGGATCGCTTCTGCTCGGTGCCAGTTCCGCACTTGCGGAAACAGTGCTGCATCGCGGCAATTCTGGGGAACCGCAGACGCTCGATCAGGCCCAAACCTCGATCAACATCGAAGCCTTTATCCTGAAGGACCTTTTTGAAGGTCTCACCATTTACGATGCGGCAGGCAAGATCGTTCCCGGTACGGCAGAAAGCTGGACGCTGTCTGACGATGGCACCGTCTACACGTTCAAATTGCGGGCGGATGCAAAATGGTCGGATGGCACGCCGGTAACGGCTGGCGACTTTGTATTCTCCTACCAGCGCGTCGAAGACCCGAAGACCGCAGCAAAATATGCGAATATTCTTTACCCGATCAAGAACGCCGAAAAGATCAACAAGGGCGAAACGCCGGTTGACCAGCTTGGTGTGAAGGCGGTGGATGACAAGACCCTTGAAATCACACTCGAGCGCTCAACACCTTTCTTCCTTGAGCTTCTTGCTCACCAGACGGCGCTGCCGATTTCCAAGGCGAGCTACGAAAAGAACGGCACGAACTTCGTAAAGCCGGGCGTCATGGTCTCGAACGGTGCTTACAAGCTCGAAGCGCATGTTCCCAATGACAGCTTG
The DNA here is from genome assembly GCF_013365515.1 of Agrobacterium sp. CGMCC 11546. Lineage (NCBI taxonomy): Bacteria > Pseudomonadati > Pseudomonadota > Alphaproteobacteria > Hyphomicrobiales > Rhizobiaceae > Agrobacterium > Agrobacterium sp. CGMCC 11546. The sequence goes on from NZ_CP047388.1 coordinate 584,823, forward strand.
ACGGTCGTCAAGAACACCGACTTCTGGGATGCGTCGAACACTAAAATCGACAAGGTCATCTTCTACCCGATTGACGACCAGGCCGCCTCCGTTCGTCGTTTCGAAGCGAAGGAAATGGACCTCGCATACAACTTTTCTGCGGACCAGATCGACCGTCTGCGCAAGTCCTACGGCGAGCAGGTCCACGTTTCGCCGACGCTTGCGACCTACTATTACACCTTCGACACCCGCGAAGCCCCGTATGACGACGTGCGCGTGCGCCAGGCCCTTTCCATGGCGGTGGACCGCGATTTCCTCGCCAAGGAAATCTACAGCGGTTCCCAGGTTCCGGCCTACTCCATGGTTCCCCCGGGCATGGACTCCTACGGCGAGCCGGCAAAGGCCGATTTTGCCACGCTTTCCCAGCTCGACCGGGAAGACGAGGCACTCAAGCTCATGAAGGACGCCGGTTACGGTGAAGGCGGCAAGCCGCTTTCCATCGAAATCCGCTACAACACCAACCCCAACCATGAACGCGTCGCGACAGCTATCGCGGATATGTGGAAGAATACTTTCGGCGCGAAAGTGTCGCTGGTGAACCTCGACGTTGCCTCGCACTACGGCTACCTTCAGGAGGGCGGCAAGTTTAACGTGGCGCGCGCCGGCTGGGTTGCCGACTATGCGGATGCGGAAAACTTCCTCGCTCTTTCGGTATCCTCCAATAAGACCTTCAACTATTCGAAGTTCAACAACGCCGAATACGACTCGCTGATGCAGAAGTCCTACAACGAGAAGGACCCTGCTGCTCGCTCCAAGCTGCTGCATGAGGCAGAAACCATCCTCATGAAGGAACAGCCGGTCGCTCCGCTTCTGACGCAGGCCGATCTCTGGCTGGTGTCCAACCGGGTCAAGGGTTGGGTCGACAATGCTGCCAACGAACACCTCAGCCGCTTCCTGAGCGTTTCCGAATAAGCAGCGCTGGCACGGTGGCCAACACCACCGTGCCATGCCGGAGCCCGAAAAATCATGATCTCGTTTATCCTGCGCCGTTTGGCGAGCGCCGTGCCGACTTTGTTTATCGTCGTCACGATTTCGTTTTTCCTGATGCGTTTCGCGCCGGGTGGTCCGTTCAATCTTGAACGTCCCCTGCCGCCGCAAACGATGGAAAACCTGATGAGAACCTATCATCTGGATGAGCCATTGTGGCGCCAGTATCTCATCTACCTCCGCAATGCCGTCACCGGCGATTTCGGTCCGAGCTATATCTACAAGGACAATACTGTCGCGCAGTTGATCGGCAAGGGTCTGCCCTATTCGCTGGAACTCGGTAGTTATGCGCTGTTGCTGGCGCTGGTGGGCGGCGTTCTTGCCGGCACTCTGGCCGCGCTCCGGCAGAACAGTGCCTTCGATTTCTCGCTCATGTCGATTTCAACTGTTGGCATTACCGTGCCGAACTTCGTTGTCGCACCTGTTCTCACGCTCGTCTTTGCCGTGATACTCGGGCTTCTGCCGGCAGGCAGCTGGGGTGATGGATCGCTGAGATATCTCATTCTTCCGATGATCGCGCTCGCCTTGCCGCAGCTTGCGGTTATCGCGCGCCTGACACGCGGGGCCATGATCGAGGCCCTGCGGATGGACCATATCCGCACCGCCAAGGCTTATGGTCTTCCGGCCCGCAGCGTGGTCGTGCTGCACGCCATGCGCGCTGCGATGCTGCCCGTCGTTTCTTATCTCGCGCCCTGTGCCGCCGCTCTCCTCACGGGTTCGGCGGTCATCGAAACGATCTTCACGATCCCCGGTGTCGGCCGCTACTTCGTTCTTGGCGCCATCAATCGCGACTATACGCTGGTGATGGGAACCGTGGTTCTCGTCGCCATTTTCGTCATCGTTTTCAATCTCCTGGTCGATATTCTCTACGGCCTGCTTGATCCGAGGGTCAGACATGACTGATATCCCCGGCACTGTTGCCCATCAACCGGTGGTGAAAAGCCGAAGCCTGTTCCAGCTCGCAGCCCTGCGTTTCAGACGAAACAAGGCGGCCATGGCGGGTTCCATCATGCTCCTGCTGATCACGCTTTTCTCCTTCATCGGTCCGAATTTCCTCACCCATACCTATGATCAGGTGTTCTCGTCCTACGTCTCCGTGGCGCCCAGTCTTGAGCCGCGTCCTGACGTGAACAACCTTCAGGGCGTGATGGAAGGCGTCGCCGGCCGTGCACGCGTGGAGCTGAAGGAATTTTCCGTTGAAGGGCAGACCTTCACGGCAACCATCACCTCCAGCAGCGCAATCGACCCGCGCGCGACCCGCTATTTCGACCGCGCCAACGAATTTGAAAACACTAAGGTCGTGGCCACCGAAGACGAGGGCCGGACGCTGAAGCTGGAAGGCGACGTCAACCGCGAATACTTCTTCTTCGGCACGGATTCAAATGGTCGCGACATGCTGGCCCGGGTGATGCTGGGTGGGCAGATCTCGATCGCCGTCGGCATTCTGGCCAGCCTCGTTTCGCTCGGGATAGGCGTCCTTTACGGCGCAACGGCTGGATATATCGGCGGACGTGTCGACAATGTGATGATGCGTTTCGTCGAAATCCTCTATTCGCTGCCCTTCGTCTTTCTGGTGGTCGTTCTCGTGGTTTTCTTCGGCCGCAGCTTCATCCTGATCTTCCTGGTCATCGGTGCGGTGGAATGGCTTGATATGGCGCGTATCGTCCGTGGCCAGACGCTTGCGCTGAAACGGCGGGAATTTGTGGGGGCCGCACAGGCCTTGGGTTTGAGCGACTGGCAGATCATCCGCCGTCACATCATTCCCAATACGATCGGACCGGTCGTCGTGTTCGTCACCGTCGTCGTGCCCAAAGTCATTCTTCTGGAAAGCTTCCTCTCCTTCCTCGGCCTTGGCGTGCAGGCGCCGCTGACGAGTTGGGGGGCGCTGATTTCCGAAGGTGCCAACAATATCCAGTCAGCCCCGTGGCTCCTGATATTCCCGGCGATCTTCTTCGTGCTGACCCTGTTTTCGCTTAATTTTGTGGGCGACGGGTTGCGTGATGCACTCGATCCCAAGGATCGTTGATATGAAAACGACACCTGAAACCATCCTCACCGTCCGTGACCTCAAGGTTGAATTCACCACGCCCGATGGCACCGTGAATGCCGTCAAGGGCATCGATATTGACGTCAAACAGGGCGAAACGCTTGCCGTCGTCGGCGAATCCGGTTCCGGCAAGAGCCAGACCATGATGGGCATCATGGGGCTGCTGGCATCAAACGGCATTATTGAAGGTTCGGCAAAATATCGTGGACACGAGCTGATCGGTCTTCCGGTCAACGAACTGAACGATATCCGGGGTGCGAAAATCACCATGATTTTTCAGGAGCCGATGACCTCGCTCGATCCTCTTTACCGGATCGGCGCGCAAATCGCCGAACCGATCATCTACCACAGGGGTGGCAGCAAAAGGCAAGCGCGCGCACGCGTTCTCGAACTCCTGAAGCTCGTTGGAATTCCTGAGCCGGAACGGCGTATAGACAGCTACCCGCATGAGCTTTCCGGCGGTCAGCGCCAGCGCGTGATGATCGTCATGGCGCTCGCGAACGAGCCGGACATTCTGATTGCCGATGAACCGACCACTGCGCTCGACGTGACGATCCAGGCGCAGATCCTCGACCTTCTGAAGTCGTTGCAGCAACGCTTCGGCATGGCCGTCGTCCTGATCACACACGATCTTGGCGTGGTCCGCCATTTCGCCAATCGCGTCGCCGTGATGCGCCGCGGCGAGATCGTCGAGACCGGCACGACGGAAGATATCTTCGAGCGCCCGCAGGCGGACTACACCAAGATGCTTCTCGATGCGGAACCCAGCGGGCACAAACCCGCGGTCGGCAGCGAGGCACCGGTCGTTCTCTCGGGCAAGAATGTGACGATAGACTATAAAATTCCGGGTGGCTTCCTGTCGAAGTCCAGCAAGTTCCGGGCCGTCGACAGCGTCAATGTCGACCTTCACCAGGGACAGACCATCGGCATTGTCGGTGAATCTGGATCGGGCAAGTCCACGCTTGGTCGTGCGCTTCTGCGTCTCATCGTTTCGGAAGGCCGCATTTTCTTCGGCAAGACGGAGATCACCGGCCTTGACCGAAAGGCCATGCGGCCGTTGCGGCGGCATTTGCAGCTTGTGTTTCAGGATCCCTATGGCTCGCTTTCGCCAAGACAGACGGTGGGGGAGATCATCACCGAAGGCCTGTTCGTGCATGAGCAACAGCTCAGCCGGGCGGAGCGGGACAAGCGGGCAATCGAAGCACTGAAAGAAGTCGGTCTCGATCCCGCGGCCCGCAACCGCTACCCTCACGAATTTTCAGGCGGACAACGTCAGCGTATCGCCATTGCCCGCGCGATCATCCTCAAGCCCGAGGTCGTCATCCTCGATGAACCGACATCCGCGCTGGACCGGTCCGTTCAAGGACAGGTCATCGATCTTCTGCGCGAGCTGCAGAAGACGCACGGCCTTTCCTACATCTTCATCAGCCACGATCTTTCGGTCATCAAGGCCATTTCGGATTACGTCATCGTCATGAGAAACGGGAAGATCGTAGAGGAGGGTGAGACGGACGCCATATTCAACAGGCCGGTGGCTGAATATACCAAAACACTCATCAAATCCGCGTTCTCGGCGGAGGTGGCGTAATAGATTGTCGCCCGGTCTTACCGGGCGGTGTATGGCTCTGTTCTGAAACCCGATCGTTGAAGACGGTGTCATTCGTCAACGACGGCGAATGATTTCAGTGTACGCAGAGCCCCGCCACTGCCTACAGAATGTTGCCGATGCAGACATATTTCAGTTCGGTATATTCCTCGATGCCGTGGCGGGAACCTTCGCGCCCGAGACCTGACATCTTGACGCCGCCAAAGGGCGCCTCGGCGGTGGAGATAGCCCCCGTATTGACGCCGACCATGCCATATTCAAGCGCCTCGGCGACCCTGAAAACACGGGAAAGATCACGCGCATAAAAATAGGAGGCGAGGCCGAAATCGGTATTGTTGGCCTGTGCGATCACATCCTCTTCGTCTTCGAAACGGAAAAGCGGGGCGAGCGGCCCGAATGTCTCCTCACACGCGACCTGCATGTCGGTGGTGACGTTGCGCAGGATCGTCGGCTCGAAAAAATTGCCGCCGAGTGCATGCCTGCTGCCGCCTGCGGCAATTTGCGCGCCTTTTGAGAGTGCATCGGCGATATGCGCTTCCACCTTGGCAACGGCATTACCATCGATGAGCGGACCCAGAATGCTTCCCTCGTCCAACCCGTTACCGACCTTCAGCCCCGATACCGCCCGCGCGAATTTTTCAGCAAAAGCATCATAAACACCGCTCTGCACATAAAACCGGTTGGCGCAGACGCAGGTCTGGCCATTGTTGCGGAACTTGGCAATCAGCGCCCCTTCGACAGCCGCGTCGAGATCAGCGTCATTAAATACGATGAAGGGCGCGTTGCCGCCGAGTTCCAACCCGAGTTTCTTGATCGTCGGCGCGCATTGGCGGTAAAGATGTTCTCCCGTGCGTGTCGATCCGGTGAAGGTGAGGAGACGAATATCCGGGCTCGCGGTCAGCACGCCGCCGATTTCTGCGGCAGGTCCCGTCACGATGCTGAAAAGTTCGAGCGGCAGGCCCGCGCGCTCGGCGAGAATGGCGAGGGCGATGGCCGAAAACGGCGTCTGCGGTGCGGGTTTCAGCACCACCGCGCAGCCGGCAGCGAGCGCCGGGCCGACCTTGCGGGTAATCATGGCATTGGGGAAATTCCACGGCGTGATGGCCGCGACGACGCCAACCGGCTGGCGCAGAACGAGGATGCGCTTGTCGGCCTGATGACCGGGGACCGTCTCACCATTGAGGCGGCGGGCTTCTTCGGCAAACCACTCGATGAAGCTTGCCCCATAGGCGATTTCACCTTTGGCTTCCGCGAGCGGTTTTCCCTGTTCCAGCGTCAGGATCATGCCGAGATCGTCCCGGTTTTCCATGACGAGCCGGTGCCACGCCTTCAGGATCGCCGCACGCTCGCCGGCTGTGCGGCGCGCCCATGCTTTCTGGGCAATCACGGCAGCGGTGATAGCCGCCTGCGTTTCCGTTGCGCCAAGTTCGGGAACTTGCCCGACGATTTTCCCCGTCGCGGGATTGCGGATCGTCGCCGTCTCGCGGCCATCGCAACCGATCCAGCGGCCGGCCACGGGCACTTTCTCACAGAAGAGCGTAGGGCCATTCAGATGCATGGAGCCGATCCTTCAACAGAAAACCTGGGCTGACGCCGGGTCGAAGGCCAGATGAACGAGGTCGCCCCGGTTGAGACCGGAAATCGCTTCGTGGCCGAAGGGCAGCCGCACGGCAAGCGGTTCGCCCGAACCGGTATGGGCCACCACATGGACATTGTTGCCAAGGAAGGTGATGTCGCTGACCATGGCCTGAAAACCGGCGGAAGCAACCGGCCGGTTGCGGCTGAGCTGCAGGCGTTCCGGACGCAGCATCAGCGCCGCTTTCTTGCCCGGTGCGGCCTCGCCATGCATGGGAATATGATCGAAGATGATATCCCGGCCAAGCGACACCGTCGCCTTGCCGCCCGATGCCGCGAGGAGATCGCAGGCGATGAAATCGCTGTCACCAATGAATTCGGCCACAAAACGGGTGGTCGGGTGGGCGTAAAGCTCCGGCCCCGTGCCGATCTGATCGATAACCCCCTTGGAAAACACGGCAATGCGATCAGAAAGACGCAAGGCCTCTTCTTGATCATGGGTGACGTAGAGGATGGTCACCTCCGTCTGCTGGTGGATGCGACGGATTTCGAATTGGATTTCCTCGCGCAGCTTCTTGTCGAGTGCCGACAGCGGCTCATCCATCAGCAGCACCGGTGGATCGTAAGCGAGCGCACGCGCCAGCGCCACGCGCTGCTGCTGACCGCCGGACATCTGCGCGGGCTTCCTGTCCTCGAAACCTTCGAGGCGGACGAGCCGCAGCATCTCCTTCACCTTGGCATCGATGTCCGCCTTGCTCCTGCGGCGAACTTTCAGCGGAAAGGCGATGTTTTCGCCGACCGACAGATGCGGAAACAGGGTGTAACGCTGGAAGACCATGCCGATATTGCGCTTGTGCGATGGAGTCGACAGCAGGCTCTCGCCGTTCAGCAGTATATCCCCCGAGGTCGGCTGTTCGAAACCGGCAAGGATATAAAGAGTGGTGCTCTTGCCGGAACCGGAAGGACCGAGGAAGGTCATGAACTCGCCCGGCTGAACGTCGAGATTGACATCCTGAACGGCGACCACCGGTCCGTATTGCTTGCGGATTCCGCGAATTTGCAGGAGCGGTTTGGTCATGTTTTCAGTCCTTTTCGCACAGCCGCAACAAGCAGCATGAGAATGATGGTCACCGCGATGAGAAGCGTGGAGGCAGCGGCGATGACGGGCGTCAGATCCTGACGCAGCGTCGCCCAGATTTTCACCGGCAGCGTCTGCAATGTCGGGCTTGCCATGAAGATTGCCAGCACCACCTCATCCCAGGAGGTGAGGAAGGAAAAGATCGCCGCCGAAAACAGGCCGTGGCTGATGGCGGGAAGCGTGATGCGGATTTTCGCCTGCAACGGGCTCGCACCGCATAGCACCGCCGCATCCTCGATCGACTTGTCGAAACCCTCGAGCGCGCCGGTCAGCGCCAGAATGGAGAAAGGCAGCGCGACGACGAGATGGGCGATGACGAAGCCGGTCGTGGTGCCGGCAAGGCCGAGTTTCAGGAAAAAGGCGTAAAGCGCCACCGCAAGGACCACGACGGGCAGGATCATCGGCGTCATGAACAGGGCGCGCAGCGTGCCGCGCCCGAGGAAACGTCCGCGCACCAGCCCGAAGGAAGCCATGAGACCGATCAGCACGGAGAGTACCGTGACCATCAGCGCAATGCGCAGGCTGGTCCAGGCGGCCTCCAGCCATCTGGGGTCAGCGAAGAAATCCGCATACCATTTCAGCGTCCAGCCGGGCGGCGGAAAGATCAGCCATTGTGACGAACCAAAGGACAAAGCGGCGATAAAAACGATCGGGAGGATGAGAAATGCCGACGTCAGCACGGTGATGAGGAGGAGCAGCCATTTCCACAGGCCGAGACTGTTATAGTTCAAAAGCATCTCAGCGCCCCCCTGCCCCTGCCGCGCCGAAGAATTTCAGCTGCACCGCATAAAGAGCCAGAGTGACCACCAGAAGGACGAAGGCGGCGGCCCCGCCCATGCCCCAGTTGACCAGTGACTGCACGAATTGGGCGATGAGTTCGGCCAGCATCATGTTCGCCGTGCCGCCGAGCAGCGCCGGGGTGACGAAATAACCGAGCGACATGACGAAGACCATCAGCGCACCGGCCATCATGCCGGGCGCGGCAAGCGGAATGAGAACGCGCGTCAGTGCCTGCCAACGGCTGGCGCCGCACAGAGACGCTGCCTGCAGAATGGCCGGGTCGATCTTGCGGATGACGCCATAGAGCGGAATGATGATGAAAGGCAGCATGATATAGGTCATGCCGATCGTCACGCCGGTGAGATTGTTGACCAGTGCCAGCGGCTTATCAATGATGCCAAGGCCCATCAGCGTCTTGTTGACCACGCCTGTTCGCTGCAACAGCACCATCCAGGCATAGGTGCGGGCCAGAAGATTGGTCCACATCGACAGAAGCAGGATGGCAAAAACGATGGAGGCAAGCCGCGAGGGCATGATGGCGAGCGCCCAGGCGACCGGAAAACCGATTGCCAGCGACACGACCGTCACCAGTGCAGACACCGCGAAAGTATTGAAGAAAATCTTCAGATAGGTGGAGCTGCCTAGCAGTTCGGCATAATTGCCAAGGCCGAAGACGGGTTCGGTCACGCTGCGCGACAGCAGGATGAGGACAGGAACGACAAAGAACAGGATGAGGAGACCGAGCGCCGGTAGGGTGGCGGCAAAATTGCCGGCCCGAAACGGCATGCGCGCCTTCGGCCTGGGTCTGACTGTTTCATCGGTAAGCGAGACCATGTCCAAACCTCCCGGACGTGAAAATTGCGCGGGCGCCCGTGGCAGCCCGCGCCGTTATCTTATTTTGCCTGCCAGGCGTACCAGCGCTCGCCAATTTCATCGCGATGCTGTGCCCAGTAGTTCATGTCGGCATTGACCTGGCTTTCCGTCTGCTGGTCCGGCAGAGATTTGGCGATTTTCGCATCCATCAGCTTGGCGGATTCGATATTGACCGGAGCATAACCCGTCGCTGTCGCCATATCTGCCTGCGCCTGCGCGGACGTCGCCAAGGCGATGAACTTCATCGCCGCATCCTTGTTCTTCGTTCCCTTCGGGACAACGAGCGAATCCGCTGCGGTAATGTTCTGCGCCCAAGATGTCTCCACCTTGACGCCGCTCTGCTCGAGAGCGGTCATGCGGCCGTTCCAAACGCTGCCGAAGGGTGCTTCGGCCGATGCGATCAACTGCTGCGACTGCGCGCCGCCGGACCACCAAATGATATCGGATTTGATCGTGTCGAGCTTCTTGAAAGCACGGTCGAGATCAAGCGGATAAAGCTTGTCGGCCGTAACGCCGTCGGCCAGAAGTGCCGCCTCGATCACACCCGGTGCCGACCACTTGTAGAAGGTGCGCTTGCCCGGAAATTTAGCAGTATCGAAGAGATCGGCCCAGCTCTTGGGGCAGGCAGCAACTGAATCGACATTGCAGCCGATGACGAAGGAATAATAGAAGCTGCCGACAGAATAATCCGTCACGAAACGAGGGTCGAGTTTCGTTTTGTCGATGACGCTGAAATCCAGCTTTTCAAGCAGACCCTTGGGGCCGGCCTGCGCGGCATAGTCGCCTTCGACATCGACCACATCCCATGTCACGCCGTTGGCCTCGACCATGGCTTTCAGCTTGCCATAGTCTGTCGGGCCATCCTGCAGCACGTTGATGCCGGTTTCCACCATGAATTTCTCAGCCCAGGCCGCCTTCTGGGCGTCCTGCGTGGTTCCCCCCCAGCTGGAAAAAACCAGATCATTCGCCTGAGCGGCTGCGCCGAGGGCGAGTGCTGCGCATGTCGACAATACCAGTTTCGATCTCATGTTCCCTTACTCCATTTAGAGTTTGTTGTTGGCATGCACGTCTTTGCCGGTACTTTTCACATCAACGGTGAAAACCGCGCCGGCTTCATGATCTTGTTTTCCGCGACTTCGATGAGATCACGGATTTTCGGCAGGAACGATAACCAGCGCGGATCGGCCATCAGCCGCGCGCGCCGTTCAGCGCGGTCGTCAAGGCTGGAAAAGGCCCAGATATGGACGATCTCGTTGATGGGGCCGATCTCGGAAAAGAAATAACCCACTAATTCGCCGAGATGGCTTTTCTGGATTTCGATACCCTCGTCCTCGACGACCTTGAGATAGGCCGGGATGACGCCGTTCTTCAGCCGATAGGTACGGATCTCGTAAAACATCGGCTCACCGCATCACGAAAGGATCGGGGATCGGATCGTCGGAGGTTCTGAGCCAGATGGTCTTGGTGCGCGTGTAATCGAGCGCTGCCGCGAGCCCGCCTTCACGGCCGTCTCCCGAAAGGCCGAAGCCGCCAAAGGGCGCAATCGGCGAAACAGCGCGATAGGTGTTCACCCAGACGATGCCGGCGCGGATCGCCTTCATCAGACGATGGGCTCGTGTCAGGTTTTGCGTGAAGACGCCGGACGCAAGGCCATAGACGGTGTCATTGGCAAGCGAAATGGCTTCCGCTTCGGTTTCGAAGGAAACGACCGAAAGGACCGGGCCGAAAAACTCCTTCTCCATCGAGGGGGATCGAATACCGTCACAATCGAGAATGGTCGGCCGGTAAAAATAGCCTTCACCCTCCACAGGCTCACCGCCCGTCACCACCTTCGCGCCGGCATCTACCGAGGCGGAAACCAGCGAAACGATGTGCTTCCTCTGACGCTCCGTTGCAAGCGGCCCCACTTCCGTCGCCATATCCAAAGGCGAACCGATGCGGATCGCCTCGGCCTTTGCCGCCAGAATCTGGAGGAAACGGTCCTTGACGCTTTTTTCGATGATCAGCCGCGAACCAGCCACGCAACTCTGGCCGGTCGCTGCAAAAATGCCTGCCACCTGGGCGTTGGCGGCACTTTCGAGATCGGCATCGGCAAAAACGAGGATCGGCGATTTGCCGCCGAGTTCCAGCGATGTGGAGGCAAGGTTTTCGGCCGAGTTGCGGACGATATGTCGGGCCGTTTCCGGGCCGCCGGTGAAGGCGATATGGGCGACCTTCGAATGGGTGGTGAGGGCGTTGCCGCATGACGCGCCGAAACCGGTAACAACGTTGACGACACCGGCGGGAAAACCGGCCTCATGCACCAGCCGGGCAAATTCCAGAAGCGGAGCCGGGCCATCTTCCGATGCCTTGACGACGATAGTGCAGCCGGCGGCCAGCGCCGGACCGATCTTCACGGCGGCAAGAAACAGCTGACTGTTCCACGGCACGATCGCCGCGACAACACCGACCGGTTCGCGCCGGAGCCAGACATCCATATCCGGCTTGTCGATGGGCAGGTAGGCGCCTTCGATCTTGTCCGCGAGGCCCGCATAATAGCGATAATAGTCAGCGACATAGGCGATCTGCGCGGAGGTTTCGCGGATGATCTTGCCGGTATCGCGGGTTTCGAGTTCAGCGAGCGTTTTCGCATTTTCCGCGACGAGATCGGCCAGCCTGTAGAGGAGCTTGCCGCGCTGCGTCGCCGTCAGCTTCGACCAGGCGGCATCCTCGTAAAGCGCCCGGTGCGCGGCCGCGACCGCCCGGCCGATATCCGCCTCGCGGCTTTCCGGCATTTCGGCCCAGGGCTGGCCGGTTGCGGGATCGAGGCTGGAAAAGCTGGCCTCACCATCCTCGAAACGTCCGTCGATATAGCACTGAAAACGGCGCATCATCTTACTCCGCAAAAGCCGGCATGACGTCGGACAGGAAACGCTCCAACGACGCTTTCTTGCGCTCGAAGCTCATGCCCGTATCGATCCAGAAGGAATATTCGTCATAACCCATGGCCTCGTAGGCCTTGAGGCGGGCAATGACGTCATCGGCATCGCCGACGACATTGTTCTTGCGCATGACATCGCCGGAGAGCATGGCGTTTCCGGCGATGTCCTCCGGCGCAATACGCTCGATCAGACCCTGATGGACCGGCTTCTCGTTCTTGAACCACGCGAAGAAGTAATTGTAATAAACGCTCATCTCATGGGCGGCCTGCGCAATATCGGCTTCGTCGGAACCGACATAGGTATGGCGCAGCAGCATGATTTTCGGGCGCTTTTTTTCCGGGTTCCTGGCGCAGGCATCGTTGAAGCGGCCCATCAGGGTTTCCACCTCATCGTCGCCCTGCCACAGCGGCGTCACCTGCACATTGCAATCATTGGCGACGGCGAATTCGTGAGAATTCGGATCGCGCGCCGCTACCCAGATCGGCGGAAAAGGCTGTTGCAGCGGCTTGGGGGCGGAAGTCGTGGCCGGAAATTTGAAGAACTCGCCGTCATGGGCATAATCGCCCGCCCACACGCCCTTGATGGCGGGGATCAATTCGCGCATCCGCTGGCCCGCACCCCAGGCATCGAGGCCGGGAAGCAGCCGCTCGTACTCGAAGGAATAAGCGCCGCGAGCAATGCCGATATCGAGACGGCCATCGCAGATGAGATCGGTCATCGCCGCTTCGCCGGCAAGCTTGATCGGGTGCCAGAAAGGCGCGATCACAGTGCCGGTGCCGAGACGTGCCGTTTTCGTGCGGCGGGCCAGATCGGCGATCGTCACGAAGGGGTTGGGCGCAATGGTGAAATCCATGCCGTGATGTTCGCCGGTCCAGATGGCATGCATGCCGCCGCGATCGGCGATTTCGCAAAGGGTGACGAATTCCTCGTAGAGGGTCTTGTGATCCTGCGAGGCGTCCAACCGCTCCATGTGGACGAAGAGGGAAAATTTCATGGGTTTACCGCCTTCATGGAAATGGGATGAACCTTGCCGGCGGTCTCGTTGCCGACATAGACGCCGAAATTGCCGATGGAGCTTTCCAGCGCGAAGCGATTGACGATATCCGCCGTTGCGCCGGAGTCGAATTTTGCGGAGCCGAGCGCGCCGGGCGACAGGAAGCGGCCCTGACGCGGTGCATCATCGCCCTCGGCAAGTGCGTGGTAGACGATATGCTGGCGGCCATCCGCCTTGTTTTCGTAAACGGAGTATAGAAAACCTGTCCTGACGGAGAGGCCCGTCAGGTCCTGAAGGCGCGATGTCAGCGCCGCAACCGGATCGCCGCCTGCGACGACACAGCCGGGCAGCGACAGAACATCATCTCCAACAAGGTAAATCTCGCCACGGCGTTCCAGCACCGCGCCGACGACAATTTCACCCTCGGCCGCTGCTGACACCGCCTTGGCGGCCAGCATCGGCGTGAAATATCCGCCGCGCGCATAACCGAGACCGTTCAGGCCACTATTATCGAAAGCACCGATACGGCCGAGCAGGATGACATGATCACCCGCCTCGATAACCTCCTGCATGGTGCATTCGAACCAGGCTGCGACTTCAGCAAAGACGGGCGAACCCTGCGGCGCATCCGACCATTCGGCGGCGGCAAAACGATCCTCCGCCGGGCGCGCGAAGGTATTGGACAGGTCTTTCTGGCTTTCCGACAAAATGTTGACGGCGAAGTTTTTCGCGCCGGTCATTGTCGCGAAATTGCGCGAGGTACGCGCGAGGCAGATCAACAGCAGCGGCGGATCGAGCGATACCGAAGTGAAGGAATTTGCGGTGAAGCCCACGGGCTTTCCCGCATCATCCCGCGTGGTCACGATCGTTACTCCCGTTACGAAAGCGCCGAAGGCGTCGCGCAGGGCGCGCGGGTCAAGCGTTGCAACAGTCATTGCGGCTCCTCCTCAATAGCCAGCCATTCGGCCATCAATGCATTGACAGTTTCAGGTGCGGTCAGATTGACCATATGCCGGTGCGCCTCGACGATACGAGCGTAACCGCGCGGCGTGATCGCCGCCATCTGCTCGGCCATCAGCGGCGTCGAATTCGGATCGTCAGAGCCGGTCAGAAACAGCGCCGGGCAGGTGACCGACGGCCAACGGTCCGCATAAGTCTCATCTCCGCCCGCAAAGGCGGTGTAGGCAACCGAGTAACCTTCCGGATCGACCGTTTCCAGCCAGCCGCGTGTCAGTTCCCGCGCATGCTGACTCTTGGCGTCATCGCCGAACCAGCGCAGCAGCGGTCCTTGCTTGTCCACGCCTTCGGTACGGATGGCCGCAGCCCGCGCAAGCACCGCCGCCTTCGCCGCCGGATCACGGCGATAGACACCGTTCAGGTAACCGACGCGCGCAATACGATCGCTGAAGGTCGCAGCGGCACCGCCGGAAATCAGCGCCCCCATGGAATGGCCGGCGACATTGGCGCGGCTGATCCGCATATCGTCCAGAAAACGGCCGAACCAGCCGACAAAATCCGTAAGCGTGCTGCCCGCAGGCAACCGTTCGCTGCTGCCATGGCCCGGCATGTCGACCGCGATGACACGGTGCGTGCGGGAAAAGACGTCGATCTGCGGCTCCCAGGCTTCAAGCCGCATGCCGACGCCGTGGATGAGGATCAGCTCTTCTCCGGCACCGGCTTCGAAATAAGCCGCCCCACCCTCGGTCATCTTGCGAGGGAGCGCGGCAGCACCTGCCTTTGCAACATTGACCCGTGACGTAGTGGCGGCCTCGTGCATTGATGTCACCCTCAAACGCCGGCCGGATTGGCGACGTCCTGACCGAGATCCTGCAGATCCTGGTAACGGTCGCCAATACGGTGATGGGGCCGGCCGCCGACGGAAGCACCGAGCGCGACCACGATCTCGTCCGCAGCCGGGGCATCGGGAATGGCGGTCTGTATGGTCAGATAATGTGAGCGGCGGCCTTCATCGTTCTTGTCCATCAGCGGAATCATGATCGGCGCATTGCCCGGACCGCGGGTGTTGCAGAAGGCGAGGTAGGACTTGGCACCCACAGCCTGACGATAATGATTGCCGAAGCGCAGCGTGTGGATGAGCGCGGAGGCATGTTCGATTTCGCCATCCAGCCCGACAACCGCCGCCTTGCCATAGGCCTCCACGGCCTCGCCAGAGCCAACGGCATCAAGGATCATCTTCGTCAGCAGCTCCCCGAGCACCGGCGCACCGGCATGGATTTCCGGCTTCAGGTTTTCCACGAAGCCTTTTCCCGCCCAGGGATTTTTCACGACCGCAATCGCGCTGAACAGCTTCAGAGGCGTTGCGGCGGCCTTGCCTCCCTCAATCAACGTCGTTTCGACCTGCAGCAGGGTCTTGCGGATCTGAATGGACATGGGCGTTCTCTCCGTAAATATGATGTCTTATGGTATGCCATAATATACGACTGTCAAGTGCCGCATGATTTTTCGTCAAAAAGTCGAAAATCTTCAACATTAACAGATATTTATGGCTTAAAATTCCGCGATGCTTCCGTCATAGGCGAGTTCATATAGCCGCGTCATTTCGGCAACTGTGGGCACTCGGGGGTTATTTGCCGGCGTACCGGAAGCAAGACCCTGCCGCACCATTTCCGGCACAAGTTCGAGATAGCGGCTCCTCTCGATACCGAACTCTTGTGGGGTCGGCACCTTCAGCCGCCTGTTCAGGCCGATGAAAGCCTCCACCAGCTTCGCCCCGGAGACCTGATCGCTATCTGTCGCGGTGGCGGAGCCGAGCGCCCGCGCGGCCGCAGCATAATGCGGAAGAGCGGAATTCAGCGAAAACTGCGTGACGAGCGGCAGCACCATCGCATTCGACATGCCGTGCGGCACGTGGAAAAAAGCGCCAACCGGCCGGCTGAGGCCATGGATCAGTGCGGTCGATGTATTGGAGACGGCAAGCCCGGCATGGGTCGCGCCCAGCATCATCGCTTCACGCGCATCCCGGTCATCAGGGTTATCAGCCACTTTTTCAAGATTGGCGCCGATCAGCTTCAGGGCGGAAAGCGCCAGCGCCTCGGAATGGGCGTTACCATTGCGGTTGACCAGCGCCTCCAGCGCATGGGTCAGCGCATCGATGCCGGTATCGACCGTAACACGGTAAGGACATGTCAGCGTCAGTTCATAATCGATGATGGCCGCGACCGGCAAAGCGGCAGTGCCGAGGATCAGCATTTTTTCGCTGGCAGCCGTGTCGGTGACGACGGCGGCGCGGGTCACTTCCGAACCGGTGCCGGCCGTCGTCGGAATGGCAATCACCGGCATGACGGCGAAATCCACGATCCGCGGCACTTTCAGGGCCCGCAAATCCTCCCCGCTCGTTGCAACGATGGCGCCCGCCTTGGCCGTATCCATAGCGCTGCCGCCACCGAGTGCGACGAGACTGTCATGGCCACCATCGGTAATACGTTTCACCAAGGTGGCGATGGATATATCCGTCGGGTCTTCCACGACGTCCGAGAATACGGCGGCCTCGATGCCTTCCTCAGCCAGCGCCTGCAAAAGCACATCGGCATGGCCAAGCTTCTGCATCACGGGATCGCAGACCAGCAGGGGGCGATGGGCGCCGAGCGATTTTACCACGGCAGGTAATCGAAAACGGCTGCCGCCGCCGATCAACATTTCGCGGGGCATCAGGACACGGTTTATCATTGCGGTTCTCCGCCACTATCATTCTGCGTTGTTCGGAATGGCCGAAGCAGATTTATGAACCTGCTCCGGCATGAATGGGCCTAGTGGGCCAGAATTTTCGACAGGAACGAGCGGGCTCTTTCCGTCTTCGGATCGGTGAAGAAACTGTCGCCCTCACCGATCTCCACGATCTCGCCGCCATCCATGAAGACGATGCGGTCCGCCACCTTGCGGGCAAACCCCATCTCATGCGTCACCACCATCATCGTCATGCCCTCCTGGGCGAGCGAGACCATGACGTCGAGGACCTCGTTGATCATTTCCGGATCGAGCGCCGATGTCGGCTCGTCGAAGAGCATGGCGACCGGGTCCATCGCCAGTGCGCGGGCAATGGCGACGCGCTGCTGCTGCCCACCCGACAATTGGCCGGGATATTTTCTGGCATGCGCCGTCAGTCCCACCCTCTCCAGCAGCGCATTGGCCTTGGTCAGCGCTTCCGCCGGTGTACGGCCCAGAACCTTCTCCTGCCCAATACAGAGATTTTCGAGGATCGTCATATGCGGGAAGAGTTCGAAATGCTGAAATACCATGCCCACCCTGGAGCGCAGTTTCGGCATATCGGTCTTTGGGTTGGTCACTTCCACGCCATTGACGGTAATGACGCCGTTGCCGATCGTCTCGAGTGCATTCACACATTTGATCAGCGTCGACTTGCCCGAGCCGGAGGGCCCGCAGATCACGACAACTTCACCCTTGGCGACATTCAGGCTGCAATTGGTCAGAACCTGAAAATGCGGCCCGTACCATTTATTGACGGATTGCAGTTCGATCATGCTGGTTGTTTGCGACATCGGACCGCTCCTTAGTGTATGTCAGTCGACATGGGGCCATAGGCCTTGCCGAAGCGCTTCTCGATCCGGCGCTGAATGAGTTCCCAGGCGGTCGTCATGGCGAGATAATAAAGCGCCGCGACGGTGAACAGCTCCAGCACGAGGAACTTTTCCTGAATGAGCACCTGCGTGCGGCGCAGAAGCTCCTCCATGGAAATGATCGAGGCGATCGAGGTCGTCTTGAGCACGCCGTTAACGGAATTGCCGAGCGGCGGGATGATGATACGAAAGGCCTGCGGTGCAACGATGTAGCGCATCACCTGCGCCTCGGTCATGCCGATGGCGCGTGCCGCATTGATCTGGCCTTTCGGAACGGCGGCGATGCCCGCCCGGACGATTTCAGAAAGATAGGCCGCTTCGCAGAGCGACAGGCCGATAAGGGTGGATTGCAGCACCGTCAGCTTGATGCCCATTTGCGGCAGGCCGGTATAGATGATGATGAGCTGCACCAGAAGCGGCGTGCCGCGAAAGATCCAGGTGTAGAAATAGGCAGGACCGGACAGGAACCGGTATTTCGACATGCGCATGACAGCGATGACGAAGCCCAGCGCAAGACCCGCCGTCATGGCGAAGACCGTGAGGCCGAGCGTCACCAGCGCGCCCTCGAATAGATAATAATTCGTCAGATATTCGAAGAAACCTTCCCAGTTCCAACCCTTCACGTCTTTCTCCAATTCATGCGAGAACGGTCGCGGCGGGAGCTTTCCCGCCACGATGACAGTTCAGATGGGAGGAATTCAGCCTTCCGGGCCGAGAACGGCGAGGTCGCCGGGCGCCATGCTGACACCGTAGCCGCCCATCAGCTTTTCGAGCGAACCATCGGCCCTCATCTCCTTCAGGGCGGCGGAGACAGCATCGGCCACGTCCTTGCTGCCGAAGGAGAGCGAACCGGGGGTGGGATACATGCCAGAAAGCGCATGGGTGAATTCGCCGCGATCCTGATATTGCTTGGCGACCGGATCGATGGAGACGGCCGCCTGCACCTGACCGGCGCGCAGCGCCTGATAGACGGTTGCATAATTGTCGAACAGGTTGATGGTCATCGGCGCGAGACCGCGCTTCTTGAAGTCCTCGTTCAGTTCCTTGATCTTGCGCTCGGCGTAACCGCCGATGTCGGTGCTGACAGCCTTGCCGGCGAGATCATCGACTTTGGTGATGGGATCGGAAGCCCCGACGGCTGTGGAAATGCTGATGGCGAGATTTTCATAGGGGATCATGAACAGGATCTTGCGCCGCTCCGCCGTCACGAACAGGCCGGCATTGATCATGTCCCAGCGGCCGCCCTGCAGGCCGGGCACCATCGTCGCATATTCCGTGCTGATATATTCGGGTTTCAGGCACAGACGTTTGGCAATCTCATAGCCGAGTTCAATACGAAGACCCTTCAGGACACCCTGCTGATCGGCATAGGCCATAGGCGGCAGGGTCGGGCTGGTGGCCATGACGAGATGACCGGGCTTGATGAGATGGTCGTCGGATATTTTCGGCGTGCAATCCTGCGCGACGGCGGCACCGGCGAAAAGAGTGACTGCGGCACCGACCAAGAGGGTTTTGGCGCGCACGGCTATGCATTTCCGGGAAATCGGATTCCAGTTCATATTAAGCTCCGCTCTTTATATTATTGATTATGGCATACCATCACACCAAACGGTTTACCCTGTCAAGAAGCGGCTAATTATTTTTCTAAATTATTGAAAAACAACGATAAAGAAAATAACCGCACCTATGCGGCTCCCGGCAGGGGAGCCACAAGGATGGATCGATTTCAGCCGAAAATCCGTCAGTCGGCGGATTGTTGCGCCTTCAGAACTGCTTCGGCAATGGCACAGGCGCTGGTCACATGATCGAGCGCGGCTTTGTAGGCGGCGTCACCGTCCCCCTTGCGGATGGCATCGACGATCTTCTCCATCTGCGCCGGACCGTCGGTATCGCGGCTTTTCGTCTTGATCGTCATGGAGCGCAGATGGTTGATCCGCACCGTCAGCAAATTGACGACGCCCCAGGCGACATGCCGGTCGATCTTGCTGAACAGCGTCTGGTAGAAGGACGAGGTATGCGTGAGCACGCCCGGCATATCCTTGGCAACATAACTTTCGCGGATGTGCCTGAGCGAAACCTCCAGGGCCTCGACAATAGCGGGGTCGCGGCGTTCGGCACAAAGACGCGCCGCCATTCCTTCCAGCGCGCCGCGGATTTCGTAAATCTGCTTGGCCTCGTCGAGATCGAGCAGCGCAACCATCGGGCCTTTATTCGGCAGGTTCGCCACCAGCCCTTCGGATTCCAGATGCCGCAGGACTTCGCGCACGATGGTGCGGGAAACACCGAGTTGGGCGCAAAGATCGCGCTCAACCAGACGGTCTCCCGGGCGGAAATAACCATTCACGATCGCATCCCGCACCTTGTCGAGCGCGAGTTCCCTCAGCGTCTTCGTCGGACGCTCAACGCGAATGGCAGTTCCCTGCAAAGCACCGGTCATGGTATCACCTCGTTTGGCACATCCCGCCTGCGCTCGCCGCACGCCGAAGCAGGTTCTGGCTCTTTATATTATGGCGTACCAACTTATTTAGCCGCGCATCATCTTCATGGCAACAGCCAAGGCGCGGCGGGCTGTCTGACCAGACCGAAACACCTCATCCCATCCTTTCCGATGCATAGGAACCGGGACTGGGTGGAAACACCACCGTTCGGCTGCCGTTCAAAAAGACGCGCCGATGAATATGGGCGTGGATGGCACGCGCCAGCACCTGCGCCTCCACGTCACGGCCAAGCGAGACATAATCCTCGGCCGACTGGGCATGGGTGATGCGAACGATATCCTGCTCGATGATCGGCCCTTCATCCAGATCGGCCGTGACATAATGCGCCGTCGCGCCGATCAGCTTCACACCGCGTTGATAGGCCTGCTTGTAGGGGTTGGCGCCCTTGAAAGACGGCAGGAAGGAGTGGTGGATATTGATGATCTTGCCAGACATCGCCTCGCACATCCTGTCGGAAAGCACCTGCATGTAGCGCGCCAGAACGACAAGCTCCGTGCCGGTGCTTTCAGCGATCTCCATGATGCGGGCTTCGGCCTGCGGCTTGTTCTCCTTCGTCACCGGAATGTGGTGAAAGGGGATATCGTGATTGACGACGACCTTCTGGTAATCGAAATGGTTGGAGACGACGCCGACAATATCGATCGGCAAGGCTCCGATACGCCAGCGGTAAAGCAGGTCATTGAGACAATGGCCAAAACGCGAGACCATCAGCAGAACCTTCATCCGCTCTGCCTGATCATGCAGCGCCACCTCCATGCCGAATGTCTTTGAAATCGGCTCGAGCCCCGCCATCAGTGCCTCCCGCGTCGCGCCTTCCTCGGAGATGAAACCCACCCGCATGAAAAAGCGACCGGTGCCGAGATCATCGAACTGCGAACTGTCAACGATGTTACAGCCCTTCTCCGCCAGAAGGCCTGAAAGGGCCGCGACGATGCCACGGGTGGATTTGCATGTTACGGTGAGGACGAAATTCGTCATCTGGCGCCTCTCTGTCATCGATATGGGAAAAACCCGCGCGGTTTGACGCGCGCGGGAAAAGCCGCAAGGGCGGCGGGGAAAACCGGGCTCAGACGTCGAGCGTGGTCTGGTGCTCCCAGGCGGTGAACTGTGCGCAATAGCTGTTCCACTCCCCCTGTTTGAGCTTGAGATAGGCCTTGGAGAATTCCATGCCGAGCGCCTGCTGCAACTCCGCATCCTTTTCATATTCGCGCAGCGCATCGAGAAGATTGAGCGGCAGCTTCGGTGCATCCGTGACGGTATGGCCTTCACGATACATATCGATATCGTAATGCGGGCCGGGATCGGCCTTGGAGCGAACGCCGGAGAGACCGGCGGCGATGATGATGGCCTGCAGCAGATAGGGGTTCACCGCACCATCCGGCAGGCGCAGTTCGAAACGCCCCGGACCCGGCACGCGCACCATGTGGGTGCGGTTATTGCCGGTCCATGTCACGGTATTCGGCGCCCAGGTGGCGCCCGAAATCGTGCGCGGCGCGTTGATGCGCTTGTAGGAATTGACCGTCGGATTGGTAACCGCCGCGAGCGCTGAAGCGTGTTTCATGATGCCACCGAGAAAGGTCTTGCCCTTGGCGGAGAGGCCGAAGGGCATTTCCTTGTCGGCGAAGGCGTTGACCTCGCCGTCGAGGTCCCAGACCGAGATATGCGCATGGCAGCCGTTGCCGGTCAGCCCCTTGAACGGTTTCGGCATGAAGGTGGCGCGCAGCCCGTGCTTTTCGGCGACGGATTTGACCATGAACTTGAAGAAGGAATGTTTATCGGCAGTCTGGAGCGCATCGTCATATTCCCAGTTCATCTCGAACTGGCCATTCGCATCCTCATGGTCGTTCTGGTAGGGCTTCCAGCCCAGCTCCAGCATGTAGTCGCAAATCTCGGCGATGACGTCATAACGGCGCATGACGGCCTGCTGGTCGTAGCAGGGCTTTTCCGCCGTGTCGTATTCGTCGGAGATTTTCGCACCATCAGGCGAAATCAGGAAAAATTCCGGCTCGACGCCTGTCTTGACCCTGAGCCCCTCGCCCGCCGCTTCCGCGATGAGTTTTTTCAGCATCACGCGCGGTGCCTGCTCCACCGGCTGGTCTTCCATGAAGCAATCGGCTGCCACCCAGGCGACGTCCTTTTTCCACGGAAGCTGGATGACCGAGGAGGCGTCCGGCACGGCGAAAAGATCGGGATGGGCAGGCGTCAGATCAAACCATGTGGCAAAACCTGCAAAACCCGCGCCGCCCTTCTGCATATCGGCGATTGCTTCCGCTGGCACCAGCTTGGCGCGCTGGCCGCCGAAGAGATCGGTATAGCTGATCATGAAATATTTGATGCCCTTTTCGGCAGCAAAGGTGGAGAGGTCCAGTGTCACGTCATTCCCCTTTTTTTGGTATCAGACACTTCATCGAAAAAGACGGGCGTATCCTCCCAAATGCGTCCGTCCGTCATGGTGTTTAGAAACTGCCTTTCCCCGGGAACCAGTTCGTTCCCGCCAGCGGAACCTGCGCCATGGCAGCCGCCTCCATGGTCAGCGCCACCAGATCTTCCGGCTCCAGATTATGGAGATGGTTCTTGCCGCAAGCGCGCGCGATGGTCTGCGCTTCGAGCGTCATGACCTTCAGGTAGTTGGCAAGGCGGCGACCGGCGGCGACGGGATCGAGACGCGCGGCCAGTTCGGGATCCTGCGTGGTGATGCCGGCGGGGTCTTTGCCTTCGTGCCAGTCATCATAAGCGCCGGCCGTGGTGCCGAGTTTCTGATATTCCTCTTCCCAGTGCGGATTGTTATCGCCAAGCGCCACCAGCGCCGCCGTGCCGATGGCGACAGCATCCGCACCGAGCGCCAGCGCTTTGGCAACATCCGCACCCGAACGGATGCCACCGGAGACAATCAGTTGCACCTTGCGGTGCATGCCGAGATCTTGCAGCGCCTGAACGGCGGGGCGAATGCAGGCGAGTGTGGGCATGCCGACATTTTCGATGAAGACATCCTGCGTCGCCGCCGTGCCGCCCTGCATGCCGTCGAGCACCACCACATCGGCACCGGCCTTTACCGCCAAGGCTGTGTCGTAATAGGGCCGTGCGCCGCCGACCTTGATATAGATCGGCTTTTCCCAGTCGGTGATTTCGCGCAGTTCAAGGATCTTGATTTCCAGATCATCAGGACCAGTCCAATCAGGGTGACGGCAGGCGGAACGCTGATCGATGCCCTTTGGCAGGTTGCGCATATTGGCGACGCGATCGGAAATCTTCTGGCCGAGCAGCATGCCGCCGCCGCCCGGCTTCGCGCCCTGGCCGACCACGACCTCAATGGCGTCGGCACGGCGCAGATCCTTCGGGTTCATGCCGTAACGCGAGGGCAGATACTGGTAAACCAACGTCTGGCTGTGGCCGCGCTCCTCATCCGTCATGCCGCCGTCGCCCGTCGTCGTGGAGGTGCCGGCAATGGTCGCACCACGGCCGAGCGCTTCCTTGGCGTTGCCCGAAAGCGCGCCAAAACTCATGCCGGCAATGGTGATCGGCGTTTTCAGCGTGATTGGCTTCTTGGCGAAGCGCGTACCGAGCGTCACGGTCGTATCGCATTTTTCACGATAACCTTCGAGCGGATAACGCGAGATGGAGGCGCCGAGAAACAGCAGGTCGTCGAAATGCGGCACCTTGCGCTTGGTGCCTGCGCCGCGAATGTCATAGATGCCGGTCGCCGCCGCCCGGCGGATTTCCGCCAGCGTGTGGTCGTCGAAGGTCGCGGATTTACGCGGCGGGGTGAAGGGGTTGTGATAGCTCATCTGAATATCCCTCGCCTCAATACGCGTCGGCGTTGTCGATGTTGAAATTATAGAGCGTGCGGGCAGAGCCGTAGCGTTTGAAATCTTCCGGCCGAACATCCGAGACACCGGCCTTTTCGAGGAGTTCTGCGAGCTTTTCGAGATGTTCGGGCCGCATCTCTTTTTCGATGCAGTCGGCACCCAGGCTTTTGACCGAGCCGCGCACGAAAAGCTTCGCCTCATAAAGGGAATCGCCGAGCGCATCGCCAGCATCGCCACAAACGACGAGATGGCCGGACTGGCCCATGAAGGCAGACATATGGCCGATATTGCCCTTCACGACGATATCGATGCCCTTCATGGAAATGCCGCAGCGCGAGGCGGCATTACCCTTGATGACGAGCAGCCCGCCGCGGCCGGTGGCACCGGCATATTGCGAGGCATCACCTTCGATGACGACGGTGCCCGACATCATGTTCTCAGCGACACCCGGCCCCGCCGAACCATGAACGGTAACAGTGCCGCCATCATTCATGCCGGCACAATAATAACCGACCGAACCACGCACATCGACGGTGACGGGGCTGTCGATGCCGACAGCGACGGCATGGTGGCCGCGCGGATTGACGACTTCGAATTCGGTATCGTTGACACCGGAGGAGAGGCCATGGAGTGCGGTATTCAATTCACGCAATGGCGTGTGGGAGAGATCGAAAACTGGCATGGATTATGACTTTCAAAACAGGCGCCGATGACGGGTCTCAGGCAGCCTTTTCATGGTCCCAGAAATAGACGGTCGCCGGTTCCGGCTCCCACACCCGGGCACTTTCAATGCCGGGCAGGTTGACCAGAGCGCGATATTCTGAACCGAAAGCGACATACTGGTCGGTCTCGGCCATCACTGCCGGCTTACAGGCGATGGGGTCGCGCACCACGCCGAAACCGGATTTGGTGCCAACGACGAAGGTGAAGAAACCGTCGAGATCGTCGAGCGCGCTTGTCAGTGCTTCGCCCAGATCCTTGCCCTTGGCCATTTCCGCCGTGAGATAGGCGGCGGCGACTTCCGAGTCGTTCTGGGTTTCGAACGTCATGCCTTCGCGCACCAGTTCGCGGCGCAGATTGTTGTGGTTGGAGAGCGAACCATTATGCACCAGGCACTGGTCGGCACCGGTGGAGAAGGGATGCGCGCCAAGCGTCGTCACCGCCGATTCCGTCGCCATGCGGGTGTGGCCGATGCCATGGCTGCCGGCCATGGAACGGACGTCGAAACGGGTGACGACATCCTTCGGCAGGCCGGTTTCCTTGTAGATTTCCACACTGTCGCCAGAGCCCATCACCCGCACATTCGGCCGGATGGCGGCGAGGACCGCACGAATTCCGTCAAGCTTCTGCGATGGAATATCCAGCACCGCATGGGTGCTTTTCACCATGACCGAGGCTTCAACGCCGTTTTCTTTCAGCGCTTCGGCAAGGCCGGAAAAATCAGCGGCGGGATCGGCCGACTGGATCGTCACTTTCGCACGGCCATCGGCCGCACTTCCATAGATCGCGATGCCGGCTGAATCCGGCCCGCGATCGGTCATGGTGACGAGCATGTCCGAAAGCAGCTGACCCAGCTGCGGTTCAAGGCTTTTGTCTTTCAGGAATAGTCCAACAATGCCGCACATCGACAGGCACCTCCATTCGTTTCTGAGTGAAGGGCTAACATATGGAATTCCATTCCGTCAACTATCAGGAATATTTTTTTCTTCTAAGGCAAAATCTCAGTCATTGTTCACCCGCCGTTGCGGATAGGAAATGATCGATAGATAACGCGCGGGAAGTTTTACCAGCTCTTCCGGCCCATGCGGCGCATCGGCGTCGAAAAACAGGCTGTCGCCGGCCTGCATGGTGAAAAGCTGTTCGCCATGGCGATAGACCACCTCGCCTTCCAGCATGTAGAGAAACTCCATGCCTTCATGCTGGAAGGTCGGGAACACATCCGAATCCGTGGTGAGCGTGATGAGATAGGGCTCGACGGTGACGCCGCTGGTATTGTTGTCGATATGGCCAAGCAGGCTGTATTGATGGCCGGCGCGGGTGCCCCTGCGCTCGATATTCACCCCCTGCCCCGCCTTGACGAAAGTGGCGCTGCGCGGTTCCTCGAAACCACGGAAGAAGGCCGTGATCGGCACGCCCAGCGCCTTGGAGAGCGTTTGCAGCGTGGTAAGCGACGGCGAGATATTGCCGTTCTCGATCTTCGAGAGCATGCCCACGGAAACGCCGGTCGCCGATGCGAGATCGGTGACGGTGATGCCGAGCTTCTTGCGATAGGCGCGGACCTCGTGGCCGATCGCCATTTCCAGATTGTTGACCCTCGGCTCGCGAACGGCATGCGGATCCTGCGACAGGAACTGCGCAGCGTCGCTCTGGTTGGCATTCTTGGCCATGGTGTCCTCCGGCATTATCGTGTTTCCCTTCCTTACAGGAAAACTATTTTAATTCAGAGGAAATCTTTGCCGCATGGCATTCGGCGTCTGGCCGAAGCGGGTCTTGAAGCTCTCTGAAAAATGACCTGCACTGGAAAAACCGGTGGCAAAGGCCACTTCCGCGATGGAGAGCGGGCTTTGCTCCAGCAATCGCCGGGCGTGGTCGAGACGGATCGCGCGGTATGTCTCCAGAAAACTCGACTTCAGATGGGTCGCGAAAAGCCGGTCGAGGTGGCGCGCGCTTGTGCCCGCCAGTTTTGCCATCGTCTGTCGGTCGAGCGGGCTTTCAATTGTCGTTTCCATTTTTTCCAGCACGGTCAACAAGGCCGGATGGTTGGTGCCATGACGTTCCGCAGAGGAACCGCGCTGCGGTGCGCCGGGTTCGGCGACGGCCGTGTGCAGGTACCAGTCGCTGACACGCCTTGCGAAATGCGCACCCATTCTCTGCGAAATCATCGCATGCATCATGTCGAGGGGGGCAACGCCGCCGGCGCAGGTGATGCGGTCTCCATCGAAAACAAACCGCGCCTGCCGGGGCGTGAGATGGCCAAAGGCCTCTTTCAGCACCGGCGCATGTTCCCAATGGATGGTGAAATCGCGGTTTTCCAGCAATCCCGCCGCTGCCAGCACATAAGCGCCGCTGGAAATGCCCCCGATCCTGACACCCTGCCGCGCCAGCCGCCGTAACGTCCCGTAAGAATTTTCCGCAACGGTCCAGTCCTGCGGCCCGCCGCCCGCACAGACGAAAATCGTGTGGCATTTCTCGCCGGCAGCGGCGAGCGCCTCACAGCCGACAATGATGCCGGACGAACTTCTGACGGCATCGCCATCAAAAGACAGGGGAACCACATCGTAAAGATCGGTTCCAGCGATAAGATTGGCGGCGCGCAACGGCTCCGCCGCCGAAGCATAGGACATCAGCGCAAAATTCGGAACGAGGATAAAACCAATGCGCTGGATATTCTTCGGCTCGATGATCGTCATGTCTCTTTTTTAAATCATAATGTCCCTTATCTGCAATCCACATCCGCACTGCATCGCTAAGCTTGCTCGATATCGTTCGAGGTACGCCAGATGCGCTATTCTGCTTTTTCGATTTTCAAGAACGGCCTTTTCGGCAACAAGGCGTGGAAACCCGCATGGCGGGATGTATCGCCGAAACCACATTATGACGTCATCATCGTTGGCGGCGGCGGGCACGGGCTGGCGACGGCCTATTATCTCGCCAAGGAATTCGGCATCACCAATGTCGCCGTGCTGGAGAAAAACTACATCGGCTCCGGCAATGTCGGCCGCAATACCACGATCATCCGCTCCAATTACCTGCTGCCGGGCAATAACCCGTTCTACGAGCTTTCGATGAAGTTGTGGGAGGGGCTGGAGCAGGATTTCAATTTCAACGCCATGGTTTCCCAACGTGGCGTGCTCAATCTCTTCCACTCGGATGCGCAGCGCGATGCCTATACAAGGCGCGGCAATGCCATGCGGCTGCACGGCGTCGATGCCGACTTGCTGGATCGCGCCTCGGTGAAGGCGATGTTGCCATTTCTCGATTTCGACAATGCCCGCTTCCCCATTCAGGGTGGATTGCTGCAAAAGCGCGGCGGCACCGTTCGCCACGATGCCGTCGCCTGGGGTTATGCGCGCGGTGCAGACAGCCGGGGCGTCGATATCATCCAGGGGTGCGAGGTAACAGGCATCCGCCGCGAAAACGGCGCGGTCGTGGGCGTCGAGACGAGCCGCGGCTTCATCGGCTGCGGCAAGCTGGCTTTGGCAGCGGCGGGCAATTCTTCACAGGTCGCCGCCATGGCCGGGCTGAAACTGCCGATCGAAAGCCATGTGCTGCAGGCTTTTGTGTCGGAAGGGCTGAAACCCTTCATCGATGGCGTCGTCACTTTCGGGGCGGGGCATTTTTACGTCTCGCAATCCGACAAGGGCGGCCTCGTCTTTGGCGGCGATATCGACGGCTACAATTCCTACGCCCAGCGCGGCAATCTGGCGACGGTCGAACATGTGGCGGAAGCCGGCAAGGCGATGATACCGGCGCTTTCCCGCGTCCGGGTGCTACGTTCCTGGGGCGGCATCATGGATATGTCGATGGACGGCTCGCCGATCATCGACCAAACCCCGATCGACAATCTCTATCTCAATGCCGGCTGGTGTTACGGCGGCTTCAAGGCGACACCCGCTTCCGGTTTCTGCTTCGCCCATCTTCTCTCACGCGGCACACCGCAGGAAACGGCAACGGCCTTCCGGCTGGATCGTTTCCGGCGCGGTTATCTCATCGATGAAAAAGGCCAGGGCGCACAGCCCAACCTTCATTAATCCAGCGGATCAAGGACGTTCGATATGGCAAGTCTCGTACCCTGCCCGCATTGCGGGCCAAGACCCAAGGAAGAATTCACCATCAAGGGTGCTGCCCTTGCCCGGCCCGCGGCAGATGCCGGCAGCGAGGAATGGTTCGACTATGTCTATCTGCGCGACAATCCGCGCGGCTCCTATGAGGAATATTGGCACCACACCTCCGGCTGCCGCCGCTGGCTGGTCGTGGCCCGCGATACCGTCACCCACGAAATATCCGCCTGCCGCGACGCTGCCGAAAAGACGAAAGTGACAAGCGCATGAGTTCCCACCGCCTGAAGACCGGCGGTCAGATCGACCGCTCCAAACCGCTTTCCTTCACCTTCGACGGCAAGACGATGTCAGGCTTTGCGGGTGACACCCTTGCCTCCGCCCTGCTCGCCAATGGTCAGCAACTCGTCGGCCGCAGTTTCAAATATCACCGCCCGCGCGGCATATTGACGGCTGGCGCCGCCGAGCCGAATGCGCTGATGACCATTGGCAGCGGTGGCCGCACCGAGCCGAATACACGCGCCACCATGCAGGAGCTTTATGCCGGGCTGGAAGCGAAAAGCCAGAACCGCTGGCCCTCCCTCGATTTCGATATAGGCGCATTGACCGGCCTGCTTTCGCCCTTTCTCGGCGCAGGGTTTTACTACAAGACCTTCATGTGGCCCGCCGCCTTCTGGGAAAAAATCTACGAGCCCTTCATCCGCAAGGCGGCCGGCCTCGGCAAGGCGAGCTACGAGGCGGACCCGGATGCCTATGACAAATGCTGGGCGCATTGCGATCTGCTGGTGATCGGCTCCGGCGCAACGGGACTTGCGGCAGCCCTTGCCGCCGGCCGCGCCGGCGCGCGCGTTATCATCGTCGATGAACATTCCGTGGCAGGTGGCGGGCTTCTTTCCGAAACCGCGACCGTCGGCGGTAGGAGCGCTGCGAATTTCGCCGCAAGCTGCGTCGCCGAACTCGAAGCCCTGCCGAATGTCACAGTGCTGACGCGAACGACAGCCTTCGGCTGGTATGACGGCAATGTCTTCGGCGCGGTGGAGCGGGTGCAGAAACATCTGGCAAACCCGAAAGCGCATGTGCCAGTCGAGCGCCTGTGGCGCATTGTGGCCAAGCGCGCGCTGCTCGCCACCGGCACGGAAGAGCGGCCGCTGGTGTTCGGCGGCAACGATATTCCCGGCGTGATGATGGCCGGCGCGATGCGCAGCTATCTCAACCGCTATGCCGTCAGCCCCGGCAAAACGACGGCGATTTTCACCACCAATGACAGCGGTTACGCGCTCGCCCACGATCTGGAGGCACAGGGCATTCCTCTTGCCGCCATCATCGATAGCCGCGAGCAGGGTTATCCGGGCTATGACGGCAAGGCGCGTGTCATCAAGGGTGGCGTTGTCTCGAATGCGAAGGGTGGCAAGGCGCTTTCCGCCATCGAGATTTATGCGAATGGCCGCACGGAAAGCCTTGATGTCGATGCGCTGGCGATGTCGGGCGGTTTCAGCCCCATCATCCATCTCGCCTGCCATCGCGGCGGCAAGCCGGTCTGGTCGGAAAACCATGCCGCTTTCCTGGCACCCGGCAACCTCAAAGGTTTGGACCTCGTCGGCGCGGTTTCCGTAACAAACGGTATCGCTGCCGGCCTTGAGGATGGCGCGCGAAAAGGCGCAGCACTGGCGCAAGACCTCGGTTTTGCAGCAACGGCACCCGCATTCGGCACGGTGGAAAACGATATCGTAGCTCCTCCCGCAAAGGCGCTCTGGTCCATCCCCGGCATCAAGGCGAAAGCCTTTATCGATTACCAGAACGATGTTCATCGCAAGGATCTGGACCTCGCCATCCGTGAAGGTTATGGCCATGTCGAGCTGGCCAAGCGTTATACGACGAACGGCATGGCGACCGATCAGGGCAAGCTTTCCAATGTCAACGCCATCGGGCTGCTGGCCGAAGCGCGTGGGGTTTCCCCGGCGGAGGTCGGCACGACCACCTTCCGGCCCTTTTATACGCCCGTCTCCTTCGGCGCCCTGACAGGAGCCTATCACGGCCATCATTTCCAGCCGGCGCGCAAATCGCCGCTGCATGGCTGGGCCGAGAAAAACGGCGCGGTCTTCGTTGAAACCGGTCTCTGGTATCGTTCCTCCTGGTTTCCCCGCAAAGGCGAAAGCGGCTGGCGGGAAAGCGTCGACCGGGAGGTATTGAACGTCCGCAAAAATGCCGGGCTCTGTGATGTATCGATGCTCGGCAAGATCGAGATTTGCGGAAATGACGCCGCCGAATTTCTCAACCGGGTTTATTGCAACACCTTTCTCAAGCTCCCGGTCGGCAAGGCGCGTTATGGCCTGATGCTGCGCGAAGACGGCATGATTTATGACGACGGGACCACCAGCCGGCTGGAGGAAAACCGCTTCTTCATGACGACCACCACGGCCTATGCCGCTGGTGTGATGAACCATCTGGAATTCTGCGCCCAGGCGCTCTGGCCGGATCTCGACGTGCGGCTCGCCTCCGTCACCGACCAATGGGCGCAAATGGCGATTGCCGGGCCAAAGGCACGGGACATTCTTCAAAGGATCGTCGATGACGACATTTCGGATGAGGCCTTCCCATTCCTCGCCGCCAAAGAAGTCTCTCTGTTTGGCGGGCAGTTGCATGGGCGCCTGTTCCGGATTTCCTTCTCCGGCGAGCTGGCCTACGAGCTTGCAGTGCCGGCCGGTTACGGCGAAAGCGTTGCCGATGCGCTGATGGGCGCAGGCGCGCCCGAAGGCATCATGCCCTATGGCGTCGAGGCGCTCGGCGTGCTGCGGATCGAAAAGGGCCATGTCACCCATAATGAGATCAATGGCACAGTGGTGCCCACCGATCTCGGCTTCGGTAAAATGGTTTCCACCACCAAGGCCGATTTCATCGGCCGGCGGATGCTGGAGCGCGAGGGCCTTTCGGCAGCGGACCGTCCAGGTCTCGTTGGCGTCATGCCGCTTGATCCCGGCCACTCCTTCCGCAGCGGCTCGCATATTCTCGCCAGGGATGCTGCGGCAACGCTGGAAAACGATCAGGGTTACGTAAGCTCAAGCGCCTTTTCTCCGCATCTCGGCTCGACCATCGGCCTCGCCCTCGTAAAGAACGGTGCTGCCCGCCATGGCGAGGAGGTCATGGTCTGGAACGGTCTGCGCAACGAGTTCACCACCGCCCGCCTCTGTAATCCGGTTTTCTTCGACCCTGAGAATGAGAAGCTCCATGTCTGATCCCAAGACCGACTACAAATCCGATTTCAAATCCGGTTTCCGGCCGGCCCTCCGCCCGGTGCTTGGCGCGAAGGCAGCGATTGCCTCCGCCGCCATCAAGCTCTCGCCGCTGCCGGAAGGTATGATCGTCCATGTGCTGGCCTCACCTGACGCATCGGATATAGAGGCCCGCCTGCGCGGCCTGGACAAAGGCGATGTGCGCGTCGTCTCTCCCGGTCAATGGTTCATCGTCGGTGAACAGCCGCTGTCTGGCGTGGATATGAAGACGCTTCTTGCCGCGCTCGAGCCGCAGGCAGCGGGTGTGGACCAGAGCCAGGGGCGCGTGCGCATCCGCATTGAAGGCAAGATGGCCGAACGGGTGCTGGCAAAAGGAACAGCGGTGGATCTTTCGCTCGCCATTTTTCCGGTCGGACGCTCCGCCGCGACGCTGATCGGCCATATCGCCGCCCATATCACCCGTATCGATATTTCCGCTTTTGAAATTATCGTACTGCGCGGTTTCGCGGAGAGCCTGTGGGACGATCTCGTTCGCATGAGCCTGGAGTTCAATTAAACCCCGTACCACATTCTCCAGTTCTACGGCACCATTACTTTGCGCATGGAAGCCCGCTGCATGGAACGCGGGGTCAGACGAGTTGAAAACGCAACCACCTTATTCATGAAACCGGCAATAACAGACGCCTTGCCTTTGGCGAGAGCTTCAAGTCCGGCTTCTGCAACGGGACGGGGTTTCATGGTGAGCAGGCGCAACATCGGCGAGACCTGAGCGCCGGCAGCGGCATCAAATCCTGTTTCGGTGTGCCCCGGGCAAAGGCTGGTGACGACCACGCCTTGCGTGCGAAGTTCGTCGTACAAAGCTTCACCAAATGACAGCACGTAAGATTTCGTGGCCGCATATGCGGCATAGGTAGGGACAGGTTGGAAAGCCAGTAGACTGGCTATCAGAAGAATCTCTCCCGATCCCCTGGCGGCCATGTCCCGGCCGAAAACATAGCTGAGTTCAGTCAGCGCCGTGATGTTGAGCTGAATCATGTCGGTGGTGCGCTCGATCGGGGTTTTCAGAAACTCACCCTGCAGCCCGTATCCGGCATTGTTCACCAGTATGTCGATCTGTATCGCCCTCTCGTTCAGGCTATCTTTCAGGCGAGCGGCGGCTCCGGGTGCGGCAAGGTCGATAGGCTCAACAAGAATGTCGACGCCATGTCTTCGGCGAAGGTCCTCGGCAAGTTTTTCCATCGGCTCCTTTCGACGGGCTGCGAGCACGAGGTTGATCTTCTGCGCTGCCAGCAGCTCGGCAAATTCGATCCCAAGGCCACTCGATGCGCCCGTGATGAGGGCTCGTCTTCCCGATGGAGCCTCCGGCTTTTGTACACCGGCGATGTCTCTCGTATCATCTGTATGCTGCATCTGTTTTTCCTTCACATTCATTGGGTCAGGCTCACGCAAAAGCATAGGTGGTGCGTGACCGGTCGATTTGCGCGCTACTCGGCAGCTAGCGAATGCTGATATTCTTCGACTGTCGCTGCCACTGACGGTGCCTCGCTACGGGGCGGCTTGATGCGGAACCAGGCCGCATAAAGTGCGGGAAGAAACAGCAGGATCATGACGGTCCCGACGGCCGTGCCGCCGATCAGCGTATAGGCCATTGATCCCCAGAAGACAGAATGCGTCAGCGGGATGAAGGCGAGGACGGCGGCGAGCGCGGTCAGGATAACCGGCCTTGTTCTCTGCACGGTGGCTTCGATGACGGCATGATAGTCATCCAGACCGGCCGCCTGATTTTCCTTGATCTGCTCCGTCAGGATCAAGGTGTTGCGCATGAGAATACCCGCCAGGCCGATAAGCCCGAGAATGGCGTTGAAACCGAAGGGTTGATTGAAGATGAGCAACATCGGAACCGCGCCGGCGAGCCCGAGCGGGCCCGTCAGCATCACCATGGTCATCGTCGACAGGCTGCGGACTTGAAGGACGATGACGATAAGCATGGCGGCAACCATGAGCGGGAAAATCTTCACAAGCGCTGTATTCGCCTTGAGAGATTCCTCGATATTACCGCCCATTTCGATGCGGTAGCCGGCGGGAAGCGAGGCGATCAACGGCTGGAGAGCCTTGAATACCTGCTGCGACACTTCCGGCGGCTGGGTTGCCTCGTTTATGTCAGAACGGATCGTGATGACCGGCGTGCGGTCACGGCGCTTCATGATTGGCTCCTCGAAACGGATCTCGGAGTGGCCGATCTGATCGAGCGGAACCGGGCGGCCGCTCCTGCTCATCAGAGAAAAATCCGAAAGCCGTGAAGGATCGAGCCGGTTTTCGCCGGCGCTACGCGCAACCACCGGAACGTTGCGGATGTTTTCCCGGATCTGTGTGATCGGCACGCCGCTCAGCAGCAATTGCATCTGCTGCGCAGCCTCGGCAGGCGAGAGGCCGATAAGGTTGAGACGATCCTGATCGGGGATAAAGCGCAGGACTGGCGTGCGGTTGCCCCAGTCGCGGTTGGGCTGGCGCACATCCGGCACACTCCGCATGATCGCAAGGGCCTCATCGGAAATCTTGTACAACTGGTCCGGATCGGGACCCGTGATACGGAACTCCACCGGGAACGGCGTATAGGGACCGAAGACGAGCTGCGTAACGCGCACGTTGGCTTCCGGAGCAAGGCCGCTTGCAATCGCTTCCCGAAGTCGATGTTTGAGTTCCTCACGCGCGTGGGCGTCGGGCGTCAGTGCGACGATCTTGGCGAAAGCCGGGTTCGGCAGTTCAGGTGCCATGGCGAAGAAGAAGCGTGGCGCGCCCTGGCCGATGTAGCTGGTGGCGATCTTCGTTTCGGGCTGTTCCTTCAGCCAGCCTTCGAGTTTTTTGACGGTTGCCGTCGTGGTCTCGATGCTGGCGCCCTCGGGCATGCGCACTTCCACCAGCACTTCGGGACGATCCGACGTTGGGAAGAACTGCTGCTTGACGGAACCCATACCGACGACGGAGACGGCCATGATAACGCCGACGAGACCGCAGGTTAGGAACTTGTGACGGACTGCGAACTCGATGAGGCTGCGAAGCCGCCGGTAATTCGGCGTATTGTAGATCGCGTGATGCCCACCCTCCACCGGCTTTATCTCAGGCAGCATCTTCACGCCGAGATAGGGTGTGAATGTCACCGCGACGATCCAGGAAACGATCAGGGCGAAGCCCACGACCCAGAAGATGTTGCCGGCATATTCGCCAGCGCTCGACTTGGCGAAGCCCACAGGCATTAGTCCAATGATAGTGACGAGTGTCCCTGACAGCATAGGCGCCGCCGTGTGGCTCCAGGCATAGGCCGCCGCCTTAATCCGATCCATCCCCTCTTCCATCTTCACGACCATGACTTCGATGGCAATGATGGCGTCGTCAACCAAAAGGCCGAGCGCAAGGATGAGCGCACCGAGCGTGATGCGATCGAAGAACCGGCCAGTCTCCAGCATGATGAGGAAGACGACGGCCAGCGTCAGCGGCACGGCAAGCGCAACAACGATGCCGACGCGCCAGCCCAGTGCAATCAGGCTCACGAACAACACGACACCGAGGGCCATGGCGAACTTCAGCATGAACTCGCCGACGGCCTCGTCGATGTTAACCGCCTGATCGCTGACTTTAGCGAGTGTCACGCCGAGCGGCAGGGTTTGCGCGATTGTCGAAGACCGTTCTTCCAGCGCCTTGCCCAGTTCCAGGCCGTTCCAGCCCTGCTGCATCACCACGCCGAGCATGATGGCTGGCTCGCCGTCATGGCGGATGAGATAGGTAGCGGGGTCCTGATATCCGCGGCGTACCTCGGCAAAATCCGAAAGCTTGAGGACGCGTCCGGCCGCGACGATCGGCGTATCGGCAATCGATTCGACGCTGTCATAGGCGCCATCGAACCGAATGAAGACTTGCGGCCCCTGCGTATCGATCGAACCCGCCGGGGTAACTGTATTGCGCCGTTGCAGGGCGGAAGCAATGTCCTGCGCCGAGATCCCCAGGGTCGCCAGCTTGGAATAGGAGAATTCCACGAAAATCTGTTCCGGCTGCTCGCCGAGAATGTTGATCTTCTTCACGCCGGGAACGTGAAGCATGTCCTGGCGGATCGTCTCGGCCTGACGCACGAGGTCACGCATCGCCATGCCTTTGGCTTTCAGGGCATAAAGGGCGAAACTGACGTCGGAATATTCATCGTTGACAAAGGGACCGATCACCCCCGGAGGAAGATTGCGGGCTTCGTCGCCAAGTTTCTTACGCGCCTGGTAAAATTCCCCTTCAACGGCCGATGCCGGCGTATCATCCCGGAGCGTCACGGTCAGGAAAGCGTAACCGGGTCGCGTGGTCGTCTCGACGCGATCGTACCAGGTCAGTTCCTGAATGCGCTTTTCGAGCGGTTCCGCGACAAGGTCCTGCATCTCACGCGCGGTCGCGCCGGGCCAGACGGATGTAACGGTCAGTGTCTTGATGGTAAATGACGGATCTTCGGCTCGGCCAAGTTTGATGAATGCATAGGCGCCGGCGGCGGCCAGCAGGACGATGAAGAACAGGGTGACTGCCCGCTCACGAACGGCGAGCGCGGATAGGTTGAAGCTCATCAGTTCGCCGCCTCTGCTTTTTCCACGCCGATGCGAACACTCGCACCATCCTGAAGCAGATGCGCTCCGAGCGCGACGACTGTCTCCCCTGCCCTCAGGTTCGAAACAATGGCCTTATCCTCGCCAATCCGCTCTACTTTCACCGCCTGGAAATGAACGCTTGAGGATTGCTCGTCGACGACCCACACGCCCGTGCGATCGCCGTTATCCAGAAGGGCGCCAACGGGGACCTCGGCGTGGCTCAGCGCGTCCTTGTTTTCGACGCTGATCGTAACCGTCGCCCCCAATGGCGCGGTCGCGGCAGCGCCCTGCAACACCCACCGCGTTTCATAGGTCCGTGTCTGCGGATCCGCAGCATCGGATATCTGGCGGAGCACCGCTTTTTCTTGCCTGTTACGACCGTAGACGGCGGCCTGCGCCACAGCGCCAATCTCGGGCCGCAGATTTTCCGGCAGCCAGACCAGTGCTTCGCGCGGTCCTGCCTTCGCCAGCCGGATGACCGGCTGCCCCGCTGAGACCACCTGGCCCGGTTCGGCGAGTGTTTCGACGATCTTGCCATCCGCATCTGCGACAAGCAGAGCATAGGCCGCCTCGTTTTCAGCCACTGTCGCATCAGCCCTGGCTGCGGCGAGTTGCGCTGTCGCCGTATCCAGTGTGGCCTTTGACCTTTCATACTGCTGGGTGGACGCGGCGTTGGATTTGACGAGGACCGCAAAGCGCTTCTCGTCTGCTTGCGCTTGGACAAAGGTTGCCTGCGCCGCTACCACGGCATTCCGTTTGGCCGTCAGGGCAAGTCGAAGATCTGTCTCGTCGATCCGCATTAAGGGCTGCCCGGCCTTTACTTCCTCACCAAGGCCGACCAACCGTTCGACAATCTTTCCGGGAACCCGAAAGCCGAGATCGCTTTGGACCCGGGCGGCCACCGTGCCGGTGAAGCTTCGGCTTGCCGTGTCCGGGGTCTTGACCTTGGTTACGCTGACGAGCGGAGCGAGGCTGCGGGGATCCGCGGCCTCCGCATCCTTGCTTGTCGACGGGAGTAGGAAAATAGCAGCCCCTACCCCGAAGAGAGCAGCCACAGCCACAGTTGACAGGAGGATTTTTCGTTTCATGGGACTGGCCTTCTCGACAGCGATAGCGTAATTCTTAGATTGCATCCTAAATCTAAAGCATATATAGATGTCAAGTGAAATCTAATTGGAGGTCCACATGAGAGTGAGCCGCGCACAGGCCGAGGAAAATCGAGAGAGGGTCATCACCGTTGCAAGCCGACTGTTTCGAGAGCATGGGTTCGACGGGATAGGGCTGAAGGATCTAATGAAGGGCGCTGGCCTTACGCAGGGAGGGTTCTACAAACAATTCGCCTCGAAGGACGACCTTGCCGCCCTTGCATCCCGGCGCGCGCTCGAAAGCGCCACAAGAAGATGGTCAGACGCGGCCGCAGACACCTCAGATCCGCTGGAAGCAATTATGGCGTTCTATCTTTCCAAGGATCACAGAGGAGAGAAAGCCGAAGGTTGCCCTCTTGTCGCTTTGGGGTCGGATGCCACTCGGCAGAGCGCGGAAGTCCGACGTCCGTTCGAGGACGGTATCCGTGACCATTTTGAGGTGCTGGATGAACTCGTGGGTCACGCCGACAGCTCCGACCCCAGCGAAAAGGCAATGGCGATCCTGTCGATGATGGTGGGGGCTGTCACGCTCTCCCGCATCATCGAAGACGAACGCCTGTCGGAAAGCGTCCTCGATGCGGCCGCTGGCGAAGTCAAGCGTATAGCGCGCAGTGATGGTGATGACTGAAGGCGACGGCCCGGTCCGACCACCCTGAGAGGTGAGAGCGTCCTAGGCTCTGCTTAAACTGCATGTCTGGAGAAATGATCCTGACCTTGTTCTCGGTCGGGACGCCGAAGGTATGCCTATTTTATCGTGAAGACAGATTGAGAACCGCGACAATCATCGCATCCGGCATCGGCGGTTTCCCTGCAATCACAGAAGCCGTGCGAACCGTTGATCAACGCGGTGTACGCCGCCTCTCTCCCTTCACGATACCGTCGTTCCTCGTCAATCTCGCAGCCGGGCAAGTCTCGATCCACCACGGTTTCAAAGGTCCGCTGGGAGCACCCGTAACGGCGTGTGCTGCCGGCGTTCAGGCGATCGGCGACGCTGCACGGCTTATTCGGTCCAATGAAGCCGACATTGCGGTTTGCGGTGGAACGGAAGCTTGCATGAACATCGTCAGCCTCGGCGGCTTCGCGGCGGCAAGGTCGCTTTCCACCGGTTTCAACGAGACGCCGACCAAGGCGTCGCGTCCCTTCGATACCGCGCGTGACGGCTTCGTCATGGGTGAAGGCGCGGGCGTACTCGTCATCGAGGCACTCAGCCACGCTCTCGCCCGCGGCGCCACCCCGATTGCCGAACTCGTTGGATACGGCACGACAGCCGACGCCCACCATATCACCTCAGGCCCTGAGGACGGCAGCGGCGCGCGCAGGGCGATGGAGATCGCCATCGCGCAAGCGGGCATCGCCCCTCATGAGATTGGTCATCTGAACGCGCATGCGACATCGACGCCGGTCGGGGACCTCGGAGAAATCAGGGCCATCAAGAGTGTGTTTGGGCAACGAAAGTCGGTTGCTGTCAGTGGGACCAAGTCGGCGACGGGGCACCTGCTTGGCGCGGCCGGCGGGCTGGAAGCCATCTTCACGATTCTAGCGCTCAAAAATCGGATCGCCCCTCCGACACTGAACCTGAACGCGCCGGATACGGAATCGGACGGGATCGATTTTGTTGCAAACCAGGCACGACCCCTGGATGCCGAATATGCCATATCCAACGGCTTCGGTTTTGGCGGCGTCAATGCCAGCGTTCTTTTCCGGCGCTGGCCAAAGGCAAGCAATAGCGGGATATCCTCCGTGCGCTGACGCTCGTCACCACATTCACAACCGCATGAAATCATGCCTTTGCCAAGAGATCGGCTTCCATGAAACCAGCAATGGTCACAACGACGCCCAGCATAACGCTCCTCAAGTCCAGAATTGCCGTCATCGGCGTCGGCGGTGGTGGCGGCGATGCGGTCAACAATATGATCATGTCTTGAGGGCGCGGAGTTTATCGTTGCGAATACCGATGCCCAGGCATTGTCGATCTCGAAAGTGCCACGGCTTGTCCAGCTTGGCCCGACGGTCACGGAGGGGCTTGGTGCCGGATCATTGGCTGATATTGGACAGGCGGCAGCCGACGAATCGATTGACGAGATCATGGACCACCTCGACGGAATGCATATGTGTTTCGTGACGGCGGGCATGGGGGGCGGAACAGGCACAGGTGCGGCACCCGTCATCGCCCGTGCTGGATCACCACTTTCCTGTAATCGAAATGGCTGGTTTGCGGCTCCTATTTTTGAGAACGCGGAGCCGACATGAGTGAGACAACGTTCTATTCCTATGGTGCTGGATATCGAGGCAGAACATCCCTCGCGGCGGGCTGCTGTTCCATCAGTTACGGCACAGATCGGCTGCTCGCCGGCCACGCTAAGTGAGAAATAACGAGGTGGAACGTGGCGAATGAGCTGGTTTGCCACGTGACGCGGCCGAGAATATGAAGGATCTTTATCATTAAAAATTATTGCAAAACATATAGTTAGATAGAATTCATCCGAACCGATGGATTTGCTTGTCACCGAAATCCTTGCCGTACCGATCAATGATCGGTATTGCGTTGAGGTGCACTCAGCAATCAACGAGGACAAGATGGCAACTGGCACTGTAAAATTCTTCGCTCAGGACAAGGGCTTTGGCTTCATTACCCCTGACAATGGCGGTCCTGACGTATTCGTTCACATCTCGGCAGTCGGTTTCGGCGGCTCTCTTCAGGATGGTCAGAAGGTGAGCTACGAGTTGGGACAAGACCGCAAGACCGGTAAATCGAAAGCCGAGAACGTCACTCTCCTTTGATGGCAGCGCCGCGGCCCAACGCACGATGGCGCGTGAGCACTACGCTGCACCTGGGCCGCCACCGCCGGCATTCGAACCGAAAGGCCAAGTGAGGGTATCCCTGCTCGCTGGACCGGGAGTTGCTCTAACGGCAATGGACGAAGCTCCCAACAGCGAGGATGCGCGTTCGACCGCTTTTTTGAAGCGCGGGTCGCGTATCAGGCCTGGAATGCACATGCATCGGTTCGTAGCGCAGGCGAACAGGTCGACGACTCGTTTCAGCACGAATGAAAGCGCCACCTTGTCTAGGCGAGGTGGCGCTCTTCGCCAGCGCAATGCTTCACAGTTTCCAGGCAAAATTGTTGGAACGCCGGAATTGGACCCCAGCGCCGTGCGTTTCATATGGCGGCTTTTCCGGGGAGAGCTCCGAGGTATTCACCGCTTATGCCTGGTCAAAATGGACGGCGCGGACATTTACCCGCCCTCGACCGACGGCATCTATTCTGTTTTCCAAAGGGCGACAATCACGCGAATAGTATGACCAAGTGGAACCTGCGTCTTACCCGCTCGCCGATGTGATGGCGACGATCGGGTTATCGGCGTCAATATGTGTCATATATCCCCAAATCTGGAAGCATCTTGACGTTCAGCAAGTGGAAGATGAATTGCTTGCAAGCAATAGTTCCGCCATCCCGCTGCGGACCGCGGCGAACAGGTCCGGGCGGTCGAGGTTGATATAGTCTACATCACTCGCTGCGATTTCGCGATGAACGTCCACGTCATCGCCACCATAATAGACCATGATTTCCAGACCGGCTTTGCGGCTCGCCTCGGCAATTCTTTTGCCCGAAGTCTCTGCTGCGGATACCGTGGCTTTCGGCGCGGCAGCCATGATCCTTCATGACCTTCCAGCCATAGCCAATATGCGCTCGCAATCGTGATAGGCCGAAAAGCGTCGCTTGGAGATGCCGTTGAACTGGCGTTCTGATTTCCAGCTCAACGCTCGTGCCTGTTTGATTCGAAGCGATGACCAGCGCTGCTGACATCAAATCGGCGGCGAAGATAAACACGAGGCGCATGACGTCCGGAATCTTTAAGCCACCACAGCCTTC
The DNA here is from genome assembly GCF_013365515.1 of Agrobacterium sp. CGMCC 11546. NCBI lineage: Bacteria > Pseudomonadati > Pseudomonadota > Alphaproteobacteria > Hyphomicrobiales > Rhizobiaceae > Agrobacterium > Agrobacterium sp. CGMCC 11546. The sequence continues at coordinate 626,323 of NZ_CP047388.1, forward strand.
GGGGTTTTCACCGTTGAAAACAGCGGCAAGGCGAGAAGATAAAGTCCGGCACCCACCAGCCAGATCGTCCCGATCCAGATGCTTTTGGTGGAGAAGAACACCGCAGTGGTCAGGACCGGCCCTATTATACCCGCCAGGCTCATGAGGCTGGCGAGCACGCCCTGCAACTGACCCTGCTGATCATCGTTCACGCGGCTGGTTACCAGGGATTGCAGCGCCGGCATGGCAACGCCGCCCAATGCAAACAGGGGCGCTACCGCGTAGCCCATCCAGCTCTGGTTGGCGAAGGCCATCAGCATATAAGCCAGCATGTCAAAGCCAACGCCGATCATCAACGTGCCCAAATCACCAAAGCGGCGCGAGAGCGGCCCGACGAGAAAGGCCTGCGCCAAGGCCCCGCTGATGCCGAAAACCGATAGCGACAGGCCCATATGCACCGAATCCCATCCGAACCGCTCGGCGCCATAGAGCACCCAGATCGTTCCCGGGATGGCGGCCACCAGACCGAAGACGACAGAGACGGTTACAAGTGGCAGGAGCGGCTTGAAATTCCAAAGCCACACCAATGGCGCCAACGGGTTAAGTTCCTTGAACGCAAACCTGCCCGGACCGGCCTTTCGGCTTTCCGGCAGAACAAACAGCGCAACGAGCAGGTTGAGACCATTGAACAGGGCTGCCACAAGAAATGGCGACCGGAGCCACCAGGCGCCCATGACGCCACCAATGACGGGACCGATGATAAAGCCCAAGCTCATCACGGCGCCAACCGTGCCAAACCGCTGCGCCCGCTGCTCGGCTGGGGTGATGTCAGTGATGTAGGCGCTTGCCACCGCCATATTGGCGCTGGTGATCCCCGCCATGGCCCGCCCGACGACGAGCACCCAGCCGAGCGGGGAAAATGCCATAACGAGGTAATCAAGCAGGGTACCGGCCAAAGAAAGCAACAAGACCGGGCGCCGACCGAACCGGTCGCTGAGCGCACCAAGGATCGGCGAGAACACAAATTGCATGACGGCGAATACCGCCAGCATGACCCCATAGAGAAACCCGATGTCGCCGCCGCCAGTCACCTCGACCAGGAGGTCCGGCAGGATCGGGAAGATCAGGCCTGCGCCAATGGCGTCGAGGGCAACGGTTGAGAGAATAACGATAAGGGCCTTGTTCATGGTATGGCATCTCTATAAAGCTTTATCAGTGATAAATTTATCGGCGATAAGCTCCCTTATCGATGATAAGTCAAGAGGGATTCTATCCATGGCTATCGGACGTGATTGCATTGTCGATGAGGCCCTGCGGCTCCTGAACGAGGTGGGAATAGACAAGCTGTCCACCCGCAAGCTTGCGGAACGGCTGGGCGTCCAGCAGCCGGCGCTCTACTGGCACTTCCGCAACAAGGCGGAATTGCTCGACGCCATCAATTCCGAAATGCTGCTGCGTTATCACTGCGATCGCTTGCCAAAACCCGGCCAAGATTGGATTGCGTTCACGCTGGCCAATGCCCGCAGCATTCGCAAGACCTTGCTCACCGTGCGCGACGGCGCGCGGCTGACCGCAGGTACACGGCCTTCCGTCGCCGAGTTCGCCGATGTGGAAAGCGTCTTGCAACTCTATGTCGAGACGGGATTTTCCGCAGAGGAGGCATTTGGGATCGCCATTTGCATCACGCGTTATGTGGTCGGTTATGTGCTCGAAGAACAGGGAGAGCGCGAACGGGATCGGATGGATCAACACTCGCCCAATACCGACCTCATGGCACAACTCGCTCAGTTCCCCCTTCTTGCAAAAGCTCTTGAAACCTTCCCCACGGTTGGAACGGTCAACACCGAAGCCGTGTTCGAGAGTGGGCTAAGTTACCTGCTGGCCGGTATGAAGAAGAAGCTGCGGGAGAAACAGTCTAGATAGGCGAAGACTCTGGCGCGAACGTGCAATCAGTTTCCGGTATACAACATGTCTTTTTCAAACCTTAACATGCCACTGTCGCTGGCATCACTCTCTTCTGTGTCGTGCGGATCAGGATGCCGCGAATTATAATATTCGACAATTTTGAATCCGCATTTGTTGACGTAAAAATGAATGTTGCGCTTTTCGAAAGTATAACCTCTATGGAATGGCCTGTATGGGACCGTGAACGGATGGTCCAGTCTTGGAGGCTAAGGATGAAAATAGCTGCCATGAGCGGAGCCGTTCTCTATGACCGCTTCCGAGCCCGAAGCTGCCGTAGTTACGTCCGAGTGAGAAGACCGCAATGGATGTTGAAAGCAGCGGATGACTACTCCAAGTCTTCTTGAGAAAATTCATCGGTAACGTGAATATCGGTCATCTCAAGACGGCCCGGCCCCATGTTTACATATTTGTGCGGTAAGTTGGCTGGCCCAAACACGATCTGACCCTCCCTAACGTCCAACTGCTGGTCCCCGACGGTAAAAAGCGCTCGTCCTTGCCGCACTATAAATACTTCATCATAGGGATGTTTGTGTAGCTTGGGGCCGCGTCCGATTTCGTCCGTGGTGTAAAACATGACCGAGACGTTTGCGCCAAATACGCTCCCTTCGAATTCGCCTTGCCATACGCTATCTTTTTCTGCCCATTGAGCACGATCGAGGAGTACTGCTTTCTTTTGCATTGATATTCCTCTCTTGGTCAGGCCAGCGGTTCGAGCCCAGACTAAACATCAAATATGCAGCAGTGCAAATGTCGGCAACCTCCCCCGAACTCCATAGTTTTAGCACACTCTAACGAGGAAAGCCCGGTTTTGGCCCACCCACGACATTGAGCCCAAACACGCGTACGGCTGCTTTGGGGGAAATTTCCGGTCTGCGTGAACAGCCGAAATGAAGGCGCATTGCAGATCTACCGGAACCGACCCGATCTCAAACGTTGGAACCCTTAAAAAAAGATCGCCAATATCAGACATTGCCTTTCCCGTTTCACCGCCCTTCGGCGGCATATCGACAGCCACTTGATTTCGACGTAGCAATGACGCCTGATCCAATTTCGAGATGGCTTGTTCAATGCGCCACAGCGACAAAACACTGCGGCGGCGTCTGGTTGATGCACTGCGCCCGTTGGCCGAGCGCGACACGCGCTTACTGCTCAACAACGAAGATCCACCGTTCATCTCGGCCTTTGTCGCCCGTCACCGAGAAACGATTTCCGAGCTCAGCATGCCAGCCGCCGGCCTAGTCATCGTTATTGAAGGCCGCAAAGAAGTGCTGTGGGGCGCCGAATGTAATATCTACCACGCCGGTGACGCCTTCGTACTGCCGGCCGGTGCGGAGGTCGACGTTGTCAACGAACCAGATGCAGACACTGGCGTCTATCGCGCCCTGTTCGTCCGCTTCTCTCGTGCCCTGGTCATTGAGGCGGCGCGCCTTTGGCCACAACTCATCGTGCGCGAAGTGCCCCTCGGCTCTTCCATCACAATCAGTCCAACACTCTGCTCGGCAATCATCCATAGTGGCGAGGCGCTGGCAGGTCCGCTCGACCAATCCCGGCGCGTCGTAGACCACCGTCTCCTCGAGGTTCTGCTTATCCTGGCCGAACAGGGTGCACTGCCATTGATGCCCAAATATGTCGACGGTTCAGTCACAGAGGCGGTGCGGCTCTTGATCCGCCACCGGCTCGATCACGCGTGGTCCACCGCTGCGGTCGCCGCGTCCCTGTCGATGTCAGAGGCCACCCTGCGGCGTCGACTGCGGGACGAAAACCAATCACTCCGCGCGCTGCTGCTCGCCGAAAGAATGCAAGCCGCTTATCTCATCCTCTCGGATCGGGATGCCGATGTTGCCGAGGCAATCGCCGCTACGGGCTATGCTTCACGTTCACACTTCTCGCGGCGCTTTCAGGATGCCTTCGGACAGGCTCCTTCGACCGTTCGAAGGGCACGTAAAAAACCAACGGCCTGATCGCTTCAGGCTCATTTCTGATCAGATCTGGCCCATCCGCGCGGGCATCGTTCCCTATGCTCGACTGAAATCAACCAAGCGAGATGAACAATGATCGGGAATAAAAGCATATGGGCCGCCATTACAGTGGCCGCCATATTTTCGGCGACGGCGCCCATGGCAGCTAACTCCACGCTGTCCGTGAAAATCGAAGCGCTTGACAGCTCTGGCCGGTTTGCAGACGCAGCCACCTTCTGCCCACCCGGGATTGGGTCCAAGGACGTGAGCCCCGGCGTCTCATGGTCGGCAGGCCCCGAGGGCACCAGATCTTACGCGTTGCTGATGATCGATCCGGACGTACCGCAGGATTTTAGCCTCATCAATAAACCTGGCACCACAATTCCAGCCGAGGCGCCGCGGATCAGCGTTTTTCACTGGGTGCTGGCCGATATTCCCGCCGGTATCATGTCCATCGGCGAAGGCGCAGAAAGCGAGGGTCTCGTGCCGGGCGGTAAGCCGGTCGGCGTAACGCCTCACGGGCTGCGCGGCGCCAATGTCTATACCAGTTTTCTGGCCAAAACTGATGGCATGGCTGGCACCTATGGCGGTTACGACGGCCCCTGCCCGCCCATAAACGACCAGCGCATCCACCACTACACCCTTAAAGTGTTCGCACTCGATGTTCCGACATTGGGCCTTTCCGGGCCGTTCACTGGCGAAGACGTGAAGAAATCCATGGCTGGCCACATTCTGGCGAGCGGCGAAGCAATAGCGACCTATTCATTGAACCCGAGCCTGATCCCCGCCGCCACGCCGAACTAGATCACCATCTCGAAAGGTTGAACCGCACCATGTCATCGATAAACGTTTTGTCCTTACCCGTCTTCAATCGGGATGCATCCGGCTACGACGCCCTTCGGCGCGGCCTCATTCCCTGTTTCGATGCGTTTTACGGCACAGCACTCGACTTGATCGACGACTGGCGGGACGCCGAGAAACTGCGGGTACTCGATCTTGGCGCTGGCACCGGCCTTTTCACCGCCATGCTGCTGACCCGCCACCCCGATGCCCAGATCCACCTCATCGATGCCTCCGAAAGGATGCTCGAGCAGGCCCGGAAACGCTTCGATGGTAATCCGGCCATTACCTATGCTGTGGCCGACATGGCCAATACCGAACTCGGCGGTCCGTGGGATCTCATCATATCGGCATTGGCGATTCATCATCTGGAAGACGCCGGAAAAAAGCACCTCTTCGGTGAAATTCGGGGCGCCTTGTCGGAGGGCGGCCTGTTCGTCAACGCCGAGCAGGTCCTTGGCCATGATCCCGAGGTAGAAGCGCGCTACGCCCGTACCTGGCTTCAGCAAGTCAGAAGGCTGGGCGTACCCGAAGTGGAAATCGCAAAAGCGCACGAGCGCATGTCCCACGATCGTTGCTCACCGGTCGAAAACCAGTTGCAATGGATGCGCGATACCGGATTTTGCGAAGTTGACTGCAGCTTCAAAGCATGGCGTTTCGTTGTACTCAGCGGCCGACGTTAGGACCGAGCAGGCGCCCGTGACGGATTGTCGAGCCCTCGCAGCCTCCGTTACGATCGTTGATTGGTCCAAGCCTGTCATGGGACGCTGGCATCCCTGTTTTGGGATTGCTCATTCCGGGGATATTCTCGCTGCTGGCGATTATCTGGGCGGGAGGTACGGCATCTTCTGAATGACCCAGATAATGACGCGGGCCGTCCGCTTTTCGAGTATCGTAACCGAAAGTTTTCAGTCCGTTACCCACCCCCCTAAACGGTCGTTGACAGCATGATAAGCGAAAAGACCGCTTTTGAGAGCGTGTAAATGTTACGCGGGTGTCCAGAATTGGCGGCGCTTTGCTGAAATCGTTTCCGCGTTCAGCCCTTGGCGGACATTCAGGCTATGAACCCAAGCCTTCCGCATCATAACACGGAAGGCACTTATTGGATTTACCAAAATCCATATCATACCCGTTCAGATAATTTGTGCTGTCGCGCGACGTTCGCCACTCGCGCCCCGTAGAGACGTGCGGTTTCAAGATCGCCGACAGACATTTCCTCTGGTGCCGCGTCCGCATCCGACTGCGCCATCGGTGCGATATATGAACCCATTCGATTTGCATCGTTCCGCACCGACGATTTCAGGTTCGACGGCTTGATACCAAGACTCACCCATAGGCCACCATGCTGCCCCGCAAGAAGAACTAAATATTGCAGGGTGTTGAGCTTGTCGCCGTTGAGACTGGCGCTATTGGTGAAGCCGCCGAAGACCTTGTCCTGCCATTTTGCGGAAAACCAAGGCTTCGAGGATGCGTCGGCGAACTTCTTAAACTGCCAGCTCGGTCCGCCCATGTAGGTGGGTGTGCCGAAGATGATGGCGTCGGCGGCATCAAGTGCCTCCCATCCGTCTTCGGAAAGGTTACCCTCTGCATCGATAGCATGGAGCGTCGCTTCGGCTCCTTCGGCGACGGCTTCTGCCATGCGGTGGGTATGGCCGTAACCGGAATGATAAACGACGACGGTGTTTGAGGATAAGTTGGTGGTCATGATTGGCTCCTTTGGCCGTGGTTTTTCACCTCGCCGACAGGACTCGGCGCGGTTCGATGTTTTGCGATTTGGTGGTGAGACTGACGACTCAGACTATGAGAACTGGACGAAGACTGCGATCAGCAGCAGCAACAGGAATACTGTTGGCGGCGGGATGTGACTGAAATCGCGCGCTTTAACGACAGAGAAGATCGCGGCGACCATGATGCAAACCCCAAGCGCTGCGCCAATCGCGAATGTCGGGCGAAGGACAAGAAGAACGGCCGTCATAAATTCGAGGAGCGCCGTTACCCAGCACCACCACCATGGGAATCCGTAGCGGACGAATTCTTCACGGATGGGTTTGCGAGCGGTAGCGTTGATAACTCCTCCGAAGAGAAAGGCGGCAGCTGCGGCGAGCGTCGCAGCATTTGCAAGCGAGAACGATATCAGGTTCGACATTCGGAGACCTCAAGGGCGGCATGGCCGCATTGGCTATAGCGTCGAACATAAAACTAGCATTGCTATATTGTCAATCGTTGCAATAAATATTCCTTATTGCTAGTATGGGCTCGATAGCGGACCAAGGTGCAAGCATGGGTATCAACGAGCGCAAAGAGCGGGAACGGGCTGATCGGGAGAAGCGGATCATCACCGCGGCAAGAATGCTTGCCGAACGGGATGGATGGGCTTCGGTCACGGTGAGGCGTCTCGCTCAGGAGATCGAATACAGTCAGCCCGTCCTGTACGCCCATTTTGAGAATCGTGACGCGATCGTCGGGGCGGTCGCGCTCGAAGGGTTCGGAGAACTTGGGCCGACATTGCGGGCTTCTGTCCGCCGAAATACCAGTCCAGCAGAGGCTCTTGACGACGTTGCTACGGCTTATCTTGATTTCGCCTTTGCAAGGCCAGCTCTCTACGAAGCCATGTTCGTTCTACCGAGCGGCCTTCGGTTCGCCAAGTCCGACACGCCCCAGGTGCTGCGCGACACGTTCGGAGCGATGATGGCGGTCGTTGAGCCCTTTTGCGACGACCCTGAAATCACAACCGAAACTTTCTGGGCTGCTTTGCACGGACTGGCAGAGCTTGAGCGCCACGGCCGGATCAGAGCGGCGTTCCGGGGAGAGCGCATAAGGCGCATCGTTGGAATGTTCGCGATGGTGAATTGAGTCATCTGCAGGACACCAAGGCCCAGAGGCCGACGTAACAGATGTCAATCGCAATAGCGTCACCGTCTTCGTGGATGACTTTTCCAACCTGCAAAAACCCCCTTTACTTGAAGCTCTTACCGAGAAGCTCCATGCCGCAGGCTTGGTGGTGATGCTGATCAATATCAACAGTCACTTCGACCATGTGAACGCCCCTTCTCCACGCGGACCAGCGTCAGGTCGACGCCATCATTCTGTTTGGTACGGCGTTTCGCGACGAAACCCTGACAGATCTGCAGCAAGGACACGGCATGCCGCCTATGTTCGTGCTTGCGCGCGACAGTCAGATCGATGGTCCAGAGCGAAGCCGCAATAGTCGTGGGCTATAAGCCATCGATGGCGTCACCCGCCGGCTTCGACCCGATAGAGCAAGAAAGCTTTATCCAGTCAGGATTGAACATGCATTGAGATCCAACCACCCCGCAGTATACGAAGAGCCGGATCTGCCCCGATTTTAAACAATTATTGCAATAATACGTCGATCGATTCACTTGTGTTATATTTAGGCAGATTCCTCAGCCGCGAATAGACAAAGAAATGCGACCCGAAAGCCGGCCTTCCGGCAGAATGGTTCTCAACCCCCGGCTTTCCCATTCTGTTTCCGGTAAGCACAAAGCACCTGCTGCCATGGAAACAGGCTCAAGGCAGAGATACTTTTCCATTCGATGAACAGCGAGATATTCAAATATTGGATCAGCCTCAAGCAGCAACGTTCCCCTGTCGAGCTCTACCTTGGCCGTGGACCAGTTACGGAAATGCAAGGTATAGCCGGTGGCAGCCGGAATTGAGCGGCTGGAGCGTGGGTGCGCTTCGGCCCCGGTTGGCACGTTCAGTGCGTCAAGAGGATACTCCAGTTTAGCGTCCGTTTCCGCATGAGACGACAGAGGCACGGCGAGATACGGGTGCCATCCAAGGCTCACGGGCGCTGAAGCATCGGATGAGTTGATTATCGACAGTTCGACGATCAAGCGATCAGGTTCAAGCCGGAAATGTTGTTCTGCGACGAATGAGAACGGCCATTCGTCATCCGCTTCGTAGTTCAATTGCAGCGTCACGCGATCTTCGGCAGCACTTGCTACATGCCAAGGACGGCGGTGGGCCGGCCCGTGCATCGCATCAGGCGTCAGGGCCGGGTGTGGAAGAAGGCGATGCGTCTTGCCGCTCTCAACAAATGAAGCGCCGTAAACGCGATTATGATAGGGCACCAGAGGGTACGCGCCAGCGCGCGGCCAGTTATATGGCTCGAAAACGTCCGCTTGCGTGGGTGCAAGTATGTCACCCATCTCTGCGTGCACTAGGTGGGTCATCCGTCCACCCCAGTCAGGGCGAAAGCGGGCCAAGAGCGGCCCGCTTTCGATGGAGATCGTTTCAGGCGAAGGCATAGGAACCATCTGGTCGCTTGGGTACCCGGCGTTGCCAGTGAACGTAGCCGTCTTCCTGCATGGCTTTTTCGTCTATCTCGACGCCCCAGCCGGGACGATCCGGCCGCAGTTCGAGATAACCGTCCTTTGGCAGATAGGGATCAACGACGTAACGCGTGACGTCCTCTTCCTTCACCAGATCGTTGCCGCCGTAAGCATAGACCTGGCCCTTTGGCAGCCTGTATTCCAGAATGCGGAAGTTCTGTTGGACGGCGCAGAAGTGAACATTGACCGCTGTCGCCAGCGGCCCCATGGGATTATGCGGCGCAACGCTGACGAAGTGGGCTTCAGCAAGGGTTGCGATGCGACGCATTTCCGAGATACCGCCGACCACGCAGATATCCGGCTGGATGATGTCGGCGCCCTTCACCTGAAGAAGTCGGAGAAACTCATTGCGATTGTAGAGGCTTTCGCCCGTTGCAAGGGTACAATTCAAACCCTGCTTGAGATCGCCGTACATCTCGATATTTTCCGGACGGAGAGGCTCCTCGTAGAAAAGCGGGTCGTAAGGCGCAAGCGCATTGCCAAGCTGCCGCGCGGCAGAGGGCTCGAAAATCTTGGCGTGGGCATCAAACGCGATGTCATAATCGGCGCGGACGGTTTCGCGCAGCGTACGGAAATATTCCGCGGAGCTGCGCACCACCTCGCCCCAGCGATGCGCATGAATATCGACACGCCACGGGCTGAGCTTGAAGGCGGAAAAGCCCCAGCCTTCATTGAGACGGTCGAATTCTTCTCTGGCGGCTGGTGCATCCGGAGCGGTATAGACGCCCGCATAGACCTTGATTCGATTCCTCACCTCACCGCCGAGCAACTTGTAAACGGGTACCCCGACAGCCTTGGCGGCCAGATCCCACAGGCAATGATCCAGCGCTGAAATAGCCGACAGGCCGAGTGCGCCGGGCGGGAAGCGGTTCTGCTGCAACATCAGATTATAGAGAAACTCTACCCGCGTCGGATCCTGCCCCGCGAGGAAGTTGTAGAGGTAATCCAGAACCGGCGGCAAGGCGAGATCGGGTCCGTGATTGTAGCATTCCCCCCAGCCGGTCAGTCCGTCATCGGTATCCAATGCGACGATGACGCGGGGACGGTCCTTGTCGCGGGTGACGAACACCCGCATGCGATCGATTTTCATGCCTCAGTCTTCCTCATGAATTCAAGGAGATGGAAAATGTGGGGTCATTGGGCGGCGGCGCCATTTTTGATTGGTGCCGGTTCGACATAACGGAACCGCCTCGTCCGGTCGCGATCCCGCGGATCCGGCCGTGGGATCGCGGAAAGCAATGCCTGGGTGTAGGGATGATCCGGTGCGTTGCAGACCTTTTCGGCCTCCCCCACCTCGACCAGCTTGCCGCGATACATGACGCCGACCCTGTCGCACATGTAGCGGATGACGCCAATGTCATGACTGATGAAGATGTATGCGAGACCCAACTCGTCCTGCAACCTCATAAGCAGATCCAGCACCTGAAACCTGACTGAAACGTCCAGAGCCGATGTGGCCTCATCTGCAACGATGATGCGGGGCTTCAGCGTGATGGCTCGCGCAATCCCGATGCGCTGACGCTGACCACCGGAAAAGGCGTGCGGATAGCGTTCACGCCCACTGGGATCCAGACCCACTTGCTCCATCAGGGAGCAGACACGCTCCTCCAGTTCCTTACCCTTGGCAATCCCGTTGACAAGCAGCGGTTCTCCAATCACCTGCGCGACGGTCATGCGTGGATTGAGCGACCCGAAAGGATCCTGGAAGACCATGCGCAACTCCCTGCGCGCAGCCTTCAGTTCCTTTCCTTCTATCTTCGACAAATCGACAACGGAGCCGTCGGCTCTTCTATAAAGCATCTCGCCAGCCGTCGGATCATAGAGGCGCATGATGGAGCGGCCCATGGTCGTCTTACCCGACCCGCTTTCGCCGACGATGCCAAGCGTCTCGCCGGGCAGAAGCTTGATCGAAACACCGTCCAGCGCCTTCATCTCGCCGAAGTGCATCGACAGGTCCTTGACTTCCAGTATCGGCGCCACGGTCTGATCAAGCGGCGGACGGACAAGGCGGATTTCGGCCTTCTGCTCCAGCTTGAGGACCGAGCCGATCAGCATCCGCGTATAGGGATCCTGCGGCTTGTGGAAGATTTGCTCGACTGTCCCGTACTCCTTCACGACGCCATGATGCATGACAAGCACATCATCAGCGATTTGAGCGACGACGCCCATATCGTGCGTGATGAACAGCACGGCCATACCGTGGGCCTTTTGCAGCCGCGATATCAGATCGAGAATTTCCGCCTGCGTGGTGACGTCGAGCGCCGTCGTCGGCTCGTCGGCAATGAGGAGCTGTGGCTTGCAGGCAAGCGCCATCGCGATCATGGCGCGCTGGCGCATACCGCCGGAATATTGGAAGGCGTATCGGTCCAGCGCCTTTTCCGGGTTTGGAATCTCAACCTGCCGCAGCAGCTCGATTGCCTCTGCCCTCGCCTGCGCCTTGCTCATTTTCAGGTGAAGCCGCAACACTTCGGTAATCTGGTCTCCGACCGTATGAACGGGGGAAAGCGACGACATCGGCTCCTGGAAAATCATCGCGATATCGGCACCGCGAACAGCCCGGATGGCACGCCCTCGTGGGTCCAGTTTCGCCAGATCAACCGACGAACCGTCTGCCTTGTTCAGGATGATCGAGCCGGAGGCGATATAGCCGGGGCTATCGATGATCTGGAGGATGGAGCGGGCCGTGACGGACTTGCCCGAGCCGCTTTCTCCCACCACGCAGAGCGTCTTGCCAGGCTCTATCGAGAAAGAAATATCGTTGACGGCACGAAAAACGCCGGTACGCAACGGAAATTCGGTAACGAGATTGCGAACTTCAAGAAGGGGCTTTGCAGGCTTCATCGAGACGACTTCACTCATATAAAGGCCCTCACTTGTTATAGGGGTCGGCTGCATCGCGCAGACCATCGCCGAGGAGGTTCAGCGCCATGACTGCAACAACAACGGCAACACCGGGCAGGAAGAGCCACGGAGCCGTCGCAATCGAACGGATGTTCTGGGCCTCACGCAGCAGCACGCCCCACGAAATCGTTGGCGGCTGAAGGCCGAGACCGAGGAAGGACAGCGACGTTTCCGCGAGGATCATTGCGGGTACAGCCAGCGTGACGGAAGCGATGATGTGGTTGGAGAAGCTGGGCAGCATGTGACGGAAGATGATGCGCCCTTCGGGAACACCGTCCAATCTGGCAGCAGCAACAAACTCTTCCGTTCTGAGCGACAGGAACCTGCCACGCACGACGCGGGCAAGCTGCGCCCAGCCGGTCAGGGACAGGATGATGGTGATCATCATATATTGAAGCGTCGCGGGCCAGCCCTGCGGCAGCGCCGCTGCCATGGCCAGCCATATGGGGATGGTGGGCAGCGACAGGACGAAATCGATTACCCGCTGCATGACGAAATCGATACGCCCGCCATAATACCCCGAGATACCGCCTAAGACGACGCCGAGCAGCAGCGAAAAGAACACGCCGACAAGACCAATGGACAGGGAAATCTGCGAACCCTGCACGACACGGCTGAAGACATCGCGGCCAAGCCGGTCAGCCCCGAAAAGAAACAGCGGTCGCGTCTTATCGGTGGAGGCCAGAAGATGGATGTTGGTGTCGAACAGTCCAAGCACGGAATATTCGTAGCCGCGACCAAAAAGCTGGATCGGTATTTTCTTCCCCGTGTCTTCAACGAAGACGGCGGCCAGCGTTTCAGGGTTACGCGTCAGCTTGAGAGGGTAATAATGCAGCCCGACGGAGAAACCATCCGTCGTGTCGATCAAATGAACCCGTTGCGGCGGATAAAACGTCGCGCGGGCATTTTGAAGCACCGGATCATTGATCGCAAAGAAGCCGGGCACGAGGGCCACGACATACATGGCAATGGTCACCACGAGAGCGGCCATGGCCAGACGGTGGCGCTTGAACGCCCACCAGATGAGTTGCCATTGCGAGGCGACGGCGGCGCGGTCGGGGCGAATGGTGGTGGCTACAGCAATATCGGCCATGACGCCCTCCTATTCGAGTCGGATTCGGGGATCGACCACCGCCAGCAGAATGTCGCTGATCAGCGATCCGATCAGCGTCAACGCGCAGATCAGAAGCACGAAGGCCCCGGCGAGATACATGTCCTGCGCCATCAGCGACTGCAAAAGAAGCGGCGCTGCGGTGGGCAGGTTGAGCACGATGGCAACGACGACGGAACCCGAAATGAGGTTGGGTAACAGCCATGCAATCGTGGAAATGAAGGGGTTGAGGGCAATTCTTAGAGGATATTTCGTCAACAGGCGAAACTCCGACAGCCCCTTGGCACGCGCAGTGGTCACATAGGGTTTCGGCAATTCGTCCAGCATATTGGCGCGCATGACGCGGATGAGGCTGGCGGTGGAGGAAATGGCAAGGATGGCGACCGGCAACCAGATATGCGCCATGAGATCGATCATCTTTGCGATGCTCCACGGCGCAGTTTCGAACTGGGCCGAGAACAGGCCACCGACATCCGCGCCGAATTCGACCGCCGCGACATACATGAGAACCAGCGCAAGCAGGAATGACGGGATGGAAAGTCCGAAGAAGGAGAAGGCGGTGAACATGTAGTCGCCGATGGAATATTTCCGCACGGCGGAGAAGACGCCAATGGGCAGCGCGATGGCCCATGTGGCCAGCAGACTTGCAATTGCCAGCACAAGCGTCAGCGCCATGCGCTCCCAGATCAGGCCCGATACCGGCTGCTGCCACTCGAAGGATATGCCGAAATCACCCCGGCTGATGATGCCCCATATCCATTTCAGGTATTGGATTATCATGGGATCGCCGAGACCGAAACGTTCACGCAGTTGCGCGGCGGTGTTCTGGTCGATGACTTCGTTCGAAGCGGCAAGCGTGGCGATATAGGTCGTCACATAATCGCCTGGCGGCAACTGAATAAGGACGAAGGCAAGGAAGCTGACGGCAAACAGCGATGGAACCATCCATAGCAGCCGTTTCACGATGAAGACCAACATGTCGTTCTCACAATCACGTTTTGCAGCATATCCGCCTGGCGAACGCGGATACCTGCCACTCGACCCAATCGAAAAGTGTCGCCGCGCAAACGGCGACACACATCAGTCGTTTAGCTTGTGAAGGTGAACTGCTGCGGCAGCGCCGGACCAGGGTTCGGCCAGGACCAGCTGTCTGGTTCCTTTTCCGGAACATTGTGAAGATTGTTCCTGATGATGCCGAAACCGCCAACAGCCAGGCAGACGCCAATCGTTTCGAATTCTTCCGCAGCGATATCGAAAATCTGCTTCATGATTTCGCCACGCTTGGCGATATCAGCAGTCGAGCGAGCTTCATCGAAAAGCTTGAACCGCTTCTTCTGGCTTTCCGGCGGCTCCTCACCCTTCTGACCGTTGGACGTATACCAGAGCGCCCATGGAATGGCGTAACGTGATCCTTGTGGATGGAAGGCGAAGAAGTCGCGCGGATCGAGCATCGGGTCCAGTCCACCCGGACCCGGCCACACAGCCGCATCGTGGGCGTTGTCGTCACCACGCGTGTAATACAGCGCGCGTTCGATGGTGTTGACCTTGATATCGACGCCGATCTGCGCCCACTGCGCCTTCACCAGTTCCAGCGTGTCGACGAGATCGGGATAGAGCGTTGGAATGACATCGATTGAGAAGAAGATCGGCTGACCATCGGGACGCAGGCGAATTCCATTGCCGTTTTTCTTGTCGTATCCAGCCTTGTCGAGAAGCTCGTTGGCTTTATCCGCATCGAACTCGGTACTCTGCCGCGCGAGTTTCTCGTGGTACCATGGGTGTGTCGGGCGCGGACCGGTCTGATAGGCTTCGCTCTGGCCGAAATACACGATGTCGATGATCTCCTGGCGATTAAGCCCCAGCGACAGGGCCTGCCGGAAGGATTTGTCCGCAAACATCTTGCGCATGGCAGGATCTTTATGGGTGATGTTGAGATAAATCTGGCATTGCTGGGCAGCAGACGGAACCAGCGTCATCAGCCGGTAATTGCCCTTCTCCATGTTCTGGGAAAGCGTCGGCTTGTTGGCGAGCACGCTGATGTGGCGTTCCTGAATATCGATCTTGCCCGAAATCACGTTGAGCATCAGGGATTCGACATCCTGCGAGATGCCGAAATTGATCTCGTTGATATAGGGCAACTGGTTGCCATCCGTATCAACCTGCCAGAAGTATGGGTTGCGGGTCATGACAACACGCGTCGCACCGCCGGAATAAGGTTCCTTGACGACCCATGGATCGAGCGTCGGCTTGTCGACATTTGACCAACGGGACGGGATTTCGATATCGCCGCATTTGGCACGGAAAAGCTCCGTCCAACTGGAAACACCGGCCGCCTTGACCTCTGCATCGAGAGCCGCATTGTATTTGGGCAGGAACTTGCTGCAATAATGCTTGGGGAACAGCGTGGGGTGCTGGCCCAGCGGGGTCGCAAGATTCTCGAGATACAGCGCGTTCGGTGCCGCAAACTTGAACTTTACAGTGAAATCATCGACCTTTGATACGTCGACGGCCTTACCTGCCACGGACAACTGCGCCGGAGTGGCGCTGTAGAGCTCCTTGTTCTTGATGCAGTCTTCGATCGCGAAGACCACGTCATCGGCAGTGAACGGATGGCCGTCAGACCACTTCGCGCCCTCAATCAGATGGAAGGTGAACTCGGACGCGTCAGGACTGACTTCCCACTTCTCCGCAAGGTTCGGCAAGACCTCGGTGAAGTCCATGTTCCAGCGAACGAGGCTCTGGTTGCCGACCATGCGCAGGATGCCGTTATGGTCCGACGACCCGCGAAGACCACGGCGCAGGGTGCCGCCATAAGTGCCGACCTTCTCGAACGGCGTCACCACCATCGGGTTCTTCGGCAGGCGATCGGCCAAAGCCGGTAACTTCCCATCCTTGACAAGGGCAGCCAATTCAGGCGCTTCCTTGCCAACCGCAGCTTGTGCCGAAGTACCGAGGAGAGACAGCGCAGCAACGCCTCCAAGCCCGGCAATAAATGTACGGCGCGTTACGCCGTGCGAGATTTCATCCCCATCGCGCATCGATCGATTTCCTCCCAAAAGATCGCAGGTCGCAACGAGGTGAACCTCATTGCTTCAGCCCTCCCGGCTGGCCCACGTGCCGATCCTCCATCGGCAGGGTGACCATATGAGTGTTTTCAGATGATTACAAGTATTGACAGATTTTTACAGATTTTTTATTCATGGATAAAGTTTTCACAATCGAATACGCCGTTCGCGGTCGGGAGTTGATCAGCTTCCAGCGCGCCTGTAGAGACGCACTTGATAACGTCTGAAATGAAATGCTGAGAAGATTCAGCGATTTGCGACGAGAGGGCGCAGATGGATAATCTGACAACATCTGCTTCCTCCAGGAGCGAGACGCGGCTGAGCGACATCGTGTACGAGAAGATCGTCGGCATGATCAGCGATGGCCGTTTTCCGCTGAACGAGCGGCTGCCATCCGAACAAAGCCTGGCGTCGATGTTGGGCGCATCGCGTCCGGTCGTGCGCGAGGCGCTGGAGAGACTGCGCAACGATGACCTTATCGTGTCTCAAAAAGGGTCCGGCTCCTATGTTCGCCAGCGGCCCGATTCCTCCGTTCTGCAACAAGTACCTGTCGGTTCGCTCGCCGACGTGCAGCGCTTCTTCGAATTCAGGTCTGGCCTCGAAGCCTCTGCCGCAGAACTGGCGGCAAGAAACTGGCAGCCCGCGGACAGGTCGCGAATCGAGCAGGCGCTCGCAGCGCTGGAACTCTGCCTCGAGCGGGGTGATCTCGGCGCGGAGGAGGACTTTGCCCTGCACGATGCCATCGCCAGAGCCAGCCACAACCAGTTTCACATCACGGTTCGCACCTGGTTCAAGCCCCACTTTGCAATCGGACAATCCGTGACACGCAGCCTTAGCCTCAAACGCACGCCTCAACATGTTCGTGACGTGCAGAACGAGCATACCGCAATTGTCGAGGCTGTATTCGAGCGACGGGAGCAGGCCGCTCATGACGCGATGAAGGACCACATCCTGAAGGCGCGTGCCAGAATGTTCAAAGGCGTGGGCGGTGAGGGAGGAACCTGAACTTCTGACCGATCGACGCCACACGGATGATGGAGGAGAATTCGTGAGCCAGCCGCGCATTATAGAGCCTGCAATTCGCACACTTATCGACACACCGCTGCGGGTGGGCGAGTCTCCGACGTGGGACGAGCGAACCGGCGACCTGTGGTTCGTGGACATTCTGGCGCCTGCAATTTTTTGCCTTTCAGCAAGCGGAAAACTCCAGCGTTTCGACATGCCGGCACAGATCGGCTGTCTTGGCCTCTGCCAAAGTAACCTGATCATCGCGGCATTGAAGACAGGCGTTCATCTGCTCAATCCGCAGAATGGTGAACTCGAGCTTCTCTGCGATCCCGATGAGGGGAGAGCCGACAGCCGGTTGAATGATGGAAAGGTTGGCCCAGATGGTCACTTCTGGGTGGGCACAAGAGATGAGGCAGACGTTCCCACCGGCAATGCTCGCCTCTATCGCGTTTCTTCCAGCGGTCACGTCGAGCGCTTCATAGACGGCGATATGCTGACGTCCAACGGTCTCGCCTGGAGCCCGGACGGGACACGGATGTACCATTCAGATAGCAGCGGGCTGCTGCTTCAGGTTTTCGACTTCGATGTTCAAACGGGCAGGCTTGGGCCCGCCAAACGCCTCCATGATTTTCAGCCGGACGAAGGCAGGCCGGATGGTGCTGCGACAGACAGCGAAGGTTGTTACTGGAGTGCCGGTGTGCAGGCGGGCAGATTGAACCGCTTCACTCCCGATGGCGAATTGTTTGAAATCTACAAGATGCCGTTCAAGGGTCCCACCATGCCCTGCTTCGGCGGTCCCGAACTCAAGACACTCTACGTTACCAGCCTTGTGACAGACACAAACGGCGTCGCAACATCAGGAACATTGGTTGCTTTCGACGCGCCTGTTGCTGGCGCCCCGATTCACAAATTCCCCCTTTGACGATAGATTTTACTCCACGGGAGACCGATTAATGACGACATTTGATATTCGCCAGGCGCTGCACGGCATCTCCGGCGTTCCCGTTACGGCATATGACGCCGATGGAGAGATCAGTTTCGACATCACCGCCGAGGCCTACGCCCGTGTGGCCAGGGCCGGCATTCACAACATCGTCGCTGCTGGCAATACAGGCGAGTTTTACGCGTTGACGCCCGCTGAAATCCTGACGGTTTACGAGGCCGCAATCAAAGGCGTGGACGGCATTGCTCCCGTCACCGCCGCAATTGGACGCTCGCAGCGCGAAGCAATTGCGATGGCGCGGACCGCAAAGGAACTCGGCGCATCCGCAGTGATGTCTCACCAACCGGTTGATCCGTTCGCCGCTCCTCAATCTCAAATCGACTATTTCCTGGGGCTGGCTGAAGACAGCGCGCTTCCTCTTGTCGCCTATGTACGGGCCGATGGATTTGCGGTGGACGATATGGTGAGGCTCTCCAGCCATCCAAATGTCGCGGGCATCAAATTCGCCACGACAGACATCATGCTGCTGTCGCGCGCCATCGCCGCCTCCGACGCAGACGGAGCCTTGTATATTTGCGGCCTTGCAGAAAGCTGGGCCCCAGCCTTCGCCGCAGTCGGAGCGCGTGGCTTCACCTCCGGTCTCGTTAATGTTGCACCGCATTTTTCAATGCAGGTTCACGAGGCTCTTGTGGCAGGCGATTTCGACGGCGCCCGAAAGATCGTTGAGAAGATCGAATTGTTCGAGCGGCTGCGCACGCGCTACCGAAACGGCGCCAATGTGACTGTGGTGAAAGAAGCAATGGAAATCACGGGGCTCGCCGTCGGTCCGGTGCGCGCCCCTGGACTCGTGCGCTTGGATTCGCCGGACCGTGCTTTGCTCGAAGACCTGCTGGCCAGCTGGAAATAACCTCCCAAGAGCGAGATGCTCCCAACGCTTTCGGACGTTGAGAGCATCATACGACGATGCTGTTATTTTTCATGTGAGTTTGATCCATTTTCCGTTTTGCCGTGATCCACTTACGAAGGATAAAATTGTTGTCGGACAATCCACTACGCCGGATCTGGTGAGCTAATGCGAAATGGAAAAACGGATTAAATCTGAGGAAACTCATCAATCCTTGTTCTGAGGGTTGTTACCGTTCCTGGAGGAACGCAAAAAGGGCTCCGAGTTTCCTCGAAGCCTTTTGATATTGGGTTTAAATTTTGGTTGCGGGGGCAGGATTTGAACCTGCGGCCTTCAGGTTATGAGCCTGACGAGCTACCGGGCTGCTCCACCCCGCGTCCAGCGCATTCGGCAAGGCCGAATGTCGCGGTTACGTCGTTGCTTTAGCGACGACGGATCTTTGCCGGAGATAAATTGCGGAGCAATTTATCTCCTGTAAGGGGCGCACATGATTTTGTACGCCATTTCATTTTGTTTAAAGCTCTGCCTTAAACGACGAAAGGCCGCTTGGATAGCGGCCCTTGGTGTCGGCTGGGCCGAGGTATGTGAGTTGAGAAGATTTTGAGTTGCGTTTTGCAGACCTGGCAGCGACCTACTCTCCCGCGTCTTGAGACGAAGTACCATTGGCGCTGGGGCGTTTCACGGCCGTGTTCGGAATGGGAACGGGTGCAGCCGCCCCGCGATAACCACCAGGTCGGCAAAACGCAACATTGTTCATGTTTTCACATGGACTGTTGTTTTCGAGAAGCTGGGTGGCGATGCCACTTTTTATCTTAATTACACGTCTTACTTGACCTGTCCGCATTCTACCTTTGCTCAACAGTGAGCATAGCAGCCATACAGACCAGAGGTCGTCGCGCCTTCCGGTTTTTGCTCTCAAGCAAAATACCTGTGGCGCGGCCCGTCCGGAGCCCATCGGGCGTCAGGACAGAAGAATGATGTCATCGAACTTTGTTCGATGAACATAATCAATGGGAACGAAGAAGTCGATCGAGCTATTAGTAACGGTAAGCTTCACACATTGCTGTGCTTCCACACCCGTCCTATCAACGTGGTCGTCTTCCACGGCTCTGATAGGGAACACTCGTTTTCAGGTTGGTTTCCCGCTTAGATGCCTTCAGCGGTTATCCATTCCGTATATAGCTACTCTGCTATGCCCTTGGCAGGACAACAGATCCACCAGAGATACGTCCATCCCGGTCCTCTCGTACTAGGGACAGATCCTGTCAATATTCCTACACCCACGGCAGATAGGGACCGAACTGTCTCACGACGTTCTGAACCCAACTCACGTACCGCTTTAAATGGCGAACAGCCATACCCTTGGGACCTGCTCCAGCCCCAGGATGCGATGAGTCGACATCGAGGTGCCAAACAACCCCGTCGATATGGACTCTTGGGGGTCATCAGCCTGTTATCCCCGGCGTACCTTTTATCCGTTGAGCGATGGCCCTTCCACACGGGACCACCGGATCACTATGACCGACTTTCGTCTCTGCTCGACTTGTCAGTCTCGCAGTCAGGCGGGCTTATGCCATTGCACTCGACGACCGATTTCCGACCGGTCTGAGCCCACCATCGCGCGCCTCCGTTACTCTTTCGGAGGCGACCGCCCCAGTCAAACTACCCACCATACACTGTCCCGGATCCGGATAACGGACCGCGGTTAGACATCCACGAAGATAAGGGTGGTATTTCAAGGATGGCTCCACACGAACTGGCGTCCATGCTTCAAAGCCTACCACCTATCCTACACATGCCTTGGCGAATGCCAGTGTAAAGCTATAGTAAAGGTGCACGGGGTCTTTCCGTCTGACCGCAGGAACCCCGCATCTTCACGGGGAATTCAATTTCACTGAGTCTATGTTGGAGACAGCGGGGAAGTCGTTACGCCATTCGTGCAGGTCGGAACTTACCCGACAAGGAATTTCGCTACCTTAGGACCGTTATAGTTACGGCCGCCGTTTACTGGGGCTTCAGTTCAGAGCTTGCACCCCTCCCTTTAACCTTCCAGCACCGGGCAGGCGTCAGACCCTATACGTCGTATTGCTACTTCGCAGAGCCCTGTGTTTTTGATAAACAGTCGCTACCCCCTGGTCTGTGCCAC
>NZ_CP047388.1:652500-910000 GCF_013365515.1 Agrobacterium sp. CGMCC 11546
GCGCTGCAATGTATTTGCCTTGACGTCGATGGATTTGACTCACGGCTTTGAAAGTTGCACATCTTCGCCTGAAGTTTCTGGAGAGCGCATGACCGACGGGGCACAGCTAGTATGACTGCGGATCGCAATGTGATCCGGTCGCTAGGGACGGAGCCGCCAATTCTGGCGGAAGGACGCCGTGCACCCGATCGTCGCGAAATTTCGCTCCGATGGCTCTCCGGTACGTTCCTGACCGGTATTACCTCTTCCATATTGATGGGTGTTGCGCTGTTTGCCGCTCTCGACGGCCGCCAGCAGCTTGCTATTCCCGCCGAGGCCTTCGCCAAGGCGGATATGGGCAACAATGCCACGGAAGCCGCACGTCGCGGCACGCGCCTCGTCGCGCCGAATATCGCGGCCCGGCCGTCCGACCGGTCGATCATGGAAGTTTCCACCGTCATCAATGAAGGCGACAAGGAAGTGGTCCGCAAGGTCCCCTTCTCTCACGTCAAGATTCCGCTGGCTTCCAATTACGCCAAGCAGGACGACTATCCCGCCTTCGACCCTCTGAATATCTTTGCAAGCAATGACGACAAGGATGCTCCCGCCCCGGCGGCGAGCCGGACAGGCACGATCTACGGTTCCGAGGTGGAGTCCGAAGTCAGTCTGAAAACCGTCGCCTTTCCCGTCCAGCATTCCAAATATGCCTTTGCCGGCTCCCTGAGCTTCGATGAGGTCGAGGAGGCGGTACGTTCCAACGGCTCGATCCTGACCGACGGTAACGAGCAGGTTGCGGCCCTTTATTACATCGACCCGCGCCGTTTCGATAATGATGAGGGTGACGTCGACATTACCGCAGGCCTCGCTGCCCGCGTCGTTGAACAGAACATGTCGGTTTCCACCCCGCAATCGCCGTCCGTGCCCGTCAAGGAATATGCCGACGACGTGATCCCTTCCCGCCAGACCGAGACGATCGAGGCCGCCCTGTTCGGCGCCGGTTATTCGAAGGCGCAGTCGTACGAGATTGCGAAGCTTCTGTCGCCGCAGATCCAGTCGGAGAATGTCGAAAGCGGCGATGTCCTGCGCGTCGGCATTATTCAGGAAGACGAAAAAAGCGACATCGTGCGCGTCAGCCTTTACCGCAAGGGCCGCCACATGGTCACCATGGCGATCGACGACCGCAAGAATTTCGTCAAGGCCAGCGAACCGCCGAAGCTCGACGCGGTGGCGACCGCCTTCGACAGCACACCGGCACCGGCCGCCGGCCGCGATCTGCCCAGCGTCTATGACGGGGTTTACCGTGCGGCTCTCGCTTATGGCATGAACCAGAGCATGGTCTCGCAGCTGATCAAGCTTCTCGCCAGCAGCGTCGATTTCCAGGCGCAGCTTAAACCGACCGATACGCTGGAAGCCTTCTTCTCGGTGGAGGATGCGGACGGCAAGGCGACGGACAAATCCGAACTGCTCTACGTCAACGCCAAGTTCGGCGACAACGAAACACGTTTTTACCGGTTCCAGAGCCCGGAAGATAACAGCGTCGATTATTTCGACGAGAACGGCAAGAGCATCCGGCAATTCCTGTTGCGCAACCCCGTTCCGAATGGCCGCATGACCTCCGGTTTCGGCATGCGTCGCCATCCCGTCCTGAAATTCAGCCGCATGCATACCGGTACAGACTGGGCGGCAGCCCGTGGCACGCCGATCATCGCGACCGGCAACGGCACCGTGGAAAAGGCCGGCTGGGCCTCCGGTTACGGCAACCAGACCTTGATCCGCCATGCCAATGGCTATGTATCCTCCTATAATCACCAGAGTGCGATCGCCAAGGGCGTCACCGAAGGTTCCAAGGTCCGGCAGGGTCAGGTGATCGGTTATGTCGGTTCGACCGGCCTTTCGACCGGTGCGCATCTGCATTACGAGCTGATCGTCAACGGCACCAAAGTGGATGCGATGAAGGTGCGCCTGCCGGGCGGCAAGTCGCTTTCCGGTGTGGCGCTGGCGCGTTTCTCCGACGAGAGAAAACGCATCGACAACCTGCTCAACATCGATGAAAAGCCCAATCAGGTGGCGAGCCGCTGATCGCCAGCGAATTCCAGACCGACAGTGTCGACCAAATGAAAAGGGCTCCGTTTCCGGAGCCCTTTCGTTTTATGCCGCATCGGCCGTTTCAGTCTCGGCCTCACCCTTGGCGGGCTTGACCTTGAACAGCAACCGGTCGGTGCCCGAGGTTACCTTGACCCGCGAACCATCGGGGATTTCGCCGCCGAGGATCATTTCCGCAAGCCGGTCCTGAACCGATTTCTGGATCACCCGCTTCAGCGGGCGCGCACCATAAGCCGGATCGTAACCCTTGTTGGCAAGCCAGTTGCGGGCATCCTCATCCAGTTCGAGCGTGATCTTGCGATCGGCCAGAAGAGAGACGAGGCGCTTCAGCTGGATTTCGACGATCGCACCCATTTCGTCACGCCGCAGGCGGTGGAACAGGATGATATCGTCGATACGGTTGAGGAATTCCGGCCGGAAATGCGACCGAACCCGCTCCATGACCAGTTCGCGAACCGAATCCACATCGTCGTTGTCGCCCATCTGCGTCATGAATTCCGAACCGAGGTTCGAGGTCATGATGATGATGGTGTTCTTGAAATCGACGGTGCGACCCTGGCCATCCGTCAGGCGGCCATCATCCAGCACCTGCAGCAGGACGTTGAAGACATCCGGATGCGCTTTTTCGATCTCGTCGAACAACACGACCTGATAAGGCCGGCGTCGAACCGCTTCCGTCAGGGCGCCGCCTTCTTCGTAGCCGACATAACCGGGAGGTGCACCGATCAGCCGGGCAACGGAGTGTTTCTCCATATATTCCGACATATCGAGGCGAACCATCGCGGTTTCGTCGTCGAACAGGAAGCGGGCGAGCGACTTGGTCAGCTCGGTCTTGCCCACGCCCGTCGGGCCGAGAAAGATGAACGAACCGATCGGCCGGTTGGGATCCTGCAGGCCGGCGCGCGAACGGCGAACCGCCTTGGACACAGCCTGAACGGCCTCACCCTGCCCGACAACGGACTTGGCAAGCTCGTCTTCCATACGCAACAGCTTTTCACGCTGGCCTTCCAGCATCTTGTCGACCGGAATGCCGGTCCAGCGGGAAACGACATGGGCGATATTATCAGGCGTCACCACTTCCTGCACCATCGAACCGGCACCGCTGCTGTCGCGGGCTTCCGCCGCAGCCAGTTCCTTTTCGAGGCCGGGAATAATGCCATAGGTCAACTCGCCGGCACGCTGGAACTGACCGTTGCGCTGGGCGATCGCCAGTTCGTTGCGGGCCTCGTCGAGCCGCTTTTTCAGATCAGCGGCATGGCCGAGCTTCTGCTTTTCCGCCTGCCAGCGGGCCGTCAGCGCATCTGCCTTTTCTTCCGTATCGGCCAGTTCATCCTCGAGCTTCTTCAAACGATCGACGGAGGATTGGTCCGTTTCCTGCTTCAGGGCTTCGCGCTCAATCTTCAGCTGGATGATGCGACGATCCAGTTCGTCCAGCTCTTCCGGCTTGGAATCCACCTGCATGCGAAGACGCGAGGCGGCCTCGTCCATCAGGTCGATTGCCTTGTCCGGCAGAAACCGGTCGGTGATGTAACGGTTGGAAAGCGTCGCAGCCGCAACCAGGGCCGAATCCGAGATGCGGACCTTGTGGTGCTGCTCGTATTTTTCTTTCAGACCGCGCAGAATCGAGATCGTATCTTCGACGTTCGGTTCATCCACCAGAACGGGCTGGAAACGGCGGGCAAGGGCTGGATCCTTCTCCACATGCTTGCGATATTCATCGAGCGTGGTGGCGCCGACGCAGTGCAGCTCACCGCGGGCAAGCGCGGGCTTCAGCAGATTGGACGCATCCATTGCGCCATCGGCCTTGCCGGCGCCGACCAGCGTGTGCATCTCATCGATGAACAGGATGATGCCGCCATTTTCAGCCTCCACCTCGTTCAGAACCGCCTTCAGGCGCTCTTCGAACTCACCGCGATATTTCGCACCGGCGATCAGCGCGCCCATGTCGAGCGCCATCAGCTTCTTGTCCTTCAGGCTCTCCGGCACGTCGCCATTGACGATGCGCAACGCAAGGCCTTCGGCAATCGCCGTTTTACCGACGCCCGGTTCACCGATCAGCACGGGATTGTTCTTGGTACGGCGCGACAGGACCTGAATGGTGCGACGAATTTCGTCGTCACGACCGATGACAGGGTCGAGTCTACCCTCGCGGGCTTCCTCCGTCAGGTCGCGCGCATATTTCTTCAGCGCGTCAAAGCCCTGTTCGGCGTTGGCGCTATCGGCCGTGCGGCCCTTGCGAATATCGTTGATGACCTGATTGAGTGCCTGTGCGGTCGCACCCGCCTTTTTCAGGGAAGCCGAGGTGGAAGCCGAGCTTTCGATCGCAAGCGCCTGCAGAAGACGCTCGACGGTCACGAAACTGTCGCCAGCCTTCTTGGCAAGGTCTTCTGCGGTCGAAAATACCTTGGCGAGTGGAGCCGTCAGCGAAAGGCCGCCATTGCCGCCGGAAACCTTGGGCAATTTCGCAAGCGCCGCGTCATTGGCAAGACGCGCTTCCTTGGCGTCGCCGCCCGCACGCTCGATCAGCGATGCGGCCATGCCCTGCTCATCATCAAGCAGAACTTTCAGAACATGTTCGGGCGAGAACTGCTGATGGTTTTCGGCAAGCGCAAAGGTTTGCGCAGATTGCAGAAAACCGCGAACGCGCTCGGAGTATTTATCAATATTCATAGTCGAACCTCCATAGACCGGCCCGCCCGCTTTCGGCACGGCTCCGGGTGTTAGGGTTGAGGCTCCCTCAAAGGCAAGCCCCGCTACGACAGCCGTGTTCAAAGGATTTCACGATCGTCGCCTCTCGATGGTCGGTCGCCGGCGAATGCGGTTTCCGTCCATCCTGCACGAATATGGGAGGCATTTTCATGGGTTTAAAGGGGCGAAAATCCACTGCGCGGGAAATTTTCGCCTGACTTGACCGGCATCAATTCCGCCCTGCGATCAGACTTGGACGGCGACCGGTCTCACACCCATCGCCAAAAACAAAAAAACTCCGGCAAGCCGGAGTTTTTCAATCGCAGAGCTTGTTTGATGACGCTGCTTATTCAGCAGCATTCTCAAGCGTCGTTGCTGCAGCATCTTCACCAGCCGGTGCTTCTTCACCGTCGGCACCTTCCGTAGCGGCGGTGCGACGCGGACGACGCGGACGCGGACCGGTTGCCCGACGCGTCTTGGGTGCTGCGGCCGGTGCTTCCACCTGCTGCTGCTCTTCCTCGACGGCCACTTCCATGGGCGTACCTTCGATGACGGGCTGTGGCGCCTGGCTGGCGTCGTAGACCGGCGGCTGCTGGTCAGTGGCCACCTGCGGCTGGCGCGGCTGACGCTCCTGCCGTTCGCGGCGTTCGGGACGCTCACGACGCTCCTGGCGTGGCTCGTTCCGCTCAGTACGTTCCTGGCGTTCCGGCTGCTGCGCGCGCTCGACCTGTTCGGCCTGCTGCTGCGGTGCAACGAAGTTATCGTCGCCGTCGTTCATATCCATCTCGTCGCCATCGGCGGCATTGTACTCGCCGCGGTCGTCGCGCTGGAAGCGTTCCTGCATCTGGGCCTGAGTCGACGCGATGATGCGGTTGTAATGTTCAGCGTGCTGCAGATAGTTCTCAGCGATCACGCGGTCGCCGGAACTCTGCGCGTCGCGCGCCAGGGCCGTGTATTTTTCCGCTATGTGCTGGGCTGTGCCACGGATTTTAACATCGGGGCCGGAGCTGTCATAAGTCCTGGTGAGCGGGTTACCGCCCTTGCGGTTAAAGTTGTTGTTGTTACCGCCACCATTGTTATTGTTGTTGCTTCCACGCCCCCGGCCGCGCTTGTTCTGCTGTCCTGGCCTCATCAATTGCTCACCTGAATTCTGTTTTGCTGACAATCTGATTATTTTCATGCAATTCCGGGCGGAAAACCGCTGGAAATTTTTCCTGAAATTGCTGCACCACGCGCCCTGCTGAAGATAACCCCAGACAAGACCTCGCGTATGACGACCGGTCGCGCAAAATGCTGCAACGAGCCACCTGCGAACAAAGTTTACTGATTCACATGCCGGAAACGCCCAGCCTTCAGGGCTCTAAAAGAACCCGCTTCGGGACTGAGACCCATACCCTGACGAATCTAAATTCGTCCTCAGCCACCCGGCATGTGGGCGCAAACTATCCCGCTTCCCGCGGAAATCCAAGCCTTTTCTTTTGCTGTGCAAAATATCCTTGCAAAAAATCCGCAGACATATCGCGAAAAACTATCTCCGGAAGGTCAAAACTCTGTCGTTACCGCCATAATCCTTCACGGCATCCAGAAGAGAGAAGCCGTGGGAAGCAAATATAGCGGAAACATCAAGCCTTTGATCGAAACCGATCTCCACACCGACAATGCCGTTTTCCACAAGAAAGCGGCCTGCGTCGGCAGCGATGAGGCGGTACGGTGCAAGGCCGTCCTGACCTCCGTCCAGCGCGGCCATCGGATCGTGGTTACGAACCTCTTGGCCGAGCGTTGCGACGATATCAGTTCTTATATAGGGCGGATTCGACACAATTATGTCAAAGCGACCAGAGATTTTTTCAAACCAGTTACTGCGAATGGTTTCGAAGCGTGAACCGAGACCATTCCTGGCAGCGTTTTTAGCAGCCGTTTCCAGTGCATCGGCTGAAATATCACTGCCGATACCGGACGCCTGCGCACATTCCTTTAAAAGCGCCAGGCAGATCGCACCCGTTCCCGTGCCCAAATCCAGAATGCGGGCGCTGCCCTTTCGGGAAACCGCCTCTTTTAACGCCGGCAACAGCGTATCGACGAGAACCTCTGTGTCCGGGCGCGGTTCGAGCGTTTCCTTCGAGAGAAGAAGATCAAGGCCATGAAACTCGCGGTGGCCGAGAATGCGATGCACGGGTTCACCCTCAGCCCGCCTTTCGATCATAGCCGCAATACGAGCGCTTTCGTCCTGCGTGACCGGATGCTCAGGTTTCATCACGAAATCTGTCAGTGAGAAACCGGTGACATCAGCAATCAGCAGGCGGGCATCAACGAGCGGATCGGCGACACCAGCCGCCTGCAGCCGTTTGCGGGCGGCGATAAGCTCTGCCGAAACCGTTGCGTCACCGCCGCCGCTCAAAGCTGTTGTTCGCCAAGTTGCGCCAGCTGGCCGGCCTGATAATCGGCGATCAGCGCATCCACAAGTTCATCGATCTCACCTTCGATCACGCGATCGAGCTTATAGAGCGTGAGATTGATGCGGTGATCGGTAACACGGCCCTGCGGAAAATTATAAGTGCGGATACGTTCGGAACGGTCGCCGGAACCGACCTGGCTCTTGCGGTCGGCCGAGCGTTCGCTGTCCACCTTCTGACGCTCGATGTCATAAAGACGCGAGCGCAGGACCTGCATGGCCTTGGCGCGGTTCTGATGCTGCGATTTCTCCGAGCTGGTGACGATCAGGCCCGTCGGAAGATGGGTGATGCGAACGGCGGAGTCGGTGGTGTTGACGTGCTGGCCCCCTGCGCCCGAAGCACGCATCGTGTCGATGCGGATGTCTTCCGGGCGGATTTCAACGTCGATGTCCTCCGCTTCCGGAAGCACCGCGACGGTGGCGGCCGACGTGTGAATGCGACCGCTCGCTTCCGTTTGCGGCACACGTTGCACACGGTGCACGCCGGATTCGAATTTCAGCTTGGAGAACACCCCACGCCCGGTGATCGTGGCGATGATTTCCTTGTAACCGCCCGCTTCGCCTTCGCTGGCGGAAAGCACTTCCACCTTCCAGCCCTTGGTCGCAGCGAAGCGCTCATACATGCGGAACAGATCGCCGGCGAAAAGAGCTGCCTCGGACCCGCCGGTGCCGGCGCGAATTTCAAGGATCGCGCTTTTTTCATCCGCCGCATCCTTGGGGAGCAGCAGGACCTGCATGTCCTTTTCAAGCTCACGGATGCGCGTCTCGACCTCCGGCAACTCCATTTCCGCCAGATCGCGCATGTCCCTGTCGGTGGTTTTGTCGGCAAGCAACGCTTCCAGATCGGCGGCCTCGGAAATGGCTTTCTCGTAGTCGCGGATTTTCTTCACAACCGGCTCGAGTTCGGAATATTCCGAAGCCAGCTTCACATAGACATCCGCTGCCGGGCCGGCCGACATACGCGCTTCGATCTCGCCGAAACGTCGTTCCAACTCGCGCATTTTTTCGACGGGAAGCTTCGCCACCAGTCACTCCAATAATGAAACAGGTCGTTTTAAATGGGAATGGAATGCGTCGCGGCAAAGCGTAACAACACCTCGCGCGCACTTTCCAGCGAATTGTGATCGTCCAGCGCCGCGTTCAGCTCTTCGGCAAGGTTGGCGGCATCGAGCCCGAGCAGCATCGCCTTGACCGGACCGATCGCCGTCGGAGACATAGAAACCGAGCGGAAACCAAGGCCGATCAACGCCATGGCCGAAAGTGGCTTGCTTGCCATTTCGCCGCAAAGCGTGACGGCGGTGTGGTGTTTCTCACCGGCGCGCACGATATCGCGCAGAATGCGCAGGAACGGCTTGCCGAGATTGTCAAAACGATCCGACACCCGTGCATTGCCGCGATCGACCGCCATCGAGAACTGGAACAGGTCGTTCGAACCGACGGAAACGAAATCCACCTCCTGCATCAGCTCATCGAGCTGCCACATCAGGGACGGCACTTCCAGCATCGCGCCGAATTGCAGCTTTTTCGGCAGCGCGTGGCTGAACTTCGACAGATGCTGCACTTCTTTCTGCAACAGGTCGCGCGCGGCGCGGATTTCGGACACTTCCGTCACCATCGGCAACATCATGCGCAGTTCAGCACCTGAAGCGGCACGCAACAGCGCGCGCATCTGCGTGCGCATCAGGCCCGGACGATCAAGTGACAGGCGGATCGCCCGCCAGCCGAGTGCCGGGTTTTCCTCTTCCTGGCCGCGCATATAGGAGACGACCTTGTCGCCGCCGATATCCAGCGTGCGGAAGGTAACGCTCTTGCCCTTGGCCTGCCGCAGAACGGAGCGGTAGAAAGCTTCCTGCTCCTCGCCCTTCGGCATATTGGAGGCGATCATGAATTGCAGCTCGGTGCGGAACAGGCCAATGCCATCGGCGCCGGATTCCTCCAGCTGCGGCAGGTCAACCAGCAGGCCCGCATTCATCTTCAGATTGACCTTCTGGCCATCCTTGGTGATCGGCTCGACATTGCGCAGCGCGCGGAACTGTTCCTGGCGCTTGGCGCGCAGGCGAACTTTTTCCTCATAGGCGCGCTGCAAATCCGACATCGGGCGCAAATGCACCTGGCCGTCATCGCCATCGATGATGATCGGATCGTTATTTTCGGCAAGTGCGACGATGCCGGTCGCCTGCCCGATGATCGGGATACCCATGGCGCGCGCGACAATGACGACGTGGCTCGTCACCGCGCCGTCTTCGAGCACCAGTCCGCGCAACTTCTCACGCGGATAATCCAGCAGTTCGGCAGCCCCCATGGCGCGGGCAAGCACGATGGCATCGAGCGGAAAATCCTGCGCGGGATTATGACCGCCGAAACCGATCAACTGGCGCAGCAGCCGGTTGGCGAGATCGTCGAAATCATGCATGCGCTCGCGCAGATAGGGATCGGTCAGGCGCATCATGCGCGCCTTGGTGTCGCTCTGCACCTTCTCGACCGCGGCTTCCGCCGTCAGGCCGTTGCGGATCGCCTCTTCCATGCGCCGCACCCAACCCTGATCGTGGGCGAACATGCGGTAGGTTTCCAGAACTTCGCGATGTTCGCCTTCCGTAGGCACGTCGCGGCGTTGCAACATGTCGTCGATGGAGAGCCGCAGCGAACCTATCGCATCGGCAAGACGCCGGATTTCCGTATCCGCATCCTCGTTCAGAAGATTGGTGACGACGATTCGGGGATCATGCAGCACGACATGACCAAGGCCGATGCCTTCGCCGTAGGCATCGCCATCGATGGACACGGCGCGCGTCAGGTCGAGTTCCACGCCGGGGCGGGTGATCTTCTTCAATTCACCGCTCGCCACTATTTCAGCGATGAGCATCGCAGTTGTCTCGAGCGCTTCAACCTCATCCTCCCGGTATGTTCGGCTGGCCTTGTTCTGGACCACAAGAACGCCAAGAGTGCGACCGGAGCGCAAAATCGGCACGCCGAGGAAGGAATGATAAATTTCCTCACCGGTTTCAGGAAGATAGCGGAACGCGGGATGCGCCTGCGCATCGGAAAGATTGAGCGGCTGGGCGGAAGCGGCAATGGTGCCGACAAGACCCTGCCCCATTTTCAGCTGGGCAAGATGCACGGCATCCTTGTTGAGACCTTCCGTGGCATAAAGCTCCAGCACGCTGTCGGAGCGCAGCACATAGACCGAGCAAACCTCCGCAACCATGTTGCTGGCTATCTGACGGACGATCTGGTCCAGACGCTCCTGCGGCTCAAGGTGCTCCGCCATCATTTCGCGCAGCCGCTTGAGCAGGACGCGCGGACCTGCGGAAAGATCTCTCATCGCGTTTGCTCCCCGACGCTTCCGATCCGAATGTCATAATATTCGAGAATCAAAACGTCATTTAAAAATTTATAGCGCGAGAAGCGCGTCCCGCAAGGGACACGCTTTCATGAAACGCCACATCGGAAGAACGCAACTCCGAAGAATCGGAGCATCGGGAACCGATGTCTCGGGTTCAAGCCTTATCGAGACCGTAAGCGGAATGCAAAGTGCGAACCGCAAGTTCGGCATAGGCGCCGTCGATCAGGATCGAAATTTTGATCTCGGAAGTGGTGATCGCCTTGATGTTGATGTTCTTCTCGGCCAGCGCCTTGAACGCGCTGGCGGCAACGCCGGCGTGGCTGCGCATGCCGATACCGATGACCGAAACCTTGGCGAGGCCCGTTTCGTTCTGCGCGACGTCGAAGCCGATCTGGCCCTTGTTCTCGTCCAGAACGCGCAGAGCCTTGGCAACGTCGCCCGAAGGAACTGTGAAGGTCATGTCGGTGCGCGAACCATCTTCGGAGATGTTCTGCACGATCATGTCGACGTTGATATGCGCTTCGGCGAGCGGTCCGAAAATCGCGGCGGAGACGCCCGGACGGTCGGCGACGCGACGCAGCGAAATCTGTGCTTCATCCTTGGCATAGGCGATGCCGGTTACGACTTCCTGTTCCACGATTTCATCCTCGTCACAAATCAAAGTACCGGGCGGGTTGATGAGGTCGCCCATGCCCGGCGCATCGGGATCCTCGAAACTGGAGCGAACGAAGGTGCGCACCTTGTGTACCATGGCAAGCTCGACCGAGCGAACCTGCAGAACCTTCGCACCGAGAGACGCCATTTCGAGCATTTCCTCGAAGGCGATCTTCTTCATGCGGCGAGCCTTGGGCTCGATGCGCGGATCGGTGGTGTAGACGCCGTCGACATCGGTATAGATGTCGCAACGATCCGCCTTGACGGCAGCGGCGATGGCGACAGCCGACGTATCCGAGCCGCCGCGGCCGAGCGTCGCGATGCGATTATCCGGGCCAATGCCCTGGAAACCGGCAACCACGGCAACCTGCCCCTCACCCATGCGATGAACGATATCCGAACCGTCGATCTCGAGAATGCGGGCGGCGCCATGCGCATTGTCGGTGCGGATCGGGATCTGCCAGCCCTGCCAGGAGCGTGCGTTGATGCCCATGGATTGCAGGGTGATTGCCAGAAGGCCAGAGGTCACCTGCTCGCCGGAGGCGACAACCGCGTCATATTCGCGCGCATCATAAAAGGAGGCGGCATTGGTGCCGGCCACCTTCGCAGCATTCTGCACCCAGTCCACCAGCTCATTGGTTTTGCCGGACATGGCGGAAACGACTACGGCCACTTCATGGCCGGCATCCACTTCGCGTTTCACATGCCGTGCGACATTGTGAATGCGTTCGAGGTTCGCGACGGACGTGCCGCCGAATTTCATGACAATGCGAGCCATAGCCTTGACCAGTACCATCCCATTTTCCCGCCGGCTCCTTCAGGAAAACGGACGGACAAGAACAAACCCAGTCGGCCCTTTCTTTAAAAAGAGCCTCAAGTTGCGGGTCTCTTAGCGAAAAGGAGGGGGGCACGCAATGCCGTTTATGAACCATGCGGTACGCCTTTTAGGCCGCCTTCAAGACGGAGGAAGACACCGCAGAACCGTTAACAGGATAAAACACCCGTAAAAGAGCGTACCGCGGTGCACTGTACAAACGGGCCTATTCGCAGTATGAGCGCGGCAATGCAACCGGCCAGATGGCCGAAATGGCCCGTATCGGCTGCCCCGGAGACATTAGGACCTATTGGTTTCGGGCGGATGCGGGCAGCTTCATATCCGAAAGACGGTAGATGACAGACACCCAGGGTATCGCCCCGGCGATCGCGCAGGCGTTGGAAAAACGCGGCTACAAAGACTTGACCCCCGTACAGCAAGCCATGCTTGCGCCCGAACTTGCCAACAAGGACGCGCTGGTTTCCGCGCAGACCGGCTCCGGCAAGACGGTTGCCTTCGGCATAGCGCTTGCGACCACGCTGCTGTCGGAAAATACCCGCTTCGGTCAGGCTTCCGCACCGCTGGCGCTGGCAATCGCACCCACCCGCGAACTCGCCATGCAGGTCAAGCGCGAGCTGGAATGGCTTTATGAATTCGCCGGCGTCTCCATCGCATCCTGCGTCGGCGGCATGGATATCCGCAACGAGCGCCGGGCGCTGGAGCGCGGCGCCCATATCGTCGTCGGCACGCCTGGTCGCCTGTGCGACCATATCAAGCGCAATGCACTCGATCTATCGTCGATCCGCGCCGTGGTGCTTGACGAGGCCGACGAGATGCTCGATCTCGGCTTCCGCGAAGATCTGGAATTCATTCTGGAAGAATCACCCGACGATCGCCGCACGCTGATGTTCTCGGCCACCGTGCCGCGCAGCATCGCCAAGCTGGCCGAAAGCTACCAGAAGAATGCGGTGCGCATCGCCACCGCTTCCGAACAGAAGCAGCATGTCGATATCGAATATCGCGCGCTTCTGGTGTCGCCTTCCGATCGCGAGAACGCCATCATCAACGCGCTGCGCTTTTACGAAGCCCGCAACGCCATCGTCTTCTGCTCCACCCGTGCCGCCGTCAACCATCTGACTGCCCGGTTGAACAATCGCGGCTTCTCCGTTGTAGCTCTCTCCGGCGAACTGACGCAGAACGAGCGCACACATGCCCTGCAGGCCATGCGTGACGGACGCGCCCGCGTTTGCGTGGCCACCGACGTAGCCGCCCGCGGTATCGACCTGCCGGGTCTGGAACTCGTCATCCATGCCGACCTGCCGACCAATTCCGAAACGCTTCTGCACCGTTCAGGCCGTACCGGTCGTGCCGGCCAAAAGGGCGTCAGCGCCATCGTGGTACCGGTCAGTCAGCGCCGGAAGGCCGAGCGCCTGCTTGAGGGCGCCAAGGTCAGCGCCGCATGGGTGCGCCCGCCTTCAGTAGAAGAGATTGTGGAGCGCGATGGCGCCCGCCTTCTGGCCGACCCGACGCTCAGCGAAGCGGTAACAGATGACGAACGCGATTTCGTCAACAAGCTGCTTGAACAGCACGGCGCGGAAAAAGTCGCCGCCGCCTTTGTGCGCCTTTATCATTCGGGACGTTCGGCACCGGAAGACATTTTCGAAGTCGCGCTCGACAACACTCGCAAGCCCCGTCGCGACAGCTTCGAAACAACCGAAAACAACGCGCCGCGCCGCGACCGCTCCGATTTCTCCGACAGCGCATGGTTCTCGCTGTCCGTTGGCCGAAAGCAAAGCGCCGAGCCGCGCTGGCTTATCCCGATGCTGTGCCGCTTCGGCAAGATCACCCGCCAGGATATCGGCGCGATCCGCATGCAGCAGACGGAAACCTTCGTGGAACTTGCGGCCGACGCCGTCGACCGTTTTACCTCCGCCATCGGCAAGGACATGATGCTCGAAAAGGGCATTCGCCTGAAGCAGATGGAAGGCAAGCCGGAAATGACCGGCAACGCCCGTGAAGACACAAGGCCCGCCACAGCGCAGCGCAAATTCACGAAATCCGACAATGCGGGCGCTCCCCGAGACGACCGCAAGGCTGACGACAAGCCCTGGAAAAAGAAAAAAGCCTTCGGCGACAAGCCGAAATACGAAGGCAAGAAGGACAAGCCTTTCGAGAAGCGTGGGCCGAAGCCGACGAAAGGCTGAGATCACTCTGCCACTGACGACGACGGGGCGTACCTGCTCTCAACATCATCCTCGGGCTTGTCCCGAGGATCTTTTACCTATTGGTTTTTCAACGGGATTGTATCCTCGGCACAGGGCCGAGGATGAGGTGGCGTAGCTGGTTAGACTCCTCTTTCCATCGACTGGCATTACGCCCGTTTTGCGTCCAGTGCGTGATAGATAGGCTGCATAGCCAAGAAAAAAGCCCCGCTTCCGCGGGGCTTTTTCGTCTCTATCCGTCAAGAATGCTGCGCTTAGAACTCCAGCGCGCGATCGCCGTTTTCGTCCTTGATGCGGTTCGGCAGACCAATCTTGTTCAGGATGTTCAGGAACGGCTTCGGCGGCAGTTCTTCCACATTGGCCATCTGCTTCACGTCCCATTCGCCGGTCGCGATGAGCATGGCAGCGGCGACCGGGGGAACGCCGGCGGTGTAGGAAATGCCCTGCGAGCCAACTTCTTCGTAAGCTTCCTTGTGGTCGGCCACGTTGTAGATGAAGACTTCGCGTTCCTTGCCGTCCTTGATACCCTTGACGATATCGCCGATGCAGGTCTTGCCGACATAGTCAGGCGCCAGCGACGACGGATCGGGCAGCACGGCCTTCACCACTTTCAGCGGCACGACTTCCAGACCTTCGGCCGTCTTGACCGGCTTCTCGGATAGGAGTCCGAGGTTCTTCAGGACGGTGAAGACGTTGATGTAGTGATCACCGAAACCCATCCAGAAGCGCACATCGGCACCGTCCATATTTTTCGACAGCGAATGCACTTCGTCATGGCCGGTCATATAGGCCTTCTGCTTGCCGACGACAGGCAGATCGAATTCCTGGCCGACTTCGAACATCTGGTTCGTCTGCCACTCACCCTTCTGCCAGGAATAAACGACGCCGGTGAATTCGCGGAAGTTGATTTCCGGATCGAAATTGGTGGAGAACCAGCGGCCGTGGCTGCCGGCATTGATGTCGACGATATCGACCGAGGTGACCTTGTCGAAATAGTCATCCTTGGCAAGGCGAGCATAGGCATTGACCACGCCGGGGTCGAAACCGACGCCGAGAATGGCGGTAACGCCCTTTTCCTTGCATTCTTGCGCACGCTTCCACTCGTAGTTTCCGTACCACGGCGGCGCCTCGCAAATCTTGGTGGGATCCTCGTGGATCGCCGTATCCATATAGGCAACACCCGTGTCCATGCAGGCACGAAGAACGGACATGTTGACGAAAGACGAACCGACATTGATGACGATCTCTACGCCGGTTTTCGTAATCAAGGCTTTCGTCGCCTCGATATCCATAGCGTCAAGCGCATGGGCCTCAAGTTTCACATCTGTCTTGAGGCTCTTCTTTTCGCGTACGGACTCGACAATCTTGCGGCACTTTCCCAAAGTCCGTGACGCAATATGAATGTCTCCCAATACATCGCTGTTCTGGGCGCATTTATGCGCCACGACCTGTGCTACGCCACCGGCGCCGATGATCAGAACGTTCTTCTTCATTTCAGGTGATGCCTCCTTTTCCCCGCAGGGATAAGCTTCGTTGGATGTTGAAACAGGGTTTTAAGACAGGCTTTGCTCGAAATCGGCAAAGTCGAATTCACGAACGGCGCGCACGGAGCCGTCCAGTTCCTTGATGGCAATCGTCGGCATCTTCACGCCGTTGAACCAATTCTTCTTGACCATGGTGTAACCGGCCGCATCTTGGAAGGAGATACGGTCGCCCACCTTCAGCTCCTTGTCGAAGCGGAAATCGCCGAAAATATCGCCGGCGAGGCAGGACTTGCCGCAGACCATGTAAGGATGTTCGCCCTCGTTCGGCGAGACCTTGGCGGTTTCGCGGTAGATCAGCAGATCGAGCATATGCGCTTCGATGGAGCTGTCGACGATGGCGAGGTTCTTGCCGTTGAACAGTGTGTCGAGAACCGTCACCTCAAGCGTCGTGCTCTTGGTGATCGAGGCTTCGCCCGGCTCCAGATAGACCTGCACGCCATATTTTTCGGAGAAAGCGCGCAGACGGTCGCAGAACTGGTCGAGCGGATAATCGTCACCGGTAAAGTGGATGCCGCCGCCAAGGCTCACCCATTCGGCACGCGACAGCAGCGATCCGAATTTCTCCTCGATCTGCGTCAGCATGCGGTCGAACAGCGAGAAATCACCGTTTTCGCAATTATTGTGGATCATGAAACCGGAAATGCGGTCCATGACCTTATCGACCTTCGCGACATCCCACTCGCCAAGACGGCTGAAGGGACGCGCAGGATCGGCCAGATCGAAGCTTGAGGAGCTGACCTGCGGATTGAGGCGCAGACCACGGGTGATGCCGGATGCTTTATCCGCAAAACGCTCCAGCTGACCGATCGAATTGAAGATGATCTTGTCGGCATTGGCGATCACGTCGTCGATTTCGTAATCGGCATAGGCAACGGAATAAGCATGGGTCTCGCCGCCGAATTTCTCGCGGCCGAGGCGCACTTCGTAGAGCGAGGACGAGGTGGTGCCATCCATATATTGCGACATGAAATCGAACACCGACCATGTGGCGAAGCATTTCAACGCCAACAGCGCCTTCGCGCCGGATTTTTCCCGCACATAGGCAATCTTCTCCATGTTGCGAAGAAGTTTTGTCTTGTCGATGAGGTAATAGGGCGTCTGCAGCATGTCGTTTCACATATTGATTGAAGTCAAGGTCGGTCTTGGATGATGGGCCTTATATGATGCTTGTGACAGGAAAACAAATGTCCGGGGTCGAATTCCTCGAAAATCGCCCCCGACCGGAAATGCCAGTGAAGAAAACATATGGTCGCGCGGAACCAAGCCGGCATGGGCGCGTTTGAATGACGGATAGACGGGTGTCTCGCCCGCCGAAACGAAGGTTAGGGGGCGGCGGCAATCAGTGAAATGCCCTCGTTCCATCAACGATGTTCAGGAAGGACTTCCCTTATGGCAAGCGTGCGCAACGTCAACGACAAGATCCAGCAATCCCTCGAAAACGGTGATGCAGCCGATGTGGCGGCACAGCTCGCTCAGCTTCGCGAAGATCTGGCAAATCTTGCCAAGAGCGTGAAGGCGCTCGGCGTCGGAGCGTCGCACGAGTTGAAGGCACAGGCTTCCCGCGTTGCCGACGACGCGATCTCGGCGTCGAGCGACATGGCCGACACGGTCCGCAACGAAATCTCCACGCTCAACGACAATCTGACGGACCAGGTTCAGAAGAACCCGCTCCAGTCGCTCGGGATTGCTGTCGGCGTCGGTTTCGTTCTTGCTCTCCTGACCCGCCGATAAGCCCATGCTTGAAGCATTGCTGGTCTATCTGGGGGAGACCCAGCGTGAAGGGCGCGTCGTTACGCGACGATTGCGCACGACGATAATCCTGTCGGCTCTGACCGCGATCTTCTTCCTGATCGCCTTCATTGCCGCGGTGGTGGCAGGGTCGATCTATCTCGCCAAACATGTCGGCGCAGGCCCCGCAGCACTCGTCGTTGCCGGTGCTGCCTTCCTGCTCGGCGTCATCATGCTGGTGGCACTCACCATCGTCAAACGGCCAAGAGTATATGCTGCAAGGCCCACCTTGGCGCCTTTGACGGCGGCACCGCTTGCAGCACCCCTCGCCCTGCAATCGCTGCTGACGCTGGCCATTCAGGCGCGTCCCTATGCGACGCTCGCCGTGGCTGTCGCGGCCGGTTTTCTGGCCACGAGGGCCGGTACCAAAAAGACCAAGTAATTTCTTGGCGGCACGCAAAAGGCAAACCGCGCATCCAGGCCATGGATGCGCGGTTTTTTTTATGTTACCGGCGAAGGATAGATCGGCTGATGGCATCCCGCGCCACGCCGCCCTCATTTGAACAAAGTGACATACAGTCTCGGCGCGTCCGTAATTTTCTGAAAGGCCATTGATGAAGAAGAAAGTCCTTGTCGTCGGCGGTGCCGGCTATATCGGTTCTCACACCTGCCTTCTCCTGTCTGAGCGAGGATATGAACCGGTTGTTTTCGACAATCTCTCCAACGGGCATGAGGAATTTGTCCGCTGGGGGCCTTTCGAACAGGGCGATATTCGCGACCGGGCGCGGCTGGACGAGGTCTTCGCCAAGCACCGACCGGAAGCCGTCCTTCACTTCGCCGCGCTTATCGAAGTCGGTGAATCTGTCAAGCAACCGGTGGCTTTTTACGACAATAACGTCATCGGCTCGCTCAACCTGCTTTCCGCCGCCATCGATGCCGGTGTCACGTCGTTCGTTTTCTCCTCCACCTGCGCAACCTACGGATTGCCGGAACAGGTGCCGATCGACGAGACACACCGGCAGGCGCCGATCAATCCCTATGGCCGCACCAAATGGGTGGTGGAGCAGGCGCTGAAGGATTACAGCACCTATAAGGGGCTGCGCTCGGTGATGCTGCGTTATTTCAACGCTGCGGGCGCAGATTTCGAAGGCCGCATCGGCGAATGGCACAAGCCGGAGACCCACGCGATCCCGCTTGCCATCGAGGCTGCACTCGGACGGCGCCAGGGCTTCAAGGTGTTCGGCACGGATTACGACACACGTGACGGCACCTGCGTGCGCGACTATATCCACATTCTCGATCTTGCCGATGCGCATGTGCGGGCAGTGGACTACCTGCTGGATGGCGGCGAGACTGTCGAACTCAACCTCGGCACCGGCACCGGCACCACGGTAAAGGAGCTGCTAGCGGCAATTTCGGAAGTCTCCGGCCGCCCCTTCCCCGTGGAATATACCGGACGGCGCGATGGCGACTCCACCACCCTCGTTGCCAATAACGACAAGGCCAGAGAGGTTCTCGGCTGGGAACCGCGCTATTCCCTCTCGGATATCATAAAATCTGCCTGGGCGTGGCATTCATCCCGCAATGCCGGGGACTGAACAAGCTTAAGCCAACACAAAAAAGCACCGGCCAAATGGCCGGTGCCTTCGCGGGACGACTGATAATCGCCTGTCCCGCTCCTGCCTCCCAGGTATGGAATTAAGGCTTGGTTGCCGATGTGGTCGTGCTGTCAGGGGCGGCCGGCACTGCCGCATTCTTTTCGCTGGCCTTCTGTTCCAGCGTCTTGAATTCCGGCGCGGCCTTCAGCGTTTCCGCCGTTTCAGTCGTGGTCAGGCGGATAGTGCCGTCCTGCGTGTTACGCGTCATTGTAACCTTGTCCATAGGAATGGCCACATCCTTGGCACCGATGCCGAGGAAGCCGCCGACACCAATCACGGCTGCGACAAGACCACCGTCCTGTTCCATGATGAGGTTGGTGACATTACCGATGCTCTCGTCAGCGCCGGTATAAACGGATTTACCGATGTAATCATTGGCGCTGACCTGATTTTCACCCTGCTCGGTGATGTAACCGCCACCAGTTGTCGCCGCGGCGCTATCGGCTGCCGTCGGAGCCGCCGGTGTCATCGGCGTTGCAGAAGGGCTTGCCGGCTCGGTCTGCGCGCTCGGGTTTGCCGGTGCAGGCTGTGTGGTTCCCTGAGCGATGGCGAGCGGCGCGAAAGCAGTCGTACCCATCAGTGCGGCGGTAAAGATAGTCGCGAGTTTCCTAGTCATTTTCGTACCTTCCTTTCATCGTTCTCAACTGGCCGGCGGTGATATTTCCTCCCGCTCCTCGACCGGTTCGATTGGCAAACGGCACGGTTGTGGAAATAGTTCCGATTTTTTCGATCACGGCTTTGGGAGATACCGTGAACCGCAGCAACCAAAGGTAAAAAATCAGCCATTGCTAACGGACGACAGCGCGCTATTATTCCTGCCGTAACAATGCCATGACTGCCGGAGTTTTTTATATGCCTCGACCCGGCAACAGACTGAAAGAAACGATTTCGGCTTTGCGTCGGCGCAGCGCCAATTTTTTCCCGACGGCTTCCATCGGCACTTATCTGGTGGTGATGGCGACCGTCATTACGCTGCCGCTTATCCTTTTCGTCGGTTATCTGATGTTGCGCCTCGAGGCGGAAAAACGCGACGACCTGCAACGGGAAACAATCGAGGACGTGCGGGTGGTTTCCCGCAACATCGACCGTCGCCTGCAGGAAATCGCCACGTCACTCAATCTGCTGTCGCAATTCCCCGAGCTTGAGAATGGAAACCTCGCTGCGTTTCAGGGACGCGTTGCCGAAAGCCTGAAACGGGAGGGCCTCTATGCCCTTCTCGCCACCAAAGATGGTCAGCAGCGGCTTAACACGCGCGTTCCCTACGGCCAGCCGCTGGGCAAGATCCCGGCCGAAGCAAATCTCGCCAAGGCAATTGAATCCCGCCGCATCACCGTCTCTGACCTGTTTTTTGGTTCCACCAGCAAAGAATGGGTATTCAACATCACCATGCCACTCGATCCGGAACTCGGATCGGCCGGAGACGCGTTGATCCTGACGCAGAATGCCAGTGATCTCAGCCGGCTCATTCCCACGGAAAACCTGCCGCGCCATTGGGCGGTCGCGATCATCGATGGCACCAACCGCGTGGTCGTTTCCAGTGCACAGGATGAGGCGGAAGTGGGCAAACCCTTTGTCAACCCCGCCATACTTTCGGAAATGCAGGCCTTCAGCGGCAATTTTTTCGACGGCAAGGGTAATCTCTACGCCTATGCGCAATTGCCAGGCTGGCAATGGAAGACCGTGATGTGGGGACCGCTTGCCGCGAGCCAGGCGGCGCTGATCGACACCTGGCGGCAGATGATGATCGGCAGCCTTGTGCTGGTGCTGATCGCCATCGGCGGCGCCTATCTCGTCGGCCGGCAATTACGCAGCTCCATCCGCGATCTGACCCACATGGCTGAGCGCATCGGTGAGGGCGAAATCGTGGCCCCCGTCGATACCAAGATAAAGGAGGCCAACCAGGTCGCCATCGCACTCTCCAACGCCTCCTTCGACAGAAGCCAGTCGGAAGAGCGGTTGCAGCTCTTGCTGCACGAGCTGGTACACCGCTCCAAGAACATTCTGACCCTGGTTC
Organism: Agrobacterium sp. CGMCC 11546; assembly: GCF_013365515.1. Lineage (NCBI taxonomy): Bacteria > Pseudomonadati > Pseudomonadota > Alphaproteobacteria > Hyphomicrobiales > Rhizobiaceae > Agrobacterium > Agrobacterium sp. CGMCC 11546. The sequence continues at coordinate 673,700 of NZ_CP047388.1, forward strand.
AGGCGATGATACGACAGCTGGGCAGGGAGAATAAAAGCATTCCGGAGTTTCAGAAGGAGGTGGATCACCGCCTGCGCGGCCTTGGGATGTCGATCCGGGCTCTCGCGGAAGTTCAATGGCAGGGTCTGCCGATCCGCAAGCTGATCGAAACCCATCTCGATGTTTTCGGCACGGTCGTGGAACGCTTCAGGCTGGAGGGCGACGATTTCATGCTGTCTCCGGAAGCGGCGCAAAATTTCGGGCTCGTGGTGCATGAGCTGACGACGAACTCCATCAAATATGGCGCACTTTCGGTTCCGCCGGGAAAAATAACCGTAAGCTGGAAAGCGCTCGAAAAAGACGGCCGGCAGATGCTCCATCTGGTCTGGACGGAGACAGGCGGGCCGCCCGCAACTGAGCCGAGCCGCAAGGGCTTCGGCACCACCGTCATCAAACGCCATGCGGAAGGCGCTTTCGGCGGAAACGTTACCACCGAATATCGCGAGACCGGCTTTGAATGGTCGCTGGAAGCGCCGATGCGCTATTTCATCCCCAAGCGAACCGAGCAGACACACTGAGCCGTCTTCGTCTGGGACAGCCAAAATTGGCCTCTGTCAAAAAAAATGCATTTTGTGGGAACCGAATGGGGCGGCGTGCATTTTTACTACAGGCCAAGCAATTCCCCCGTCCCCGCCTGAAGCTTGGCTGACTATAAACGGGTTTCACCCCTGAAAACCCGTCATAAAAATAGCACGGCTCTCTAATGGGCCGTGCTTTTTTTGTTGATTTCGGGCGTGGAAACGACCGCGCAGCCTCACTCTCACCTCCGCAATCATTGTCATGCGACCGCTGCGTCACCCGAAGGGAATTTGAGGCTATAGACGATCCGTTCCGGCGTAAGCTTATATTCGGCAACGCCACCGAGAGCGGAAGGCACCACCTTTTCCAGCACCACGCTGCCGAAACTGCCGCGCCTGGCCTCAGCCGGTTCCTTCGATGGCATCATCGGCTCGTTCCATTCGACGATGTAAAAATCACCGTCCTGGCGACACTGGAGAGAGATCGGCGGGTGATAGGCCAGATTGCCGCTGTGGCTGACGGTGTTGACGACCAGCTCATGGAAGGCGAGCCCGATATAAAGCGCACCATTCGGGTTGAGCAGCAGGTTTTCGCCTTCAATATGGATGAGGTTGGGATACTCAGGCACATATAGATCGAATTGCTGCCGCAGAAGCTCGAATATGCGCGCACCGCGCCAGTCCGAATCCGTGATGAGATCCTGGCTCTGGGCAAGGGCATGCAGCCGGCCGCGGAACTTGCGCAGGAAATCATCCTTGGTGAGGCTGAAACGGGCCGTCTGGCCGGCAAGGCTCTGAATGATCGCAAGAAGGTTCTTGGAGCGGTGGCTGACCTCGCGCAGCAGCGAGCGCAGAAGCTGTTCGCGCCGCCTTTCCGCCGTCACCTCCCGGATGGTGGTCTTCATCACCACCTGGTTCGACTGGTTGAAGGTGGAGTGGACCTGAAACTGGAAGACGCGGTCATTGCCGGCATTAACTTCCAGCATCCCACGGCTGCCTGCCGTGTTCATGTCCTTCTTGAGTTCAGCCAGTCGGACTGAGAGATCATTGCCAAACAGATTTTCATCAGTCGGGTGCGAATCCGCCGGAAGTTTCCAGACATCCGGCAGATTGGCCACGAATATATAGTCGCGGTTCCAGTCCTGCAGCATGACTGTCTCACCCGAATCGAGCAAGGCAAGAACAAGCGAATCGTGAAGCTCGCTTTCGTCCCTCTCCGCGTTATGCCATGCCAGCCGATGCAAATTCATCTCCTTGCAGAAAGCCGCGGGAAAGCCCCACGACCATAACCGCCAACGCCCGGGCACCACACCGGTTCCCGGTCAGGCTGCGGTTTCGGCAAATTTCAAGCCGCGACGCGTGAGCTTTCGTTGAAAAACAGGGCCTGGCTGATAAGCGCTTTCACCATGTCCGGATTAAACGGCTTCGTCACGAGGAAGGTCGGCTCCGGTCGCTCGCCTGTCAAAAGACGCTCGGGGAAGGCCGTGATAAAGATCACCGGGAGGGTGGTCATCTGCAGGATGTCCTTCATCGCGTCGAGACCGGAGCTGCCGTCGGCGAGCTGGATATCGGCAAGGATCATCTTGGGCTGGGTGCGATGGAAGAGATCGAGCGCTTCCGTGTGGGTGCGGGCGATGCCCGTGACGCGATGGCCGAGATCGGTCACCATCTGCTCGATATCCATGGCGATCAGAGGTTCGTCCTCGATGATCATGATATCGGTTGCCACCTGCCTTGCGATTTCAGAGGCCGCCTCGTCGATCAGTCTGCTGACCTGATCTTCGGACACTCTCAGAACCTCTGCGGTTTCCGATGGCGTGAACTCTTCAACCGTCGTCAAAAGGAAAGCCTGACGGGCCAATGCCGGCACGGCGGAGAGGTTCGCGGAGGCGCGTTTTTCCCAGCCGGACAGGTTTTCGTCGGTCTTAATATTGATCGTGACGGAACTAAAGATCGATACGAACAATTGATAGAGCGAAACGCGATCGCTGCTTGTCTGCGGAAAAATGCTGATATCGGCGATCAGAGCTTCGAGTGTTGCCGCAACATAGGCATCGCCCGTTGATTGTGAGCCGCAAACGGCACGCGCGAACCTGCGAAGATATGGCAGGTGCGGTGCGATGCGTGTAGAAACTGACATGGAATTCTCCCCTTTCATGCGGTCTGCAACGCAAACCCAAGATAGCAACGTGTGTATCGCAAAAAAAGTTCCGGACCGCCGGAACTATTTTTTTAACCGCGCATTCTTGCCACGACACAAAAGGAATACCGGACGTTATGAGCATGTTTCAATCGGACCAAGATTCGCCGGACAACTCGGCGCCCCCCCAGGTTCCACATTCCGGGCGGGCGGTGATTTCCCGCAAGCTCAGGGAGCTCTATGATGCCGTTCAGGAAGAAGGCATCCCTGACAAATTCCTCGATCTTCTCGAAAAACTCGATGAAGCCGAAAGCAAGGCCAACATGAAGGCTTCGGAGGAATGATGGCGAAAGAGCCGGAGCAGACAGAATATAATTTCAAGCGGGAAATGCTGGCGGCGTTGCCGAACCTGCGCGCGTTTGCGATTTCGCTTATCCGTTCGAGGGACCGTGCAGACGACCTCGTGCAGGACACGATCATGAAGGCCTGGGCCAAACAGGACAGCTTTCAGCCCGGCACCAACATGCGGGCATGGCTGGTGACGATCCTGCGCAACGAATTCTACAGCCAGATTCGTAAATCCGGTCGTGAAGTGCAGGATACGGACGGGGTCTATACCTCGCGCCTTTCCGTGCCGCCGGAACAGCACGGGTCCGTCGACCTTCAGGATTTCCGCACCGCACTCGCAAAATTGCCCGACGACCAGCGCGAAGCCATCCTGCTGATCGGTGCCTCGGGTTTTGCCTATGAGGAAGCTGCCGAGATTTGCGGTTGCCCGGTCGGCACGATCAAGAGCCGTGTGAGCCGTGCGCGGCTGCGCCTGCAGGAACTGCTCGGTATCGAAAACGAAAATGAATTCGGTCCTGATGCGCAGATGAGCGCGGTCACCGCCGCCGCCACGGCGGGCTGAAACAACGGAACTGGCAATGACAATGAACGGGCAGACTCGCGTCTGCCCGTTTTTCCGTATCCGCTTTTCAAATACCAGTTTCCTTGACCGACTGCATGACCACGAAGGTCGAGGTATTGGCGACAGATGGCAGACTCGAGATTTTTTCACCGAGCACCCTGCGGTATTTGCGGATGTCGCTGGTGCGGACCTTCAGGAGATAATCGAAGGCGCCAGCGATCATGTGGCACTCCTCCACTTCCTTGATCTTGCGCACCGCCGTGTTGAACTCCTCCAGCGCCTTTTCCCGCGTGTCGGAAAGCTTGACCTCGGCGAAGGCAATGTGATCGACGCCGAGCTTCTGTGGATTGAGCATGGCCCTGAAGCCGAGAATATAGCCCTCATCCACCAGCCGCTTCAGCCGTGTCTGGCAGGGCGTCTTGGAAAGGCCGACCGTTTTTGAGAGTTGCAATACGGACATGCGCCCGTCTTCGCTGAGCACCTCGAGAATCTTGAGATCGAAGTGATCCAGACCGTCTGTTTTTTGACTGTTTGCCATGCGATTTTACGCCGTTCTCTCATCATAAAAGTTCATATTGCCTGTTTTATCCTGAAAATAAGGCCATAGCAATTTTTGCGGCAATGATATTGTGAGTACCAGGATGACAAGCGGCGGGCGGAGGACACGCTGCCGCCGACGATCTGCCTTCAACAGCGTTTTCAGGATTTTCAGAATGGCCGATGGTGCAAGCAATGCCGGTGTAACTATCCAGCAGGCGGGAAACAGTATCTTCCAGAATTTTGCGCCGCCGGTGCGCGAACAGAGCCTGCTGCGCAAGGCGGTCACTGCCGCCTACCGCCGGGCAGAAGAAGAATGCATGGCGCCTTTGATCGAAGCGGCGACGGTGACGGCTGACCAGGCGAAAGCCATTCGCGACACCGCCCGCAAGCTGATCGAGGCGCTGCGTGCCAAAACCAAGGGCACAGGCGTCGAAGGGCTGGTGCAGGAATATTCGCTTTCCAGCCATGAGGGCGTGGCGCTGATGTGCCTTGCCGAAGCGCTGCTGCGCATTCCTGACACCGCCACCCGCGACGCGCTGATCCGCGACAAGATCGCGCGTGGCGACTGGAAGTCCCATATTGGCGGCGGGCGTTCGCTTTTCGTCAATGCCGCCACCTGGGGTCTCGTCATCACAGGCAAGCTCACTTCGACCGTCAATGACAGCGGCCTTTCAGCGGCGCTGACGAAGCTGATCGCCCGCGCCGGCGAACCCGTCATCCGCCGTGGCGTCGACATGGCGATGCGTATGATGGGCGAGCAGTTCGTGACCGGCGAAACCATCGGTGAGGCGATCAAGCGCTCCAAGCCGCTGGAGGAGCAGGGCTTTCAGTATTCCTATGACATGCTGGGCGAAGCCGCGACCACCGCAAAGGATGCGGAGCGTTATTACAAGGATTATGAAAACGCCATCCACACCATCGGCAAGGCCTCCGCCGGCCGCGGCATCTATGGCGGGCCGGGCATTTCCATCAAGCTTTCGGCGCTCCATCCACGCTACGCCCGCGCGCAGGCCGAGCGGGTGATGGCGGAGCTTCTGCCGCGCGTGAAATCGTTGATGCTGCTCAGCAAGACATACGATATCGGCCTCAATATCGATGCGGAAGAAGCCGACCGGCTGGAACTGTCGCTCGATCTTCTCGAGGAACTGGCGCTGGACAAAGACCTTGCCGGCTGGAATGGCCTCGGTTTCGTGGTGCAGGCCTATGGCCGCCGCTGCCCCTTCGTTCTGGATTACATCATCGATCTCGCCCGTCGTTCGGGCCGCCGCATCATGGTGCGTCTCGTCAAGGGCGCTTATTGGGATGCGGAAATCAAGCGTGCGCAGGTGGACGGGCTGGAAGACTTCCCGGTCTTTACCCGGAAAGTGCATACCGATGTCTCCTACATCGCCTGCGCCCGCAAGCTGCTCGACGCGCGCGATCTGGTCTTCCCGCAATTTGCGACCCACAATGCGCAGTCCATGGCGACCATCTATCACCTCGCCGGTCCCGATTTCAAACTCGGCGACTACGAGTTCCAGTGCCTGCACGGCATGGGCGAACCGCTTTACAGCGAAGTTGTAGGCAAAAAGAAACTCGACCGCCCCTGCCGTTTTTATGCCCCCGTCGGCACCCATGAGACGCTGCTGGCCTATCTCGTGCGCCGCCTTCTGGAAAACGGCGCGAACTCCTCCTTCGTCAATCGCATTGCCGATCCGGCCGTGCCGGTAGACTCGCTGCTGGAAGACCCGGTCGAGGTGGTGAAGGCCTACGCCGTTCCCGGTGCGCAGCACGACCGTATCGCCGCCCCCGCCGATCTCTTCGGCCCGGAACGGAAAAATTCCGCCGGCCTCGACCTCTCGAATGAAACAACGCTCTCCGCCCTCGACAAAACACTGAAGGCGGGTGCAGCAACGGAATGGAAGGCTGCGGCGCCACAGGCTGGCGGCCAGACGCGCCCGGTCCTCAACCCCGGCGACCACGACGATGTCGTCGGACATGTGACGGAACCCACCGAGGCCGATGTCGAAGCCGCCATGCAGCGGGCAGCCGCTTCAAGATGGCCCTCCACCCCGGTGGAAGAACGCGCCGCCTGCCTGGAACGCGCCGCTGACGCCATGCAGGCCGAAATTCCTGCGCTGCTGGGCCTCATCATGCGCGAGGCGGGAAAATCCATGCCGAACGCCATTGCCGAAGTGCGCGAGGCCATCGACTTCTTGCGTTATTATGCAGCGGAAGCCCGCAGGAATTTCACCGCCGGCGAAACGCCGCTTGGCCCGGTCGTCTGCATCAGCCCGTGGAACTTCCCGCTCGCCATCTTCATCGGGCAGGTGGCCGCAGCGCTGGTCGCCGGTAACACGGTTCTGGCAAAACCCGCCGAAGAAACCCCGCTTATCGCCGCGCAGGGGGTGCGCCTGCTGCATGAGGCGGGCGTTCCGCAAGACGCCGTGCAGCTTCTGCCGGGCGACGGTAAGACGGGTGCGGCGCTGGTCGGCTCACCACTGACGGCGGGCGTCATGTTCACCGGCTCCACGGAAGTGGCGCGGCTCATTCAGGGCCAGCTTGCCGGCCGGGCTCAGGCCAATGGCCAGCCGGTGCCGCTGATTGCCGAAACCGGTGGCCAGAACGCCATGATCGTTGATTCCTCAGCTCTCGCCGAACAGGTTGTCGCCGATGTCATCGCGTCTGCCTTCGACAGTGCTGGCCAGCGCTGCTCGGCACTGCGCATCCTCTGCCTGCAGGAAGATGTGGCGGACCGCACGCTGACCATGCTGAAAGGCGCGCTGCACGAATTGCGCATCGGCCGCACGGATCAGCTCTCCGTCGATGTTGGCCCCGTCATCACCGCCGAGGCCAAGGGCATCATCGAAAAGCATATTGACGGCATGCGGTCGCTCGGTCACCGCATCGAGCAGATTGCGCTTGCGGGAGAGACCGGCAAGGGAACCTTCGTGCCGCCGACCATCATCGAGATGAAATCGCTCGCCGATCTGAAGCGCGAGGTCTTCGGGCCGGTGCTGCACGTCATCCGCTTCAAGCGCGATCATCTCGACCGGCTGATCGATGAGATCAACGCCACCGGCTACGGCCTGACCTTCGGCCTGCATACGCGTCTCGACGATACGATCCAGCATGTGCTCTCCCGCGTTGCGGCCGGCAATCTTTATGTGAACCGCAACATCATCGGCGCGGTGGTCGGTGTGCAGCCCTTTGGCGGACGCGGCCTTTCCGGCACCGGCCCCAAGGCCGGCGGTCCGCTTTATCTCGGCCGCATGACGGAGAAAGCGCCAAAGATAGACCGCATCGCCAGCCAGCAGGATCAGGCCGCGGTCGATCTCGCCCGCTGGCTGGATGAAAATGGTCAGACCGTCGCGGCCGAAGCCGCACGCCAGGCGGCTGCGCTTTCCGGCCTTGGCTTTGAGGCCGAGCTGGCCGGCCCCGTCGGCGAGCGCAATGTCTATGCGCTGCATCCGCGCGGCAAGATCCTGCTGGTGCCGGCAACCGAACAGGGGCTTTACCGTCAGCTTGCGGCAGCACTCTCAACCGGCAACTCGGTTGTCATCGACAATGCTTCGGGACTGGAAAAGGCGATCTACGGCCTGCCGGCAAGCGTGACCTCGCGCATCGTCTGGGCGGATGACTGGGAAAAATCGGCACCCTTCGCCGGCGCGCTGGTCGAGGGCGATGCGGAACGCGTTGTTGCGATCAACAGGAAGATCGCCGCCCTGCCCGGCCCGCTGGTTCTCGTTCAGGCAGCGACGACGGACGCACTTTCCGGCGAAAGCCAGCCCTATACTCTCGACTGGCTGGTGGAAGAGGTCTCCGTCAGCGTCAACACCACGGCCGCCGGCGGCAATGCCAGCCTGATGAGCATTGGCTAAAACATGGTCCCGGCAGGGTCTCGGCCCTGCCGCTCCATCCTTTATCCGTTGATATCACCACGGCCGAAGAGCTGGTTCAGAACCTGTTCTTCCAGCCTTGCGAATTCCGGCGTGCCGTGGCGGCGCGGGCGCGGCAGTTTCACATCGAGATCGAGCGCGATGCGCCCCTCATCGATGACGACGATGCGATCGGCAAGCGCCACGGCCTCCGACACATCATGGGTGACAAGCACGGCGGTGAATTTTTGCTTGCGCCAGATACGCTCCAGCAGAAGCTGCATTTCGATGCGGGTCAGCGCATCGAGCGCCCCGAGCGGCTCGTCCAGTGCCAGGATTTGCGGATGGGCGACAAGCGCGCGCGCCAGCGCCACGTGTTGCTTCTGGCCACCGGAGAGCACATAGGGCCACTCGCCCGCCCGGTCCTTGAGACCGACCTCGTCGAGAATGCCGAGCGCCTGTTCCCTTGCCGCTTCGCCTTTGGCGATGCCGATCAGTCCCACCGAAACATTGTTTGCGATCCGCTCCCACGGCAGAAGCCGCGGCTCCTGAAACATCATGCGGGTGCGGTTCGATGGGTCTTTCGAGACGGTGCCGGTCGTCGGCGTGTCGAGGCCCGCCAGAATGCGCAAAAGCGTGCTCTTGCCACAGCCGCTCTTGCCAATAACAGCCAGAAACTCGCCTTCCCGCACATCGAGATCGATGCCACGCAGGACCGGCTTGTCGCCAAAGCTTTTCGTGACGTTGCGGAAGCTGAAGGCGACCTTGCCTTCAGCCGGTTTGGCGAGGTGTTCGATCTTCACCTCGGTTCCGGCCGGAAGGGATGGCGGGGCTTCGGGGCGTCTCAGCGTCGTCACATTACCGGTCGACATGGGTTACCTCAGACTTTCTTGAAGGCTGGATGCCATTGCAGGAAGATGCTTTCGAGGAAGCGGGCGAAACTGTCGGCGAGCTTGCCGAGAAGCGCATAGATGAGGATCGACAGCACAACGACATCGATCAGCAGGAACTCGCGCGCCTGCATGGCCATGTAGCCGAGGCCGGAGGACGAGGAGATGGTTTCCGCCACGATCAAGGTCAACCACATGATGCCGAGCGCATAACGCAGTCCGGTGAAGATGGATGGCAGCGCGCCGGGCAGAATCACCCGCCGGAACAGCGTGAAGGGCGACATGCCGTAGGTGCGGCCCATCTCCACCAGTTGCGGATCGACCCCCTGAATGCCGAGCAGCGTGTTGATGTAGATAGGGAAAAACACGCCGAGCGCGACGAGAAAGAGCTTCGCTTCCTCATCGATGCCGAACCACAGGATGACGAGCGGAATGAGCGCCAGATGTGGGATATTGCGGATCATCTGCAGCGTCGTATCGGTGAAACTGCGGGAAAATCTAGACAGGCCATTGGCGAGCCCGAAGATGAAGCCGATGGAGCCGCCGATGGCAAAGCCGGCGAGTGCGCGGGCGGAACTGACGCCGATATTGGCGATAAGTTCACCCGAGAGCAGAAGCCGCCAGAAGGCTTCCGCGACAGCGGAGGGGGCCGGAAGCACGTTGGCAGAAATCAGGCCAACACGCGCCGCCACCTCCCATCCTGCAAGGATGAGGGCGGGAAGCAGCCAGCCGGTGGCCGCGCCACCTATCTCGATACGCTTTCCAGTGCTCATGGCATCCCCTCCGGTCTGGCTCAGTTGGTCGCACCCGACCAGACGGCATCCTTGATGCTGATCTGTTTCGGGATGAGGCCCAGACGATAAAAGCGGTCGGCGGTTTCCTGCTGGCTGGCGACGATTTTGTCGTCGATCCTGGTGATGCCGAATTCCGAGCGGTTGGCGGCAAGCGTCTGCGCCTCCAATGGAACGCCCGTCACCTCGTGCAGGGCAGCCGCCACCTTGTCGCGGTTGGCGGCAGACCATTTCGCCGCTTCGCCCAAGGCACCGACGGTGGTGTTGATCGTATCCGCATGGGATTTGGCATAATCGCGATTGGCGAGGAAATAGGTGCTGACATCAAGAACCTCGCTGGTGCGAGCCAGAGTGACCGGCTTGTAGCGGGTTTCGGCAATCGCGTAGAATGGATCCCATACGGCCCAGGCATCGATCTTGTCGCTGGCAAAAGCAGCCGCGGCATCGGCGGGGCTGAGATAGGTCACATCGATATCACTGAGTTTCAGGCCGTTTTTCTCCAGCGCCGCCACCAGCAGATTGTGGGCACTGGTGCCCTTGCCGACACCGACCTTCTTGCCCTTGAGATCGGCAACCGATTTGATGCCGCTTTCAGGCTTGGTGAAGATCGCCTCGCCCTTGCCGTTCGAAGGAAGCGCCGCGACATAAACGATGGCTGAACCCGCCGCCTGTCCGAAAATCGGCGGTGCATCACCTGTCCAGCCGACATTGATGGAACCGACATTCAGGGCTTCCACCAGCGGCGGGCCTGCCGTGAACTCCACCCAGGACACCTTGACGCCCTTGGCCTCGAGCGCCTTTTCGATGACGCCCTGCTGCCTTGCGATAACCGGCAGGCCGGTTTTCTGGTAACCGATCTTCAGTTCTTCCGCAGCCTGTGCGGCAAAAGGAAGAACAGAAAGAGCGGCGGCGGCGATAAGACCGGCGGAAAGAGCGCGTCGGGTAATGGCTGGCATTTCATCTCCTATCACCAGCCCCACTGGCCGGTCTGCGATATGGAGCAATGCTAGGGTTTTCAATAAAAACGATAGAGAGACAATAATTCAATATAACGGATATGGCAGGAATAAAATTCCGCCACCATCATGCTTCTCCGCAAATATTGGCGGCGGCTCATTTTTAGCCCCAAACGAAAACGCCGGCGCACGCGGCGCCGGCATATACATCAATCGTCCTAGGATGTGCTTATTCGATATCGAAGGAAACGCCCTGCGCCAAAGGCAGCGCCTTGGAATAGTTGATGGTGTTGGTGGCGCGGCGCATATAGGCCTTCCAGGAATCCGAACCGGATTCGCGGCCGCCACCGGTTTCCTTCTCGCCGCCAAACGCGCCGCCGATTTCCGCACCCGATGTGCCGATATTGACGTTGGCAATGCCGCAATCCGAGCCTTCCGACGACAGGAAACGTTCCGATTCCTGGATGTCGCGGGTGAAGATCGACGAGGAAAGACCAGCAGCAACGGCGTTATGCGCGTCGATCGCCTGGTCGAGATCGCTATACTTCATGACATAGAGGATCGGCGCAAAGGTCTCTTCCAGCACCGGACCAACCTGCTTCGGCATTTCGACGAGTGCAGGTTTCACGTAATAGGCATCTGCCGCACCGGTATCCACACGGCCGCCGCCATTCACAACGCCACCGGCCGCCTTGGCAGCCTCAAGCGCCTTTTGCATGCCGTCAAAGGCCGCCTTGTCGACCAGCGGGCCAACGAGTGCGGAACTTTCCAGCGGATTGCCGACGGAGACGGACGCGTAAGCCTTTTTCAGGCGCGGCACGAGCTCGTCATAGACGCTGTCATGCACGAAAAGCCGACGAAGCGTCGTGCAGCGCTGGCCGGCGGTGCCCATGGCGCCGAAGGCGATGGCGCGCAGCGCCATGTCGAGATCGGCAGACGGGCAGACGATGCCGGCATTGTTGCCGCCAAGTTCCAGAATGGCGCGGGCGAAGCGCTTGGCCAGACGCGGACCGACATCGCGGCCCATACGGGTCGAGCCGGTGGCGGAGACGAGCGGCACCTTGGCATTGTTCACCATGGCTTCACCCACGGCGCGGTCACCGATCAGCAGCTGGGACAGACCTTCCGGCGCATCGCCAAAGCGGGCGGCGGCGCGCTCGAAGATGCCCTGCACGGCAAGGGCCGTAAGCGGGGTCTTCTCCGAAGGCTTCCAGACCACCGAATTACCGCAGACGAGGGCAAGTGCGGCATTCCACGACCAGACGGCAACGGGGAAATTGAAGGCCGAGATGACGCCGACGACGCCAAGCGGATGCCAGGTTTCCATCATGCGGTGGCCGGGACGTTCGGTGGCGATGGTGAGGCCGTAAAGCTGGCGGGACAGACCGACGGCGAAATCGCAGATATCGATCATCTCCTGCACTTCACCGAGGCCTTCGGACGGGATTTTGCCCGCCTCCAGCGAGACGAGACGGCCAAGATCGGTCTTGAAGGCGCGCAGTTCTTCGCCCAGCAGGCGGATCAACTCACCACGACGGGGCGCCGGCACATTACGCCAGGTCCTGAACGCCGCATCCGCCTTGTCGACCACGGCTGCGACACCTTCGACCGACACGGACCTGAGGCTCGCGATCTGCTCACCCGTCACGGGGCTGAAGGACGCCATGTCGCCGCCGGTATAAAGATCGCGGGCAACACCCATCTTGTCGAGCAGAGCCGCGGCTTCCTGTTTCACGTCAAGCTTCGTCATCGCATCCATGTCCATCGTCCTTGTGGTTGAAAGGGGAGGAAAGGCCGTTTGGATACGGCGCTTTCAACTCCCGTCACTCATCTTTCCCCGAATTTTTCATTCGTTGTTTGAAACTGGGCCGGCAGCGCTGGAAAACACCGTTCCATTCTTTCCCGTAATCATATATGGCCATAACGACCCTTTTCCAATGAGGAAAGCGGGTAAGTTGATGCGAGAATAGAATGGATCCGCGCAGAAGACTGGTTCCTGATATCATTACCCTGCAAGCGTTCGAATGCGCGGCACGGCATGGCAATTTTACGCGCGCGGCTGAAGAACTCAACCTCACGCAGAGTGCCGTCAGCCGACAGATCGGCGAGCTGGAAGCCCAGACGGGAATGCAGCTCTTCGAGCGCATCCGCAGACGGGTCGTGCTTTCGGAAGCCGGGCGCAAATTCCTGCCCGATGTGCGGCGCCTGTTGCAGCAATCCGAACAGTTGATGGTGCGTGCGGTTTCCGCCGGGACGTCGCATGCATCCCTTTCCGTAGCAACACTGCCGACATTCGGAAGCCGCTGGCTGATGCCGCGCCTCTCCCGCTTCATCGATGCCAACCCCGATATGACGATCACAATCGGCTCACGCTCGCATCCCTTCGATTTTGACGAGGAAGGTTTCGATCTCGCCATTCATTATGGCCAGCCAATCTGGGCACATGGCACCTGTACGTTCTTATGCAATGAAGTGATCGTGCCGGTTGCCAGCCCTGCTTTGCTCCGCCGCGCCGGCGTGAACCGAGCACAGGATCTGGCCCGGCAACCGCTGCTGCATGTCACGACGCGGCCGAAACTCTGGACGGAATGGCTGGAAATGAACGGCGTGACCGCAGACAATGCCTATCAGGGCAGCCGTTTCGACCAGTTTTCGATGATCATCGAGGCCGCCGCGAGCGGCATCGGTTTTGCCCTTCTGCCGCGATATCTCATTGAGGCAGAGCTTGCCTCCAGCCGCCTCGAAATCGTATTCGACATCCCCTTGCAGACCGACAAGAGCTATTATGTCGCCCTGCCGGAGGGACGTCAGGACAATGTACTTGCCCGCGCCTTTCAGGCGTGGCTGCTCGATCAGGTGGGCAAGCCGGTCTAGGCCGTTATGTACGCCTGTGTCGATAATCGACGATCAAAGTCGATTGCGGAAGAACGGGTTCCAGCGCACGGTGCCGAGCCTGACTTTTTCGCGGATCATCGTCAAAAGCCCCGATGCAGCGATGACGGCGAGACCCAGCACCGCGATGGCGTCAGGGTATTCGTGGAAGAAGGTCATGCCGATCGCCACTGCCCAGAGGATTTGCGAATAATGCGAGGGCGCGATCTGGCTTGCCGGCGCAATGCGGGTGGCGACCAGAAGTGTGATCTGTCCCGTCGCCGTGCAAAGGCCGATGAAGGCGAAGGCCAGAAGCTGGTGCAGGTTGGGCATGACGAAATCAGGAATGGAAGCGATCCCATTGAAAGTTAGCCCGTAAATCAACAGCACACCCATGATCGAGGTGCGTTTTTCCTTGCCCGCCAGCGAGCGCAAAAGCACGATGGTCATGGCCGCCAGGAACGCCACGCCGATGGCGGCGATATGGCCGAGTTCCAGCGTCTTGAAGCCCGGGCGTACGACGAGGATGACACCGACGATGCCGGCCAGAACCGCCGCCCAGCGCCATGGGCCGATATTCTCCTTCAGCACCACGGCAGAAAGCACGGTCACGAAAAGCGGCGACAGAAAGATCAGCGCATAAGCTTCGGCCAGCGGAATGGTGGTGAAGGCATAGATGCCGAAAATACCGGCGAAGAGACCGGAAATCGCGCGCCCATGCACAGCAAAGGGCCGGCTCATGCGCCAGAATTCGCGCCACCTTTCCTCCCGTGGCTTGCTGAAGAAGATGAAGATGCCGGAAAAGAGGATGCTGAAGAAGCCGATCTCGAAAACGCTGATCTGTGACCCAAGCGACTTGATCGTGGCATCGCCCATGGAAAAGGTCGCATAAGCGAACAGACCGAGCAGAAAACCCTTTTGCATTTGACTTCCCCGAACATCGACCGCAACGCAAAGCATCCCCCGGCCGCGTGGCGCGACCCGAGCACCCTATTAAAGGGCAGACAGTCTGGCAGATTTGATCCTCGACCCTATGGCTAGACCCGGCTACCTATGAGTGCAAGCCGCAAAAACGGCAAAATTGCCGGATTGGACGCAGCTGGTGCAAATGGCTGCAAGGTGCGGCAAATTTGTCCCGCCAAGGCCATCACATCACCGTCATGGAAAGAGGTTAGCCGGTGTTGATCGTGGCGCTTGGCGACGGACATGAAGGCGGCTAAACATCATCATGCGATTTTTCACCCGCCGATTTCCCCGGCCGGTGCAGCCGCGTTAACATGGCCTCGCTAACCGAAAGGAAAAAGAATGCGGATTGTGATGATCGGTTCGGGTTATGTCGGCCTCGTGTCCGGCGCGTGTTTTGCAGATTTTGGCCATGATGTGGTCTGCGTCGACAAGATGCCGGAGAAAATCGAGGCTTTGAAAAGCGGCCATATTCCGATCTTCGAGCCGGGTCTGGAAACCATCGTCGCCAACAACGCCAAGGCTGGCCGGTTGAGCTTCACGACAGATCTTTCCGCCGCTGTCGCCAATGCCGATGTCGTCTTCATCGCGGTCGGTACGCCTTCGCGGCGCGGGGATGGACATGCCGATCTCGGTTATGTCTACGCGGCAGCGAAAGAGATCGCCCATGCTCTTGATGGTTTCACCGTCATCGTCACCAAATCCACTGTTCCCGTTGGCACCGGCGACGAGGTGGAGCGCATCATTCGCGAGGAAAACCCCTCGGCCGATTTTGCCGTGGTTTCCAACCCGGAATTCCTGCGCGAAGGGGCTGCCATCGAGGATTTCAAGCGGCCGGACCGCATTGTCGTCGGCCTCTCGGATGAGCGCGCACGCCCTGTGATGACCGAAGTTTACCGCCCGCTTTACCTCAACCAGTCGCCGCTGCTCTTCACCACAAGGCGCGCTTCCGAACTCATCAAATATGCCGCCAACGCCTTTCTGGCGATGAAGATCACCTTCATCAACGAAATGGCTGACCTCTGCGAAAAGGTCGGCGCCAATGTGCAGGATGTTTCCCGCGGGATTGGTCTCGATGGCCGTATCGGCTCGAAATTCCTGCATGCCGGCCCCGGTTATGGTGGCTCCTGTTTCCCGAAGGATACGCTGGCGCTCGCCAAGACCGCGCAGGATTATGATGCGCCGGTACGGCTGATCGAAACCACCATCGCCGTCAACGACACGCGCAAGCGCGCCATGGGCCGCAAGGTCATCAATGCGGTGGGCGGTGACGTGCGCGGCAAGAAAATCGCCGTGCTGGGCCTGACCTTCAAGCCGAACACTGACGACATGCGCGACAGCCCGGCCATCGCCATCATCCAGACCCTGCAGGATGGCGGCGCAAAGGTGGTCGGCTACGATCCGGAAGGCATGGCGAATGCCCGGCACCTGATGGAAGATATCGACTATGCGGCCGGCCCTTACGAGGCAGCGGAAGGCGCCGACGCCGTCGTGATCGTGACGGAATGGAACCAGTTCCGCGCGCTAGACCTGCCGCGCCTCAAAGCCATCATGAAAAGTCCTGTGCTCGTGGATTTGCGCAATATCTACCGCACGGACGAGGTCGCCGGCCATGGCTTCATCTATGCCGCGGTGGGTCGCCCGCATGAAGGCAGTTCGGGCAACGACACCTGAAGGCTTCGCTTTCGCAATTTCATCAAGAGATTTTCCGCGCTTCGGTCTGACCGCAAACGCACCAACGGATTCGGGACATAGTCATCATGCGTTATCTGGTTACCGGCACGGCAGGCTTCATCGGTTTTTACGTTGCGAAACGGCTGCTGGATGCCGGACACTTCGTCACCGGCTTCGATGGCATGACGAAATATTACGATGTCAGCCTGAAGGAAAAACGCCACGCCATCCTTGCCCGCTCCAACGGCTTCCGGGCCGAGATCGGCATGCTCGAAGATACCGATGCGCTGAAGCGGGCGGCAGAAGCCGCCGAACCAGAAATCATCATCCACCTCGCCGCACAGGCCGGTGTTCGTTACAGCCTTGAAAATCCGCGCGCCTATATCGATTCCAATCTCATCGGCTCGTTCAACATGCTGGAGCTTGCCAGAAGCCTTAAGGTCAAGCACCTGATGCTGGCATCGACCTCCTCCATCTACGGCGCCAATGAAAAAATCCCCTTTGCGGAAAGCGACAAGGCCGACGAGCCGATGACGCTTTACGCCGCCACCAAAAAATCCATGGAATTGATGGCGCACAGCTATGCGCATCTGCACAAGCTGCCCACCACCGCCTTCCGTTTCTTCACGGTCTATGGCCCGTGGGGACGCCCGGATATGGCGCCGATCAAATTTGTGGACGCCGTCTCCAACGGCCAGCCGATCGATATTTACGGGCAAGGCAATATGAGCCGTGATTTCACCTATATCGATGATTTGGTCGAAGGCATCGTCCGGCTGAGCGCCGTGATCCCATCAGAGGAAAACCGCGTGACACAGGAAGGCGTGACCGACACGCTTTCGCACCATGCACCTTTCCGTGTCGTCAATATCGGCGGCGGCCAGCCGGTGGAGCTGATGCACTTTGTCGAAACGATTGAGAAGGCAGTCGGCAAGCCGGCGATCCGCAACATGCTGCCGATGCAGCAGGGCGACGTGCCGCGCACCTTCGCCTCGCCGGATCTTCTGAGGGCATTGACCGGTTATGTGCCGCAGACCCCGGTCGAAGAGGGCATCAAGGCCCTCGTCGCCTGGTATCGCGGGATGAACGGAAACCGCACGGAATAGTCAAAGCGTCGCCAGCAGCCTGTTCGATAGGGCACCGCCGGATGCCGCCTGCATCGACACCTTGGTTTCCACTGCCTCGATGATCGTATCGCTGAAATCGACATTGGTGAGTTCAAGGATATTCGCCAGCCCGCCCGGCGAGAAGACGTTCACCTCCAATATCTTGTCACCGACGATATCGAGGCCGACAAGGAACATGCCATCCTCCACCAGCTTCGGCCGCATCATTTCGGCAAGCTCAACGATTTCATCCGTCACCTTCACCGCTTCGGCCGTGCCGTTCGCGTGAATATTCGAACGAAGGTCGCCCTTGGCCGGCACACGGCGAAGCGCGGCATATTGCCCGTCGCGCATCAAAGGCCTGCCATTCATCATGAAGAACCGCACATCGCCCTCTTTCGCGGCCGGCAGATAGGCCTGCGCGATCAGGTACCCCTCAAGGCTCACCGCCTCGAAAATCTGGTTGAGATTGGTCTCTTTGCTCGACCCGATCTTGAAGACATTCTTGCCACCGGAACCCTGCAGGGGTTTGACGATGACCCCCTTGGGATGGGTATCGGCAAAGGCGCGGATTTCGTCGACATTGCGGGAAATCAGTGTCGTCGGGCGAACGATTTCAGGAAAGCTCTGAAAATAGAGCTTGTTCTGCGCAAGCGCCAGGCCTTCGGGATCATTGAGCACCACGACGCCGCGCTGCTCGGCAAGCCGGCCAAACAGAATGCCCGCATGGACAGCCCATGGCCGCGTCGTCTGGTCGAGCGAAGGGTCGTTTCTCAGCATCAGCGCATCGATTTCCTCCACATCCATGGTCATGCGCTCAAGCGCCTTGTCCTGGAGCGCCGCATGGAAAGCCTCGGGCTTCTTGTATTTTCCCTTGCGGATGACAGTGGCGTGAACCGCCAGGGTGTCATCGGAGCGTAGGGTAAAATCCCCCGGTGTCAGATAGACCACATCATGCCCACGATTGAGGGCCGCCATGGCCAGCAGGCCCGTCGCGAAGGTCGGCCCCTCGGTTTCGATGGAATTGACAAAAAATGCGATACGCATGAAGCCCCTCCTATAATGTCGCCAGTTCGGCGATTGATAATCCCGCCCGGATTTTCTCCAGGCGCTCATTGGCCTTGGCGGGCAATAAAAATGCAGGCCTGACCCCAGGCGGCCGTAACAGGCCGCGCAAGGCCAGCTCCTGCATGACCGGAAAATGTTTGGCGGCGATCTTTCCCATCCAGAAGGGATCGAGCGCGCCACCCCTGCGCAGATGGTCCAGCACCTCGGCCAGCCCGCGCAGATAAATCGCATCCTTGGAAAGACCGCCGCCACGATAGATGCGCAGCACCATGTTAAAGGCGCCCGCCTCATCAAACCCATGATCGCGGGTCATGATGCGGAAGGTCTCCACGAACGTCGCGCCGTCAAGCATGGCGGCGCAGCCCACGACACGACCGGCGATCAGCCGCAGGCGCTCCCGCGTCATGCCGCCGGCCAGATGCTCCGCCAGCACCGCCAGCCCCTCCTGCACGCCCTCATAACCGGAAAGGCCGGTGCGGAAGAGCCTGAGGCCCTGGGACGAGCCATTGAAATAGGTGAGAAGATGCACGCCGATTTCATGTGACAACAGCGCCTCGACACGTCGCTCTTCCATAACCGTGTGGCGGGAAATCAGCAGCTTCTCGCCCGTCACCATCAGGCCAGGCGGAAGGTCGTCGCGGATTTCGACACGGGCCTTGAACTCCGGTTCCTCTCCCAGATAGGTCTCGACCATCTCCCGAGATTTCTTGGCGACCGCGTAACAATCCACCATGGCGATTTCGCTGGTTTCTTTCGCACGCGGGCAATCCTCGAGCACACGAAGTGCAAGGGTCAGAAGAGCGGGTTCGACAGCGCCATAGAGGGCGCGTGAAAAATCGGTAAAAGTGCGACGGTGCAGGCTTGCAAGCATCGTCAGTTGCAGGTCGATCTCCTGCTGTTTCTCCCGATAGAGATGATAGAGAACCGGGTCTTCCAGATGCTCGAAAACAATGGAATAGAGCTTGCGTTTCTGCTCTTCGACATCGACGCCCAGCGGCCGGTAAAGCAGGCGCGGCGCAAACTGGAAGCTGCCATCGCGAAACTCCTCGAAGGCTCGGCGGGCATTGATCGGCGTGACGGACAGAAGAAAATCGAAGGATGACACGATCTCGTCAACCGAGCGGTCAGCGCGCCGGACGGCGTCGACAAAGGCCTTGCGGCCGAGCGCCCGATGGCTGGTGACCGTCAGCGCATCCGTACCGGACGAAAATGACGAGAATGCCTGTAAACCCGCGTCGAAAAGATCGGCGATCATCGTCTCACGCAGGCCGGGATAGTCAGCACCGGATTCCGGCTGGCGATAGATCGGCGCAAAGCGCACGCTGATGCACGGAAAATCCAGTCCGGCATTCTGAAACCGGAGGACCGGATCGGCTTCCGGCTCCGGCCGGGTGATACGCGGCGTGCGAAAACGCACTTCGGCATCACACACCGCCTTGATGAAAACCCGGCGGGCTTTCTGCGTCTCAGGTTCGGCCGTTGCCGAAACGGAAACCTCGTAATGTGGCAGGAAGGGAGAATCATCAGCCAGCAGGATATCGTGTTCGAGTTCACCGATGTCGAGCACGATGAAAGCACCGAAGCGCTGCCGCATGGCAGCGCCGACGGCCTCGATCAGGGGTGCCGCCTCCTGAATATTCGAAGCGATGAGATAGGAGGCATGGGCGGCGGCGATATCGCGCGCGGCGAGATTTTTCGTACCCCCGGTCAGGTGCAGGCAGAGGAACGGCAACGGCCGGTCGATGTGGAGCCTGCCGTCCTTGCCGACATCACGGCGGATCGCCTTGCCAGCCTCAAGACAGGAGACGACGTCATCCACCAGATCGGCGATGGGGGAAAGTTCTCGGCGAGCGGAGGAACCGGCCATCACCGCGACCTCAGACAGTCTTCGAGAACCGGCTGAAGGGCAGCGATCGTCTCTCTGATGTCCGATACCACACGTCTGTCCGGCTCTCCGGTCCATTCATCCATGAAAAATTTCTTGAATTCGATCGCGATGGCGCAGCCATTTTCGGCAAAGCGCTCATGGATGAAGCGGGTCTGTTCCCCCTTGCCCTGAAAGGCCACGTTCTCGCGCACATCGAGGCGGCGGCCGCCAATGGTCGCGGATGCGAAATGCTGTCCCACCGCACTGACGACATCGTTCCAGCGGCTGCGATCCATGGAAAACGTGCCGATATTGATATCCGGTGCTTCCGCCTGGGCAGTCGGCGGCTCGCCGGCACCCTGGCGGCGGTGATTGTAGCTGTGCACATCCAGTACCACGAAAGGCCCATGCCGCCGCTCGACGGACGAGAGAACGCTCTCAAGCATCGCGTAATAATCCGCATGGAAATCGAGTGAATGGCGAACAGCGTCTTGCGATGGCTCCTCGCTCCACACCTCAAGCCCCCAGGATTGCTCCGGCTTCAGATAGATCGCCTGATCGGCCGCACGATTGAGATCAATTTCGAAACGCGAATGATGAACAACGAGGCGGTTTGTCAGTCCCGCAATCATCTCGCCGGTGAAAGGGTCTTCCTCGCGCAATCTTTGTTCCGGGGAAAGCGCCATCAGGCTGGCTATATCCGAACGGATGAAATGACCATCATGAATGGCCGTACCGATGACTGGCGACCGACCAAAGTCGATCGTCCAGAAACCTTTGTTTTCGGTATCGCCGCGATATTTGTCGTCGTTTCTGGCTGCCATGCTGCCTCCCTGCATGGGGTGTAAAACAATGGAAGACGCCGGTTTGTTCCGGTTAAAATTGCGCACTATTCATTTGCGCGGGGCGATAAAGCCCTTCGAAAAACTGGGGAACCATACCGGAAAGCCCACGTTGTTCTGGCAGGAGGGCCGCCGTGTCAAACGGACACGATGGTGCTGAAGAACACCGGGATTTTTCCGTTTTCTCCCGGTGGCCAACGAAATGGCAGCCGAGCTTCTTACCCATCCGGCGTCCCTCCGTCCGATTTCCACCCTGAAGGAGCCGCGACATGGAAAAGACCGAAACGCGCAAACTTGCGGAAGAATATCTGCGGCTTGGCGGCACACGTCAGGTGATGATCGACGATAACAAGACATTCGTGCGCCAATGGGAGAACGAACCTGCCGACGCCGAACAGTTTTGGCAGGCGCATATCGAAAAACTCGATGCCGAGCGCCGCAAGGACGTGGAATTTTTCCTGCCATCCATCAATTCCGACAAAGAAGACTGAATTTAGAAGGAGACAGACATGACTGCCATCAATGCTGCAAAGATTCTCATTCTCGCGACAGACGGCTACGAGCGCTCTGAGTTGCGCGTGCCCTATGAACAGCTGAAGGCCAGGGGTGCCGACGTGAAGATCGCCTCCATCAAGGAGGGCGAAATCAAGAGCTGGGATGAAAAGAACTGGGGCGACAGCATCGCCGTCGACCTTTCCGCCAAGACAGTGAAAGTGAATGATTTCGACGCGCTGGTTCTTCCCGGCGGCCAGATCAACCCCGATATTCTCCGCCACGATGAGGATGCAATGCGGGTCGTTCGAGATTTCGTCAAGTCCGGCAAGGTCGTTGCCGCCATCTGCCACGCGCCGTGGCTTCTCATTGAAGCCGATGCGCTCCGTGGCCGCGACGCCACCTCTTATTGGTCGATCAAAACAGACCTCAAAAATGCGGGCGCCAACTGGAAGGACGAAAAAGTGGTGACCGACAAGGGGATCATCACCTCTCGCAGCCCTGACGATCTCGATGCATTCGTCGCAAAGATCGTGGAAGAGGTCGAAGAAGGCCGCCACGAACGACGCGCCGCTTAAGATACCAGCACATTGTCGTGCCGCCGGCTTCCGGCGGCACTTTTTTTGGGAGAACGATATGAAAAGCAGATTACTGGCAGGCGGCGCGGAGCGCACCTTCATCCTTATCGTGGATCCCGAGGAGGAGGCCTTTGACGCTATCCGCCGTTTTGCCAGGGCAGAAAATATAAACGCTGCTTCGGTCACGGCGATCGGCGCCTTTGCGACCGCGACGCTCGCATTTTTCGATCTTAAGACGCAGGACTATCAGGAAATACCGGTCGCCGAGCAGAGTGAGGTCCTGAGCCTGCTGGGTGATATCACGCTGGACGAGAACGGCGTGCCTAATCCGCATCTGCATGTGGTTCTCGGTTTTGCCGATGGGTCCACCAGAGGCGGACATTTTCTGAAGGGCGTGGTGCGTCCTACGCTGGAAGTGGTCATTCGCGAAACGCCCGCAGAACTCCGGCGCAGCTATAACAGGGAATTCGGCATTGCTCTGATCGACCCTGCAAAATAAACCGGACGGAACCGGAAAAACGCCATCGCGTTATCTCCTCGCATGAGGGGTCGGGATGGCGGCAGTAGTCAATAGAAAACACGCAGACGATGACGAGGTCAGACAGTTTCTGACCGGTCTGGCGCGCGGCACCGCGGGCGCATTGCTGTTTGCGCTGCCCATGCTGATGACCATGGAAATGTGGTTCCTCGGATTATACGTCAATCCATGGCGGCTTCTGTTGCTCTGCATCCTCAATCTGCCGCTGCTCTTTCTGCTCGCACGCCGCATCGGTTTCGAAAAGACGGATTCCTGGCGCCAGGCCTGGCGCGACACGCTAACCGCCTATGGGCTCGGCATCATGGTGAGTGCAGCCGTGCTTTTGTTGTTCGGCATTCTGAACGACCAGCTGACCGCCTCGAATATCGTCGCCAAGGTCGCGTTGCAGTCGGTGCCGGCCAGCATTGGTGCGCTGCTCGGCCGCAGCCAATTGGGTCAGCGCTCGGACGCGGAAGACGAGGAGGAGGGCGAATATTCTGGCGAGACGGGTTATCTTCACGAGCTGTTCATGATGATGGTCGGCGCGCTCTTCCTCAGCCTCAATGTCGCTCCGACGGAAGAAATGATCCTGATCGCCTACAAAGTGACGCCCTATCACATCCTGGCATTATGCCTGCTCTCCATCGCCATCATGCATGGCTTTGTCTACGCTCTTCACTTCAGGGGCTCGCATCGCCTGCATGAAGGGCAGCAATGGTGGCAAGCTTTCATTCGCTTCACCCTGCCCGGCTATGTCGTTGCCATCGCCATCAGCATCTACACGCTCTGGACATTTGAGCGCCTCGACCACACCTCGCTATCCCAGATCATGAATGCCGCCGTTATTCTCGGCGTTCCAGCCTCTATCGGCGCGGCATCGGCCCGGCTGATCCTGTGAGGAGAAGATGACGATATCGAAAGATGGAAAACAGACGGAAAGCGCCGATCCGCATTGGATCGAATGGGTGACGGGAACCATCTCCACCTTGCTCGTCGCCGCCATGTTCGGCTGGATCGCCTATGACATCTATCGCTATTCACCCGAAGAGGCCCGCTTCGAGATTGCCGTCACCGGCGTGGAGGGGCAGACCGGGCAATATCGAGTGAAATTCGCCATTCATAATCTTTCCATGACCACCGCGGCGCAGGTGCATGTGCGTGGCGATCTGGAGCAAAACGGCGCCTCACCTGAAAACGCCGACGTCACCTTCGATTATGTCGCGTCGGAATCGAAGGACAACGGCACGCTTTTCTTCCGCAGCGACCCCCGCAACGGAACACT
Source organism: Agrobacterium sp. CGMCC 11546 (assembly GCF_013365515.1). Lineage (NCBI taxonomy): Bacteria > Pseudomonadati > Pseudomonadota > Alphaproteobacteria > Hyphomicrobiales > Rhizobiaceae > Agrobacterium > Agrobacterium sp. CGMCC 11546. The sequence goes on from NZ_CP047388.1 coordinate 697,601, forward strand.
CACCCTCACTGTCGCCGGCTATACCGAGCCTTGACCCATCCAGGACACCCCCCATGCCGACATCGGAACTGACGAAAGAACGCGATCTCAGGGATTCAAAGCCGATATGGGCCGATACCCCACGCATCGGCATCCGCAGCACGCACACACCCGCTGCCAACCATTACGACACGATCGTCGTCGGGGCCGGCATCAGCGGCGCGCTGGTATCCCATGCGCTGCACAGGCCCGGACAGACGATGCTCATCATCGACCGGCGCGAACCTGTCATGGGCAGCAGCGTGGCCAGCACGGCGATGATACAGCACGAGATCGACACGCCGCTGACGGAACTCAGAAAGATGATCGGCAAGGATGCCGCCGACAGGGCATGGCAGCGTTCCGCCCGCGCCGTCCTGCGTCTGGAGGAAATCGTTTCTTCGCTCGGAATTTCCTGCAGCATGAAACGCAAACAGGCGCTTTATCTCGCCGGCGATGAAATGGGCTCGCGCGCACTGAAAGCCGAAGCGGCTGCACGTGAAGAGGCCGGCATCGAAGCCCGCTTCCTCTCCACCGGAGAACTACGGGAGCAGTATGGGCTGGACCGGACCGCCGCCATCCTCAGCGACATCTCGGCCTCGGCCAATCCAGCACAGCTGACGGCCGGCCTGCTGCGCCATACGGCGGCCGCAGGCGCGGAAATCGTCTCGAAGCTCGAGATTACCGACCTCAGAAACCGCGGCGACGAGGTTGTTCTCGCCACTGCCGACGGCAAAATCCTTTCCGCCCGCAGCGTCGTCTTCTGCACCGGTTATGAATTCCTGAAAATGCTGGAAAGCCCGAAACATCAGATCATTTCCACCTGGGCGCTGGCGAGCAAAAAAGGGCTCGATCTACCCGACTGGCTGGAGAGCCATATCGTCTGGGAGGCGTCCGATCCCTATCTCTACCTGCGCACCGACCGCGACGGGCGGGTAATCGCTGGTGGAGAGGATGAGGAAAACCCCACCGCCTACCAGTCGGAGCGCAAACTGGCCGCCAAGGCGGAGGCGATCCGCCGCAAGGTCGAAAAGCTTATCGGCATCGATATGGGTGCACCGGACTATCGCTGGGCGGCGGCCTTCGGCACAACTACCACCGGTCTGCCGCTGATCGGCGCCGTGCCGGGCATGAAAAACGTTTATGCTGTGATGGGCTTCGGCGGCAACGGCATCACCTTCAGCCAGATCGCTGCCGAAATCGTGGCAGCCGCCGTCAGTGGCGGCAAGGATCCCGACGCCGATCTCTTCCGCTTCGGCTGATGCCCGTCAATCCTCCTTGATGCCGGCCGCCACCTGCAGGTGGCGGATCGCCCACAACACAACGATACCGGCGCCAGCGGCAACAAGGGCGAGCGGCCACATGCCGAGACCGGCAGAAAGGCCGATCGCCGCAGATAGCCACATGCTGGCGCCCGTCGTCAGGCCTTTGACGTCACCCCGGGTATAAACGACCACGCCCGCCGCGAGAAAGGCGATGCCCGCCGTCACGGCCTCTACCAGCCGAATGGGATCAAGCCGCGCCGCCTCATGGCCTTCCGCCATCGTTTCCATCATGTGGATAGTGATGATGCAGAAGGTAACGGCGGCGAGGCCGATCAGCATGTTGGTACGCAGGCCGGCGGTATTCTTGTGGAATTCCCGCTCCAGACCGATCAGGCCGCACAGGATGACCGCGCCGAACACACGCACCACCAGCACCTCGAAGGGGATGGAAATATTCATGGAAAATTCTTCTGCCAGACTTTGGGGCATGCTCGTCTCTCCTGCCGAAATGTCTCACACTAAGTGTGCAGAGAGACGTTGGTTCCGCGCGACAATATAAAGGTTGCACGCAACGGAGCCGGAACCATTGCGGCGGCGAAAGGTTTGTTTCCCGTGCGCATGGACGCACATCACACAGTTTCACTATCATGGGAGATGAAACGATGGCCGAGAAGAAACTCGACGACCTGTTTTATGACACGCTGAAGGATATCTATTTCGCCGAAAGGCAGATCTTGAAAGCCCTGCCAAAAATGGCGCGGGCAGCGACCGATCCGAAGCTGAAACAGGCTTTTGAAAAGCACAAGGAAGAAACCCAGGGCCACGTCGAACGCCTGCAGGAAGTGTTCGAGATCATTGGCAAACGGGCACAGGGCAAGACCTGCGAGGCCATTCAGGGCATCATCGCCGAAGGTGAAGAGATCATCGAGGATTTCAAGGGCACGCCTGCCCTCGATGCTGGTCTGGTGTCCTCCGCACAGGCGGTCGAGCATTATGAGATCGCCCGCTATGGCACGCTGAAAGCATGGGCGGAAAAGCTGGGCCACACCAAGGCGGTCTCGCTGCTGGACGCTACGCTCAAGGAAGAATCAAAAACCGACGAGGCGCTGACAGCACTCGCCAAGACCTCCGTTAATGCCGCCGCTGAGAAAAAGGCAGCGTAAGGTGCACAGCCAAACAAAAAACCGGAATGGTCACCCATTCCGGTTTTTTTGTGCCTGAAAGGTGAGGACCTCAGGGCAGCGTATACGCGATGACGTAATCACCGGGCTTGGTTCCGACCGAACCGTGGCCGCCCGCGACCATCACCACATATTGCTTTCCGTTTTCGAGCGAGTAGGTCATGGGCGTTGCCTGACCGCCGGCTGGCAAACGCGCTTCCCAGAGTTCTTTGCCCGTGGTGAGATCATAGGCGCGCAGATAGTTGTCGACGGCCGCACCGAGGAAGGCGACGCCGCCCTTGGTGATCATCGGTCCGCCAATGCCCGGTACGCCCACCTTGAATGGCAGCGGCAGCGGCGTCATGTCATAGACCGTGCCGTTCTTGTGCTTGTAGGCGACATCACCGATCCGCAGATCGGCACCCGCGACATAACCCCATGGCGGGGCCTGGCAGGGGATTTTCAGCGGACCGAGGAACGGTCCCATGAAGACGCCATAGGGCGCACCGTCATTGCGGTTGAGGCCTTGTTCGCTGCCCTTTTCATCCTGTCCCTTCGGCGGAATGTCGGCGCGCGGCACGAGCTGCGAGGTGAAGGCGAGATAGGTTGGCATGCCGAACATCACCTGACGCTCGGGATCCACCGCCACGCTGCCCCAGTTGAACGTGCCGAAATTGCCGGGATAGATGATCGAGCCGTTGAGCGAAGGCGGTGTATAGCGGCCCTTGTAATTCAGCTGATGGAAGCGGATGCGGCAGGCGAGTTGGTCGAACATGGAGACGCCCCACATGTTCTTTTCCTGCAGCGGTTCCGGCTTGAACGACAGCGCCGAGGTTGGCTGCGTCGGGGATGTGAAGTCTTCAGGGATGGCTCCGGTCGGCGCCGGTTCCTCGGTAATCGGCAGAAGCGGCTCACCGGTGCGCCTGTCGAGCACGTAGATGTCGCCCTGCTTGGTGGGACCCACGAGGGCCGGAACCGTCTGGCCATCCTTGGTGATGTCGAGCAGCACCGGCTGGGCCGGCACATCCATGTCCCAGAGATCGTGATGTACCGTCTGGCGCACCCAGCGGTCCTTGCCCGTATTGATATCGAGCGCGACAATCGAGGAGGAATATTTCTCGACATTCTCGCTGCGGCCCATGCCAAGCTGGTCCGGCACCTGGTTGCCAAGCGGCACGTAGACGAGGCCGAGGCCTTCGTCATAACTCAGCACCGACCAGCTGTTGGGTGAGTTGGTCGTATAGGTCTCACCCGCCGCGATAGGCTCGGTCTTCTGCGGGTTGCCGGAATCCCAGTTCCAGATGAGAGCACCGCTATTCACATCGAAAGCGCGGATGACGCCGGACTGCTCCTGCGTCGAATAATTGTCGTTCACCGCGCCGCCGATGATGATTTTGCCAGCCGCGATGACCGGCGGCGAGGTCGAATAATAATAACCGGCGGGATTGTACTTCATGCCCTGTTCAAGATGCAGCACACCCTGATCGGCAAAGGAGGTGCAGACCTGGCCGGTGGCCGCATCGAGCGCGATCAGCCGCGCGTCCGAGGTCGGCAGGTACACGCGCTGGGCGCAGGCCGTGCCGGCAGCGGCGTTCGGTTCGGCATAATAGGAAACGCCACGGCACGTCTGGTGCTGGCGATCAGGATTGAGACCGACATTGGGATCGTATTTCCATTTTTCCTTGCCGGTGGCGGCATCGATGGCGATCGCCCAATTATGCGGCGTGCAGATATAAAGCGTATTGCCGATCTTCAGCGGCGTGACCTGATAGGTGGTCTCGCCCACATCATCAGGCAACTTCACGTCCCCCGTCTGATAACGCCAGGCTTCCTTCAACTGGGAGACATTGTCGACGTTGACCTGCGTCAGCGGCGAATAACGCTGGCCATAGGGTGTGCGGCCATATTGATGCCAGTCACCGTCAGGCACTTCGCCGCCATAGACAGGTGCCGCAGATGCGATCTCCTGCGGTAACGAACCCGCCTGATCATGCGGGTCCTGCGCCATGGAATAGCCGGCAACTGCAAAGGAGGCGAGAACGGAAAGCACCAGCGGCCAAGCGTTAGGGCCGTAACTCAGACCGGTCGGGCTTGAAAAGCCAAGCGGTTTCCTGACCCACGGCACCAGCAGCCAAAGGCCAATGAGAATAATGACGCCGCCGCGCGGTCCAAGCTGCCACCAGTCAAAGCCGACTTCCCAGACTGCCCAGGCAAGCGTCGCGACAATGAAAACGGCATAAACGTGAAGGGCGGCGCGATTGCGCTTGAACAGCAGAACGGCCGTCAACAGAAAGGCCAGTCCGGAAAGAAGATAATAAAAGCTCCCGCCCAACATGACGAGTTGAGAGCCGAAGCCGAACAGCGCAAGGCCGATCAGCGTAAGAATGACCGCAGTGACGGTGACTGCCATGAATGAAACCCCCGATTCCTGTCACTTTGTGTGAAATGGAATCGGGCGCAATCTGGTTCCATACAAATTATCATCATGGGGATTTCACCCCGTGATCACGGATTACGCGGTGCCCCGGTCGAATCCTGCGGCGTCGGATTAGTCTCGGTCGATGCCGGCGGTGCCGCGCGGCCATTGGCCGGATTGTTGTCGAAGGTGCCCGAGCCTGACGGCTGCTGCGGCACCGGCGCGGTCTCGGTCTGCGGGTTCTGCGGCAGGTTCTCGTCCGGTTCGAAAACCGAATATTCAACGACAGCCCACACAACCAGCGCAAGCAACACGCTGACAATCAAGATGACGAGAACGGGACGCCCGCGGGATCCCTGTCGCGCACGCGTTGCCGTCTCGCTTTTTGGCGCATCCCGACTGTCGAGATAGCCGGTGTTTTCCCTGGCCATGTCTTTCACTCCCTGTAACCGTTTGGGACCTAATCCTCCGGGATAGGGTTTTGTTCCAGACGGCAGAAGAACGACCTTAACCGCACTCGACCGGCAGACGGGATCGGTTTGAACCGTCACAGTCCGCCACCTCCACCGCGCTGAAGCTTTGCCCGAGGCCGAGCCAGGATACCGGCTGCCGGGCTTCGTCCTCATCCGTTTCCCACGAACAGTCTGCGGGACTGCCGGAACCCGCCAACGGCAAGGGCGGCGTCACACTTCGAAAGTCCGAGCCGAAACGGGCAAAGGAAAGGTATTTTTTTACCCCGCGGCGCCATCCGCGCCACAGGATCAACAGGTCCAGAAAAGCAGGAATTCTCAACATCATGATCATCAGGCAATATTTCTATGAAAAATAACCCGCAGATTTTGACATGTTGGACGCGCATTTGCACCCCTGTTGCAACGCAAACGGGACGAATGGTTAAATTGTGCCAGCGAACCGTCATAAAGTGCCAGCTAAAATTCGACTGATCGGTATCAGCGCCCCAGCTGCACGATCCAGCGCATCCACTCCGCACTGTCCGGCTTCAGAATCTCCGAGGTGACATCACGGTTTTCCGACGCGAAGTGGCGGATCTGGCGCGGGGAGAGGCCGAAGGTCTTTTTAAAGACGCGGCTGAAATTTTCCGGATTGGTGAAACCGTAAGCCGCCGCCACATCGGCAATCGTCATGTGTGATGATTGCGGTGCCCGCAGAAAATCCATGGCGCGTTCGAGACGGCGATGGGTGATACAGGCCGAAAAGCCGCCAAGCGGCTCGAACAGCCGATAGACCGTGCGGCGCGACACACCGAATTCGCCCATCACCTTTTCCACCGACAGGGCAGGATCGAGCAGGTGATTGTCGATATAACGCCGGATAGAGGCCCGCAGCGCCCGCTGCACGCCCTGCGCATTGTCTTCCCGGACGTGGTTGTTGATGGCAGCGGTCGCGAGCTCCAGAAGCGGCGAGACCGTGGCCGCGCCGTCATTGGCATTCATGACATCAAAATGGCGATAGATGCTCGTCATCGTTTCCCGCAGGAGCGATACCAGCGGCAGACCGGCCGGCAGCACACGTTCGTGATGATTGCCGGAGCCGATAAGCCTGCCTTCCAGCAACCGGCGCGGCACTACCAGGCTCAGATGATCGTGATCGGTCGTCGCGGTGGCGAGCGGTTGCGCCATGTCGATGATATAGAGGTCTCCCGGGCCGGCCGTTTCACCCGTGCCTCGCCGCGACATGCTCTTGCCGCTGGCATAAAATTGCAGGAGAAAACCATCCATGCCGTCACGGGCAAGCTTGTTGCGCGACCGGTCGAAATCCTGCGCGGAGGATTGCGTGCGGCCAAGTGCGACATTGCCGATGAAAGCGGCATCGACACTGGCGAAGAAACCATCATCTTGCGAGCTACGCAGCCGGGCATCGAACAGCACGTTGATCGAATCCCGCCACAACCCCATCGCATCGCGCTTCGGCACATGGCGCGTATCGAAACGCGATCGCGCCAGCGGCGCTTCAAAAGACCCTGTGTTCATCATGCCGCTTTTCCGTGAACACGGCGCTCACCTCGCCGTCCACGAAAACTATACAGGATTGAAATCGCCTAACAATGCCGGAAGGTGGCGAGACGGTTCGCAAAGGCAGACACATAAAAATTATTTCGCCGTCCAGCCGCCGTCGATGGAAATGGTAGTGCCGGTAATGGAGCGCGCCATATCGCCCGCAAGATAAAGCGCCATTTCCGCCACTTCCTCCGGCTGCACGAACCGTCTGGTCGGCTGTGGCGCAAGCATCACCTTCTTCACCACATCGTCCTCGCTCATGCCATGCACCCGCGCCTGATCGGCCACCTGGGCTGCAACCAGCGGGGTCCAGACATAACCCGGGCAGATGGCGTTGCAGGTGATGCCCAGCTCGGCCACTTCCAGCGCCACGCTTTTCGTCAGCCCAACCACGGCGTGTTTGGTTGCCACATAAGGTGCCTTGAAGGGTGAGGCGCGTAATCCATGCGCGGACGCGATATTGACGATGCGGCCCCAGCCCCTTTCCTTCATGCCCGGCAGGGCTGCGTGGATCGTATGGAAAGCGCTGTCGAGCGAGATCGCGACGATGCGCGAGAAATCGGCAAAATCGAACTCGTCGATCGGCGCGACCTTCTGGATGCCGGCATTGTTGACCAGCACATCGATATGGCCGAACTCGGCGATGACTTTTTCCGGAAGGTGCGCGCTCTCGTCGTAATGGGCGAGATTGGCGGAAAAATAGACCGGCCGGTGGCGCGCCACTGTCGCAACCGCTTCAAGGGCCTGCACGCCCTCCGCCGCCGTCTCCACACCGTGGACGGCGACCAGAAACCCGGCTTCGGCAAAACGCTTGGCGATGGCGAGCCCGATGCCGCTGGTGGAACCCGTGACCAGCACGGTTTTCGGTTGATCCTCCATCGGTCTAGTCCTTCAGCTGCGGCAGGTTGCGGAAAAGTTCGAGCGATTCCGGATTTGCGAGTGCATCGGTATTCTTCACTGGCCGGCCATGAATGGTTTCGCGCACCGCGATTTCGGAAATCTTGCCTGAACGGGTACGGGGAATGGCACTGACGGCGATGATCCTTGCCGGCACATGCCGCGGCGTCGCACCTGAACGGATGCGGCTGCGAATGGTCTTTTCCAGCTCCTCCGTCAGGACCGCGCCTTCCTTCATGCGTATGAAAAGGATCACCCGCTGGTCGCCGTCAATATCCTGCCCGACGGCAATGGCCTCCTCGACATCAGGCACGGTTTCCACCTGCCGATAGATTTCCGCCGTACCGATACGGACCCCGCCGGGATTAAGCGTCGTGTCCGAGCGGCCATGGATGACATATCCGCCGGAGGGGCGCAGTTCGGCAAAATCACCATGTGCCCAAATACCGGGAAAACGGTCGAAATAGGCGGCGTGATAACGTGAGCCGTCCTCATCGCCCCAGAATTTGACCGGCATGGACAGGTGAGCATTGCGGCAGACAAGTTCAGCGGCGACGCCGCGAACGGAACGGCCTTCATCATCGAGCGTATCGATATCCATGCCAAGCATCGCGCCCTGCAATTCACCGCGATGAACCGACTGCAGCGGATTGCCGCCAAGAAAACAGGCGCAGATGTCAGTACCGCCAGAAATGGAGGCGAGATGCACATCCGCCTTCCAGTCGCGATAGATATAATCGAAGGATTGCGGGATGAGCGGCGAGCCGGTGGAAACGATTGTCCGCAACGATGAGAGGTCATGGCTCTCGCGCGGCTGCAGGCCCGCTTTCAGGCAGGCGTCAATGAACTTCGCCGACGTGCCGAAAGTGGCAATACCCTCGGCATCGATAAGGTCAATCAGCCGCGCGGTATTTGGATAGCCCGGATTACCGTCATAGGTCACCAGTGTCGCGCCGAGTGCCAGACCGGAAACCTGCCAGTTCCACATCATCCAGCCGCAGGTGGTGAAATAGAAGAAGCGTTCGCCCTGCCTGATATCGCATTGCAGCTTCTGCTCCTTCATATGCTGAAGAAGCAGCCCGCCGCCGGAATGGGTGATGCATTTCGGCTTGCCCGTCGTACCGGAAGAATAAAGGATCGTCAGCGGCGCCTTCACGGGCAGACGGTTGAAGGCAATCTCGCCCGCCGCATAGGGCGCGACGAAATCCGCAAGCGTCAAACAGCCAAGATCGGCGAGGCTTTCGGCAACCAAATCACCAATCAGCACGATCTTTTCAGGCCTCGCACTTTCCGCCACGGCGCGGATGGTCGGGCCGACATCGATGCGTTTGCCGGCATAACCATATTCCGGCACGGCGATCAGGATTTTCGGGTCGATCTGCGACAGACGGTCCGAAGCCCCTGCCGGGCCGAAATCCGGCGAGCAGGACGACCAGATGGCCCCGATGGCGCTCACGGCCAGATAACTGACGATCGCCTCGATATCATGCGTGACGATGGCGCCGACACGGTCGCCCTCCTTCACGCCCGCATGGACCAGCGCCTGCACCATGCGCGACACTTCATCATAGAGCTTCCTGCGGCTTATCTCGCGTCGTGTGCCATCGTCGCGATAGGCGATGATGGCCAACCGTTCATCGGCATCGCGCAACAGGTTTTCCGCATAATTGAGCCGCGCGCCGGGATAAAACTCGGCGTCCCGGATCGTCGCGCCGGCTTTGAATGCCGCCTCGCCGCGCGTGCCGATGATCGCGAGTTCGTCCCACAGCGCATCGTAAAACTCATCCGGGGCGTCGATGGACCAGCGCAAGAGGCCGGCATAATCATCGGCAGCCAGACCGTGCAGCGGTGCGGTTTTCGCCGCGAAAGCAAAAAGCGCCGAGTGCTCCAGCCTTTCCCGCGGCGGCACCCACAGAATATCGGATGGCATGGTCTCCATCATGCTTCGCCTCCGCGCAGCATTTCGACAATGGCGGAAAAATCACGCCCGCCGCCACCTTCGCCAACGAAACTCTCATAAAGCGCCGATGCTGCAGCCCCAAGCGGGGTGGAAACACCCGTGCCATTGGCCGCTGCCTGCGACAGCTTCAGATCCTTCAGCATCAAGGCCGCCGCAAATCCGGGCTGGTAATCCTTGTTGGCGGGTGATGTCGGCACCGGCCCCGGCACCGGGCAATAGGTGGTGAGCGACCAGCATTGCCCCGAGGAGGTGGAAGCAACATCGAACAGCGCCTGGTGCGAAAGGCCGAGTTTTTCGCCGAGCACAAAGGCCTCGGAAACCGCGATCATGGAAATGCCGAGGATCATGTTGTTGCAGATCTTCGCCGCCTGGCCATTGCCGCCTTTGCCGCAATGCACGATCTTCTTGCCCATCGCCTCCAGCACCGACTTTGACGCCGAAAAAGCCTCCGGCTCGCCGCCACACATGAAGGTCAGGGTGCCGGCCGCCGCCCCGCTGGTGCCGCCGGAAACGGGCGCATCGACCGAGGGGCAACCGGCGGAAGCGGCCAGTTCATGCGCCTTCAGCGCGCTTTCCATATCCACCGTCGAACAATCGATGAGCAGCGTTCCGGCGGATACCTTTCGAACCAGGTCGCCATAGACCGACACAACATGTTCGCCCTTCGGCAACATGGTGATGACCACGTCCGCCGCGTGCGTGGCCTCAGTCGCATCCGCCGCAACGGGAATTCCGGCCTCTCTCGCCGCCGTGCGGCAGGCTTCGGAAAGATCAAAACCCCTGACGGCGTACCCCGCCTTGACGAGATTGGCGGCCATCGGCAGGCCCATATGTCCCAGCCCGAGAAAAGCGACGGTCTTCATCGGTGCGTTCCTTTCAGCGATTATCCGCAAGGATCATGTCGGCAGCCTTTTCGGCAATCATGATCGTCGGGGAATTGGTATTTCCGGAGGTGATGCGCGGCATCACCGAGGCGTCGGCGACGCGCAGCCCGGCGAGCCTGCGGAATTTCAGCCTGTTATCGACAACGCTCTCCACATCCGACCCCATGCGCAACGTGCCGACGGGGTGGAAGATGGTGGTGCCGATATCGCCCGCCGCCTTGGCCAGATCATTGTCGTTTTCGAAAGACGGGCCGGGCCGGTATTCCTGCGGGTTAAAGCGGGAAAACGCCGGCTGGGCGACGATGCGGCGCGTCAGCCGCATGGCGTCGATGGCCACCTGACGATCGCCTTCGGTGGAAAGATAGTTCGGGCGGATTTCCGGCTGCATGGCGAAATCCGGTCCTTTCACATGCACTGAGCCCCGGCTTTCCGGCCGCAGATTACAGACACTTGCGGTAATGGCCGGAAAAGTGTGAACCGGATCCCCGAACTTGTCGAGCGAAACCGGCTGGACATGATATTCCAGATCGGCGGTTTCCTTTTCCGGCGAAGAACGGGTGAAGACGCCAAGCTGGCTCGGCGCCATCGACATCGGTCCTGAGCGGGTCAGCGCATATTCCAGCCCGATCCGCGCCTTGCCGAACAGGGTGGAGGCCCGTTCATTCAGCGTCAGAACGCCGGAAACCTTATAGACCATGCGCAATTGCAGATGGTCCTGCAGGTTTTCGCCCACCCCATGAACCTCCGCCACCGTGTCGATACCGGCGGCCTGCAAAACGTCGCCACGGCCGACACCGGAAAGCTCCAGAATATGCGGCGAACCGATCGCGCCGGCTGATAGCACCGTCTCGCGCCGTGCGCGCATCTTTTTCAGGACGCCGTCATGGTGGAACTCGACGCCCGTAACTCGGCCCTCCTCGATGATCAGCCGCTTGACATGCGCTTTGGTCAGGACCGTGAGGTTCTTGCGGCCAAGTGCCGGCTTCAGAAACGCCTTGGCCGTGTTCCAGCGCCAGCCCGAACGTTGGTTGACGTCGAAATAACCGGCACCTTCATTGTCGCCCCGATTGAAGTCATCGGTCGCGGGAATGCCTGCTTCGCCTGCCGCCTTCTGGAAGGCGTCCAGCACATCCCAGCGCACGCGGGCTTTTTCCACCCGCCACTCACCGCCGGCGGAATGCAGGTCGCTCTTGCCGCGGTAAAAATCTTCCGACTTCATGAAATAGGGCAGGATGTCGCTCCAGCCCCAGCCCTCGCAGCCAAGCTGGCGCCAGACATCGTAGTCCCGCGCCTGGCCGCGCATGTAGATCATGCCGTTGATGGAGGAGCAGCCGCCCAGAACCTTGCCGCGCGGATAGATCAGCGCGCGGCCATTGAGCCCCGGCTCTTCGGCCGTCTTGAAACACCAGTCGGTGCGCGGATTGTTGATACAATAGAGATAACCGACGGGAATATGGATCCAGTGGTAATTGTCATTGCCACCCGCCTCCAAGAGCAGGACACGGTTGTTCGGATCCTTTGAAAGGCGGTTGGCAAGGACACATCCGGCACTCCCCGCCCCGATGACAATATAGTCATATTCGCCCATGTCGTTCTCCATGCGCCACCCTTGCCGCGTCGTCCCGGACGCGGAGGAGGCTTTTCAAGTGTTTTCAAAAATATCTAGCCGCGGTGCTGGAAGCCGAGTTTTCTCCCAAGCCGCGACGCGTAAAACTCGCCGATCAGACCGCGCCGGAACACCAGGACGCAGGCCATGAATACAAGGCCGGTAATGATGGTGACCGGGAAATCCGATGTCGCAAGATAGTTCTGCAAGGTGACCACGAGGCCCGCGCCGAAAATCGGGCCAATCATGGTGCCGATACCGCCGAGCAACGTCATCAGAATGACTTCGCCAGACATCTGCCAGGTCACATCCGTCAGCGTCGCGAACTGGAAGACCAGCGCCTTCAGGCCCCCTGCAAGACCGGCCAGCGCCGCCGACATGACGAAAGCACCGAGCTTGTAGCGCTGCACGCTGTAGCCGAGCGAAATGGCGCGCTGCTCGTTTTCACGGATGGATTTCAGGATCATGCCGAAGGGCGAATTGACGAAACGCCAGATGACCAAAAGTGCGAGCACGAAGGCGGCCAGCACCGTATAATAGATGTTGAGCGGCGCATTAAGGTCGAGAAGGCCGAAGAGATGGCCGCGCGGCACGCCCTGCAGGCCGTCCTCGCCATGGGTAAACGGCGCCTGAAGGCAGAAAAAATAAAACATCTGCGACAAGGCAAGCGTGATCATCGCGAAATAGATGCCCTGCCGGCGAATGGCGAAAAAGCCGATCACGAGGCCAAGAAGCGCCGCACCCGCCATGCCGATGATGAGACCTATCTCCGGCGTCACGCCCCATTCCTTCACCGAATAGGCGGTAAAATAGGCAGCACCGCCGAAAAATGCCGCATGGCCGAAGGACAGCAGCCCGGTGTAACCGATCAGCAGATTGAAGGCGCAGGCAAACAGGGCAAAGCACAGAAGCTTCATCAGAAAGATCGGATAGACGAACATCGGCGCGGCGATGAGGACGGCAAGCCCCGCCAGAATGAGCACGGTCTTGATGGTGCCGGCAGTCGTCGAAACTTCCGTCTGCGGCATCGCTCCGGCGGTGGGGCTATGGGTGGCTTTGGACATATCAGGCGTCCTTTCCGAAAAGTCCGGCGGGGCGGATGAGCAGCACAAAGGCCATGATGACGAAGATGACGATATTGGAGGCCTCAGGGTAAAACACCTTGGTCAGGCCTTCGGCGATGCCCAGCATGTAACCGGTGACGATGGCGCCCATGATCGACCCCATGCCGCCAACGACGACCACAGCGAAGACGACGATGATGAGGTTGGTGCCCATCAGCGGCGAGACCTGATAGATGGGTGCGGCCAGCACGCCGGTGAACCCGGCAAGGCCGGCACCCAGCGCATAAGTCAGCGTCAGCAGCACCGGCACGTTGATGCCGAAAGCCTGCACCAGCGTCGGATTTTCCGTCGCCGCCCGCAGATAGGAGCCGAGCCGCGTCTTTTCGATCAGCGCCCAGGTGGCGATGCAGGCGACCAGCGAAATGACGACAACGAAGGCGCGATAATTTGGCAGGAACATGAAGCCGAGATTGGTGCCGCCGGCAAGCTCACGCGGCACCGAATAGGGCTGGCCCGCCGCACCATAAAGCCAGCGGAACGTGCCTTCCACCACCAGCGCCAGACCGAAGGTGAAGAGCAGCCCGTAAAGCGGGTCAAGATCATACAGCCGCGACAGCATGAAACGTTCGACGATCGCGCCGAAAAGCGCGACGACGAGCGGCGTCACGATGAGCGCCATCCAGAAATTGATGCCGAAATATTGCAGGCCGAGGAAGGCGACAAAAGCCCCGAGCATATATTGCGCCCCATGGGCAAAATTGATGACGCGCAGCAGGCCGAAAATGACGGCAAGGCCAAGCGATAGCAGCGCATAAAACGAGCCGTTGATAAGGCCGATCAACAATTGCCCGAGCAGGGCCTGAATTGGAATGCCGAAGATCATCGTCATCGTTAAACCCCCAGCACTTTATTGAGTTCGCCCATGCGGGCCGAAAGCTCGCCCACCGGAAAATTGCTGACCATCTGGCCATGATCCATCAGGTAGAAGCGATCAGCGATACGGCTGGCAAACCGGAAATTCTGCTCTACCAGAACCACGGTCATGCCGCGGCTCTTCAGTTTTTGCAGCACTTCGCCGATGCGTTGGACGATGACGGGCGCAAGCCCCTCGGTCGGTTCATCGAGCAGCAGCACCTTCACCCCGGTGCGCAGGATGCGCGCCATGGCCAGCATCTGCTGCTCGCCGCCGGAAAGCTTGGTGCCGGGGCTGGTGCGGCGCTCATGGAGGTTGGGGAACAATTCATAGATTTCATCAAGCGTCATGCCGCCGGAGGCGACCACGGGCGGCAGCATCAGATTTTCCTCGACACTCAGCGTCGCGAAGATGCCGCGCTCTTCCGGCACGAAACCAATGCCGTATTTTGCCGTGCGATGCAGCGGCACCGGCATCATATCTTTGCCACCAAGCTTGATGACGCCCTTGCGGTTGCGGATGATGCCCATGATGGTGCGCAGCGTCGTGGTCTTGCCCACGCCATTGCGGCCGAGAATGGTGATTGTTTCACCCTCGCCGACCGTTAGATCGACGCCGTGCAGCGCCTGGCTTTCGCCATACCAGGATTTCAGGTTGGAGACTTCCAGCATTGCCGCCATATCAAGCCTCCTCCGTGCCCATATAGGCCGTGCGCACGCGCGGATCGGCGGAAACGGCGGCATAATCGCCCTCCGCCAGAATTTCGCCGCGCTGCAGAACCGTGACCTGATGGCAGATATCGGCCACGACCTTCAGATTATGTTCGACCATCAGCACCGCGCGTGTCTTTGCCACCTCGCGGATGAGCTCGGCGACATGGGAGACATCTTCCCCACCCATGCCGGCCATCGGCTCGTCCAGCAGCAGAACCTTCGGATCGAGCGCCAGCGTGGTGGCGATTTCGAGAACCCGCTTGCGACCGTAAGACAGATCGGCCGCAAGCGCGTTTTTTTCCCTCATCAGGCCGACCATGGCGATCAGTTCCTCGGCGCGGGCGTTCAGCCTGTCGAGCGAGGAGAGCGGCAGCCAGAATTGCGTTGCAAGGCTATTGGGCCGCTGCAACGCCACCCGCACGTTTTCCAGAACCGTCAGATGCGGAAACACCGCCGATATCTGAAAAGAACGCACGAGACCGAGACGCGCCACCTTGTCCGGTGGCGTCTTTGTTATATCCGTTCCCATGAAGGTGATCGCCCCGCCCGTCGGCTGGAGAAACTTGGTCAACAGATTAAAGACCGTCGTCTTGCCGGCGCCGTTCGGACCGATCAGCGCATGCACGCGGGCATGATGCACGTCGAGATCGACGTTTTTCACGGCCGCGAATGCGCCGAAGGTTTTGGTGAGACCACGCGCCGAAAGAACGACACGAGGTTTGGCCTGCCCGGCAGGGGGGTCGGCCTGCCCGGCGGGGGCGGGAGCGATCATCATGAAACTTTCCCCTTTTTTACGTCAGTCTTTTATTGCGTCACCAGCGGGCAACCACTTTTTGTGGGGTCCATGAAGGCTTCCTTGCCGGGGATGGTGGCGAGCACCTTGTAATAATCCCAGGGCTGCTTGCTCTCATCCGGCTTCTTCACTTCCATGAGATACATGTCATGGATCATGCGGCCGTTGGCGGCCACATGGCCGTCCTTGGCGAAGACGTCGTTAACAGGCATTTCCTTCATGGCCTTGGCGACGGCATCGGCATCGTCAGTGCCGGCCTTTTCGATGGCCTTCAGATAATGCAGCACGGCGGAATAGGTACCGGTATGGATCATGTTGGGCATGGCGCCGGTGCGTTCCTTGAAGCGCTCACCGAATTTGCGCGATTCATCGTCGCGGTCCCAATAAAATCCTTCCGTCAGCGTCAACCCTTGAGCCGCCTCAAGACCGAGGCCATGCACTTCCGCAAGCGTGAAGAGGAGCGCAGCAAGCCGCTGGCCGCCGGCGACGATGCCGAATTCGGACGCCTGCTTGATGGCGTTGGAGGTATCGAGACCGGCATTTGCGAGGCCGATAACCTTCGCACCCGAGGACTGCGCCTGCAGCAGGAACGAAGAATAATCCGTCGTCGCCAGAGGATGGCGCACCGAGCCGAGCACCTTACCACCATTGGCCTTGACGAAATTGCTGGTGTTTTCTTCCAGCGAATAACCAAAAGCGTAGTCTGCGGTGAGGAAGAACCAGCTGTCACCGCCCTGCTTGACGAGCGCGCCGCCGGTGCCGACCGCCAGCGAATAGGTGTCATAGGCCCAGTGGAAACCATAGGGGCTGCACTGCTTGCCGGTCAGTTCGGTGGTTGCCGCACCGGTGTTGATGGTAATCTTCTTCTTGTCTTTCGAGAGCGCCTGTACGGCAAGACCCACCGACGACGAGGTCAATTCCATGATCGAATCGACCTGCTCGGTATCGTACCATTGCCGGGCAATGTTGGAGGCCACATCCGCCTTGTTCTGGTGGTCGGCGGTGACGACCTCAACCGGCGCACCCAGCACCTTGCCGCCGAAATCCTCGACCGCCATCTTCGCGGCTTCATAAGAGTATTTGCCGCCGAAGTTGGCGTAGACGCCCGACTGGTCGTTCAGGATGCCGATCTTGACCTTACCGTCGGAAATCTCGGCCGCATAAGCGGCAGTGCCGGCGGCCAGTGCCATGGCCGTGGATAAAACGATACTCTTGCGCATGACTTCTCCTCCCAGAGATGATTGCGAGCCTCAGATTGTCTGTGCAGCGGTGAACCGAAACCGTTGCACCCGAATGGCCGCACCGCCCTCCTCAAAGCGATGCATCCTCAGCCTAGACTTCTCGAATTCGGCCGTTGACACAAGAGCCGGGCATTATCAAATTACGAACAGGAACTGTTCATTTTTGAACAGAACTCTTGACGGGAGACGGAAATGGCCACCCCTTTCACCTGGGACGACCTGCAATATTTTCTGGCGGTGGCCCGCACCGGACAGCTCTCATCGGCCGCCCGCAGCCTGCGCACCAGTCACGCCACCGTCTCCCGCCATATCGACCGGCTGGAATTCTCGCTTAAAACCAAGCTGTTCGAGCGAAATCCGCGCGGTTACGAACTAACGACAGTGGGACGGCGGCTGGTGGATACCGTCGAGCGCATCGAGGCGGAGGCGGAACGGCTGCAATCGGATATTTCCGAAAGCGGCAGCCTGCTGCGCGGCGTGGTGCGCCTGAGCGCTCCTGAAGGTTTTTCCAATTTTTTCTTCGTGGAAAGGCTGAAGGACTTCGCCGCAACCCATCCCCACATCATGGTGGAAATGGTGACGATCCAGCAGATCATGGCTTTGTCCCGGAAAGAGGCGGATGTGGCGGTCACACTCGATCCGCCGAAAGCGGGTCCATACATCAACGAACAGATCATCGATTACACGCTGCATATCTATGCCTCGCGCTCCTATCTTGCTGGCCACCCGAAAATCACCCGGCGCGAGGATCTGCCGAATCATTTCTTCATCGGTTACGTGCAGGACCTGATCTTCTCGCCCGGCCTCGATTATATGCGCGACGTGTGGCCCGGCCTGCGCCCCAACTTCCAGTCCTCGAGCATTTTCGCGCAGCTGACCGCCACGCTGAGTGGCCGTGGCCTCTGCATCCTGCCGAACTTCATCGCCGCGCGCTTTCCGGATTTGCAGATGGTGCTACCAGGCGATGTCGAGCTGCGGCGCGGTTACTGGCTGACCAGCCATCAAGATTTTGCCAACGTGCCGCGTGTGCGCTCGCTGATGGATTTCATTCTCACCACCGCGCGTGCGCATGAAAATCTCTTCATTCTCGATCGCAAGTCGATCACCTGAAACGGCCATCGTTCACATTTCGGCGACACCGTGTCTCCGGATGACCGGTTGGAGGAAATCCGGCCCTGCTTATATGACAGACAACAACGAAGCCGGTTTGTGAAAACCGGCATCCTCCGACATCTGGAAGGTCATCATGAAAAAGATCGGATTTCTATCCTTCGGCCACTGGACGCCGTCGCCCCAGTCGCAAACCCGCTCCGCGGCCGACACGCTGCTGCAATCGATCGACCTCGCCGTGGCTGCGGAAGAACTGGGGGCTGATGGCGCCTATTTCCGCGTGCACCATTTTGCCCGCCAGCTGGCCTCGCCCTTCCCGCTTCTGGCCGCCGTCGGCGCCCGCACGAAGAAGATCGAGATCGGCACCGGCGTCATCGACATGCGTTATGAAAACCCGTTCTACATGGTGGAGGATGCCGGCTCGGCAGACCTCATCGCCGGCGGGCGCCTGCAACTCGGCATCAGCCGCGGTTCGCCGGAGCAGGTGATCGATGGCTGGCGTTATTTCGGTTATCGCCCGGCCGAAGGTGAGAGCGAAGAGGACATGGCGCGGCAGCATACCGAGGTGTTCCTCGAGCTTCTGAAGGGTGAAGGCTTCGCTGAGCCGAACCCACGGCCGATGTTCCCGAACCCGCCCGGCCTTTTGCGTCTGGAACCCCATTCCGAAGGGCTGCGCGAGCGCATCTGGTGGGGCTCAAGTTCGAATGCGACGGCAGTCTGGGCGGCAAAGCTTGGCATGAACCTGCAAAGCTCCACCCTGAAGACAGACGAAACGGGTGAGCCTTTCCATGTTCAGCAGGCGCAGCAGATCCGCACCTTCCGGGAAGCCTGGAAAGAAGCCGGTCATACACGTGAGCCGCGTGTATCTGTCAGCCGCAGCATCTTCGCGCTCGTTAATGATCGTGACCGGTCCTATTTCGGTTACGGCAATGAAGGTGACGACAAGATTGGTTACATCGACGACAAGACGCGCGCGATCTTCGGACGCAGTTATGCCGCCGAACCCGAAAAGCTGATCGAACAGTTGAAGGCGGACGAAGCGATCGCCGAGGCCGACACGCTGCTCCTGACCGTGCCGAACCAGCTGGGCGTCGATTACAACGCCCATGTGATCGAGACGATCCTGAAGCAGGTAGCGCCGGCTCTCGGCTGGCGATAACGGCTAGTTCTCGAAATGAGTAAGGCGGCGCATTCTCTGCGCCGCCTTTTTTTATTTCACCGCCTTGCCATAACGGGTGAAGCTTTCAGCCAGCGGCGTGGTGCTCGCGCCCGGCTGCTCCGGCCGTTTGTAGACACCGTCACGCACATGGATCGGCTCTTCGAAATGATCCTTGATCCACGGAATATATTCGAGGATGGTCGATGCGGGGTGCCAGTAGCTCAGATGCACATGCACCTGGCTCATCTCACCCGCATGCGGCACGACGGGCAGGCGGTGGGCGAGTGCGAGGTCGGCGACCTGGATATATTCGGTGATGCCGCCAAGCCGCGTCACGTCAGGCTGGACATAGGCAACCGCGCCGGCATCGATGAAGGAACGGAACGCATCCACCGTATAAAGCTGCTCCCCCAGCGCAATCGGAATGGAGGTGTTGCGCGCCAGCCGGGCATGGCTGGTGACGTCGTCATACCAGAGCGGTTCCTCAAACCAGTAGATATCCAAATCTTTCGCTGCCGCGCAGAAACGCTGGCAGGTTGGCAGGTCCCACTTGCCGTTGCCATCAATGGCGATACGAACAGCGGAACCGACACGTTTGCGAACGGCGGTAAGGCGGGCAATATCGATGTTCGGATCGTCATGCCCGACCTTGATTTTCAGGCGCGTGAAACCGTCTTCCTCCACCGCCCTGGCGCTGCCCGCCAGCAAGTCTTCCAGCGAGAAGGAAAGCCAGCCGATATCGGTATTATAGGCCTCCACCCCTGCCGTGCGGGCGCCGCCGAGATAGTGCCAGAGCGGCACGCCGGCCTTTTTTGCCTTGATATCCCACAGCGCCACGTCGATCGCGGCGAGCGCCAGATGGGTGATCCCAGCCCGGCCGACCCATTGCAGAGAGGGATAACGGCCTAGTTTCGTCCAGAGCCTTGAATGGTCGGATGCATCCTCGTCCAGCAGAAGGGGCGCATAACAATCGCTGATGCAGGATGTGATCAGCCTGTCGGACGGCAGATGCGCGTGGGTGCCGGTGAAACCATACCCCTCGATCCCGTCGCTCGTCGTGATTTTCGCACCGACAACGCCCCAATGGGTGATGCTGTGGGTGGAATCGGAAATGGACTCCGATGTCAGCGGCAGATGCAGGATAAAAGGTTCGACAGCAGCTATTTTCATGATCGGTCATTCCTCGTTGCTTGAACGGCTTGCGAGGAGAAATAGACACGCTTCCGCGATCCACGGACGCGGTGACGGTTTTGGTGAAGCGACCCCCCCGCCCTCCTCCGACGGTTGGTATCCAATGGGGATAGAGCTAACGCAAAAACGGCTTTTGTAAAATAAAAAATTTTTTATTTTTAATATTCAGCCATTGCCTGTCCCGCGAAGCTGGGGGATGATGCCGTCATGAACACGCTGGTCAAAGTCACACTCGCCGATCAGGCGCATCGGGAACTACGCGCCCGCATCGTCAGCGGCAGATTGCGCGGCGGCGAACGCCTGCTGCCGAATGAGCTTGCCGCCGATCTTGGCATCAGCCCCACGCCCGTCAAGGAAGCCTGCCTGAAGCTCGAGGCCGATGGCCTGGTGGTCAATTCCTCAAGGCGCGGCATGGTGGTGCGTGATTTTACCGTGGAGGATGTGGAGGAGCTCTACGCCGCCAGAATGCTGCTCGAAAAAGGTGCGGTGGAAGTGGCTTTCGATGCCGGGCAATTAAACGACGCCCTGCATGCGCAACTGGTGGAAAGCCTTGCTCAACATCGCGCATTCGCCAAGGGCTCAACACTCGATGAATTGTCGAGAGCGCTTTTTTTCGATCGCAGCTTCCATGCAGCGCTCGTTTCCGCCGCCCGCATTCCGGTCATTTCCGGCACGCATGAGCGTATTCTCGACCAGACCCACACAGTGTTCGTGTCGATCCTCGGCGATTACGCCCGCTCTGTCGAAGAACACCAGAATATCGCCGACGCCATCGCCGCCCGCAGCAAGGTCCAGATCGTCGATGCACTATGGCGGCATCTGGAACGCAGCCGGCAGAACACGTTGCGGCAAGTGCGTTTGCTGAAAGAGGCCGTTGGCTGAGCCGAAAAAGAAAAGGCCGGAAATCCGGCCCTTTCGACTGTTGATCGTTCCACCCATCGACCTCAGGCCGTCGCGGCCTGCCGTGCCGCCTTGCGGCGCTCCACGCGGGCGCGGATGGCGTCGACATCCGTGATCGGTGTCGCGGCAAAAAGCTGGCGCGTATAAGGATGCTTCGGATCGGCGAAAAGTTCCTCGCGCGAGCCCTGCTCCACGGCCTCGCCCTTGGAGATGACCAGCACGTCGTCGGCGATATAGCGGACCACGGAAAGATCGTGGCTGACGAAAACATAGGTCAGCTTGAATTCTTCCTGAAGATCGCGCAACAGGTTCAAGACCTGCGCCTGCACCGAAAGATCGAGTGCCGAGACCGGCTCATCCAGAACCAGCAGCGCCGGATTCAGCATCAGCGCACGCGCAATGGCGATGCGCTGGCGCTGACCGCCCGAGAACATGTGCGGATAGCGGTTGAAATGCTCAGGGCCGAGACCGACCTTGACCAGCATGGCCTCAGCCCGCTCGCGGCGCTCGGCAGCCGGTATTTTCGTGTTGATGATGAGCGGTTCCATCAGCACGTCGCCCACTTTCTGGCGCGGGTTGAGACTGCCATAGGGGTTCTGGAACACCATCTGCACCTTGGAGCGCATCTGCGTGTCCGGCCGACGCCTGGAGATATCGACTGGCTTGCCGTCGATCTTGAGCTCACCGCCCGATGCCGGGTCGATCAGCGCGATGATACGGGCAAGCGTCGACTTGCCCGAACCGGATTCGCCGACAATGGCCAGCGTCTTGCCGCGTTCGACGGCAAAATCGATGCCCTTCAGCGCCTGGACGGTTTTTGCACCGCCGAACAGGCCGCCCGGAACGTGATAATGGCGGGTAATACCCTTGCCTTCGACAACGATACTCATCGAACGCCCTCCTTGCCGAAGAAATCGGAGACCGTGGGCAGACGGTCGCCGGTGGCATTTTCCGGCAGGGCCGAAAGCAGTGCCTTGGTATAGGGATGCTGCGGGGCTTCGAAGAGGCTCAAGACGTCCGCCTCCTCCATCTTGCGGCCCTTATATTGCACGACGACGCGGTCGGCGGTTTCCGCCACTACACCCATGTCATGGGTGATGAGGATCAGCGCCATGCCATATTCTTCCTGCAACTTCATCAACAGGTCGAGGATCTGCTTCTGGATCGTCACGTCGAGCGCGGTCGTCGGCTCGTCGGCGATCAAAAGGCGCGGTTTGGAGGCAATCGCGATGGCGATCATCACACGCTGGCACTGGCCGCCCGACATCTGGTGCGGATAGGCCTTGAGCTTCGTTTCCGGCTCGGGAATGCCGACGGCCTGGAAGAGTTCCAGAGCACGCGCACGCGCGGCAGCACCGCTCATGCCGAGATTGAGGCGCAGAACTTCCTCGATCTGGAAACCGACCGTGAAGGACGGGTTGAGCGAGGCGACGGGTTCCTGGAAGATCATGGTGATCTCCCGGCCGATCACCCTGCGGCGCTCCTGCGACGACATGTTCAAAAGGTTCTTGCCGTCGAAGGTCATCTCATCGGCGGTAATCGTCGCCGTATCGGGCAGAAGCCCCATGACGGCGAGCATCGATACCGACTTGCCGGAACCGGACTCACCAACGATGGCCAGTACCTCGTGCTTGTCGACGGAAACATCGATGCCGTCGACAGCCGTGAAGGCACCGGTGGCCGTGGCGAATTTGACGGTGAGGTTCTTGATTTTCAGCAGGCTCATTGCTCAGCTCCGCTTCAGTTTGGGATCGAGCGCATCACGCAGGCCGTCACCCATCAGGTTGATGGCCAGCACCGAGATCAGGATCGTCAGGCCGGGAAGGGTCACGACCCACCAGGCACGCAGGATGAACTCCCGCGCTTCGGCGAGCATCGTGCCCCATTCGGAGGCGGGCGGCTGTGCACCCATGCCGAGGAAGCCGAGCGCCGCAGCATCGAGAACGGCGGACGAGAAGGACAGCGTCGCCTGAACGATCAGCGGCGCAAGGCAGTTCGGCAGGATCGTCTTGAACATCAGCCGCAGATTGCCGGCACCGGCCACGCGGGCAGCGGTGACATATTCACGTCGCAACTCGCTCATGACAGCGGCGCGCGTCAGGCGCGCAAAATGCGGCTGATAGACGATGGCGATGGCGATCATGGCGTTGGTCAATCCGGGACCCAAGATCGCAACCAGCACCAGAGCGAGCAGCAGCGACGGAAACGCCAGGATGACGTCCATCACGCGCATGATGACGGTATCCACCCAGCCGCCGAAAAAGCCGGCGACGAGACCGATGACGATGCCGCCAACAAGGGCGATGGAAACGACGACGACGCCGATGAACAGCGAATACTGCGCACCATAAATCAGCCGGGACAGCATGTCGCGACCGACGGCGTCGGTGCCGAAGAAGAAGCCCGCACGGCCACCTTCCTGCCAGACCGGCGGCACGAGCAGCGCATCGCGATATTGCTGGGTTGGATCATGCGGCGCGATCAGCGGCGCAAAAACCGCCACCAGCACCAGCAGAATGAAAACGGCAAGGCCGATGACGGCACCGCGGTTCTGGCGGAAATAGAACCAGAAATCGGCGATCATCCGGCGGCGGATGGCAGCGTCCGAAAGGCGGACGCCGGGGGTGGTGATCACATCGGTCATTTGTGACGGATCCTCGGATTGATGAGGCCATAGGTCAGATCGACAAGCAGGTTGACGATCATCACCAGACCCGCGATCAGAAGCAGGCCGCTCTGCACGACGGGATAGTCGCGGCGCGAGATGGAATCGATCATCCACTTGCCGATGCCCGGCCAGGAAAAGATGGTTTCGGTCAGAATGGCGCCAGCCATCAGCACGCCGATCTGCAGGCCGATGGTGGTGATGACCGGGATCATGGCGTTGCGCAACGCATGAATGCCGACGACGCGGGAGGCCGACATGCCCTTTGCCCGTGCCGTGCGAACATAATCCTCACCCAGGACTTCCAGCATCGCCGAGCGCGTCTGGCGCGCGATCACCGCCAAGGGAATGGTGGCAAGCACCACCGAGGGCAGGATGAGATGCGACAGGGCAGACGCGAAAGCGCCCTTCTGTCCTGAAATCAGGCTGTCGATCAGCATGAAACCGGTGACGGAGGGGAAGAAATACATCAGCGAAATACGGCCCGACACCGGTGTCCATTGCAGGATGCCGGAGAACATGATGATGAGCAGCAGCCCCCACCAGAAGATCGGCATGGAGAAACCGACAAGCGCCGTCGTCATGGAAATCTGGTCGAACCAGGAACCACGACGAATGGCGGCGATGACGCCGACCGGCACGCCGATTACGGTGGCGATGATGATGGCGACAAGGCCAAGCTCGACCGTCGCGGGGAAGAGCGCCAGGAACTCGGTCAGAACGGGTTTCTTGGTGACCAGCGAATTGCCGAGGTCGCCCTGAAGCAGCCGTCCGAGAAAATGAAGATATTGCTGCCAGATCGGCTGGGCGAAGCCGAGCTGTTCGGCAAGCTGCGCATGCCGCTCAGGCGATATGCCACGTTCGCCCGCCATCAGCAGCACGGGATCTCCCGGCAGGACGCGCACGAAGGCAAAGGCGACGATGGTGATCCCGAGGAATGTCGGAACGAGATAGAGAAGTTTGCCGAAAATGAACCGGATCATGGTTTTTTCCTGAAAAGACGCGCGGAAGAACAGGGTTCTTCCGCGCGTCCAGTTGTTTGGGATTACTCAGCGATATCGACGTTTTCGAAGGTGAAGTCGCCAAGCGGGCTCATGGTGAAGCCGGAAACCTTGGCGGACATCGGAACGAACTGCGTGGAGTGCGCAAGCGTCGCCCACGGAGCCTGTTCCTTGAAGATCACCTGCGCCTGCTCATAAAGCTTGGTGCGCTCGGCGACATCAGTGGTCTGCTTTGCCTTGGAAAGAAGTTCGGAGAACTCCTTGTTGCACCATTGCGCACGGTTTGCACCGCCTTCGCCGGTTGCGGCGCAGGAGAGCAGAACGCCCATGAAGTTGTCAGGGTCACCGTTGTCGCCGGTCCAGCCGAGAATGACGGCACCGTCGCGGTTCACTTCGGTCGACTTCTTGAGGTATTCACCCCATTCGAAGGAGACGATCTCGGCCTTGACGCCAACCTTTGCGAAATCCGACTGGATCAGCTCGGCGGTGCGGCGGGCATTCGGCATGTAGGGACGCTGAACCGGCATCGCCCAGATCTTCATCGTCAGATCCTTGACGCCAGCAGCTTCGAGAGCCTTCTTGGCCGCTTCCGGATCGTATGCGTCGTCCTTGATGCTGTCGTTATAGGACCACATGGTCGGCGGGATCGGGTTCTTGGCAACCGTGCCAGCGCCCTGGAACACGGCGTCGATGATCGCCTGCTTGTTCATCGCCATGTTCAGCGCCTTGCGCACTTCCGGCTTGTCGAAAGGCGCGACGGTCGTGTTGTAGGCGAAGTAGGCGACGTTCAGACCCGGCTGCTCGTCGAGCTTGAGGTTCTTGTCGGCGCGGATCGTGGAAAGGTCAGCAGGGGCCGGGTAAGGCATCAGGTGGCATTCGCCGGCCTTCAGCTTCTGCAGGCGAACGGCCGCGTCAGGCGTGATCGCGAAAATCAGATCGTCGATCTTCGGTGCATCACCCCAGTAGTCGGCATTCTTCTGGTAGCGGATGACCGCGTCCTTCTGATAGGCGACGAACTTGAACGGACCGGTGCCTATCGGCAGGTTGTTGAAGTCTTCCTTGGTGCCGGCCTTCTCAAGCGTATCGGCATATTCCTTCGAGACGATCGATGCGAAAGGCATGGCGATGTTGGCGAGGAACGGCGCTTCCGGGCGGGTCAGCACGAACTTGACGGTGTAATCGTCAACCTTGACGATTTCCTTGATCAGCGACGGCATTTCCATGGAGTTGTAATATTCGTAGGTGATGCCTGCGATATACTGGTTCCACGGGTTCTTGGTATCACCCTGACGGTTGTAGCTGAAGATCACGTCATCGGCGTTGAAATCGCGGCTCGGCGTGAACTTGTCGTTGGAGTGGAACTTCACACCCTTGCGCAGGTGGAAGGTGTATTCCAGACCATCGCTCGAAACGTCCCATTTTTCGGCAAGGCCCGGCTCGACCTCGGTCGTGCCCTTCTTGAACTCGGTCAGACGGTTGTAGACCGGATGCGCGGAAGCGTCGAAGGTGCCGCCTGCGGTATAAGGCGACGGATCGAAGCCTTCCGGCGATGCCTCGGAGCAATAAACGAAGGTCTTTGCCATGGCTGGCATGGCGGAAGCCATGGCAAGCGCAGAGGCGATAAGCAAACTGCGGGTCAGCGTTTTCATCTGGTGGTCCTTTCCCTCTTTTTCTAAGTTCCTGCGGCCCCGTTGGGGGCCTACCTCTTCTGGTCAGCGACGACGCGGAAACCCGTGTCGCCGTTCGGTCTTTCGCCTTCCGACCAATTACCCGGCGACCGGCTGAAACAGCCGGTCGAGGTTCGTTTCCGGTGGGCAGAACCAGCGTGGCCCCGCCTCCGTCATGTAAGCAATATCCTCGAGACGGACGCCGCACTCGCCATAAACGCACAACATCGGCTCGATGGAAAAACACATGCCCGGCTCAAGCGCCGTGGCATTTCCTGCAACGATATAGGGTTCTTCGTGAATATCCAGCCCAAGCCCGTGGCCGGTGCGGTGCGGCAGGCCGGGAACCTGATAATCCGGGCCGAAACCGGCCGCTTTCAGGCTGTCGCGCGCCGCCTTGTCGACATCCTGGCAGGCGGCACCCAGTGTGGCGGCCGCAAAGGCCGCAGCCTGCGCGTCGCGTTCGGCATTCCAGAGAAAACGCTGGCGCTCGGTCGGCGTGCCGAAGACATAGGTGCGGGTGATATCGGAACGATAGCCGTGAAGAATGGCGCCGAGATCGACCAGCACCATATCACCTTCGACAAGCGTCTGCGCATAGGGCACGCCATGCGGATAGGCCGTCGCCTCGCCGAACTGCACCGCCACGAAAAGCGGCTTCAGGCCGAGCGCAATATGGGCGGCGTTGACGAAATCGGCGACTTCGGTGGTCGAGATCCCCGGACGCAGCCCTTCGAAGACGGCCTTTTGCACGCCGTAGCTCGCATCCATCGCCGTCTGGATGAGCGCGATCTCGGCCGCGGACTTGACCTGTCGCTGGGCGACGATCATCGGCTGGGCGGAAATGATCCGGCCTTCCAGGCGCTGCATCAGGGCGGATGCGAAGACAAAGGGGGTTGCGGGATCGATGGCGACAAAATGACCGGGACAGGAAAGTGCGCCAATGCGGCTTGCCATCAGGTCGAAGGGACTTTCATCCTCTTCCCAGACGGCAACGTCACCCGCAATGCGGATGAGTGTCTGCAGTTTCGGCTCTTCAAAGGTCGGGCTGATATAAAGCGGCGCACCCTCGGCTGGAATAAGAGCACCATGGATACGCTCGGAAAGGCCAAGCGACAGGCCGGTATAATAGGTCAGCGACGACGATGCATCGAGCCAGACCGCCTTCACATTTTGCTGGATCATCCGCGCCTGAAGGCCGCGTAGTCGCAACCTGAACTCGTCTTCAGCGATCGATGAAACCGCGATCGGCTGAAATCGCTTCAGCGCCTCTTGAAACTCTGCCATTCTCTCCCCGCCGCTTTCGGGCTCACGGACACAAGCGTGCCGGCAGCCTCCCAAGCGTTCTTTTCCACATGCTTAAACACAGGCATGGGCCTAAGCAATGGGCTGGCAGGGTGCAGCGCCATAAAACTGCGCATATTCATCTAGACATAACGAAATCGTGATCGACGCACGCCGGATTCCCGCGCAGCTTGCCTTGACGCCGAAATATGAAATTCCCCCGGAAATCCAAGGGTAATATGCCCCACATCCCGAACAGAGCCGGGACGCCGCAAAAACACCAGAAGAAAAAGATGCCCAGAAAAGGAAAAAGCCTGCCGCGGGAGGAGGTGCGGCAGGCTTCAAACTTGATCGGTGATTGGGAGGAGGAGTACCACCGATCCACATCGAGCGACACTGGGAGGAGGAGTGCGTCGCTTCGATGATTTGAATATAGCGGTCTCAGCGATTTTTTCCAGAGCAAGTCTCGCAATGCAGCATTGCATTTTTGCATAGCTCGAAAATTCCTGCTTTGTTTTTTAGCACTCCCACAGAAATCGTTGAGAAATCAGCTTTCCCGATAGACTTGGAAACCGGCGAAGGACTGGTTGACGGGCATCAGTTCAAGGCTGTTGATGTTGATATGCTTCGGCTGCGAGGCAACCCAGTAGATCGTATTGGCGATATCGTCGGCCGTAATCGGATTGACGCCCTTGTAGAGATTATCCGAAGCTTCCTGATTGCCGCCGGTGCGCACCAGCGTGAATTCCGTTTCGCACATGCCGGGTTCGATCGAGGTCACCCTGACACCCTTGCCGTGCAGGTCGGAGCGAAGACCGAGCGAGAACTGCCGCAGGAAGGCTTTGGTACCACCATACACGTTGCCACCCAAATAGGGGTAATGGGCGGCCACCGACGAGAGGTTGACGACGATGCCCTTCTGTTGGATCAGCGTCGGCAGAAGATGATGGGTGATGTTCAGGAGACCGGTGATGTTGGTATCCACCATGGTCTGCCAGTCCTTCAGCGCCACCTGCTGAGCGGGCGCGGTGCCAAGTGCCAGACCGGCATTGTTGACGAGAATGTCGATATCCCTGAAATCAGCGGGCAAAGTCGCCAGCGCCTTTTCGGTCGCATCCTCGTCGGTAATGTCGAAGGCGATACCATGAAAGGCCAGGCCGAGTTCAGCCGCAAGCGCCTCCAGCCGTTCCGCCCGCCGGCCCGTGCCGATGACCTTCCAGCCTTCTTTGGCGAAACGCCGTGCCGTGGCCTGCCCGAAACCGGACGTCGCGCCGGTGATGAGGATGGTGCCGCTCATGATGATGCCTCCACTATATCAGTTTTTTCAGGGTCAGTCTGTGTCAGTAATTTTTCAGCCGCCGCCGCGAGACAACGTTTATAGGCGGCCAGATCCGTATAAAGCGCCTCTTCCGGCGCATCGCCAACGATGATCACACCGCCGCGCCGCACTATCCCGCCATGCAGCATGAGATTGTCGACCATGTCGAAATTCTCGATCGACAGCCCGTCCGGTCCACGATACCGGCCCGTTTCATCCAGCGCCACAACGTCGCTATAATGCGCCTTGATGCGGGTGAAATGATTGGCGGCGACATTGGTATAGGCGAAAACCGGCTTGCCCAGCGCGGACATGAAGCCCAGTTCGTAGCTCGTGCCGGTATCGGCGGCGATGCCGCGGAAAGGGGTGAGATTGGCAATCACCGCATCCGCCTCCAGCATCATCCGCTCATCGACTTCATTGATGTTGCAGCCATGGCCGATCCGCGTATCCGCCGGCGGAATCTGCAGGTCACCCGGGGAAAGCGGGATAAAGCCTGCCTCCCGCGCCAGCGACGCCTTGAGGTCGAGCATTTCACGCGCATTCGGGAGAAAGACTTCCGGGCCGGCGAGATAGATTTTCTTTGTCATCGGGAATTCATGCGATCTGTCAGGAAAGGATGATCCGAAACTAACCCGGGGTGTTTCGCAAAGGCAAGCCGCAGCAGCACGGAAACGGTCCATAAAGCGGTATCGCCCAGACGCTCTTTCCTTTATAGCCGGTGCCACAGACAGGAAATTTCCGGAGCAAGACATGGCAGCCATCATCCGTTATCACGAAGGCGATATTTCCGCCGAAGATGCCGCGCGCTACAAGGGCGCCATCGCCATTGATACGGAAACGCTGGGGCTGGTGCCGCGCCGCGACCGTCTCTGCGTCGTGCAGCTTTCGTCCGGCGACGGCACGGCGGATGTTATCCGCATCGCCGCCGGCCAGAGGCAAGCGCCGAACCTCGTCCACATGCTGGCCGATCCCGCCCGCCAGAAGATTTTTCACTATGGCCGTTTCGATATCGCCGTTCTCTTCCACACCTTCGGTGTGACGACCACGCCGGTCTTCTGCACCAAGATCGCCTCGCGCCTCTGCCGCACCTACACAGATCGGCATGGGCTGAAGGACAATCTCAAGGAAATGCTGGAAGTCGATATTTCCAAGGCGCAGCAATCCTCCGACTGGGCGGCCGAGACGCTGTCACCCGCACAGCTCGAATATGCCGCTTCCGACGTGCTTTATCTGCATGCCCTGCGCGACAAGCTGACGGCGCGCCTTATCCGCGATGGCCGCATCGAGCATGCCGACGCCTGTTTCGCCTTTTTGCCGACCCGTGCGAAGCTTGATCTTCTCGGCTGGGACGAGACGGATATTTTCGCCCATAGCTGAGCGCAGCTGCACTTGGCTTAAGCACTGATTTACCGAAATTGCCTATTCTCGGCCGCAACTTTGGACGGCCGGGGACTTTAAAGGATGATCACTCCGCTACAGCAGACGGCGGGCATTGCAGTCAACGACATCATGCGGTCGATGGTGGAAGCCATCGAGGACCGCCAGCGCGAAGAGCGTGAAAAGGCGAACGGCACCAAAAAGGACGATGCGGTCAAAACCCAGCCGCAACCGGACGAAAGCCATCGCGTCGCCAATCAAAAGATAAGTTCCTACCTGTTCGGCATCATGAAGCCGGATGCTGATGCTTTCGCCTCCCTCGTCTCGCGCTTTTCCTCCGCTCTCGGCGTCACGCAGGAAGCCGACGAGTCGAGTTTCTCCTTCGCCCGGCGGCTTCAGGATGCGCTGACCCTCACCGACAATTTCGAAAAGACCGATGCGCAGGGAAAAGCCACGACGATTTCCCTGACCTCCTTCGGCGTTTCGGAAACGCAGGTCACGGATGTGCTGAACAACGGCGTCACCGCCAAGACCGATCCCATGGCCGCCCTCGCCGCTCGTATCGCAAAGGGTGCCGGCCTGACGGGCAAGGAAGAGGATTTTGGCGAGCAGATGTCGAAAGCCATCATGGCGATGCGCGCGACCTTGCCGAAAAATGTCAGCGATCTCGAAGAATCCACCGGCCTCAAACAACTCGGCATCTCCGCCCGGCAGATGATCGCCGCCATCGCCAACCCCTATGGCGACGAGGCGCGCGCCGTGAAGGATGCCCTGAACGATCAGGCGCAGGGCACCCGCTTCATGACGCGGGAAACCCTGAAAATCATCCAGCGCCTCGAAGACGTCGCGGACCCGAAGACCAAGGAAGAGTTGCAGGCCGAGCGTGGTGAAGAACGCATCGGCGAAATCAACGATGCCGAAGTGAAGGCCGAGCGCGAAAAAGATATCAAGGCCCTCGATGTGCAGGGCAAGCTTGAAGACGTGCAGAAACTTCAGGACGTCGTGAAGGAGCATATCGATGCTTCCAAGAACGACAAGACCGGAGGTGCCGACACACAGAAGCCGGTCGATATTTCACCGGAAACCGCCCTGATCTCCGTGCTTGCGGCGACACCGAAGGAAGACGCCGCCCCGGCTGAAAACGAAAATGACCCCGCAAACACAGAGGCGGCCGCCAATCCCGCCGATGCGGAAAACGAGGCCAAAAAACTGCTCGATGCGCAGGGGCTCGTCAAAGACGCCCGCACTGCGATTCTGCCGATCTCGATCGACGATAATGGCCTTTACGAACTGCTGAAGAAAAAGGCGGCATGATTGCCGCTTGCGACGTCACTTGAGCGAAACATGATGTGAGTTCAGACATGACCAATATTTCCGGCCTATCCGGCAGCGTCGTTTACGACAACGAGCCCGATGCAGCGCAGGCACTGCTGTCGATGGCCGCCCCGCCACTCGTTCCCGATGACGCGGCCTTTGCCGCGGCCGGTGACGAGGACCAGCTCATCGCGCCCGCGGAGATGCAACTGGAACGACGCCTTCCCAAAGCAAGCTGGCTCGACGCCATGCCGCCCGAGGCTTTTGAGGATGCAACCAGCGACCCCGACCATATTTCCTCTGTCAACTCCGACGATAATGGCCTTTATCGCATGTTCATCGGTATCTCGCCCTGAGCGCGCCGTCGCGCGCAATGCGTTGGTTAGCCAAATCTTAATATCTGCAAGCCAAGATTGAACCAGATGATTCTATATGCGCAGAAACCGGGATAACGGCCGAGGCGTATATGGCGCTCCCGCATGAGCGGGCGAGATGACACCTGTACATCACCGGCGCGGCGATTTTTCAACATTCAAGCCAGATGCGGATCAGAGAGCCAATGGGGATTGGTCCTTTCGCAGCCAGCCGCGGTCACCGATAGGAACGGAGCGCAGCATGTTACCGCCTGTACAGAAAATTGCGGCTGCCGATGCCGCCTATGGCACGAACTTACCGCTGACGCCGCGTGCACAGGTGAAGGATGCCGTGCCGCCGCAGACGAGCAATCCTGTCCCTGAAAATAGCAGCAGCCTTTTCGCCCGCGCCGCAATCGCCTCCCTTACCAGCGAATTCCAGCTTTCCCGCAGCACGGCAGTTCTGGCGGAAGCGCTGGGCAAGCTGATGAACCTGCCCCGGCGGGATGGCGAAGCCATCGAGACCTATGTGACGCGGCTGACGGAGGCCCTGCGCACCCTGCCCGCTGCCCAGCGTATGGCGCTGGAACAGCAGGTCGGAAAAGCCTTGCAGGGCCTGACCCTTGCGATGCTCGCCGAAATCCTGAAACAGCCGACCGGGCCGGATGCCGCCCGCCTGGCGCTACTGATCGAGCTTTCTCGCTACAGGGGAATGGATCTCGCGACCAAGGCGGTCGTGTCTTCCTATCAGCAGAACAATCCCGCTCCTGCACAGCCCGTCCAGCCGAAACAGCCGAACGCTCCGAGCCAGAATGCAGAAAGCCGACAAAACCCGGTGGCGACGGCACAGCCGGCGAGTTCCGCGATAGCGAGCCGGCTGCTGCCCCTGCTCATCGGCCCGCTTGCCTTTAGCGGCGCAGCAGTGAAGGCCACGGTGACGGCGCTGACCGCACCGCCGGATGCGCGCGTCCCTCTTGCCGCCCCGCCTGCCGACACAGCCGAATTGCCCGGCGATGCGACGAAACCCGGCGCAAAAACGGAAAACACCCTGCGTCCGCTTCCGCCGCAAACGGACAGCGCGCCCAAGGAAATCCCGGCAGAGCCACGCCCGGCCAATCTACCACGCGGGGAGATCAGCGAGACACGCCCTGCCCTTCCGCATCGCGAGATGATGAAGATTGAGCAAAAGGAAGCCCGCCCGGTCTTGCCGTCCATCGCCGGCCAGGCGGAAGGCGACGGCGAGACTGTCGCCAATCTTCTGCCGACCGCCACGACCGGCAAACTTCCCGCCAGAGCGAACGCAACACAGCAGCTTCCGATCACGCCACAGGGCGTTCCGGCGCAGCCTCTCGAAGACCAACCCGCCGAAAAAGCCGCCTTCGCCACGGCCAATGCCCGCCCTTCGGGCGACGAAACCGAGACCATGACCGCTCGCCCCGATGCCCAGCCGTTGCCCCGCGGCACATTGGATCCGGAAGCGAAAATGGCCATGCTGGAGCAATCGGCCTCGCAATCCCTGATCGCCGCTGCCCTCGTAAAGGACGGCACGCCATTACCGCTCGTTGCTTATCCGCCGGCAGATGAAGATCATGAATCGGAAACACCACCCCGCGGCGGCGGTCCATTTTCCGAGGATGAAGCAGAAGGCGAGGCCGAGGCCGGCGCTGACAATTCCGATGATCAGGGGGAAACGGAAGAATGCATCGCCGCCAATGACGCGATCGACGAGCAGGAAAGCGCGCCCGCAGCGGCTTCCGACGACAGTGCGGAGAATTATTATCTCAGGATGAGCGGCATGCTCTGAGAAGAGTGCAGCTGTTCCCGCTCACCTGCTCAACATGCGAGCAATAAAAAACCCGCCGGAAAATTCCGGCGGGTTCTTCATGTCATAAGATCGAAGCGATTATTCGCCGCGGTTCTTCAGAGCCGCGCCGAGGATGTCGCCGAGCGAAGCGCCCGAGTCGGACGAACCGAACTGTGCGACGGCTTCCTTCTCTTCAGCGATTTCCAGAGCCTTGATCGAAAGCATGACCTTGCGGTCCTTCTTCGAGAAGTTGACGACGCGGGCGTCGAAAACCTGGCCAACTGCGAAACGCTCCGGACGCTGATCGTCACGATCGCGTGCGAGGTCGTTGCGGCGGATGAAGGAGGTGATGTCCTCGTGGTTGACGAGCTTCACTTCCACGCCACCGTCGTTAACGGCGATGACTTCGCACGAAACGACTGCGTTCTTGCGCAGGTCGCCGGAGGTTGCGGCTTCGCCGACAGCATCCTTGCCGAGCTGCTTGATGCCGAGCGAGATGCGTTCCTTCTCGACGTCAACATCGAGAACGACGGCCTTGACCACGTCACCCTTGTTGAACTCTTCGATGACCTGTTCGCCCGGACGGTTCCAGTCGAGATCCGACAGGTGAACCATGCCGTCAACATCGCCTTCGAGGCCAATGAACAGGCCGAATTCGGTCTTGTTCTTGACTTCGCCTTCGACTTCAGTGCCGGCCGGATGGCTGAAGGCAAATGCCTGCCACGGGTTTTCCAGCGTCTGCTTGAGGCCGAGCGAGATACGGCGCTTGGACGGATCGACTTCGAGAACGACAACGTCGACTTCCTGGCTCGTGGACAGGATCTTGCCGGGATGGACGTTCTTCTTGGTCCAGGACATTTCGGAAATGTGGATCAGGCCTTCGATGCCCGGCTCCAGCTCAACGAATGCACCGTAGTCGGTGATGTTCGTGACGGTACCGGAGATCTTCTTGCCAACCGGGTACTTGGCGGAGATGCCATCCCACGGATCGGACTCGAGCTGCTTCATGCCGAGCGAGATACGGTGGGTTTCCTGGTTGATGCGG
This sequence comes from Agrobacterium sp. CGMCC 11546, assembly GCF_013365515.1. NCBI lineage: Bacteria > Pseudomonadati > Pseudomonadota > Alphaproteobacteria > Hyphomicrobiales > Rhizobiaceae > Agrobacterium > Agrobacterium sp. CGMCC 11546. Next base: position 732,740 of record NZ_CP047388.1, read on the forward strand.
ATGATCTGAACCTTGACCTGCTGGCCAATGTTGAGGATTTCCGAAGGATGGTTGACGCGGCGCCATGCCATGTCGGTAACGTGCAGCAGGCCGTCGATGCCGCCGAGGTCAACGAACGCACCGTAGTCGGTGATGTTCTTGACGACGCCGTCAACAACCTGGCCTTCTTCGAGGTTCTGAACGATTTCAGAACGCTGCTCGGCGCGCGACTCTTCGAGAACCGTACGACGCGAAACAACGATGTTGCCGCGACGCTTGTCCATCTTGAGGATTTCGAAGGGCTGCGGGTTGTGCATCAGCGGGGTAACGTCGCGGATCGGACGGATGTCGACCTGCGAACGCGGAAGGAAGGCAACAGCGCCGTCCAGATCGACGGTGAAGCCACCCTTGACCTGGTTGAAGATAACGCCTTCAACGCGCTCGCCAGCTTCGAACTTGGCTTCGAGCTTGACCCAGCTTTCTTCGCGACGAGCCTTCTCGCGCGACAGAACGGCTTCGCCCAGAGCATTTTCGATGCGCTCGACGTAAACTTCGACTTCGTCGCCGACCTTCAGCGTGCCGTCCTTGGACTTCGCGCCGAATTCCTTGAGCGGAACGCGACCTTCGACCTTCAGACCGACGTCAACGATCGCGACGTCCTTCTCGATTGCCGTGACGATACCCTTGGCAACATAGCCTTCGGCAAGATCGTTAGAGGCAAAGGATTCTTCGAGAAGCGCTGCGAAATCGTCGCGCGTGGGGGTAGATACTGACATGAAATCTCCTGAATGCATCCGCGCGGGGGCGAATACAAAGCGCCGGTGGGCTAGTGTTGTTGATACCCGAACCCATGCCCGCCTTTTTCAAAAGGCTTTCCGGCGCAAGGACATGTCTTCAGGCAATTCCGGACTAAACGCAGACGGCGGCAAGCCGTTCCGCGAAAAACCTATCTCTTCAGAGCGGCGTCGATAATCGTGCGCGCGGCCTGAAACGCCGCCTCTATACTCATTTCCGACGTATCTAGCAAGTGCGCGTCTTCAGCCGGCCTCAACGGGCTGTCGGCGCGGCCCATGTCGCGCTCGTCGCGTTTTTTCACCTCGGCGAAAATGGCATCATAATCGCCATTACCGCCATTGGCCAGAATCTCATCGTAACGGCGCCGCGCCCGTACATCGGCAGAGGCCGTGACGTAGAGCTTCACCGGCGCGTCAGGGCAAACCACAGTGCCGATATCGCGTCCGTCAAGCACCGTGCCCGGCTCCCTCGTGGCAAAAAGCTGCTGGGCTTTGACGAGCGCACGCCTCACCGGCGTCATGACAGCAATTTTCGACGCCGCCTCGCCAATCTCGTGCCGGGAAAGAACGGCGCGGTCGAGCCCCGCAAGGTCCAGCTCCAGCGCCATTTTTTCCGCGACCGCTTCATTATCGAGCGGCAGGCCGGCATCGAGAAGAGCCTTGGCGGTTGCCCTGTAGGTCAGCCCGGTATCGAGATGATGAAAGCCATAGGTCTCCGCGATCTTGCGCGAAAGCGTTCCTTTGCCCGCCGCAGCGGGCCCGTCTATGGCAATCGTAAAGGTCATGAAGCGTCCTGTCGGTGCATCCGTTATAGATATAATAAAGTGTGTCATGCCTCTCTTTTTATATCAGCATTCACACATGGGGCTTGCGCCATGGGAGGCAGCACCCGAAGTTTGTCTTTGACACGAAAGAGCGCAACGATTAAGGGGACCGGCTATAAATTTTACCGTCTATGCCGGTTTTACGGCGTACACACCGAAACTCATTCGACAATTTGAGGCTTAGACAGTGGCAAAAACGGAACTTGGTACCAAGCGTACAGACCCCGATACCGGCAAGAAATTCTACGACCTGAACCGCGACCCGGTCGTTTCTCCCTATAGCGGCAAGTCCTGGCCGCTCTCCTTCTTCGAGGAAAGCACGGCTCAGGCCAAGATGGAGCAGGCTGAGGAAGAGGAAGTGGCGGAAGTCGACGCCGAAAACACGGAAGTCGAACTCGTTTCGCTGGAAGATGCCGATGGCGACAACAGCGGCGACGATATCCCTGATCTGGGCGACGACGACGATGATGTCGAAATCGACGACGACGACGACACCTTCCTCGAAACCGATGACGAAGATGACGACGACGACATGTCCGGCATCATCGGCGTACCGGGCGACGACGAAGAAGCTTGATTTTACTTGATAATTCGGCCCGACGACAAAAAAATGACGCCGGGCCGTTTTTTATGCTTGCACTCGCCGGAAAGCCGCAGTAGTAAGCCGCCACCGAACGGAACAACAACCGCTTCGGTTCCCGGAACCGGAAGAAATGCCGGAACCCTTATGGGGCTATAGCTCAGCTGGGAGAGCGCTTGCATGGCATGCAAGAGGTCAGCGGTTCGATCCCGCTTAGCTCCACCAAATCTTCTCAGACAAAAATATCTCACATTCGGTCAACCGGTTTATCCCGTTGCGCAACGCGGCTTGAAGCAATCGTTATTGCAACAACGCCCGCACATCCTGCCCGTTGATCCGGCACTCCAAAGATCGGGGCGTACTGCCCTCCTTCCCCATCTCGCGACACTCCAGATATCGGCCGCGCAGGCGGTTCTGCAGCGCCTTGAAGGCATTGAGGCCGCAGGCGTAACGGCGGCCGTCGGGACCGGTGCAGACGCGGTTGCGTTCGATCTCCTCCACGCCGGCGAGTTGGAATTCCTCACCCCTGAAGGTGAAGCGGCTGCTGGAGATCACCCGCAGGCGCTGGTCGGCATGCATTTTCAGCGGATAGAGATCGGGCGGTGTCGCAATACGCTCGTAAGTCTGGCTGCGAGGATCCACCCGCACCGGCGCGGTCGTCCACAGCAGTTCCGTATTGGCGGCCAGACCCGTCGGCGCGGAGGTCGACTCGCCATCGACCAGCGAGGCGATACGGATGCCTGCTATGCCGAGGCCTATGGCCAGAAGGATTTGAAACAGCAAAATTGCGATCTGCCGGACCATGTCACCGCAACATCAAACAATGAACGACATAAAATCGATAGGCCGCCTCATAAAGCTGCGGCCGGCTGCATGTCACATCAATAAAACCTTGCCCGCGCTGACATCCCGCACCGTGCCCATGGCCATGATCGGGATCCGGTCGCCATCCAGAATCACTCTTCCCGTCGTCCGCAACCAGCGAAAACCGCCGGATTTGAGCCGAATGCGGTATTCCTGATCGTAGAACACGCCATTCGTCAGCGAATTATAAACAGCCTTGGCGACGCGGGCCCGAGAGCTGCTCTCGATCTGCGCAATGAAGTCTTCAACCGGAATGCCGTGGGCGGCTTCTTCCGGGGAGAATTCACGCAGGCGGGCGGTCACGGCATCCAGATAGACCAGATTTTGCCCGACGTTCCAAGTGTAGTAACCCACAAGTGTCTCTTCGAGAGATATGTTTTCCAGCATCGGCCTTCTACAGTCTGAAATGCTTGTGCCGGGTCTGTAACACACATGACGGCAGACGGCTAACCACAAGAATTCATCCTTTTGTCTGACGAAACCCTGTTTCCGCGCCGCCATTTATCGACAGGCCTTTTCGGCAGCCATGTTGGCGAAGCAACCTTCCTGTGCCAAGAAGGCTGATACCGCAGCCAGCGACCAGAGGAGCCGCCGTGACCATCGGGCTTGCCCATGCCGAACTCATCGCCGTCGTCACCGCCATCACCACGGATGAACCACGTGTCATGACCGTTCGCGAAGGGGCGGCCCTTCCCTCGGGTCCGTTCGAATTCGGACACAGGACGCTTCAGAGCGGGCTGCGGGAATGGATCCACGAACAGACCCATCACCCCGTCGGTTATCTCGAACAGCTCTATACTTTCGCCGATCGCGACCGCAACAACGAGATTTTGGGCGGCAGAACCATTTCCATCGGTTATCTCGGCCTGGTGCGCGAGCAGGAGGCGCCCAGTGGCAAAAGCGCCTTCTGGCACGGCTGGTACGAATATTTCCCGTGGGAGGACCATCGCCAGGGACGCCCCGATATTCTCGACAGCATTATCGACAGGCTGCGCGCCTGGGCCGATTCCGAGCCGGACAGCAGGACCCAGCGTCACCTGCGCGCCGATTTCACCTTCGGGCTGGATGGAGGTGGCTGGAACGAGGAACTGACCCTGCAGCGTTACGAACTGCTCTATGAGGCGGGACTTGTCGAGGAAGCGCAGGGCGAACCGCGGATCAATTTCGGCAGGCCGATGTTTGCCGACCACCGCCGCATCCTTGCCACCGGCATCGCCCGTCTGCGCGCCAAGATCAAATACCGGCCGGTGGTGTTCGAGCTTATGGCCGATAGCTTCACCCTGCTGCAATTGCAGCGCGCTATTGAGGCGCTGGCCGGGCTGACGCTGCACAAGCAGAATTTCCGCCGGCTGATCGAACAGCAGCAGCTGGTGGAGGAAACCGGCGACATGGCGACTGAAACCGGCGGCCGCCCGGCGAAGCTTTTCCGCTTCCGCCAGACCGTTCTTGATGAACGCGCCCTTTCCGGAACGAAACTGCCCCTCTCCCGCAATTGACATATGCTCACAATGAGAATATGTCTTCGTCCCAGATATACTCAAAAAGAGTATAAATGGGAGAGCACCGTGAACGAGCAGATTTCCGCCGCTAGCCTTTATGACCGCGTTGCCCGTGTCATTCCAAAGGCCGAATGGATGGGCTTTCAGGATGATGTCGAGGCAATCCTTGAATTGAAACGCAAGCGCAACGCCGTCATCCTCGCCCATAATTACCAGACGCCGGAAATCTTCCACGGCGTCGCCGATATCGTCGGGGACAGTCTCGCCCTTGCCCGCAAGGCAATGGAGGTGGAAGCGGATGTGATCGTTCTGGCCGGCGTGCATTTCATGGCCGAGACGGCAAAGCTGCTCAATCCGGAAAAAACCGTACTTATTCCGGATATGGCCGCTGGCTGCTCGCTCGCCGATTCCATCACGCCGGAAGACATCGCGCTTCTGCGCAAGGCCTATCCCGGCGTTCCTGTCGTCACCTATGTGAACACGTCAGCGGCGGTGAAGGCTGCGTCCGATATCTGCTGCACGTCAGGCAATGCCCGCCAGGTGGTGGAATCGCTCGGCGTGCCGCGCGTTTTGATGCTGCCGGATGAATATCTGGCGAAGAACGTGGCCAAGGAAACCAATGTCGAGCTGATCGCCTGGCGTGGCCATTGCGAAGTGCATGAGCTTTTCACCGCCGATGACATCAGGGAACTGCGCGAAAGCCATCCCGGCGTTATCGTGCTGGCGCATCCCGAATGTCCGCCTGAGGTCGTAGACGCTGCGGATTTCTCCGGCTCCACCGCCGTCATGTCTGACTATGTCGGCCGCGAGCGCCCTGCCCGCGTGGTGCTTCTGACGGAATGCTCGATGAGCGACAACGTCGCCGTGCATCATCCCGATGTCGAGTTCATCCGCCCCTGCAATCTCTGCCCGCACATGAAGCGCATCACGCTTGGCAATATCCGCACGGCACTGGAGGAAAATCGCCATGAGGTGACGGTCGATCCGGCCATTGCCGGTGCCGCCCGTCGCGCCGTGGAAAGGATGCTGCAGATATGAGCGAGTTTTTGCCGCAGCGGGACTGGACGGTCATCGTCGGCAGCGGCATTGCCGGGCTGATGGCGGCGATGACGCTGGCGCCGCAGCCCGTGCTGCTTGTGACGCGCGGCGCGCTCGGCGGCGAAACCTCAAGCGCCTGGGCGCAGGGCGGCATCGCGGCCAGCCTCGGGCCGGATGATCGCGCAGCCCTGCATGTCGCCGATACGCTCGCTGCGGGCGATGGCCTTTGTGATGAAGATTTGGTGGTTGGCATCGTTTCCGCCGCCCCCGCCGTCATAGATGCGCTGGAGCGGGCAGGCGTTCGCTTCGACCGGGACGCCGGCGGCAACTATGTCTTCGGGCTGGAAGCCGCCCATAGCCGGCGGCGCATTCTGCATGCCGAAGGCGACGGGTCGGGTGCGGCGATCGTCAGGGCTCTTGCGGATGCCGTTCGCCGTACGCCTTCGATCACGGTTCTGGAAGGCACGGAAGTGCGCCGGTTGCTGACGGAAGATGGCGTGATCGCCGGTCTCGCCTGCGCCGGCCCGAACGGCAGCTTCCTTCTGCCAGCAAGCCAGGTCATTCTCGCCACCGGCGGTCTCGGCGGACTTTATGACGCCACGACCAATCCCTCCGGCAATTTCGGGCAGGGCATCATGCTTGCCGCCCGCGCCGGCGCCATCCTTGCCGACATGGAATTCGTGCAGTTTCACCCAACAGCACTTTCCTCCCCCCGGCGACCGCTGGCGCTGGTGAGCGAAGCGGTGCGGGGTGAAGGCGCCCTGCTTCTCAATGAAAACGGCGAAAGGTTCATGGCGGCAGTGCCGGGCGCGGAACTGGCGTCGCGCGATATTGTCGCCCGCGCCATCGACCGTGAAATCCTGCGCGGCGGCAGGGTCTTTCTCGATGCCCGCCAGGCGCTCGGCTCCGGTTTTGCCAGCCGTTTCCCGTCAATCGACCTGCTTTGCCGCGAGGCAGGCATAGACCCCGCCCGCGAACTCGTGCCGGTCCGCCCGGCCGTGCATTACCACATGGGCGGTGTCGCCACGGATAACAAAGGCAGAAGTTCGGTGCGCGGGCTCTGGGTTGCGGGGGAAACCGCCTGCACCGGCCTTCACGGCGCAAACCGGCTTGCCAGCAACTCGCTGCTGGAGGCGGCAGCGATGGGCATGCGTGCGGCGCAGGATATTGCCGGCCGGCCCGCACCCGCGGCAAGATCGGCGGCTGCCGTTTCGCCCAACGCGACAGCTGATTTTTCGCCCGCCGATCTCGCCGCTGTCAGGCCCATCGTTTCCCGTCATCTCGGCATCGTCAGACATGCCGCGGGACTGGCCGAAGCCATCAGGGACTTACTGCCGCTTGCCGAGCGAAACGGCCCGGCCTCCGACCCGGCGGTGGTCGCTCTCTCCATCGCCGTTTTCGCAGCCCTGCGGAGGGAATCGCGCGGCGCGCATTTCCGTGACGATTTTTCGCAGAAGGATGCCAAGGCCATGAGACGCCGACTGAGCCTGAACGACGTCGTCACCGTCGCCCATGAATTTTCCTCTTCCAGCCTTGCAACAGCCGGTTTCGCGCGGAGCGCCTGACATGATCCTTTCCCCCCTGCCCCGCCTCATCATCGAACCGCTCGTGCGTAATGCCCTTCTGGAAGACTTGGGCCTCGCGGGCGACATCACCTCCACCGCCGTCATCCCCGCCGACCACCGCTCGGTCGTTGTCATGGCGGCGCGGGAGCCGGGCGTCATCGCCGGGCTCGATGCGGCGGAACTTGCCTTCCAGCTTGTGGACCCGGCGATCAGGATGAACAGGCACATTGCGGATGGGGCAGCCGTGGCGGCCGGCGATATCATCGCAACCATCGAAGGGCCGTCTCGCGGGCTTTTGACTGGGGAACGCACGGCGCTGAATTTCCTCGGCCATCTCTCGGGCATCGCCTCCGTCACCGCAAAAATCGTCGCCGCCATTGCCGGCACCAAAGCGTCGGTCGCCTGCACCCGCAAGACGACGCCGGGGCTGCGGACGCTGGAAAAATATGCCGTGCGCGCCGGCGGCGGCATAAACCACCGTTTTGCGCTTTATGATGCCGTTCTCATCAAGGACAATCATATCGCCGTCGCCGGCAGCGTGCGTGAGGCCATCCGCCGCGCAAGGCAGGGCGTCGGACATCTCGTCAAGATCGAGGTCGAAGTCGATACGCTCGTGCAGTTGCACGAGGCCATGGAAGAGGGTGTGGATGCGGTTCTTCTCGATAACATGACGCCGGAACAGCTGCGCGAGGCGGTAGAGATCGTTGCCGGTCGCGCCATCACCGAAGCCTCTGGCCGCATCAATCCGCAGACGGCGGCAGCCATCGCCGCCACCGGCGTCGATCTTATCTCCATCGGCTGGATCACCCACAGCGCGCCGGTTCTTGATATCGGGCTGGATTTTGAGAGCCAGAGTTGAGTTTGCGCTAACGTACACGCCTCACGGAACAAAACTTCCGCGTCTTCGTTAATAATCGCCTGGGGTCAATTCAAGGCGGGGGGACGTGCGCAAAAAATGCGGGTCCATATGCCTATGACCTCTCTCTAGAAAGGAAAGGCTTGTTATGGAAGACGCACAAGTTGGCTGGATTGCAGCAATCATCATCGGCGGCGTAGCTGGTTGGCTCGCCGAACAGTTCATGAAAAGCAATATGGGTGTTTTCATGAACATCATCCTCGGCATTATCGGGGCCATCGTCGCCAATTTCCTTCTGGGGCTCATCGGCGTCTCGCTCGGAGGCTGGATTGGCTATCTCATCGCAGGTTTCATCGGCGCCTGCATTCTCATCGCCGTCGGGCGCGCATTTCGCAGATAAGGGGAGGACAGAATGAGCTTTTTCAACAAGATCAAGGACGCGATTTTCGGCAAGGCCGAGGCCGCGCCGCAGACTTCGGCTCCTGCCGGAACACCTACGACCACCGCAACCCCGGCAGCACCGACCCAGCCTGCCTCACCGGCACCGACAGCTGCGGCTCCCGCGCCCATCGGCACCGTCGACGTCGCCTCCATCCTGGATGCGGCAGTCAAGAAGAATGGACAGAAGCTCGACTGGAAACATTCGATTGTCGATCTTCTGAAGGCGCTCGATCTGGACAGCAGCCTCACTGCCCGAAAGGAACTGGCGAGCGAACTGGGTTACACCGGCGACACCTCGGATTCGGCGACCATGAATATCTGGCTGCACAAGGCGGTCATCAAGAAGCTCTCCGAAAACGGCGGCAAGGTTCCGGCCGACCTTCTGGATTGAACCGATAAACGGGAGAACCGCGATGGACGACTATTCCAGCCTGAGAGAGCAGATCGGCCAGGATCTCGACACCCTGCACAGGACCGAGAACCCGAAGTCGATTTTCGAAATCGCCGATGACTATCTGCTGGGAGATCCAAATCTCAAGCGAGCCATCGTCGAAGACATCATCAAGGAAGAAGCGGACAAGCGCGGTATCGCGATCCACTGAACACACGCGACAAGCGCGGCTGTTTCACACGAAGGGCGGCATCCAGACCGGGTGCCGCCCTTTTTGCTTCAAGCGTCATTTTTCCGGCTTCGCTTCGGCCTTCTTCGCGTTTTCTTCCATCAGCTCATACCACATGGCGTTCATGACGGCGAAGATGGCGGCGAGAGGCAGGCCGAGCAGCCAAGCGAAATACCACATGTTCGATCTCCTTCTTTTCAAACTTTTCCTGGAATTGCGTCAATAAGCGTGGCCGCTGTCGTCACGGATCGCCTTTTCATCCACCTTGCCCCACAGCACGCGATAGACCCACGAGGTGTAGGCAACGATCATCGGAACGAAGATGAGCGTGACGACCAGCATGTTGAATAGCGTCATGTGGCTGGACGATGCGTCCCACACCGTCAGGCTCGACCTGGGATCGACCGAGGACGGCAGGATGAAGGGAAACATCGTAAGCCCGACGGTGGCGATGATGCCGAAAATCGCGAGCGAACTGGACAGCAGTGCCAGGACTTCCCTGCGGGCCCTGAAAAGGATGAAAGCGACGAGCGGGAAGACGAGACCAAGCGCCGGCGCCAGCATCATCCACGGATGTGCCGCATAGTTGGCAAACCAGACACCACCCGCAACCTCGACCGTCTTGGACAGCGGGTTGGAGGGACCATCGGTCACGACTTCAGAGGTGAAGCGATAACCATCGACCCCGAGCCAGAGAAAGACACCGCCGAGCGCGAAAAGAACTGTCGTGGCAAGGGCCGCAATGCTGCCGAAACTGCGCGCACGGGCAGCCACCGGACCTTCGGTCTTCAGCACCAGCCAGGCCGCACCATGCATTACCAGCATGGCGACGGAAACGAGGCCGCAAAGAAGGGCATAGGGGTTCAGAAGCTCGAACAGTGTCGTGCCGTCGTAGAAAATCCTGAGGTCGTCGTTAAAGTGGAAGGGAACACCCTGCAGCACGTTGCCGATCGCCACGCCAAAGATCAGCGCCGGCACGAAGCCGCCGACGAACAGGGCCCAGTCCCAGCTGCTGCGCCATGCCGGGCTCTCGCGCTTGGAGCGATATTTGAAACCGACCGGCCGCAGGATCAGCGCGAACAGGGTGGCAAACATCGCCAGATAGAAACCTGAAAACGAAACCGCATAAAGCGGCGGCCAGGCGGCAAAGATCGCACCGCCGCCAAGGATCAGCCACACCTGGTTGCCTTCCCAGACCGGGCCGATGGAATTGATGACGACACGGCGCTCGATATCCGTCTTCGCCACGAAGGGCAGCAGCGCGCCCGTGCCGAGATCGAAACCGCCCGTCACGGCAAAGCCGATAAGCAAAACGCCGAGCAGCAGCCACCAGATGACGCGAAGGATTTCATAGTCGATGAGTTGATGCAGGATCATGATATCTTACTCCGCAGCGACGAGTTTTTCAGGAACGAGCGGCGCCTCCGGCTCATGGTCCGGATCTGGCCCCTTGCGGATCGCCTTCAGCATCAGCCCCATTTCGACGATGAACAGCACCGTGTAGATGGCGATGAAACATAAAAGCGTAATCAGGACAGTCGAAGCGCTGAGGTTGGAGACGGCAGCGGCCGTTGGCAGCACACCCTCGATGATCCACGGCTGGCGGCCGAATTCGGCGACCACCCAGCCCATTTCGGCGGCAATCCACGGTAGCGGAATGGCAAAGACCGCCACTTTCAGCAACAGCGGATAATGATCCAGCCGACGGCGGGCCGAGAGATAGAAGAAGGTCGCCGTCAAAAGGATGAAGAACATGCCGAGGCCGACCATGATGCGGAACGACCAGAACAGCGTCGGCACATGCGGGATGGTGTCGGCAGCGGCCTTGGCGATCTGCTCTTCGCTCGCCTGACGCGGATCGTCGACATAGCGCTTGAGCAGCAGGGCATAACCAAGCTCGTGGCCGACTTCGGCGAAGGTGCCGCGCACCTCTTCCGGCAGCTCTGCGCCCTTGCCGGTGGCGCGTATCTGCATCAGCGCGTCATAGGCCTTGATACCGTCGCGGATGCGGGTCTTTGCCTGCTCGACAAGATCGTTGATGCCTGGGATTTGCGTATCAAGCGAACGGGTGCCGATGAGGCCCATCACCCATGGGATTTTGACCGCAAAATGCGTCTCGCGCGCTTCCTGATCGGGAAAACCGATGGCCGTGAAGGGAGCGGGCGCCGGCTCGGTTTCCCACATGGCCTCGATGGAGGCGAGCTTCATCTTCTGGTGTTCTGTCGAGAGATAACCGCTTTCGTCCCCCAGCACGACCACCGAAAGCGCGGATGCCAGACCGAAGGAGGCGGCAACCGTCATCGACCGCTTGGCGAGATCGACGTGGCGACCTTTCAGCACGTACCAGGCGGAGACGCCGAGCACGAAGATGGAGGCCGTCACGTAGCCGGCGGAAACGGTGTGCACGAATTTCGCCTGCGCCACCGGGTTGAACAGGACCGCGAAGAAGTCAGTCACTTCCATGCGCATGGTCTGGGGATTGAAGGCGGAGCCCGTCGGGTTCTGCATCCAGCCATTGGCGATCAATATCCACAGCGCCGAAAAATTCGAGCCGATCGCCACGCACCATGTCGCGACGAGGTGGCCGAGTTTCGACAGCTTGTCCCAGCCGAAAAAGAACAGGCCGACGAAGGTGGCCTCCAGAAAGAAGGCCATCATGCCCTCGATCGCCAGCGGCGCGCCGAAGATATCGCCGACATAGTGACTGTAATAACTCCAGTTCATGCCGAACTGGAATTCCATGACGATGCCGGTGGAAACACCGAGCACGAAATTGATACCGAACAGGGTGCCCCAGAATTTCGTCATCTGCCGCCAGATCGTGCGGCCGGTCATGACATAGACCGTTTCCATGATGGCGATCACCACCGACAGCCCGATCGTCAGGGGAACGAACAGGAAGTGATATAAAGCCGTCACTGCAAATTGCAGGCGCGACAGCGCCACTATGTCGAGTTCCATAGTCTTACCCACCTTTTCCGGAAGGCCGGCCTTCCATTTTCAAAACGACGCCGGCTCTCAAAAAATCTCAGTCCGGGCGCAGTGTCTCAAGCACTACGCCGTATTCCGGGGTGCCGCTTTGACATTCATCAAACTGGCGCCCCTCTCTCAGCACGATGATACGATCGGCAAATTCCGCCTCGCGGCGATTATGGGTGATCATCAAGACAGTCTTTCCCTCTGCCCTCGCGAAAAGCCGGCCGAGCACATCCCGGGCGGTTTCGCCGTCCAGCCCTTCCGTCACCTCGTCGAGAAGCCAGAGCGGCCTGTCGGCAAGCAGGAAACGGGCAAGCGCCAGCCGGCGCGACTGGCCGCCGGAAAGACCCTGCCCGGCCTCACCGAGCTTCGTTTCCAGCCGTTTCGGCAAGGTTCTGACGTGTTCGGCAAGCCCGGCCGCCTCGAGCGCGTCCCGCAACTCAACCCCCGTTGCGGCAGGCTTTGCCAGCCGCAGATTGTCGGCGATGCTGTCACGGAAAAGCTGGCTGCGCTGCGTCATCAGGGTGGACGGCAAGGCACGGACCGAGCCCGCAGCCGGGTGCAACTCGCCCGCCACCAGCTGGATGAGGCTCGTCTTGCCCGCACCGCTTGCACCGACGATCGCGACCCGTTCCCCGCAGGCGACTGCAAGGTTGATATTCGTCAGGACCGGATGCTCGTTCCCTTCCCGCTCCAGACGCACGCCTCTAAGCTCCGCCGCGATGCCACTCGCGGGTAATGCGGGACAGTGCGCGTCGGCCGTTGCAGAAAGGCGCGGCGCAATACGCCTTGCGGAAAACAGCGTACGGCCCAGCTCCATCGCCCCGCGGCGAAGCGCCGTGAAAGGCTCCAGCGCAGCGAAACAGACTAGCAGGCCAAGTGCGGCGGCCGGTGCGCTCACCGCCCCATGCTCCGCCAGCCAGGCCATGCCGAGAAGGGCGGCGCTCAAGAGAATGGCCGCTGAAAGGCCAAAGGAAAAACCGGCATTGGTCTCGATGCGGTTGAGGCTGTCATCACAGGTGGCGAGATAGTCATCCGCGCGCTTTACCGCGGCAACCTGCGCGGAAAGCCGGCCCGTGGTCAGCAGCTCCGTCTGTCCGCTCACGAGATCGGCCGTGCGGGCGCGCAACGCCTCGAGCCCGATGGCCCGCCGGCGCGAGAATTTTTCCGCTTTCAAGGCAGAGCGCGCAGAAATGCCGAGACCCGCCGCAATGAGGAAGGTGGCTGCCAGCACACCGGCAAGCGGGTGCAGGAAAGCAAGCCCGAAGCCGGTCACGAGCGCGGCAAGGATGGCGACGGCGGCGGGAACCAAGACGCGCAGATAAAGCGAATCCAGCGCGTCGATATCCGCCGTCAGCCGGTTCAGCAGACGGGCGGGCCGCGCTTCCAGAGATTTCGCCGCCTGCGGTGCGGCAAAACCGCGAAACAGTTTCTCCCGAAGCGCCGCAAGCACGGAAAGCGTGGCTTCGTGGGTCGTCATGCGCTCGCCATAACGGGCGGCGGTGCGTGCCAGCGCCAGAAGGCGAATAGCCGCCGAGGGGGCAAAGACATCAAAGGCGAAGGCCGTCGCCGGCAGCAGGCCGGCAATGGCCGCCGCGGTAATGAACCAACCGGACACGCCGAGAAGACCGATGCCTGCCAGAACAGTCGTGACCGCCAGAACCGCACCCGCAAGCAGCATGCCGCGCCGTGTCGACCAGAACAGGGCGATGACGGGTCTCAATATGGCAAAACGCGCGATCATGGCTGCCCCCTCGAATGGATCGCCGTCATATCCACGATCCTGTCCATGCGTGCCGCAAGTACCGGATCATGGGTCGCGACGATCAATGTCCTGCCCTTTGCCAGTTGCAGCAGGTTATCCGTGACGAGAGCAGCCGTTTCCCGGTCGAGATGCGCGGTCGGCTCATCGGCCAGAACAAGCTGCGTTGCCGGATCGGCGAAAGCGCGCGCTATGGCGAGCCGCACCGCCTCCCCGCCCGAAATGCCATTTCCGCCGTCTCCGATCTGCAAATGCCGGCGCGCCTGCGTCAATCCATCCAGTCCGGTGCGGTGCAGGACCTCTTCCACCATGGCCTCGCTGACCGCCAAGCGGCCAAAACCAATATTCGCCTTCATGGACGCGGCAAAAAAGAACGGCTTCTGACTGACCCAGCCGATCGTTCCGCGCAGCCCATCAGCCGTTGCGTCATCAAGCGTGACGCCGCCGATCCTGATTACGCCCTCACCCGCCTCGGCCAGCCCGGCAATCAAGGAGAGTACAGTGGATTTGCCACAACCGGAAGCCCCAAGAATCGCAACTCTCTCGCCCTGCTGAACCGTCAGGTTGAAATTCCGGATGACAGGCGGAGCATTCGGGTAAGCGAAGGAAAGGTTTTCCATCTCCAGCGGGCCGAGTGTCGGAGATGGCGCGCGCACCACATCCGCGCCCTCGCCAACGATTTTCGAGCCCCCCACCGTCAGTGTGGCGAGCGCATCGAGCGCCGCCTCGCCAGCCGCCCGATCATGCCAGACGGCGGAGAGTTCCCGCAATGGCTCGAAAAAGGCCGGCGCGAGGAGCAGGATGAAGAGGCCCTCTGCCAGCGTGAGTTTTTCGCCCCAGGCGCCGAAATCCAAAAAACCGAGCAGGTGGAAACCGATATAAACGGCGGTCATGGCAACACCGATCGCAGCAAAAAGCTCCAGCACGGCGGAGGAGAGGAAGGCGATCCTCAGAACGGCCATCGTCCGCTTCTTGAGGTTCTGCGCATCGGCATCGAGGCGCGCCGCCGTCAGGTCAACGGCCTTGAGCGTGCGGATCGTTTCCAGCCCGCGCAGGCGATCGAGCAGGAAGGCATTCATGTTGCCCGTCTCGGCCAGCTGCTTTTCACTGGCGGCCTTGGCCTGCCAGCCGATCAGGGCCATGAAGAGCGGGATGGTGGGCATGGCGAGTAGAAGCACCAGCGCCGCAATCCAGCTAAAGGGCAGGATGGCGAGCACGAAAACCAGGGGGACGATGGTGGCTTTCATGCGCGCCGGCTGGAACCGGGAAAGATAGGGCACCAGCGCTTCCGCAGCCTCCGCCACGATACCTGCCGCCTCACCCGAGGCCGTGCGCGACAGATCGAGCGGGGAAACCTTCGCCACGGCCTGCAACGCCTCGAACCGCCGCTGCGAAAGCGCTGCGCGTGCGGCACGGAAGGACCGCCGCGCCGCGACTTTTTCCATCCACGCCTTGAGAAGCCCGAGGATAAGGACCGCAACGGCGGCCGGCACGATCGCCATCATCGGCTCGCCATCGGCAATTTTTCCAACTGAAAAGGCCAGCAGGCGCGCCTGCGGCAGCCAGAGCAGCGCCGGCAGCACATGCAACAGGGCGACGGATCCGCCAACCGCGGGCGCATGTTGCGTTTTTACCGCGGTCTTGTCGGGGGCAACGTTGCGCCGGGCTCGACCGAAGAACCGCCGTTGCCCGGCACCGGGCACGGGACAGTCTGTGGCATCACCATCGGCCGATCGGGGGATGTGTGCGGACATGGTCACGACCGATCACCCTTTCTTCTTCGTGCCGCGGGGTCTTGCAAGCGAGACGATCTTGTCTTTCGCCTCCAGAAGCTTCGTGACCTTGGAACCGAGCGCCAGAAGCGAGGCCAGCCTCTCCGTCTCCAGCCGCTTCACATCATCATACCAGCCGGTAAGCTGCTCGATCAGCGTCTTCATCTCGTCGATGCGCCTTTGCGCATGCCGCTCATCTTCGTTTTCCGGCGTCTCCATCAGGATTTCGCGCAGCACGCTGAGCGTGGGATCGATCTCGCGCTTTTTCCGCTCCTCGGCGAGCGTGCGCAGAATCTGCCAGACATCATCAGGCGTCGTGAAAAAATCGCGCCTGTCACCGGGGAAGTGCTTGAGAATTGCAAGGTTCCACGCCTGAAGCTCCTTCAGGCTCATCGAGACGTTGGAACGGGAAATGCCGAGCGCCTCGACGATCTCGTCCGCACAGAGAGGCTGCGGCGAAATGTAAAGCAAAGCATAGACCTGGCCGACGGTACGGTTGATTCCCCAGCGGCTGCCCATCTCGCCAAAATGCAGCACGAAGGACTGAACGAGCGGTGACAGGCTGGTTGGCATTTCTTCACTTCCTGAATTTTCAGTAATTTCTGAAATTTCGATAACGCAAAAAACCGCAGGCAGCAAATCACCTTTTTGACCTGCGTCAAAATGTGCAAACCGGTGGGGCAGATCGGCAAAGGGCGGTCAGGGGCCGCAAAATATGAGACTGGAATCCCCGGCATCAGAGCGGATTGCGCTGCTTGAGGCCGCGGCCTCATCGCAAATCCATGATATCGGTAACAGCGCCGCTAGATCGCGCCACGCCCAAAACCATGCATAAAAAATCGGCGGCGGAATTATCCGCCACCGATTGAAAATAGCTCATCACTGTCCGCAGCAAATGCGCTTAGGAAAAGGCGATCTGCACCTTCATGGCGCGGCTGCGATCCGAGGCGAATTCGAAGGCCGAGATGGCGTCGGCAAGATCGACGGTCTGGGTGATGAAGGGTTTGACGTCGATCAGGCCCTTGCGCATCAGCTCGACGCCGGTGGCGAATTCCTCGTGGAAGCGAAAGGAACCACGCAGGTCGAGTTCCTTGGCTGTGATCGCCATCATCGGCAGGCTCATATCGCCGCCGAGCCCGAGCTGGACGATGATGCCGCGCGGCCGCAGTGCCGTAATGCCGCCGGCAAGCGCCACGGCCGCACCCGAGCATTCATAGAGAATGTCGAAGGTTCCCTTGTTTGCACCATAAGCGGCGAGCGCATCGGGCTCATCCTTGCTGTTGATGACACGGTCCGCCCCCGCTTCACGCGCTTTGGCGAGCGTGAAATCGGAAAGGTCGGTGGCGACGATTTCAGCCGCACCTGCCCGGCGCGCAGCCAGAATGGAGAGAATGCCGATGGGGCCGCAACCCGTGACGAGCACACGTTTCCCTAGCAAATCACCGGCCCGGCGTGTGGCGTGCAGCGTCACCGCCAGCGGTTCCGCCATGGCGGCTTCCCCGGCGCTGAGACCGTCTGCCGGCACGCATTGCAGGGCGTCCGCCACCAGAACTTCCCGGAACGCGCCCTGAATATGCGGGAAAGGCATGGCGCTGCCATAAAACCGCATGTTGAGGCACTGATTGTGCAGACCCTCCTGGCAGAAGCGGCAGGTCCGGCATGGGCGCGACGGCGAAACCGCCACCAGACCGCCGATCTTCAGCCCCTCCACGCCTTCGCCCAGTTCCTCGATGACGGCAGAAACCTCATGGCCTAGCACCATGGGTTCACGGAGCCGCACGGCACCGAAACCGCCATGATTGTAATAATGCAGATCGCTGCCGCAGATTCCGCCCCTCGCCAGACAAAGCCGCACCTCGCCCGGTCCCGGCTTTTCCTCCGGCCGGTCTTCGATGCGCACATCCTTTGCCCCGTGGGCTACAATCGCTTTCATGACAACTCCGTTCAAGCGTCCGCCACTGCGGCGCATAAAATTCCGCATCCAACTTGCTGCCGCACGACGGACCTTGACCCGCCTTGCCAGTTCGCCACCCGCCCGATACGTACCGAAAACGGGCGCGCCAGCCTTGACATCCGCCCTCAAACGGATGAATGTTATCGGTAACATATATCTTCAAGAATGCAATGTCGAGAGACTGGAGGAAACAGTGGGCCTTAATTTGTTCGATCTTTCCGGCCGCCGCGCCCTGTTCACGGGTTCGTCCCAGGGCATCGGTTTCGCGCTGGCGCAAGGGCTTTCGGAAGCCGGGGCGGAAGTGGTGCTGAACGGGCGCGACGAAGCGAAGCTGAAAGCAGCCGCTGCCGGCATCAAGGGCGCGAGAACACTTGCCTTCGACGCCACCGATCACGGCGCGGTGCGCGAGGCCATCGACCGCTTCGAAGCGGAGGTGGGCGCGATCGATATTCTCGTCAACAATGCCGGCATGCAGCACCGCACGCCGCTCGAGGATTTTCCGGCCGACGCCTTCGAGCGCCTGCTGCAAACCAACATCGCCTCGGTATTCCACGTCGGACAGGCAACCGCGCGCCACATGATTTCGCGCGGGCGCGGCAAGATCATCAATATCGCCAGCGTTCAGACAGCGCTTGCCCGCCCCGGCATCGCGCCCTACACCGCCACCAAGGGTGCCGTCGGCAATCTGACCAAGGGCATGGCGACAGACTGGGCCAAATATGGCCTGCAGTGCAATGCCATTGCGCCCGGTTATTTCGATACCCCGCTCAACGCCGCCCTTGTCGCAGACGAGACGTTTTCGGCCTGGCTTGAAAAGCGCACGCCGGCCGGACGCTGGGGCAAGGTGGAAGAGCTTGTCGGAGCCTGCATTTTCCTGTCGTCCGACGCGTCGTCCTTCGTGAACGGCCATATTCTCTACGTCGACGGCGGCATCACCGCGTCCCTGTGACAAATACCAAAACACGACACCTTGGGAGGAGGCCGTAAACAGCATGACCGGGAAGAACAACATTGCTCTCATCGGCGCGGGCGCCATGGGCGGCGCGATCGGCACACGGCTGGTGGAAACCGGCAATCACCTGACGGTTTTCGATCTGGATGCGGAAAAGGTCGCGGCGCTGACAAGCCTTGGTGCGGAGAGCGCTCGAACGGCGGCAGAGGCGGCCGCGGTTTCCGACGTGGTCATCCTCAGCCTCAACTCGCCGAAAATTGTTCGCATCGCCGTCTTCGGCAAGGATGGCGTGGCGGCAGGGGCAAAAGCCGGCACGCTAATTATCGACATGTCCTCCATCGACCCGGAAGCGACCAAGGAACTGGCGGCCGACGCCGCTGAAAAGGGCCTGCGCTGGGTGGATAGCCCGCTTTCGGGCGGCGCACCCAAGGCGCTCATCGGGCAATTGACGCTGATGGCTGGCGGCAGCGAGAAGGATGTGGCCGATGCCCATCGCGTGCTGCAGCATGTCGCCAGCAACTACACCCATATGGGCCCCTGTGGCGCCGGGCAGACAACCAAGCTCATCAATCAGGTTCTGTGCGGCCTAAACTTCCTTGCGGTGGCGGAAGCAACGCAGCTCGCGCTGGATGCCGGCGTCGATGCCGCCAAGATACCGCAGGCGCTGAAGGGCGGCCGCGCCGATAGCGCCATCCTTCAGGAATACATGCCACGCTATGTGGCGAAGGATTACCGCCGCACCGGCCGCATCGACAATATGGTCAAGGATCTGAACGGCGCGCAGGATCTTGCCCGGCGCACCAACACGGCCATGCCGCTGACTGCGGTTTGCGCCGAGGTGCACCGCATGCTGACGGCGGCGGGGCTCGGCGGAGAAGACCAGGCGGCGCTGATGGAATTTTTCAGCGGCGCAAAACAAACCTTCCCTGACTGATTTTCATCGCGAGCGCCACGGATGTGTGCGGCGCATCATAGCCATTGCGAAATGTCGCTGCAGCGAAGATGATCGGGCGAATCGGCGAGGCAATCGGCCCGGCCGTCGCAGATGCATGCATGTAAAGGACAATTCCCGATGACCACTTCCGCAACAGGCACGGGGATTGCCGGTCTGACCGTTTCCGGCAACGGTTTTTGCGCCGAGATCGCTTATGAGGGCGCAACGCTTCTCAGCTGGCGACCGCTCTCTGCCGATGGCGAAAAGGGCGAGGATCTGGTTGACGGATATCTGACAGCCGCGGAATTGCAGTCGCAGAACGGCGTGAGAAACGGCATTCTTGCGCCCTTCACCAACCGCATTCCGCAAGGCCGATATGATTTCGGCGGCGAAACGCACCACATCGAGCCGGTGCTTGACCATGAAGACCTTGTTTTCCACGGCTTCGCCCGCGCCCTGCCCTTTGTTCTCAACCAGTCCTTCGAGGAAAATGGCGCGCAAATTCTTGTCTTCCGGACGGAAATCGCGCCCGGCGATTTCAAGGGTTACCCCTATCGGCTCACCATCGAGGTGGAGTATCGCTTTGCGGGCCACGACGTCACCATCGACATACGCGGCACCAATCGCGGCGACCGGCCTTTGCCTTTCGCCGCCGGCTGGCATCCCTATTTTCGCCTGCCCGGTTCGACGTCCATCGACGACCTTCTTCTCACGCTGCCCTCGCGAACCGCGATCGAAACGGACGACGATCTCATTCCCCTGCGGGATCAGCAGGGCGGCATCGTCACACGGGACGACACCCGCTTTCTCTATGCGCCGCTATCCGGTCATGTAGCGGATGTCTGCTTCACCGATCTGATCGCATCCGAAAACGGACTTTACGAAACACGGCTCGAAAACCGGCATAACGGATCGAGCCTCACGGTCTGGCACGAGCGTGGCCACATGCATGTCTTCACCGGCGATACGCTCGCCCGCGACAGGCGGCAATCCATCGCGCTCGAACCGGTGGAAACGCCCACCAATGCCTTCAACCACGGGGAACTCGCCGCTGCAATTACCTTGCAACCGGGCGAGACGCGCAGCTTCCGCTTCGGCGTCCGTTTTGAGGCGGGCCGCTGAGAGGAGCTCGATGGTCCCTCAGATATGCGTCGTCGGCAGCGACGAAGACAGCTTCACCGTTTCCATGGAGATATAGGCGGACATGTCGTAAAGCTGGACGCGGCGCAGGATCTGTTTGTAGACCGTGTCGTAATATTCGACATTCGGCAGCACCAGTTTCAGAATATAGTCGAAATTGCCGGTCAGCCGGTGAACCTCGACGATTTCAGGTATGGTGCTGACGGCGGCATGGAACCTGTCCAGCCAGTCTTCCGCATGCAGCCCCGTCCTCACCAGCAGGAAAACCGTGGTCGGAAGGTTGATCTTCCGTCGGTCGAGCAGCGCCATCGTGCCGGTCACATAGCCTTCGGTGCGCAATCGCGTGATACGGCGCGAACAGGCGGATAACGACAGGGAAACCTGCTCCGCAATGTCGGCGAGCGGCGTTTCGGCATTTTCCTGGAGAATCGCAAGGATTCGGCGGTCGCGATCATCAATCATCCGGAAAGAATGCACAGGTTAACGCAATAACGCAAGAATTTTGCAGAGTTTGCGCAAATACCGCCCCTTACTTGCATATGCAGCCTGAAAACCATGAAAAAACGCACGCCGTTTTCGTGGCGGCGATGGCATTCTTGTCTTCAATCAAACTCGATAAGGGGAAACTTATGAAACGCATCGGCCTGATCGGCGGCATGAGCTGGGAATCCACCGCAACCTATTACCGCATGATCAACGAGGCCGTGCGCGACAGCCGCGGCGGTCTGGTCTCGGCTGATATCGTCATGCATTCGCTCGATTTTTCCGAGGTTGTCGCCCTTCAGAAGGCTGACCGCTGGGATGAAGCGGGCGCGCTTCTGGGCGCTGCCGGTGCACGCCTTGCCAATGCCGGTGCCGATTGTGTGCTGATCTGCACCAACACAATGCATCTCGTTGCAGACACGGTTGAGAAAATGTCGGGCGTCGCCCTGATCGACATCATCGACGAAACGGCGGCCGCCCTGAAGGCGGACGGGCGTCGCAAGCCGCTGCTGCTCGCCACCCGCTACACGATGGAACATGGCTTCTATACTGACCGGATGCGCCAGCATGGTGTGGACCTGGTCGTGCCCGAAGCGGACGACCGCGCTGCGATCCATGACATCATTTTCGGCGAACTGTGCCAGGGCGAAATCAAGTCCTGCTCGCGCGAACGCTACCTTGCCGTCATCGAAAAGGCCCGTGCACTCGGCGTCGATTCCGTCATTCTCGGCTGCACGGAAATTTCACTACTGATCGATCCCGATGCGCTGCCGCTGCCGGGGTATGATTCAACCGCCATTCACGCGAAGGCCGCCGTCGACTTCGCGCTCGGAGACAAGGCATTCGACAGAGCCGCATGAATGTGCCGCCTTTTTGCCTATTCCGGTAAACCTGTCTGGCTCGACAGCCTGCTGATCGAGCCGGAAGCATCATTGGTAAGCCAGTCCATGGCCGCAAGAGAAGCAAAAACCGTCGTCAACGGCGATGGCTGCGGCCTTGGCTGGTATGGCGAACGGGGAACGCCCGGCGTCTTTCGCGACACCCGGCCCGCCTGGTCCGATGCCAATCTGGCCGCGCTCTGCCAGCAATTGCGCTCCGGCATGTTCATGGCCCATGTCCGCTCCGCCACGTCAGGCGAGGTATCCCGTGCCAATTGCCATCCCTTTGCGCATGGCCAATATCTGTTCATGCATAACGGCCAGATCGGCGGTTACGAGCAGATAAGGCGCGACATCGATTCCCTTATCCCGGACGATATCTATGCATCCCGGCGCGGCACCGGCGACAGCGAAGCCATTTTCCTGATTGCCGCCGGCCTTGGTCTCGATGCGGATCCGGTTCGCGCCATTTCTACCGCGCTCCGCCTCTGCCAGGAAAAGATGGTTGCGGCGGGCGTGTCTTCGGCTCTGCGCTTCAGCGCGGTACTGATGGATGGCGATTGCGTGCATGCCTTCCGCTGGTCAAGCGACGACAAACCGCCGACCCTCTACTGGCGCGGGTTGGAAGAGGGCATTGCGTTGAGTTCCGAGCCCTTTTCCTTCGATTGCACCCCCTGGTGCGCCGTTCCACCGAACACCAGCGTGACGATCCGCGCAGGCGAAATGGTGGCGCAGCCTTTTTGCCTGGGGTGAACACGTTATTATCGCCCGGTTTCGCGCAACCGCCACCGGGGACCGGTGAGGCTGCGGCGAAGACCCATTTATTTTCATTGAACTTTTGCAGCCGCGAAGGCTAGTGTGTGGTTCAGGGCATCAGGCTGAAACCCGTGCGCGGTTTTCGGCCCGGTGTTTAAACATGATAATTGAGCGAAACAGATTTCAGGACCGGTGAACCATTTATAAAGTGTTGCAGCCTCTTTCCCTTTTTTGAACGATGCCCGGCATCGCAACGACCACGCGAACCTTTTCGGTAACGGCGGATAAAGG
Source organism: Agrobacterium sp. CGMCC 11546 (assembly GCF_013365515.1). Classification (NCBI taxonomy): domain Bacteria; kingdom Pseudomonadati; phylum Pseudomonadota; class Alphaproteobacteria; order Hyphomicrobiales; family Rhizobiaceae; genus Agrobacterium; species Agrobacterium sp. CGMCC 11546. Next base: position 755,698 of record NZ_CP047388.1, read on the forward strand.
GCTGGTAATGCCTTCGGCGATCCTTGGGACGCGGAAGAAAAAGTCTTATTTTTCATAACCCTAAGCCGTTCAACTTTCCGTAAAAATTGCTGTTGCCACACCTCCATATCGATGCATAAACTGGCATCAGCAAAGGCAACACGGATCGACCTCTCAGACCCTCTCCTCCCACCAAGGTGCTGACCGACCAATGATCAATAATCTTACCGCCGCCGATCTTCCCCGCCCCGCCCCGCGCAGTTCCAACCCGGAAATCATGGCTGCGGAAATCATCGAGCGACTGACCTACCGCATCGGCAAGGACGTCAAGGTTGCGAAACCGCATGACTGGCTGACCGCAACCATCCTCGTCGTGCGCGACCGCATCATCGACAAATGGATGGCATCCACCCGCAAGGCCTATGCCGACAATTCCAAGCGCGTTTATTATCTGTCGCTGGAATTTCTGATCGGCCGCCTGATGCGCGACGCCATCTCCAATATCGGCCTGATGCATGAAATCCGCGATGCGCTGTCCTCGCTTGGCGTCGATCTGGATGTCATCGCAGGGCTGGAGCCGGATGCTGCACTCGGCAATGGCGGCCTCGGCCGTCTCGCCGCCTGTTTCATGGAATCCATGGCAACAGTCGATATTCCCGCCTATGGTTACGGCATTCGTTACGTGCACGGCCTCTTCCGCCAGCAGATGGCGGATGGATGGCAGGTGGAATTGCCGGAAACCTGGCTGGCGCATGGCAACCCCTGGGAGTTCGAACGCCGCGAAAGCTCCTATGAAATCGGCTTCGGCGGATCGGTGGAGACGATCGGCGGATATGAAGACCCGCAGCGTTTCGTCTGGAAACCGGCCGAACGTGTGATCGCCATGGCCTATGACACCCCGGTCGTCGGCTGGCGCGGCACCCGCGTCAACACGTTGCGGTTATGGTCTGCGCAGCCTATCGACCCCATTCTCTTGGCCGCCTTTAATGCCGGCGACCATATCGGCGCATTGCGCGAGAGCAACAAGGCGGAAAGCCTGACGCGGGTTCTCTACCCTGCCGATGCGACCCCGGCCGGGCAGGAACTGCGCCTGCGGCAGGAGTTCTTCTTCTCCTCCGCCTCGCTGCAGGACATTCTGCGCCGCCATCTCCAGCAATATCCTGACTTCACCTCGTTGCCGGACAAGGTCTCGATTCAGCTCAACGATACCCATCCGGCCATTTCCATCTGTGAAATGATACGCCTGCTCTGTGATGTGCACGGTCTTGAATTCGACGAGGCCTGGAAGATCACCCAGGGCACCTTCTCCTACACCAACCACACGCTTCTGCCCGAAGCGTTGGAAAGCTGGCCGGTGCCGCTGCTCGAGCGTCTTCTTCCAAGACATATGCAGATCGTCTACGCGATCAACGCCAATACGCTGCTCTTTGCCCGCAAGGAAAAGAAGATGGCGGATCAGCAGATCCGCTCGATCTCGCTGATCGATGAAGGCGGCGAGCGCCGTGTGCGCATGGGCAATCTCGCCTTCATCGGCTCGCATTCCATCAATGGCGTTTCGGCGCTTCATACTGAGTTGATGAAGGAAACGGTCTTTGCCGACCTGCACAGCCTCTATCCTGAACGGATCAATAACAAGACCAACGGCATCACCCCGCGCCGCTGGCTGATGCAGTGTAACCCCGGCCTCACCGGGTTGATCCGGGAAGCCATCGGCGACGATTTCCTCGACGATGCGGAAAAGCTCATCGCGCTTGACCGTTTCGCCGACGATGCCGGTTTCCGTGAGAAATTCGCCGAAGTGAAGCGCCTGAACAAGGTGCGCCTCGCCAACACCGTGGCGCAGCGCATGGGCATCCGCGTCGATCCTTCGGCCATGTTCGACATCCAGATCAAGCGCATCCACGAATATAAGCGCCAGCTTCTGAACCTTATCGAAACGGTGGCGCTTTACGACCAGATCCGTTCCCACCCGGAACTGGATTGGGTGCCGCGCGTTAAGTTCTTCGCAGGCAAGGCGGCGCCGAGTTATCACAACGCGAAGCTGATCATCAAGCTTGCCAACGATATTGCCCGGGTCATCAACAACGACCCGGCCGTGCGCGGGCTTCTGAAGGTGGTGTTTATTCCGAACTACAACGTCTCGCTTGCGGAAATCATGGTTCCCGCCGCCGATCTTTCCGAACAGATTTCGACCGCCGGCATGGAAGCGTCCGGCACCGGCAACATGAAATTTGCCCTGAACGGCGCGCTCACCATCGGCACGCTCGATGGCGCGAATGTGGAAATGCTCGAACATGTCGGCGCTGACAACATCGTCATCTTCGGCATGACGGCGGAAGAAGTCTCCAGGGCTCGCGCCGAAGGCCATAATCCCCGCGCCATCATCGAAGGGTCTGCGGAATTGTCGCAGGCGCTGTCATCAATCGCGTCGGGCGTGTTTTCACCGGATGACCGTTCGCGGTTTTCCGCCCTGATGGATGGCATCTACAACAGCGACTGGTTCATGGTGGCTGCCGATTTCGACGCCTATGCCGATGCACAGCGCAAGGTGGACGCGATCTGGAGCGATCAGGATAGCTGGAATACGAAAGCAGTGCGCAACACGGCGCGTATGGGCTGGTTCTCGTCCGACAGGACGATCCGCCAATATGCCACCGAGATCTGGAGAGCCTGATGAAAAAACCGCTCAATTCGGCCGAAGAGAAAAAGACTGGCGACATCACGAAGGCTGAAATCGAGGCGATCAAGAGCGGTTTGCACTCCAATCCCTTTGCCCTTCTCGGCGTTCACGAAACGCCGGAAGGGTTTTCCGCCCGCTGTTTCATTCCCGGTGCCGAGGAGGTTTCCGTCCTGACGCTGGACGGAAATTTCGTGGGCGAATTAAAGCAGATCGATCCGGACGGTTTTTTCGAAGGCCGGATCGATCTTTCAAAGCGCCAGCCTGTGCGTTACCGCGCCTGCCGCGATGATGCCGAATGGGCGGTGACCGACCCTTACAGCTTCGGCCCGGTTCTTGGCCCCATGGACGATTATTTCGTACGCGAGGGCTCGCATCTGCGGCTATTCGACAGGATGGGCGCGCATCCGCTGAAGCTCGAGGGCGTCGAAGGTTTCCACTTCGCCGTCTGGGCTCCCAATGCGCGGCGCGTTTCCGTGGTCGGCGATTTCAACAATTGGGACGGTCGCCGGCATGTGATGCGCTTCCGCAAGGATACCGGCATCTGGGAAATCTTCGCGCCTGACGTCTATGCCGGCTGCGCCTACAAATTCGAAATCCTCGGTGCGAACGGCGAGCTTCTGCCGCTTAAGGCCGACCCCTATGCGCGGCGCGGTGAATTGCGGCCGAAGAACGCTTCCGTCACTGCGCCGGAATTGACGCAGAAATGGGAAGACCAGGCCCATCGCGAACATTGGGCACAGGTGGACCAGCGCCGCCAGCCGATCAGCATCTATGAGGTGCATGCCGGTTCCTGGCAGCGCCGCGAGGACGGCACTTTCCTCAGCTGGGACGAGCTGGCCGCGCAACTCATTCCCTATTGCACGGATATGGGCTTCACTCATATCGAGTTCCTGCCGATTACCGAACATCCCTATGATCCCTCCTGGGGTTACCAGACGACCGGCCTTTACGCCCCGACCGCCCGTTTCGGCGATCCGGAAGGTTTTGCGCGTTTCGTCAATGGCGCCCACAAGGTCGGCATAGGTGTTCTGCTGGACTGGGTTCCCGCGCACTTCCCCACCGACGAGCACGGGCTGCGCTGGTTCGATGGCACGGCGCTTTACGAACATGCCGATCCGCGTCAGGGTTTTCATCCCGACTGGAACACGGCCATCTATAATTTCGGCCGCATCGAGGTGATGTCCTACCTCATCAACAATGCGCTTTATTGGGCCGAGAAATTCCATCTCGACGGCCTGCGTGTCGATGCAGTCGCCTCGATGCTCTATCTCGATTATTCCCGCAAGGAAGGCGAGTGGATCCCCAACGAATATGGCGGGCGCGAAAACCTCGAATCCGTTCGTTTCCTGCAGAAGATGAATTCCCTGGTCTACGGCACTCATCCGGGCGTCATGACGATTGCAGAGGAATCCACCTCCTGGCCGAAAGTGTCCCAGCCGGTTCACGAGGGCGGGCTTGGTTTCGGCTTCAAATGGAACATGGGCTTCATGCACGACACGCTGAGTTATTTCTCGCGTGAGCCGGTGCACCGCAAATTCCACCATCAGGAACTGACCTTCGGGTTGCTTTACGCCTTCACCGAAAATTTCGTGCTGCCGCTTTCCCATGACGAGGTGGTGCACGGCAAGGGATCGCTGATCGCCAAGATGTCGGGCGACGACTGGCAGAAATTCGCCAATCTCCGGTCCTATTACGGCTTCATGTGGGGTTATCCCGGCAAGAAACTGCTGTTCATGGGGCAGGAGTTCGCCCAGTGGAGCGAATGGAGCGAAAAGGGATCGCTCGACTGGAACCTTCGCCAATATCCGATGCATGAAGGCATGCGCCGCCTCGTGCGCGATCTCAACCTCACCTATCGATCCAAAGCCGCCCTGCACGCCCGTGACTGCGAACCCGACGGCTTCCGCTGGCTTGTCGTCGATGATCACGAGAATTCCGTCTTCGCCTGGCTGCGCACGGCGCCTGGTGAAAAACCGGTGGCGGTCATCTGCAATCTCACCCCGGTCTACCGGGAGAACTATTATGTGCCGCTTCCTGTTGCGGGGCGGTGGAGGGAGATTCTCAACACCGATGTCGAAATTTATGGCGGCAGCGGCAAGGGAAATGGCGGACGTGTTCAGGCGGTCGATGCCGGCGGAGAAATCGGGGCGATGCTCGTCCTGCCGCCGCTTGCCACGATCATGCTCGAACCGGAAAACTGACAGACAGAGAGGGAGGACACTATGTCGGAAAAAAGAGTTCAGCCTTTGGCGCGTGATGCAATGGCCTATGTCCTCGCAGGCGGAAGAGGAAGCCGTCTGAAGGAACTGACGGATCGCCGGGCAAAACCCGCGGTTTATTTCGGCGGTAAGGCGCGTATCATCGATTTTGCGCTTTCCAACGCGCTCAATTCCGGTATTCGCCGCATCGGCGTCGCCACGCAATATAAGGCTCACTCCCTCATCCGCCACCTGCAACGCGGCTGGGACTTCTTCCGTCCCGAGCGTAACGAAAGCTTCGACATTCTGCCGGCTTCGCAGCGCGTGTCCGAAACGCAATGGTACGAAGGCACCGCCGACGCGGTTTACCAGAACATCGACATCATCGAGCCCTATGCCCCAGAATATATGGTCATTCTGGCCGGCGACCATATTTACAAAATGGACTACGAATACATGCTGCAACAGCATGTCGATTCCGGTGCCGACGTCACGATCGGCTGCCTTGAAGTGCCGCGCATGGAAGCGACCGGCTTCGGCGTGATGCATGTGAACGAAAAAGACGAGATCATCGACTTCATCGAAAAGCCGGCCGATCCGCCCGGCATTCCCGGCAATGAAGGTTTTGCGCTCGCCTCGATGGGCATCTACGTCTTCCACACGAAGTTCCTGATGGAAGCGCTGCGCCGCGATGCCGCCGATCCGACCTCCAGCCGCGACTTCGGCAAGGACATCATTCCCTATATCGTCGAACACGGTAAAGCCGTTGCGCACCGCTTCGCTGATTCCTGCGTGCGTTCGGATTTCGAGCACGAACCCTACTGGCGAGACGTCGGCACCATCGATGCCTATTGGCAGGCCAATATCGACCTCACGGATGTGGTGCCGGACCTCGATATCTACGACAAGTCCTGGCCGATCTGGACCTATGCGGAAATCACCCCGCCGGCGAAATTCGTGCATGACGATGAAGATCGCCGTGGTTCGGCCGTATCGTCGGTCGTCTCCGGCGACTGCATCATTTCCGGTGCAGCGCTCAACCGCAGCCTGCTGTTCACAGGGGTGCGCGCCAATTCATACTCCCGCCTTGAGAATGCCGTAGTACTGCCGAGTGTGAAGATCGGGCGTCATGCCCAGCTCAGCAATGTCGTCATCGACCATGGCGTGGTCATTCCGGAAGGACTGATTGTAGGAGAAGACCCCGAACTGGATGCCAAACGCTTCCGCCGCACGGAAAGCGGCATCTGCCTTATCACCCAATCGATGATCGACAAGCTGGACCTGTAGAGCCCATGAATGTCCTTTCGGTTTCATCCGAAATTTATCCCCTGATCAAGACCGGAGGGCTCGCCGACGTTGTCGGCGCGCTCCCCATCGCGCTCGAAGCCCACGGCGTCAGAACGCGGACATTGATACCCGGCTATCCGGCGGTGAAAGCCGCCGTGACGGACCCCGTCAAATGTTTTGAGTTCACCGATCTGCTTGGCGAAAAGGCCGATCTGCTCGAAGTCCAACACGAAGGGCTAGACCTTCTGATCCTCGACGCGCCCGCCTATTACGAGCGTTCCGGCGGCCCCTATCTCGGCCAGACCGGCAAGGATTATCCTGATAACTGGAAGCGTTTTGCGGCGCTGTCACTGGCGGCGGCGCGGATCGGCGCCGGTGTGCTCCCCGGCTGGCGGCCGGATATGGTGCACGCGCATGACTGGCAGGCCGCCATGACGCCTGTCTATATGCGTTATGCCGAAACACCGGAAATTCCGAGCCTTCTCACCATCCACAACATTGCCTTTCAGGGCCAGTTCGGCGCGAACATCTTCAGCAAACTTGCCCTGCCCGCTCACGCCTTCGGCATGGAGGGCATCGAATATTACAACGACGTCAGCTTCCTCAAGGGCGGCTTGCAGACGGCAACCGCGCTCAGCACGGTCAGCCCATCCTATGCGGAAGAAATCCTGACCGCGGAATTCGGCATGGGGCTTGAAGGGGTGATCGGCAGCCGCGCCCATGTGCTGCACGGCATCGTCAACGGCATCGACGCCGATGTCTGGAACCCAGCCACCGACCATCTGATCCACGACAATTATTCCGCCGCCAATCTCAAGAACCGTGCCCTGAACAAGAAGGCGGTCGCCGAACATTTCCGTATCGATGATGATGGCAGCCCGCTATTCTGCGTCATCTCCCGCCTCACCTGGCAGAAGGGCATCGACCTCATGGCGGAAGCCGTGGATGAGATCGTTTCCCTCGGCGGCCGCCTGGTCGTGCTGGGCGCGGGCGATGTGGCACTGGAAGGCGCGCTTCTTGCGGCGGCATCCCGCCACCATGGACGCGTCGGTGTTGCCATCGGTTACAACGAGCCGCTGTCGCATCTCATGCAGGCGGGTTGCGACGCGATCATCATTCCCTCTCGCTTCGAGCCCTGCGGCCTGACCCAGCTTTACGCGTTGCGTTACGGCTGCATTCCGGTCGTCGCCCGCACCGGCGGCCTTGCCGACACCGTGATTGACGCCAACCATGCCGCCCTCGCCAGCAAGGCGGCAACTGGCGTACAATTTTCACCCGTCACACTTGACGGTCTGAAACAGGCGATCCGCCGGACCGTCCGTTATTATCACGACCCGAAACTGTGGACACAAATGCAGAAACTCGGAATGAAATCCGATGTTTCCTGGGAAAAAAGCGCCGGTCTCTACGCCGCGCTTTATAGCCAGCTTATTTCGAAAGGCCATTGAACCAATGATCAAGACTATCAAGACGACGCCTTATCAGGACCAGAAGCCGGGCACATCCGGCCTGCGCAAGAAGGTGCCAGTCTTCGCCCAGGAAAATTATGCCGAGAACTTCATCCAGTCGATCTTCGACGCGCTTGAAGGTTTTGAGGGCCAGACGCTGGTGATCGGCGGCGACGGCCGTTATTACAACCGCGAAGTCATCCAGAAGGCGATCAAAATGGCCGCCGCCGCCGGTTTCGGCAAGGTGCTGGTCGGTCAGGGCGGCATTCTCTCGACGCCCGCCGCCTCCAACGTTATCCGCAAATACAAGGCCTTCGGCGGCATCGTGCTTTCCGCCAGCCATAATCCCGGCGGCCCGACCGAAGATTTCGGCATCAAATACAATATCGGCAATGGCGGCCCAGCACCGGAAAAGATCACCGACGCGATCTATGCTCGCTCTAAGGTCATCGACAGCTACAAAATCTCTGATGCAGCCGATATCGATCTCGACAAGATCGGCAGCTTCAAGGTGGATGAACTAACGGTCGACGTTATCGATCCGGTTGCCGATTATGCTGCGCTGATGGAAGAGCTGTTCGATTTTGGCGCCATCCGTTCTCTCATCGCCGGCGGCTTCAAGGTCGTCGTCGATTCCATGAGCGCCGTCACCGGCCCCTATGCCGTTGAGATCCTCGAAAAGCGTCTCGGCGCTCCCAAGGGCTCCGTCCGCAACGCAACACCGCTGCCCGATTTCGGCGGCCACCATCCCGATCCGAACCTTGTCCATGCCAAGGAGCTTTATGACGACGTCATGAGCCCGGAAGGCCCGGATTTCGGCGCGGCTTCCGATGGTGATGGCGACCGCAATATGGTTGTCGGCAAGGGCATGTTCGTCACTCCCTCCGATAGTCTCGCGATCATCGCCGCCAATGCCAAGCTGGCGCCCGGTTATGCCGCCGGCATTTCCGGCATCGCCCGCTCGATGCCGACCAGTGCGGCAGCCGACCGCGTCGCTGAAAAGCTCGGGCTTGGAATGTACGAAACCCCGACCGGCTGGAAATTCTTCGGCAATCTCATGGATGCCGGCAAGGTGACGATCTGCGGCGAGGAAAGCTTTGGCACCGGTTCGAACCATGTGCGTGAAAAGGATGGCCTGTGGGCCGTGCTTTACTGGCTGAACATTGTCGCGGCGCGCAAGGAAAGTGTGAAGGACATCGTCACCAAGCACTGGGCCGAATATGGCCGCAACTATTATTCGCGCCACGACTATGAGGAAGTGGATTCGGATGCCGCCAACACGCTGGTGGCCATCCTGCGCGAAAAACTCGCGACACTGCCCGGCACCAGCTACGGCAATCTGAAGGTCGCGGCGGCGGATGATTTTGCCTATCACGATCCGGTCGACCAGTCTGTCAGCAAGAACCAGGGCATCCGCATCCTGTTCGAAGGTGGCTCGCGCATCGTGCTGCGCCTTTCCGGCACCGGTACTGCGGGCGCGACGCTTCGCCTTTACGTCGAGCGTTACGAGCCGGATGCGGCCCGTCACGGCATCGAAACGCAGACGGCGCTCGCCGATCTGATTTCCGTTGCCGATACCATCGCCGGCATCAAGGCCCATACCGGCCGCAGCGAACCGACTGTCATTACCTGATAACGTCCGCCCGCTCATGAGGGACGCGCAAGCGCCCCTCATTCGGCCTTGCCTCTGCTTTCTCCGATCTGGAGGAGGCACACCATTCTCCGGAGAGACAGACCATGCAGATACCACCCGTTTTCCCCAAAGGCGCAACCCGAACGGAAAACGGAGTGGAGTTCACTGTCTATTCCCGCCACGCCTCGCAAATCGATCTCTGCCTGTTCGATGACGCTGGCGAGAAAGAGACGGCGCGCCTGCCGATGATGCGCGGCGAGGACGACGTTCATCGGCTCACACAGGCAGACGCCGGGCCCGGCACGCGATACGGCTTCCGTGCCCACGGCATTTACGCCCCCGAACATGGTCTGTGGTTTGATCCTGCAAAGCTGCTGCTCGACCCCTATGCCACCGAGATCGACCGCCCCTTCCGGCACGATCCCTCGCTTTATGTCTTTGGCGCTGAAACAGGCGCGATCATGCCGAAGGCGATCCTTTCCGAGCACGAGCCGGTCAAGCGCCAGCCGCCTCGTTTTGCCTGGGGCGGGTTGATTTACGAACTTGCCGTCAAATCCTTCACCCAGCTGCATCCTGATGTGCCTGAAGATATCAGGGGCACCGTCGCGGCACTGGCGCATCCCGCCATTCTCGCGCATTTGAAAAAAATCGGCGTCGATGCTGTGGAATTGATGCCGATTACCGCCTGGATCGACGAACGCCACCTGCCGCCGCTCGGGCTTTCCAATGCCTGGGGTTATAATCCGGTCGGCTTCATGGCGCTCGATCCGCGCATCTGCCCCGGCGGTGTGCGGGAACTGCGCGATACGGTTGCGGCGCTGCATGCGGAAGGTATTGGCGTCATTCTCGATCTGGTCTTCAACCATACGGGTGAAAGCGATATCGAAGGCTCGATTCTATCACTGCGCGGCCTCGATAATCTCACCGCTTTCCGTCACCCGCAGGGAAAGCCGGGCGTGCTGGTCAACGATACCGGCACCGGCAATACGGTTGCCTGCGACCACCCCTATATCCGCCAGCTCATCGTCGATTCGCTGCGGCATTTCGTTCTCAACGCCGGCGTGGATGGCTTCCGTTTCGATCTCGCGCCGGTGCTCGGCAGAACAGCCGCGGGTTTCGACATGGCGAGCGAGACGCTGGCCGCCATGCATTCGGACCCGGTGCTTTACGACCGCCTGCTGATCGCCGAACCCTGGGATATCGGCCCCGGCGGTTATCAGCTTGGCAATTTCCCAGAGAGTTTCCTGGAGTGGAACGACCGCGCCCGCGATGACATGCGCCGGTTCTGGCGTGGCGATGCTGGCATGACCGGGGCGCTCGCCAATGCGCTGTCCGGCTCCTCGCCGATCTTTTCCCGCCATGGCCGCTTAAAAAGCCGCAGCGTCAATTTCCTTGCCGCCCATGACGGTTTCACCCTGTTCGATCTCGTCAGCCATGAGCGCAAGCACAATGAAAAGAACGGCGAGAACAATCGCGACGGCCATAATGACAACCATTCCTGGAACAATGGTTTTGAAGGCCTGACCGACGACCCCACCATTGTCGCCGCCCGCCTTGCGGATGTGAAAGCGCTGCTTTCCACGCTTTTCGTCAGCCGCGGCACCCTGATGTTGACGGCGGGCGACGAGGGTGGCCGCAGCCAGCAGGGCAATAACAATGCCTATTGCCAGGACAATGAGATAAGCTGGGTCGACTGGTCATCGCTTGTCCCTGAGTTGATCGACCACACAGCGTTTCTCGCCGCACTGCGCAAGCGCTTCGGTGTGTTTTCTGAGAGTGGCTTCTTCTCCGGCAGGGGCGACGTGACATGGCTTGCCCCGGGCGGCGAACCGATGACGGTTGCTGACTGGGAGAGGCCGGATGGGCAGGCCTTCGCCATGGTGCTTTCCACCCCGGACCGGGAAACCGGCAAAGCTACCGAGCTTGCCGTGCTCATCAATCGCGGCCGTGACATCGTTCCCTTCACCTTGCCGGGCGATGGTTGGCGCGCCATCGGCACGGATTTCGGCAATCCCGCCTTCCTGCCCGCCCGTTCCGTGGTGTTTTATCTGCGCGGTTGATCCCTTCGCGTCACCAGCCGTATAAATCGTGGGAAACAATGCGGACGAGGTAACATGACAAAAGAAATTGCGCTGGCGGAAATAAAGGGCCGCGTCGGCACGGAAATGGGTGTTTCCGACTGGATCACCGTCGACCAGACAATGATTAATGCCTTCGGGAAAGCGACACTGGATGAACAGTTCATCCATATGGACCCCGAGCGCGCCCGTGCTGAAAGCCCTTTTGGCGGCACGATTGCCCATGGGTTCCTGACGCTTTCGCTGCTTTCGGCGCTGAATTACGACGCGCTGCCCCGCATTCGCGAGCAGACCATGGGCATCAATTACGGCTTCGATGCCGTCCGTTTCGTCACCCCCGTGAAAAGCGGTGCGCGGGTGCGTGGCCGGTTTACGCTGGCGGAAGCGCGTTTTCGCGGCGCGGCCATGCTGATGACGACCTATGATGTGACGGTGGACATCGAAAACGAAAAAAAGCCGGCGCTCACCGCCCGCTGGACCACCATCAGCCAGTTCAACCCGGAAGACAGGCCAGAAGACGCCTGAAACGCATAATGTGTTGGGGAGGAAAATATGAGATTTGCTTATTTGATAGAACCTCCTTTTAACTTCAGAAAAGAAACAGGAGAAATAGCAGGCTGCGATGTGGAATTAGCGCGACGTGCGCTCGCCATCGCAGGATTCAGCCATGTCGAGTTTATCGAAACCGAGTTTTCGAGTTTGCTTTCAGGTCTGGAAGACAATCGTTGGGATATGACCACCGGCTTGTTCGATACGATGGAGCGCAGGCAAGTTGCGGCCTTCAGCACGCCCATATGGTCGCTCGCCGATGGTCTGCTCGTGAAAAAAGGTAATCCCAAAAACGTAAGAGGCTACGCTTCCGCGGCTGCCAACCCCGAATGCAGGCTGGCCGCGATCAACAAACAGACCCAACTTAATGCCTGCCTGGACGCAGGCGTACCTGCCAGCCGAATTCTCGTATTTGAAACTTACGAAGAAGCTGTCCAAGCCATTATCGAGGGACACGCGGATGCTTATGCGAGCGTCGCAATCGCACATTCCGGCTTTCTGGAACGACATCGCGGATTGGAACTTGATATCGTTCCGGTATCGCGCTCAGAAAAAAAGCCCGCGGCAGGTGCTTTCGCCTTTAGAAAGAAGGATGAGAGCCTCCGAAACGCAGTAAATTCCGCTATTAAGAGATGTATGCACACAGCCGAATACCGGACTATGATGCTTGAATATGGCTTTGACGATGTAGCACTTTCGCCTGTCCGCATCGAAGGACAGCCATCTGTTACCTAGAGGATGCAGACCATGCATGACGAAGCCGTGAGGAATGCGTTTCTCGTTCAGGCAAAGGCCTGCGACAGCCTCGGGTCTCCCTTTACCGCACGGCTTTGTCGCGCCGTGGCCGCAAGGCTCGACCGCCAGACGGAGGTGGGCGAGACGATCCTGTCCTGGCCCGGCGATGTCGGCCCCTCCGGTGATTCCGTTCCCCTGCGGCTGGCGGGGGCGCTGCACGCGCTCGCCATTCAAGAAAAGATCGCGCCACTTGTCGATATTCCGCCTGATGACGAGGAGGCGCTGTGGCAGGCCTGCGCCAGCGCCCTGCGGTTCCATCAGGTCTTTATCCTCGAAAGGCTGAAATCGCCGCCGCAGACCAACGAGGTCCGCCGTTCCGCCGTGCTGTTGCCGGGCTTTCTTTCGATAGCCGAGCACACCGGCAAGCCGCTCGTGCTGTCCGAGGTGGGGGCGAGCGCCGGGCTCAACCTGCAATTTGACCGATACCGCTATCGTCTCGGCGACTTTGCATGGGGCGAACAATCCGATGTCTTCCTGTCGCCGGAATGGCGCGGCGGCACCCCGCCGGATGGGCGGATCGAGGTCATTGAGCGTGCGGGATGCGACCTCAATCCGCTCGATCCCTCTTCGGCCGAGGACCGCCTGCGGCTGATGTCCTATATCTGGGCCGACCAGACCGACAGGCTGGAGCGCACTGCCGCTGCCTTACGGATCGCGGTGGAGAACGGCCTGCAGGTGGAGAAAGCCGATGCGGTCGACTGGCTGAAACGCCGCCTTGCCACGCAACATACTGGCGCGACCCATGTCGTCTATCACTCCATCGCCTGGCAATATCTGCCGGATGCCCTGAAACAGGCGGGCGAGGCATCGATCGCTGAAGCCGGAGCCCGCGCCACGCCGGAAGCCCCGCTTGCGCGCCTGCAAATGGAGGCGGATGCGACACCTGGCGGTGCCGCAATTACCCTGCAGATATGGCCCACCGGCGATAAACAGGAGATCGGCCGGGCCGATTTCCATGGACAATGGGTGGAATGGCGGGGTTGGAGCGGCTAAACCGCCACGTCGGCCGCCGCTTCCTGCAATAGCCCACCGACATAGTCCGCGAAGGAACGCCAGCATTCCACCCGGAATGTATCATCCGCCGTGCGCAGCAGCACCACTTCCGCCTTGCCGAAAACCGTGCGCGAGCAGGCGCCGACAGGGAACCTCGCTTGAGACAGGTCCTGCGGGCAGCCGGCATTGAGTGCGGCTTCCGCGCCCGCGCCAGAAACGATGACGGCTGTGTTGCGGTGGGAAACATCGGTCGCGGAAAACAGCCCGGAGACGCCGGCAAGCGCCGCCATCAGGTCGCTTTCGCCCTGATCGATCACCAGCCACTCATCCGGGCCGAGCCACAGAGCAAAGCGCAGGCCTGATGTGACGGAGCCTTTCGGGCTGGTGGGAAGCGCAAGGCCTAGTGCTTCCGAAAGCGCCGGCACGGCACTTTCCCGCGCCCGCAACGACAGCCGCGAGGCGGAAGCGGCGGGTTTCAGCGAAACGAACGGCGAACCGCCGTGAAAATCCTCGAGCACGGATTTGCGTTTTGCGTGCAGCATGTCAGCCATTGAGACGGGTTCCTTCCTTGTCGAGGAAGACCATGTCGGTCACTTCGACGGCAATGGTTTTATCGGCAAGCGGAATATAGAGCGTTTCGCCCATGCGCGCCCTGCCATCCGCCACCAGCGCAAAAGCGATGGAGTGGCCGAGATTTTCCGACCAATAGGCGGAGGTGACATGGCCAAGCATGGTCATCGGCTTCGGCTGGTTCGGATCGGCAACGATCTGGCCGCCTTCGTCGGGCACGGTCAGCCTGTCCTTCGTCTTCAAACCGACGAGCTGCTTGCGGCCGGTGCGCGTCAGGTCAATGCGTTTCAGGCCGCGAATGCCGACGAAATCAGTCTTCTTCTTGGAAACGGCCCAGGCGAGCCCGGCATCGTCAGGTGTCACCGTGCCATCCGTATCTTGACCGACGATGATATAGCCCTTTTCCGCACGCAGAATATGCATGGTCTCGGTGCCATAAAGGCACCCGCCGACGGCTTCCGCCCTGTCACGGATCGCGGACCAGACGGCTGCGCCATAGTCGGCCGGCACATTGATTTCGAAACCAAGTTCGCCGGTGAAAGAGACGCGGAAAAGCCGCGTCGGCACACCGCAGAACTTGCCCTCGGCCACCGCCATATGCGGGAAGGCTTCCGGCGACAGATCGATACCTTCGACGAAGGGCGCGATCACCTCGCGCGCCTTCGGCCCCTGCACGGCAATGACCGCCCATTGTTCGGTCGCCGAGGTGAGCCAGACATTGAGATCGGGGAATTCGGTCTGAAGATAATCTTCCATGTGCTGGAGCACACGCGGCGCGCCGCCTGTCGTCGTCGTCACATGGAAGCGGTCCTCGGCCAGACGCCCGACAACGCCGTCATCATAAACGAAGCCGTCTTCGCGGGTCATGATGCCATAACGGCAGCGGCCGGGTTTCAGCGTATCCCAGGCATTGGTGTAGATGAGGTTCAAGAACTTCGCCGCATCCGGACCGACCACCTCGATCTTGCCGAGTGTGGAGGCATCGAACACGCCGACGCTTGTCCGCACCGTCTTGCATTCGCGGTTGATCGCCGCATGCATGTCCTCGCCCGCACGCGGGAAGAACCAGGCGCGTTTCCAGTTGCCGACGTCTTCGAACACCGCGCCGGCTGCCAGCTCTTCCTCATGCATCGGTGTCTTGCGGGTCGGGTCGAACAGCGCGCCGCGCGAATGGTTGATGAGCGTGCCGAAAGTAACCGGCGTATAGGGCTGGCGGAAGGTGGTGAGACCGACCTTGGGCAAATCCCGGCCAAGCGCTTCCGACGCGATGGCGAGGCCATGCATGTTCGACATCTTGCCCTGATCGGACGCCATGCCATTGGTGGTGAAGCGCTTGATATGCTCGACGGAATGCATGCCCTCGCGCACGGCAAGGCGGATATCCTTGGCGCAGACATCGTGCTGGAAATCAATGAAGGCCTTGACGCCGGTGCCCTCACCCGCGCCTTCGGCCGCACCGATCATGCCACCGGTCCAGGCCCTTGCATTCTCGCCGGAAAACGCCACCGAACCGCCGCCGGCAGCTGCCGCTTCGGCAATGATCGCGGCAAGATCGTCCGTGCCGTTGCAGGCGCCAATGGAAACGCAGTTCTGCACATGGATATCAGGCAGGAAACGCTGGTTAGCCGCGTCAAACTTCAGCTTGCCGCGCGATTGTGAGAAGAGATGCACGGACGGCGTCCAGCCCGCCGAAACCACAAGCGCGTCTATGGCGATCTTGCGCTTGTTGGAGCCGCCATTGCGGCCAACGGTCATGGAAGACACGCGCAGGCGGCCGGCGGTGTTGTAAACACTGTGGCCTGCCAGCACTTCGATGCCGAGCGCCCGTGCCTCGTCCAGCAGGCGCTGGTCCGGGTTCTCGCGGCAATCGACGATGGCGGCGATCTTCACGCCGGCCTTTTTCAGGTCGAAGGCTGTCTCATAGGCCGAATCATGGGCGGTATAAACACCGACATTATGGCCGACGGACACGCCGTACTGGTTGAGATAGGTGCGGGCAGCTGCAGCCAGCATGATGCCCGGCCGGTCGTTGTTAGCAAAGACCATATGGCGCTCGATTGCACCAGCGGCCAACACCACCTTTTTGGCGCGCACCTGCCACAGCCGCTCGCGCGGCTGGTGTCTGGCCGGCGTGGCGAGATGATCGGTGACGCGCTCCGCCAGCGCGACGAAATTGTGGTTGTAATAACCAAAGGCCGTCGTGCGCGTCAGAACCCGCACATTCGACATGGACTGAAGTTCGGCGAGAACCTTCTGCGCCCACTCGTAACCGGGCAGACCGTCGATCACCGCGCCGGTATCGAAGCGCAGCGCACCGCCGATCTCGGCATTCTCATCCACCAGAATGACGCTGGCGCCTGTTTTCGCCGCCGACAGCGCCGCCGTCAGGCCGGCAACGCCGGCACCGGCGACCAACACGTCGCAATGGGCATAACGGCCGGAATAATGATCAGCATCCGGTTCGCTCGGCGCCTTGCCGAGACCGGCAGCGCGGCGGATCAGCGGTTCGTAAATCTTGTGCCAGGCGGCCTTCGGCCACATGAAGGTCTTATAATAAAAACCGGCCGCGAACATCGGCGACAGGAGGTCGTTGACGGCGCTCAGATCAAAGGACAGCGACGGGAAACGGTTCTGCGAGGCAATGATGGCGCCGTCGAACACCTCCTGCACCGTGGCGCGCACATTGGGCTGCTTGCGTAGGCTGTCTCGCGACACGTCAATCAGCGCGTTCGGCTCCTCCGGTCCGGCAGACAGGAAACCGCGCGGGCGGTGATATTTGAACGAGCGGCCGATCAGATGCACGCCATTGGCCAGAAGCGCTGACGCAACGGTATCGCCCTCCAGCGCCGGATAAATCTTGCCGTCGAAGGTGAAACGCGCGGTTCTGGCCGGGGTGAGGCGACCGGCGCCCTTGATACGATAGTCGCCGCTCATTGTCCGGCTCCCTTTTCTGCGGAAAGGACCGTCTCAGTATCCGGTTTGGGTTCGCCGGCCTTGTAGGTCATCAGGAATTTATCGCTGACGGAATCGCGGGCGGCGTTGAAGAAACGGCCGCAGCCGTGAATGTGACGCCAGCGCTCGAAAACGAGGCCCTTGTCGTTGTCGCGAATGAAGAAATACTCCGCGAAGGCCTCGTCGGAAATATCGGCGATGTTTTCCGGCCGGGCGATATGGGCTTCGCCCGCCCAGCGGAATTCCAGTTCGGAACGGTCTTCCCCGCAATAGGGGCAATGAATCAGAAGCATCGTCGCTCCACCTAGAGAGAGTTTTCCGGAAGTGCTGTTCCGGCGGGTTGGTCACACAGCCGCTTTCCCATGGCTACGAAAGGGGAAAGCCGCTTTAAAAGCTGCTCGAAATTATCGAAGGGACGCAGCGCCGAGGCCCGGCCCATATTGACGATGGCAACCGCCATCATGTCGGTGTCGATCGCGAAGGGGTAGTCCTGCTCGCCATCCTCCTTCTCGCCGACAAAATAGACCATCTTGTCCGCCAGACTTGGCGCACAGAGAAGCAGGCCTTTTTCCGCCATGAAAGGCCAGTCTTTCTCACCCTGCATCTTCCGGATTTTCTGGCTGCGAAAATCCTGTACCTCGGGAATGACGCTGCCGACGGGCACGGCCGCGGCCACGCCGGATATGTTGATCGCAAGCATGGCCGCCGCCAGCATCAATGCGCTACCGCGGCAGCGGCAGCCTCGTCGATAAGCCGGCCGGTACGGAACCGGTCGAGCGTCAGGCCGGCCGCCAGACGATGCGGTTCACCGCGGGCGATGAGATGCGCAAAGAGATTGGCCGAACCCGGCGTTGCCTTGAAGCCGCCCGTACCCCAGCCGCAATTAACGAAGAGGTTCGGCACCGGCGTCACGCTCTGGATGGCGGAACGATCAGGTGTGTTGTCGGTGATGCCGCCCCATTGCCGCATCATCTTCACACGCCGGAAAATCGGGAAGAGCTCGCAGATGGCGTCGAGCGTATGGGTGATGATCTGCAGACCACCGGTCTGGGAATAGGAATTATACTGGTCCGTGCCGGCACCAATCACCAGCTCGCCCTTGTCGGACTGTGAAATATAGGCATGTACCGTGTTGGACATGACAACGCAGGGGAAGATCGGCTTCAGCGGCTCTGACACCAGCGCCTGCAATGGATTGGAATGCAGGGGAACGCGCACATCAGCCATTTTCATGATGACCGAGGAATGGCCAGCGGCGGAGACGCCGATTTTCTTCGCGCCGATGAAACCGCGATTGGTCTCGACGCCAGTTACAGCCCCGTCAGGCCCGCGGCGAATGCCCGTGACCTCGCAGTTCTGGATGATATGCACGCCGCGGTCCGAGGCCGCGCGCGCATAACCCCATGTCACCGCATCGTGGCGCGCCGTGCCGCCGCGGCGCTGAAGGGCAGCACCATTGATGGGATAACGCGCATTGCCTGATATATCGAGCGGCGGGCAATAGGCTTTTGCCTGCTCCGGCGTCAGCCACTCATTGTCGATGCCATAAAGACGGTTGGCATTGATGTGGCGGCTGAAGGATTGCCGATCATGAATATTGTGCGACAGCATCATCACGCCACGCGCCGAATACATGACGTTGTAATTGAGGTCCTGGCTCAAGCCTTCCCACAGTTTCAGGGAATGCTCATAAATATCCATGCTCTCTTCATAGAGATAGTTGGAGCGGATGATGGTGGTGTTACGGCCGGTGTTGCCGCCGCCAAGCCAGCCTTTTTCCAGAACCGCGACATTGGTGATGCCGTGTTCCTTGGCCAGATAATAGGCAGCGCCCAACCCGTGGCCGCCGCCGCCGATGATGATGACATCATAGTCCTTGCGCGGCTCGGGCGAGGCCCATTGCGCATCCCACCCTTTATGACCCCGCAACGCCTCACGCGCCACGGCAAAAACGGAATATTTGCGCATTCGCAGTCTGCTCCTCAAGAACCGGCCAGAGGCCGTAAACATAGTCCCGGCCCGTATCATACACATGGCAAATCGGGAGGGGAGGCAATATTCATTTTGCGACGTCGCAATGATTTTGTTTCGACATTGCGGTCAGAATGCGGGACACGCCGCATTTTGCAGGGGGATTATGCGCTACCGGCTGGACTTGCTGCAAATGATCTGATATTGCACCACACCAATCGCCCGGCTCGCCAGCCGGACGGACCATTTTTGTTTGCGTGCGAATGCCTTTATTCGCACAGCAAGATAACCAAACTAAAGGAACGGGTTTAACGTGCAGGTACTAGTCCGCGACAATAACGTTGATCAGGCGCTCCGCGCCCTGAAGAAAAAGATGCAGCGCGAAGGCATTTTCCGTGAAATGAAGATGCGCGATTATTACGAAAAGCCCTCCCAGAAGCGCGCCCGCGAAAAGGCTGAAGCCGTTCGCCGCGTTCGCAAGCTGGCACGCAAGCGTGCGCAGCGCGAAGGTCTGATTGCGGCCCCGCGCGCGAGC
This sequence comes from Agrobacterium sp. CGMCC 11546, assembly GCF_013365515.1. Taxonomy (NCBI): domain Bacteria; kingdom Pseudomonadati; phylum Pseudomonadota; class Alphaproteobacteria; order Hyphomicrobiales; family Rhizobiaceae; genus Agrobacterium; species Agrobacterium sp. CGMCC 11546. The sequence continues at coordinate 775,366 of NZ_CP047388.1, forward strand.
CGTTAATAGGTCGTCTTTTGGACGTTTTTGAATGCTTGTTGGGCGGGGGCGATCAATTCGCCACCGCTCTTTGTGTTTGTGGTCGGAGACAAATCGTGGGACAACGATTATGAGACCGGCCTGCGAGGGAACCCACACCGAATGATCGCTGTCGACGCCTGTGTTGTGAAAAACGCCGATGCCTCCACGCGCCGGTTGCCATTGAAAAACAACAGAGGGTTTCGCGCTTCTCTGGTCATTTGTACTGTGCTTGCCGGTCTTTCCGGCTGTGCGACATCCAACCAGACGGAAGATGTGTTCAGGATCGACCGTGCCCAGGGCTCGCAGGAAAACATCGCCTCGCTCACCTCGGTCATCAACGCCAATCCGCAGGATCCGGAAGGTTACAATGTCCGTGGCTCGGCTTATGGCCGCGCCGGCGATTCGCGCCGCGCCATCGAGGACTTCAACAAGGCGCTGCAGCTGAACCCGCGCTTTTACCAGGCCTACGCCAACCGCGCGCTCGTTTACCGCAATAGCGGACAGCAGCAGCAGGCCCTGCAGGACTACAACGCCGCTCTGCAGATCAATGCAAGCTATGATGTTGCATTGATCGGCCGCGGCAATCTTTACCGCCAGTCCGGCCGCGTGAACGAAGCCTTCAACGATTTCTCCCGCGCCATCGAGCTGGAAACCACCGACGGACGCGCCTGGCACAATCGCGGCCTGATCTACCAGCTGCGCAACCAGCATGCCCAGGCGATCGAGGACTTCTCCAAGGCAATCTCGCTGTCGTCGACATCGCCGGAGCCCTATAACGGCCGAGGCCTTTCTTATGTCGCGCTGAACGACGACGAAAATGCCTTTGCCGATTTCAACCACGCCATTTCGCTCGATGACAAGGTGGCGGAATCCTGGGCCAACCAGGCGCTGGTCTATGAGCGCCGCGGTGACATGGCCAAGGCCGCAAAGTCCTATTCGCACGCAGCGCGGCTCGACCCGAAATACAAGCCGGCGCTCGATGGTGTTGCACGCACGCGCGGCGCGGGCGCTTCCTGATCAAACAGGTACGAACAAAAAAGCCGGCGGGTGTATCACCCGCCGGCTTTTTTAATGGCACCGAAAGCGCCTCAATGGCTGTCGCGGCGCGCCTCGGGCGTGGCGTCGCCCGCCCACAATTCCGCCTGCACTGCGTTTTGAAATTCCATGACCTCGCGCCGCATGGCCGCATCCTCATAACCGAGCGCCATCAGACGGGCGGCCAGTTCGCGGCACTCCTTGCGCCAGAAATCATTCGCCTCCACACCATGCAGTCGGTCGAGCATGGTTGCACATCGTTTTACGTCGGCAATGCGGTTCTTTGCCGGAAAGGCGATTACTTCTGAACTCGTTGTCACGCGGGCACCTTGCTCTTGCTGAGGAATCAATACCGACTTTTTAAAGGCGAGATGGTTAACGAAGTCTGCAGAACGCGTAAGACAGCCTGCAATCGCTGCGTGAGAAGGGTTTCATGCCCTTTGAGAAACATGAAACGGCGTCGCGCGGCAGCCCCGATTGGGGGCAAGTCACCGATTACCGAGCAATTTACCAATCCGGATTACCGAAATTTCATGCGGTTGGCGTTAGAAGAAGTATATATGTGTGTTGAAACAACACCGGTCTCATCGTATATTTCTTGCAAAGAAAAAAAATGCCGCAGCGCAGCCAAAAACGGAGAAATCGTTCTCGGGAGGAGAGCACCATGTATGCACCTCGTGTTTTTTTCAGCATGATCGGTGCATTGCTTGCTTTTGCGGTTGCCACATACTTCATCCACGGATCGTTCTATACCGCCTTCATCCAGACCCTCATCTGTGCCGTCATTCTGCAGGTCGGTTATTTTATTGGGATTCTGGTTCTTGTCAGCAGGGAAAAACGGCGGATGCGGGAAACCTTCTTGCTGGATCGCAACGCCGAGACAATTGCGACGGACACGGTCAAAAGCGCCCCGCCGCATGGTGCCAAACTGACCGATATGTGAGCTTTTAAGAAGCTTCATTTATTGCGTCGCAAAAAAATCGCTTGCATCCACACCCATGACACTTTCTGCTGGCCAAATCCTGACGGTTGGTCAAAGCAGAAGGACAACACATGGTGAGCGGTTCACAGCCCATTTGCGTCATCATCGCTGCGAAAAACGCATCCGAAACAATCGATATCGCCATTCGCTCCGCACTTGTGGAACCTGAGGTCGGCGAGGTCGTGGTGATCGACGATGGTTCCACCGATACGACAAGCGATGTGGCGCATGCGGCGGATGACGGCACGGGGCGGCTCCGGGTTGTGCGATTCGAGGTTAATCGTGGCCCTTCGGCTGCGCGCAACCATGCAATCTCGATTTCCTCTGCCCCGCTCATCAGTATTCTCGATGCGGACGATTTCTTTTTCCGCGGCCGTTTTGCCGCCATGCTGGCCGATGACGACTGGGACCTGGTGGCCGACAATATCGCCTTCATCCAGCAATCGGTTCCCGGCGCATCCTCCATGCAGCCGGCCCGCTTCGAACCGCAGGCGCGGTATCTGTCGCTCACGGAATTCGTGGAAGGCAATATTTCCAGGCCCGGTGTGGAACGCGGAGAAACTGGCTTCTTGAAACCCGTGATACGTCGCGATTTTCTCGACAAACATGCGCTGCGTTATGACGAGGGCCTGCGGCTCGGCGAGGATTACGAACTTTACGTGCGGGCCCTTGCTGCCGGCGCGCGTTACAAGGTCATCCGCCATTGCGGTTACGGCGCGATCGTTCGCGGCAACTCCCTGAGCGGCCGCCATCGCACGGAAGATCTTCGTCGTTTATACGAGGCGGACAACGCCATTCTGGCTGGCTGCCAGCTCTCGGCCGAGGAAAAGACAATCTTGCGCGAACATGAAAAACACATCCGCGCCAAGTTCGAGCTTCGCCATTTTCTCGATGCAAAAAAGCAGAATGGCATGGGCGGCGCGCTGAGCCACGCCCTGACGCGGCTACCCGCCCTGCCCGCCATCACGCGCGGCATCTGGAGCGACAAGACTGCGCGCTTCCGTAAAGTGCCGCCGGTCAGGGATGTGCGTTATCTGCTGGATGGCACGCCGGTTTCGTGAGCGGGAAAGACCACCTCGCCAAACTCTCTGCCGTCATCCTCGGCCCTGTGCCGAGGATCTAATCCCGTTGCAGAAAATCGAAACGTTGCGGATCCTCGGGACAAGCCCGAGGATGACGTCGGCGCAATTGGCATGAACGGCAGTGCGAGCAATGACGACAGAGACGTTAGAGAACGGCATCCCCAAGCGCGAAGGCGGCAAAAAGTTCTCTGCCGCGTCTATGGCCTTCACCCTCAAAGATAATCCCGCTTCACCGTTTCCAGAACGGCGGCGAAACGCTCCTTGCGCTCCTCCAGCCGGCCATCCGGGCTGAGGCGCGGTTCCGCACGGCTTGCCTGCCAGAGTGCCAGCGTGGAAGGCGCGGCCAGCACCTGCTTGGCCAGTTTGCGCAATGACCGGGGTTGCGTTTCCTGTGGCCGCACCAGCACGTCACCCTCATGCGCCGGGCTTTTATGCGCTTGGGCAGAACCGGCCTCGGCGACAACTGGGGCTGACGGTGAGGGGAAACTCATGCCCCAGAAACGCGAGCCTTTTTTCGCGGCCTCGGCGCGGGTGGAGACCGGAACATAACGCGGCTGATAGTCGACACCGACGCTGCCGGCCCAGTCGCTCCATTTGAAGCTGTTGATCGACGGCGAGGTGCTGACCGCGACCCACGGCACGCGGAAGGCATCAGCAAGGATTGCGCCGTGCATGGATTCGGCCACGATGAATTCCGACTGGGCGATGGCGCGAATGACCGCCTTCGCCTCGCCGCGCGGGTCGAGATAGGTCAGGCCCGCCGGTTCGCACACGGTTTCCCACATGCCGAATTCCGCCGATTCCCAATGGGGAACGAAGGTCTTCTTGTAAAGCTTGGGCAGACCTTTGAAGTCCGGCATCTCGGTGACCATAACGGCCGGATCGACAATGCCCTTTTCGGGCGCGAGACCCAGCTTGGCCGCGGTTTTTTCGCCGCGCACGCAGCGAATATCCCAGAACTCGGTGCTGATATCCGGCACCGCGCCATAACCATAACCGCTGCCGATCACCAGCTTGCGCTGTTTTCCGGGCAAAAGAACATCGTTCAGGACAGTGCCGACGCCGACCAGCATGACGTCGTCATGCACATCGCGCAGGCCGGGGAGCAGAAAATCCCACAGCCACAGGTTGAGATCGTCACCAAAATTGCCGTGATGAGATTCCCAGTGGTAAGGTTTCATGAGGTCACTCCTGGGTAAAAAACATATAAATTCTTGCGGGCGAGAATTCGCTCATCTTGAGCGGCCGATTTTTCCTGCACCGAGCTCGAAAGCGGCACGCAGCAGTGCGGGATCACGCATCGCCCATTTGAACAGCAGCCCGAATTGAGGTGCCCTGCGCCGTTTCAGATTGCCGGCCTGGCTCCACAGCGCCTGTTTGCGGGCGGTGTTTTTATAGGAAGCAATCGAGGCCACATCGGCCGGCCGGCGTGAAAAACGCCCCTCCAGCGTATCGAGCGCCACCCAGGTATTGAACTGCTGGCGCAGAAATTCCGGCGAGGTATTGTCGATGCTGTGAAAGATATTGACGCCCATTCCGCGCATCGCGCCGGCATCGTCACACAGCAGCGTGCGCTTCGATGCGAGGATGGAATCACAGAAAAACAGCACATCTTCGGCCGCCAGTCTGAGCGCTGGATCGAAGCGGATCTTCTCGAAAAGAGGACGGCCGATCACCATGCAGGAGAGATGCAGGAAGCTCCAGTTGCGCAGCATGACGCTGGCGAGATCCGGCAGTTCGATCACCAGCGGTTTCTCGGAAAGCCGTGCCGCACCCTCATTCTTCTCCAGCTCGGAAATGGCGAAATGATAATAAAATTCGTCACTTGCCTGCATGGATGCCCAGTAGCACTCGCCGCCGTAGGTGTTAAGCGCGAAGGCGGCATTGCGCAGATGATCGGGGGTCCACATATCGTCGGAATCGAGAAAGGCGACATAGTCTGTGCCATCAGGCACATGGTCGAGACCCGTGTTGCGCGCACCGCCCGGACCGGCATTGGCCTGCTTAATGACAATAATCCGGTCTTTCTGTTCCTGCGAAATTTCCGCAAGCTCCTGATCGATCGGGTATGGCGATTCGTCATCGACGATGACAAGATCGAAGTCCTGGTAAGTCTGCGCAAAAACCGATGCGAGTGCACGTCCCAAGACACCGTGCTGCTTTTGGTAGTAGGGAATGACGACAGTAAATCTTGCCATTGTTTCGCCCCTTGCGTTGATCAAGAAGTGTCGGGCCCGATCCTAAAAGCGGCCCCGATGGTATCGGCAACTCCCAACCGGCTTCCTCCCGCCGGCCTCCAGAAACAGGATGCTTGTATGCCCCCAGCGCCAAATGTAAAGACCATCACCACGAATGTCGGCTGGAGCGTTTTATCAAAAACAGGGACATTCGGGCTTAAGTTTGTCACGGTCCCCATCCTCGCACGTCTCCTCTCTCCGGAAGAATTCGGGGTGGTGGCGGTAGGACTAACGGTTGTACAGTTCCTGACCATGATTGCCGGCGCGGGACTGACCTCTGCGCTGATCGTCGAGAAGGAAGAGGATATGGATACGATCCATACCGTCTTCTGGGCCAATCTGGCGATCTCCTGCACCATGGCCGCCGTGCTCTACATCTTCGCGGAATTTTTCGGCGGGCTGCTGGGCGCGGTGGAAAGCGCCTACCTGCTGCGCATCATGGCCTTCCTCATTCCATTGCAGCTGGCCGGCGATGTCGCCTATTCGCTCTTGGCCCGGCGGATGAACTTCAGCAAGGACGCGCTCTGGAGCATGGCTTCGGAAAGCATTGCGGCGGTGGTGGCGGTGGCTCTGGCGCTTCTCGGCTTCGGCGTCTGGGCGCTTATCATCCAGCTTTTTGCCGCGGCCCTCATCCGGCTTGTCGGTCTTTACGCCGTCTCGCGCTATTGCCCGCGTTTCGTCATGAAACCGCGCCGACTGGTGCCGCTTCTCGGCTTCAGTTCCGGGCTGATGGGCTCGGAAATCGCTAATTTCGTTACCTTCCAGTCGCCGATGGTGGTCATCGCCAGGCATCTCGGTCTTGCCGATGCCGGCGCCTATTCCGCCTCCAACCGCTTTGCCAGCATCCCCAATCAGGTGGTTCTATCCGCCGTCATGGGCGTTCTGTTTCCGGCCTTCAGCCGTATGATGGACGATCCCCAGCGCCGCCGCGATGCCCTGATGTTCAGCACGCAGGTGCTGACCGTGCTGCTCGCGCCGATGATGTTCGGCCTCTGGGCCGTGGCCGAGCCGGCCATGCTCGTGATCTTCGGACAGAACTGGGCCTATGCCTGGCCGGTTCTCGGTCTTCTTGCCCTTTCCAAGGCCATTCTCACCCCCTGCAGCACCTTCATTCCCTATCTCAAAGGCGCTGGTTACGGTCGCGTGCTGTTCTGGTCCGCGACGGTCCGCGCCATCGTCACCACGGTTGCGGTGTGGCTTGCCGCCCTTTATGGTACGCTGATCGACGCCATGGTGTGGCTCTGCATCGTCAATGCGGTGACGTTGGTCGCCTATTCCTGGGCCGTGTTCAAGGCAAGCGATACACCGTTTTTCCGCGGCCTCTATGTCAGCAGCAGGCCGATGATCGCGGCGCTGATCATGGCCGTTGCGGTGCGTTATCTGCTTCACGTCCTTTCGGGTCATATTCCGAGCGCCACCCTTCAGGTCCTTGTCGGTGCCGCCGCGGGTGGCGTTATCTATGGCGTCCTGATCCTGCTGACCGAAAGGGCGCTGCTGGGAAAAATCCTTGGGATGGTGAAATCACGGCGCATGCGCGATACCGCAACCCAAGGTTAGAAATTTCGTCGGGAAGTACGCCTCATTTCCGCCGTTAACCGGTCCTTGCCGCGGCGCGCCCGTCCGCCGCAGCAAGGCCGGACACCGCTGTTTTTGCAGTGCAACATCACGACAAACGACAAATCCACACAGTTTAGAGATTTTTAACGACGGATAAATTGTATAAAAATCATTTTATTTCAACTGTTTGTCTTTTGACGACTCCGCAAATGGCTAAAACGCCAGACATTCACCCGCAAAATCTAAGCTTGTGTTTTTCCCGCGTCGCCACATTTTATCCCAAAGTCGAAACCAGACTTTCCAGTGCGGGCGCAAGTTCGCTCTGGTTGCAACGCGGCGTGGGGAGACGCCGCCAAATAGGGGTGACTGATGTGACTGTCGATCAGAACCTATCCTCCCGTATCAATTTGATGCGCATATTGTTGATCTCGGGGATCGTGTTCGTGCATGTGCCGCACGATGCCGAAACGAGCCCATTTCTCGGCCTCTACGGGTTCTTTGACTGGCTGCGGGTTTTCCTGGGCGATGCGCTGTTCCGCATCGGCGTCCCCTGTCTCAGCGCGATATCCGGTTACCTGCTGTTTCGTCGCGGCATGAGCGGTTTCGATTATCCGGCAACGATCCGTTCCAAGTCTAAAACCGTGCTTTTACCCTTCCTGCTGTGGAATGGTGCGCTGTTTGCCGTTGTGCTGCTGGTGCAGTTGTTCGATGTCGGTGTGGGTTATTTCCCCGATCTCTGGAACGCCAGCCCGCGTGAAATCATCAGCCACGGAACGGCGCTCGAAGAGTTGCCGGTGAATGTGCCGCTGTATTTCCTGCGCGATCTCTTCGTCTGCATCCTGCTGTCGCCGGTGCTTGCCTTTCTGATGCGCCGTTTCGCGCTGCCAACACTGGCGATCCTGCTCATCATTACGGCGATGCCTGACCTGACAATCTTCATCGTCCAGAAAAAATCCATCCTCTTCAGCTTTTCGCTCGGCATTGCGCTCGCGCTGCACCGGGTCGATGTCAAGGCGCTCGATCCCTATGCCCTGCCGATCATGGCGCTGACCTTCGCCGCCTCCGCCATGCTGGCGACCGGCCTTTATTTCACCGGCCCGGAATTTACCTTCTGGCTCAACATGTCGCGCAATCTGCTCGCCGTCTTCGGCGCGCTCGGTTTCTGGGTCTCTTCCTCGATCCTCATCCGCAGCCGGCTTGGCCAACGGCTTGCCGACACCGGCAGCCTGAGCTTCTGGATATTCTGTGCCCATTACCCGTTGCTTGTCATCATGTGGATGGTTTGGAACAAGGGTGGCCCGGACTTCTATCCCGCCTTCTATATCAGCGCGACGCTTTCCGCCTTCGTCATTCTGGTGATCAGCAACGCCCAGACCCGCAAATACCTGCCGGCCATCTATGGCGTGCTGACGGGAAGCCGTAACGGCAAACGCAGGACGAAAGCCGATGTTGCGAACAAACGGAATTCCATCATCGGCCCGCCCACATCCGAAACGCTTTATTCGCAACGACAGAGGTGAACCAATGACAACATTTGTCACCCGCGTTCAGACACGCATTTTTCTTGCCGCAGCCCTCTCGATCACGGCTTTCGCAGCACCGATCCACGCGCAGGAAGGCAATGGCATGTCCTTCATCGAGAACTTCGACCAGATGGACAGAAGCTTCTGGTATGTTTCCGACGGCTGGAACAACGGCGCACATCAGAATTGCACTTGGTCGAAGAAGCTGGCGACGGTCGAAAACGGCCAGCTGACGCTCGGTTTCGAGGAGGCCAAGGCCGGCGAGCGCAACTTTGCCTGCGGAGAAATCCAGACCAAGGGGCGTTATCGTTACGGCACCTATGAGGCCCGCATGAAGGCCGCTACCGGCTCGGGCCTGAACTCCGCCTTCTTCACCTATATCGGCCCGACAGACAAGAAACCGCACGATGAAATCGACTTCGAGGTGCTGGGAAAGAATACCGGCAAGGTGCAGCTCAACCAGTATATTGCCGCCAAGGGCGGCAATGAGAAGCTGGTGCCGGTGGAAGGCGGAGCCGATGCCGGTTTTAACGACTACGCTTTCGTCTGGGAGCCGCAACGCCTGCGTTATTACGTCAATGGCAAGCTCGTCCATGAAGTGACGGACGAGACGAAAATCCCGCAAAACGCCCAGAAGATTTTCTTCAGCCTGTGGGGAACGGACACGCTGAAGGACTGGATGGGCAAGTTTTCTTATACCGGCGCAACCCAGATGATCGTCGACCGTTTCGCTTTCACGGCGCTCGGCGACAAGTGCCAGTTCCCGGAATCCATCGCCTGCGCCCTCAACTAACCGATTTTAAAAACCGGAACCCCGTATGACCCATGTTCTTTATCTCGCGCATGATCTGTCGGACCCCGCCATTCGCCGGCGGGTGCTGACCCTACTTGCGGGCGGGGCGCGGGTCACGCTGGCGGGTTTCCGGCGCGGGCAGAACCGGCTGGCGGAGATCGAGGGTGTCGTTCCCGTTGTGCTCGGGGAAACCGCCGACGGACAGTTTCTGCAGCGCATGGCGGCGGTTGCGAAAGCCAGCCTCTCTCTGGGCAAGACATTGGGCGGCATTCCGGCCCCTGACGTCATTCTCGCCAGAAACCTCGAAATGCTGGCGCTGGCAAAGCGGGCCATGTCGATCTATTTCGGCGAGCCGGCGCTGGTTTACGAATGTCTCGACATTCACCGCCTGCTTCTCAACAAGGGCAAGCCCGGTCAGATGCTGAATGCAGCGCAGCGTTATTTCGCCCGCGACGCTAAGCTGCTGGTGACGAGTTCTCCGGCCTTCGTGGAGCATTATTTCAAGCCCGTCTCCGGCCTTAACCTTCCCGTCCTTCTGCAGGAAAACAAGGTGCTGGCGCTCGACGCCACCTTTGCCGCCACGCCGCAACCGCGCGCACCGGCCCCCGGAGAGCCTTGGAAAATCGGCTGGTTCGGCGCACTTCGCTGCCGCAAATCGCTCGAAATCCTTGCCGACTTTGCCCGTCGCATGGAAGGCAGGGTCGAGATCATCCTGCGCGGCCGGCCGGCCTATTCTGAATTTGCCGATTTCGACGGTTTCGTGGCTGCCGCCCCGCATGTGCATTTCCACGGGCCATACAAAAACCCCGAGGATCTTGCCGCCATCTACAACGAGGTGCAGTTCACCTGGGCGATCGACTTTTTTGAGGAGGGCCAGAATTCGAGCTGGCTGCTGCCCAACCGGCTTTATGAGGGCTGCCTTTACGGCACGCTGCCGATTGCGCTTGCCGGCACGGAAACCGCCCGTTTCATCGAAAAACGCGACATCGGCTTTGTCCTGTCACATGCACGCCCGGACGATCTCGCCGCCCTGTTCGGCCAAATGACGCCGCAAACCTATGCGGGCGCCTTCAACACCCTCTCGGCAATCAACAGGAAACAATGGCTGACGGACCGCGACGATTGCCGTCAGCTGGTGCAGCACTTGTCCTCGCTTTCCAAATCCGCTTCCGGCCATGCCCGTGAAGCGCAGTTTTCACCCGTGTAGTGCGTAGGGGGCAAATCATGGAAGGTCTTGGTCATTCCGGCATCAGAACGCTGATCGTCATTCCCTGCCTCAATGAGGCAAAGACGATCGAGGGGCTGCTTGTCAAATTCACCGGCGCGATGCAGGGGCGTCTTTTCCGCATCGTCGTTGCCGATGGCGGCAGCACGGATGGAACCCGCAATATCGTTTCCGCCTTCGCAGCGACGGATGACCGCGTCACGCTGCTTGCCAATCCGAAGCGCATTCAGAGCGCCGGCATCAACCTTGCCGTTGCGACCTTTGGCGAGGATTTTGACTACCTCATTCGCATCGACGCCCATGGCGATTATCCCGATGATTATTGCCAGCGGCTGATCGAGGATGCCGATCGTACCGGCGCGGATTCCGTCGTCGTCGCCATGGATACGGTCGCCACGGCCTGTTTCAGAAGGCGACGGCCATCGCCCAGAATTCCAAGCTCGGCAATGGCGGTTCCAAGCACCGCGAAGGTGCCAAGGGTCACTGGATCGATCACGGCCACCACGCCTTGATGCGGATTGCCGCCTTCGATGCGGTCGGCGGTTATGACGAGAGCTTCAGCCATAACGAGGATGCCGAGCTTGATTTCCGGCTGCGCAAATCCGGTTTTCGCATCTGGATGACCGACAAGACCCGCATGACCTATTATCCGCGCGCCAGCGTCATGCCGCTCTTCAGGCAATATCTCGCCTATGGTCGCGGCCGCGCGAAGAACCTGTTGAAACATCGCTCGATCCCGAAGATCCGCCAGATGATTCCGCTCGCCGTGCTGCCGGTCTTCGTGCTTGCATTGCTGTCGCTCGTGCATTGGGCGGCGCTTATTCCGCTCGGCCTCTGGATCGCCGCATGTGTGGGTTATGGCTTGTGGATGGCAATAGGTCAGAAAAACCCATACGGCCCCCTCGCCGCCTTCTCGGCGATGGTGATGCATCTGGCCTGGTCCACCGGCTTCTGGCTGGAACTCCTGAAATTCCGGGGAAGAAAGGCTGTCTCATGACCGACAACACCGTCACCCTCCCGCATGATTCGAAAACCGTCGATATCGGCATCTGCACCTACAGACGCCCGGCGCTGGTTGCCACACTTCTGTCACTCTTCGAGCTGGACGTGCCGGAAGGCGTGAAAATTCGCTTGATCGTCGCCGATAATGACGAGCAGCCGAGTGCCAAGGCGAGCGTCGATCGCCTGCGCGAAACCGCCCCCTTCGAGATTACCTATGTGCATTGCCCGAAATCGAATATTTCGATTGCCCGCAATGCCTGCTTGTCAGAATGCAAGGCGGATTACCTCGCCTTCATCGATGATGACGAAACCGCCCCGCCACATTGGCTCACCGCCCTTCTCGAAAAGGCCGAAGAAACCGGTGCGGAAACCGTTCTAGGCCCCGTGACGGCGGTGTACCGGGACAATGCCCCGGGCTGGATGAAACGCGGTGATTTCCACTCGACCGTTCCAGTCTGGGTGAATGGCGAGATCATCACCGGTTATACCTGCAACACGCTTCTCAAGATGGAAGCGCCCGCGGTGAAGGGCCGGCGCTTCGCCTTGGCGCTCGGCCAGAGCGGCGGCGAGGACACGCATTTCTTCTCGCATCTTCACGCCGCCGGCGGCCGCATCGTCTTTGCGGAAGATGCCGTGCTATCGGAGCCGGTTCCGGAAAATCGCGCAAGCTTCATGTGGCTTGCAAAGCGCCGCTTCCGTTCCGGCCAGACCCATGGCCGTGTGCTGGCCGAGAAAAAGCCCGGTGCACGCCGCGTGGTGCAAGTGCTGAGGGCCGGTTCGAAGGCGCTTTATTGCGCCGTCTTTGCCGCGCTGAACGGTTTCAACGCCGTACGCCGCAATCGTTATGCGCTGCGTGGCGCGTTGCATATGGGCTCAATGAGCGGCGCCTTCGGCGTGCGTGAAATCCGCCAATATGGTGCAGTGGAGGCGACCTGATGGAAAATCTTGCCTCGCCACCCGATATCAGCTTCGTCATCGCCGCCTATAATGCCGCCGATACGATCGAAGCCGCCGTTCAAAGCGCGCTCGACCAGCGGGGTGTAACGCTGGAGGTGATCGTCGTGGATGACCGTTCCGCTGACGATACCATCCCGTTCGTGGAGGCGATTGCCGCCATCGATTCCCGTGTCCGCCTGCTTGCACTCGAAGAAAATCGTGGTCCGGGCGGTGCGCGCAATGCCGGCATCGAAGCCGCGACCGGACGCTGGATTGCCGTGCTTGATTCCGACGATGTCATCCGCCCGGAGCGCTCCGCCTGCATGATGTGCCGGGCCGAAGCCGCCAATGCCGCCGTCGCGGTCGACAATCTCGATGTCGTCTACACCGACGGCAGGCCGATGGAGACGATGTTTCCCGAAGAATTTCTGGAGGAACGAGCGGTTCTCACGCTTGAGGACTTCATTTCCTCCAACATCCTGTTCCGCTCCACCTTCAACTTCGGCTATATGAAACCGATGTTCCGGCGCGACTTCCTCAATAACGAGGGACTGCGTTTCCGCGAGGATATCCGCATCGGCGAGGATTATATCCTGCTCGCCTCAGCGCTTGCGGCCGGCGGTCTCTGCGTCATCGAACCGAAGCCGGGTTATATCTACAATATCCGCGAAGGCTCGATTTCGCGTGTGCTCGAACTTCATCACGTCGAGGCAATGATGCGGGCGGATCAGGAGTTCCTGAGCCATTACACATTGCTGCCCGCCGCCATGGATGCGCAGCAGGCGAGAGCCCGCAGCCTGCAGCTGGCGCATAATTTTTTGACATTGGTGGAAAACATCAAGCGCCGCTCGGTACTCGGCGCCTTGAAGACCACGATCAGGGATCCCGCCGTGCTGGGGCATTTAAGAATGCCCATTGCAGTGCGGCTGAGGAGGCTGCGGGACGCGATGTTTGCGCCTGCGGCAAAAATACAGGGGTGAGAAGGCAGATTTCGTGAAATTTGCGCGCGGACGACCTCTGCGCGGGGACTGGGGACAGATCAAACCTTGATGAAGGAGAACACGATGGACCTGAACAGAACTGTCAGAAAAGCCGTCATTCCGGTAGCCGGCAACGGCACGCGGTTTTTGCCCGCCACCAAGGCGATGCCAAAGGAAATGCTGACGATCGTTGACCGGCCGGTCGTGCAATATGCTGTCGATGAGGCCATGCAGGCCGGCATTGAACACATTATTTTTGTGACCAGCCGCAACAAGACCGCCATCGAGGACTATTTCGACAGCGCACCCGAACTCATTAACACGCTCACCCGCTCCGGTAAGACCGTGCAGGTGCTGCAGCTGGAAAAGATGCTGCCGGTTGCCGGCACCGTCAGCTACACCCGCCAGCAGGTGCCGCTCGGTCTGGGCCACGCCGTCTGGTGCGCGCGTGAACTGGTGGGCAAGGAACCTTTCGCCCTGCTTCTGCCTGATATGGTGTCCTATGGTGCGCGCGGCTGCATTGCCGGACTGATGGAGCTTTACGACGAAGTCGGCGGCAATATTCTCGGTGTCGAGGAATGCCTGCCGGAAGAAGTCTCATTCTATGGCGTCGTCGGCGTCGGCCAAAAGGTCAATCACGGCTTTTCCGTCACTGAAATGGTCGAGAAGCCGGAACCGTCCAAGGCGCCTTCGAATTATTACCTGAATGGCCGTTATATCCTGCAGCCGGAAATCTTCGATATTCTCGCCAGGCAGGAACGCGGCGCGGGCAATGAGATTCAGTTGACCGATGGCATGAAGCGACTTGCTGAAAAGCAGCCGTTCCACGCGCAGAAATATTCGGGTCGCACCTTTGATTGCGGCAGCAAGCAGGGCTTCATCGCCGCCAACGTCGCCTTCTCGCTGATGCGTTCGGATATGGAGGCCCAGGTCCTCGCTTCGGTGAAGGAACTGATTGCAAACCACGAAAGCCGCGTCCAGGCGGCCTGACGTTCATCGCGCCACCGGGGAGGCGGCCGGCGCACCGATAACGGGAGGCGGGAAGGCGAGCGATGCTCGGCTTCCCGCGTACCATTTTTAATTCACAAGGTAGGTCCATGCACCACAAGACCTTTAAATCCAATATTGGTTTTCCGGAATCCGGCAAGGATTCCGACACGTTCATCGACCTCGACCGCCTGTGGGCCGCCGTGGTGCGTCGTGCCAATGTCATTGCTGCCTCCGTCATTGCCGCCGTCGTTCTCGCCGGCCTCTATCTGGTGCTTGCAACTCCCGTCTACACCGCCATGACGCAGGTGCTCCTGGATGAAAGCCTGTCCCGCTATGCGGAAGAGGAATCGCCGGTGCCGGCCGCCCAGATCGTCGATAACCGCATCGCCAGCGCCGTGGAAATCCTCAAATCCAAGGAAATGGCGCTGACCGTGGTCGACAAGGCCAAGCTCGACGAGAACGACACCATCGTCAATCCGCCGATGTCGCCGGTCGAACTCGTCAAATCTTCCGTGCGCGGCATCCTCGATCTCGTCCTGCCGGGCGATCCACCGGTCTCCGAGGCCGCGATCCGCGCCGGACGCCGCGAAAAGGCGGCCGCCGTGCTGCAGCAGTCGCTGGCGGTGGAACGTGTCGGCCGCAGCTCGGTCATCGCCATCTCAACCCGCTCGACCGACCGGCAACTCGCCGCGCAGATCGCCAAGACCTATGCGCAGGCCTACCTTACCGAACAGCTGAACGCCAATTTCGACGCCAGCGAGCGCGCCTCCGTATGGTTGCAGGAGCGCATGACCGACCTCAACCAGCGCGCCCAGGCGGCGGAGCTCGCAGTCCAGAAGTTCCGGTCCGACAACAATATCGTGTCCTCACGCGGCGAACTCATGTCGGAAAGCCAGCTTGCCGATCTTAACGGCCAACTGATTGCTGCGCAGGCGGATGCCGCCACGGCATCTGCCCGCTACAGCCAGTATAAATCGATTATCGACCGTGGACCGGAAACGGCTGTAGACAATGCCGTTGTCTCGGCCCGTGATACCGACAATTCGGTCATTCAGGATTTGCGCAAGCGCTACATCACCATTTCCGACCGGCAGCGCGGCATCGTCCAGCAATTCGGCGCTGACCACCCGCAGGCGACCGCACTCGACGCCGAGAAAAAAGAGTTGTCGCAGCAAATCTTCCAGGAATTGCAGCAGCTGACCGGCAGCTTCAAGAACGAGTTTGATGTTGCCAATTCTCGCGTTCAGTCGCTGCGGGACAATATCGACAAGGTCGCTGGCCGCAATTCCGAAGCCAATATCACCATGGTGCAGTTGCGCGAACTCGAGCAGCGGGCAACGGCGTTGCGCACCCTCTACCAATCCTATCTCGGTCGTTTCGAGGAGGCTTCGCAGAAACAGTCGCTGCCGATCGCCAAGGCCCGCATCATTTCCGAAGCCGGTCTGCCGACATCACCTTCCAGCCCGAAAAAGACCATGACCATGGCGCTTTCGGTCATCCTCGGCCTAATGCTGGGTGGCGGTATCGCCGCACTTCTGGAATTTCGTGATCGCTTCTTCCACACCGGCAACGATGTGCGAGACAATCTGCGCATGCGTTTCCTGGGCTACCTGCCCTTCATCGGCGAAAGAGGCGTGGAAAATGCCAAAACCGGCAATAGCGCCGCCACCCCCGGGGGCGAGAACGCTACGCTTGACGAAAGCGGGCAGGTCTCCTTCCAGAAAATGCTGCGCCTTGCCGTCGACAGCCCGCGCTCCAGTTTCGCCGAAACGCTGCGCAACGTGAAGCTGACGGCGGATGTCGTCATTCAGGAACGCCAGTGCCGGGTTATCGGCGTCATTTCCTGCCTGCCGAACGAAGGCAAGTCGGTCGTGGCACTTAACCTCGCCGGGCTGATCGCCTCGACAGGCAAACGCACGCTTGTCGTGGACGCCGATATCCGCAATCCCGGCCTCAGCCGCATGCTGACGACACGCCAATCCGCCGGCCTCGTCGAAGTCGTGCTCGACGAAGTTCCGTGGACGCAGGCGGTGAAGGTGGATACGCGCACCAAGATGGGTATCCTGCCGGTTTCCACCAGCAACCAGTTCGCCCATTCGAGTGAATTGCTCTCCTCCTCCGGCATGCGCAAATTCATCGATTCTGCTCGCGAAGCCTGCGATTACATCATCGTTGACCTTGCGCCTGTCGTTCCCGTGATCGACGCCAAAGCTTTTGCGCCGCAGGTGGACGGCTTCGTCTTCGTGACCGAATGGGGCAAAACGCCGATCCAGATGGTGCAGAACCTGATGGCCAATGAACCGCAGATCGCCAACAAGACGCTTGGCATCGTGCTCAACAAGACCGACATGACGGAATTGCAGCGTTATGCCGGCCCCGGCGGTTCGGAGCATTATCACGAGAAATTCTCGGCCTATTACGGCGACGCAAAGCCGCCCGTGAAGGAAGATGCCTGATCATGAAACGGCCCGGTGAAAACCGGGCCTTTTTTCTGCTAGGGTACGATCGACAAACCGATGGCATTGCCCGGCGAAATGCGCATTGATGGCGTAACGCCAAATCGCAAGCAGGACCAATCTCATGCCATCACCCATCGCGTTTGTTTCGCGGATGAATGCGGAAACGGAAGCCGTCTGGAAACAGGCGCTGTGCGCCGCCATGCCGGAAGAAGACATCCTTTCCTTTTCCGAATTGAGCGCGGAACAGAAAAGCCGGGTGGATTTCGCCATCGTCGCCAATCCCGATCCCGCCGATATTGCCGCACTTCCGGGCCTCACATGGATTCACAGCCTGTGGGCGGGTGTCGAGCGGCTGGTGCTGGAACTGGGTGAGAAAGCTCCGCCCATCGTTCGATTGAAGGACCCCGAGCTTTCCCGCGTGATGGCGGAAGCCGTGCTGGCATGGACCTATTATCTGCAGCGCGACATGCCGGCCTATCGCAAGAACCAAGAAAAGGCGCTCTGGCAGGAGCTGGACTATCGTCACCCCGGCGAGATGACCATCGGCCTGCTCGGCCTTGGGGCGCTCGGAACGGCGGCAGCGGAGCGCCTCACCCATGCCGGTTTCAACGTCAGTGGCTGGAGCCGTTCGGAGAAGGCAATTGCGGGTGTGGAAACACTGACCGGCGATGACGGGCTGCAAACATTGCTCGAAAAAAGCGACATTCTCGTCTGCCTCGTGCCGCTCACCGATGCGACGCGCGGGCTTCTCGACGCCGGACGTCTCGCCGTGATGAAACAGGGGGCCGCACTCATCAATTTCGCCCGTGGCGCCGTCATTGTCGCCGATGACCTGCTCTCTGCTCTCGATTCCGGCCGGATTTCGCACGCCGTTCTCGATGTCTTCGAACAGGAGCCGCTGCCCACGGCTTCGTCCTTCTGGCGGCACCCGAAAGTCACCGTCCTGCCGCATATTTCCGCGCCGACAAGCCGGGAGAGTTCGGCCCGCATCGTGGCGGGGAACGTCCGCATCTGGCGGGAGACCGGCAGGCTACCGGACACGGTCGACATGATCCGCGGTTACTGAGCCGGCGACAAGACGGCGGGCGGCCTATTCCGCCCCCGTCGCCTTTGCCGTATGAGCCCGTTCGACGGCCGCGACGATCTGCTGCTCGTCATAGGGCTTGGTCAGCAGCACCGCGCTTTCGGGCGCCCCTTCCGGCAGATGGCTGTCACCCGTCGCAAACACGATTGCAAGCCCCGGCTTG
Organism: Agrobacterium sp. CGMCC 11546; assembly: GCF_013365515.1. Classification (NCBI taxonomy): domain Bacteria; kingdom Pseudomonadati; phylum Pseudomonadota; class Alphaproteobacteria; order Hyphomicrobiales; family Rhizobiaceae; genus Agrobacterium; species Agrobacterium sp. CGMCC 11546. The sequence continues at coordinate 793,435 of NZ_CP047388.1, forward strand.
CGGCGCAGGGCCTCCGCCGCCAGTTCGCCGCCCTTCATGTCGGGCAGGCCGAGATCGGTAACGAGAACGTCTATCGGGTCCGCCTCGATCACCTCCAGCGCCTGCGCGGCATTTCCCGCCTCGACGACGGCAAAACCGCTATCCGACAGCATTTCCGTCGAATTCATCCGGATCAACTCATCGTCCTCGACCAGCAGCACGCGGATAGACCTGTTTTCGCCGTCAACCGCGCTCGCGGTTTGGGAAGGTTTGGAATAACCGTTCATGGCCGCCGGTTGTGCTCTCGAGAGCGATACCTGCTTGCGATTGGCGATCACATGGCGAAGGCGCCGTGCCAGTGCTTCGCGTGTATAGGGCTTGGAAAGAAGTTCCACCCCGGCATCCAGCTTGCCGCCGTGCACGATGGAGTTTTCCGTGTAACCGGAGGTGAAGAGAACGGCGAGATTGGGCAGCCGCTCCTGCGCGCGGCGCGCCATTTCCCGGCTTTTCAAAGACCCGGGCATCACCACGTCGGTGAAGATGACATCGATCGGAATGCCGCTTTCCACCACCGTCAGGCCGGCCTGCGCATCACGGGCGGTCAGCACCCGGTAACCGAGGTCACCAAGCGTCTCAACGACGGTGTTGCGCACCTCCTCGTCATCCTCCACCACGAGAATGGTTTCCGTTCCGCCCTCGACGGGACCGGTCGGCATCACCACTTCCCTGTCCTCATCGGCAGCGGAGCGCGGCAGATACATCTTCACCGTCGTGCCCTGCCCCACCTCGCTATAGATGTTGACGTGGCCGCTCGATTGTTTCGCGAAACCATAGACCATCGAAAGACCGAGACCGGTGCCCTTGCCCTCCGGTTTTGTCGAGAAGAACGGTTCGAAGACCTTTTCGAGGATCTCCGGCGACATGCCCGATCCCGTATCGGTGACAGCGAGCATCACATATTGCCCCGCCGAAACCTCGGAATGCTTGCGGGCATAATCACGATCGAGAACCGCATTGCCAACTTCGATGGTCAGCTTGCCGTGCCCCTCCATGGCGTCGCGCGCATTGATGGCGAGGTTGAGCAGCGCATTCTCCACCTGGTTGGGATCGGCATAGGTGTTCCAGAGACCACCTGACGTAATGACCTCCACCTCTATCCCCTCGCCGAGCGAACGGCGCAAAAGATCATCCATGCCGGTCACGAAACGGGCGATATTAATGACGCGCGGCTCCAGCGCCTGTCGGCGGCCGAAGGCCAGCAGCTGGCTGGCGAGCTTTGCACCACGATGGACACCGGCAAGCGCATTTTCCAGCCGCCTTTCGGCGCGTTCATTGCCGATCACATCCTTAGACAGCAATTGCAGATTGCCCGCGATCACCTGCAGAAGATTGTTGAAATCATGCGCCACGCCGCCCGTCAGCTGGCCGATGGATTCCATCTTCTGCGCCTGCTGCAACGCCTTTTCGGTCTGGCGGCGCTCCGCCATTTCCATCTCGACACGCGCTTCCAGGCCTTCGTTCAATTGCCGAAGCTGCTCTTCCGCCCGGATGCGGTGACGAATCTCACGCTCAAGATTGCTGGCATGTTCCTTGAGGGTGTCTTCCGACTGCCGTTGCTCGGTAATATCCGTGTGAACCCCGACCCATTCGGCAATGGCGCCGTCCTTGTCGAAAATCGGCACGCCGCGGATCGAAAAAGTGCGGTAGACGCCGTCATGGCGGCGCACCCGATGTTCCCAGAGGTAGGTCGACTTTTCCGCGACCGCCCTGTTCCAGCTGTCAACAGACCCCTGCCTGTCTTCCGGGTGAACCGCGTCCGCCCAGCCAAAATCCTGATATTCTTCAGGGGTTTGTCCGGTCATGGCGGTCCAGGCGGGCTGCTCGCCCCGCATCCTGCCATCGGCGCTGTTGGTCCACAACACGCCATGCACCGCCTCCACCGCTGCGCGGAAACGGTTGTTGCTGATGAGGATTTCCTGCTCCGAGCGCTTGCGTTCCTCGATGTCGATGATCAGCACATAGATGCCATCGATGGAGCCATCCGAAATATAGCGCGGCACATAGCTGATTTCGGCGGCGCGCAGGCTGCCGTCCGGCCTGCGGATCACCGTGTCGGAAACGATCTTCTCACCAGCAAGCGCCCGGTCGAGATAGGTCCTGCGGGCTTCGAAAAACGCCGCGCCGACGATGTCGGGCACGCTGCGGCCGATCACCTCCTCGGCACGTCGTCCGAACCATTCCAGATAGCCGTCATTGGCGAATCTATAGACGTAGTCACGATCGACATATCCGACCAGAATAGGCAGGGCATTCGTCAGCCGGCTAAGCTCCATGCGGCTCTGCTCAAGCGCCTCCAGCGCCCTCACCTTATCGGTATTTTCAAGCACGGTGCATAAAACGCCGTCCACCGTGCCGCCCTCGTTATAGATCGGCGTGTAGAACAGATCGAAGATCACCTCTTCCGGCACGCCATGTCGCATGAGCGTCATTGGCTGGTCGCGATAGGCCATCACCTCGCCGCGGAAACCGGCTTCCAGGATGCGGCTGTTCCAGTCCCATATTTCCGGCCAGATGCCGGGCACTGTTCCGCCAAGTGCCCGCGGGTGATAATTGCCGGCGATCTCGGCATAACCGTCATTGTAGATCATCACATGATCGCTCCCCCACATCAGCACCTGCGGAATAGGAGAGTTGACGACGGAATTGGCCTTCTGCCTCAGATTTTGCGGCCAGTCGCAAATAGGACCGAGCGATGTCTTCGACCAGTCGAAGCGGCGCACAAGCTCACCCGTTTCACCGCCACCGATCGGCCATACCGGGGCAGCACGAAGATTGGTCATTCAACATCACCACAAATCGAGAGGAAACCTCCCGTAATACACGACGAGAGAAAAGTCCAAGAAAACAGAAACTTCCGCTTATTGTTCCAGAGGTTTTTCAAAAAATCGAAAAAGTTCCACCGCGTCACAAATTTCGTGTCGCAACCGCTAAAGAACGTGAAAATTCAGAGCCTTCGCACCGAAAATTTCACTAATAAAACCCTTCACAAGCGGCTTTGCTTGACGATTGCCATCCTCAATACGCCAGAAACTGCCGCAAACGGAATGGCCACAAAGGAATTATTAAGCCTCAATAAGGGTGCTGGCGGTCGCGGTGCCGTCAGCGCCCGGGTCTTCGCCACACCGCGACCAGAGGGAACAAAAATGAAAATACTTTTGGGTGCCACAATTCTTTCTGCCGGCTTCGCCTTTTCAGGCGGCGCGGCCTATGCCGCCGACTGCGGAAACGTGACGATCGCCAGCATGAACTGGCAATCCGCCGAAGTCGCCGCCAATCTCGATAAGTTCATTCTTGAAAAAGGCTATGGTTGCTCCGCCGAAATCGTGACCGGCGACACCGTGCCGACATTGACCTCCATGGCCGAAAAAGGCCAGCCGGATATCGCCCCCGAGGCCTGGGTCAGCCTGCAGCCGGAAATCGTCAAGCACGGACTGGAAGGCGGCAAGGTCGTCGCGGCCGCCAAGATCCTGTCGGACGGCGCCGTCCAGGGCTGGTGGATTCCGAAATATCTCGCCGATGCCAATCCCGATCTCAAGACCATTCCTGACCTTTTCAAACACCCCGAACTGTTCCCCGCGCCGGAAGACAAGTCCAAGGGCGCCGTGTTCAACGGCCCGCAGGGCTGGGGCGGCACTGTTGTCACCGCACAGCTCTTCAAGGCTTTCGGCGGTGAAAAGGCGGGCTTCACCCTGGTCGATACAGGCTCGGCCGCAGGCCTCGACGGTTCCATCGCCAAGGCTTACGAAGCCAAGCAGCCATGGGTCGGTTATTATTGGGCCCCCACGTCGTTGCTCGGCAAGTATGAGATGGTGAAGCTCGGTTTCGGCACCGAATATGATTCGGCCGAATGGAAACGCTGCACCTCGGTTGCCGATTGTCCGGACCCGAAGCCAAACGCATGGCAAGTGGATGACGTGCAGACGCTCGTCAGCAAGAGCTTTGCCGACCGTGCCGGCCCGGCCATGGACTATCTCAACAAGCGCGCCTGGACCAACGCCACCGTCAACAAGTTGATCGCCTGGATGACCGACAACCAGGCAACCGGTGAAGACGGCGCCAAGCAATTCCTGAAGGAAAACGAAGCCCTTTGGAAGGGCTGGGTCTCTCCTGAAGTTGCGGAAAAGGTCAAGGCCGCCCTTTAAAAGCGCGTCCTCACATATCTGCCCGGCGACCGGCGTTCGTCAATGGCGACGCCGCGCCGCATCCGCTCCGGAATGCCTGACGGCTTCCGGGCGATGATGCGCCGGTTCAACAGAGTGTTCCGCCCTGTGTCCTCAAGGACGCGCGGCGCTCTGGCGATTTTACTCCCGGAGTACGGAGGATATAGATCCCCGCCTCCGGTTCTTCATGGAGAACAGGATATGGAATGGCTTTTCAAATTTCCGACCATGAATGACGATGCTCTGCGCGCGCTGAAAAAAGTCATCGACGAGGGATTCCGGGGCTTCACCCGAACCTATGGCGGCGCGATTGAGGGGCTGTTCACCCCCCTGCAGAGCTTTCTCATCTGGGCGGAAAGGCTTTTGATCGGCGCACCCTGGCCGGTCGTTATTCTTATTGTCGGCGCGCTCGCCTGGTTTGCCAGCCGCAGCGCTACCATCGTTTCACTGTGTTGCGGCATTCTCTTCGCCATCGGCTGGTTCGGCATGTGGGAAGACACGATGAAGACGGTCTCGATGATCTTCGTCTGCGCGGTCATGTCCATCGTCATCGGATTGCCGATCGGCATCGCCATGGCGCGATCGAACCGCCTGCAGAACGTGGTTAATCCCGTCCTCGACGTGATGCAGACGATGCCGAGCTTCGTTTATCTCATTCCCGTCGTCATGCTGTTGGGCATCGGCCGCGTGCCTGGCGTCATCGCCGTCATCATCTACGCCATTCCGCCCATGATCCGGCTGACCAATCTCGGTATCCGCATGGTCGACCACGACGTGCTGGAGGCGGCCGACGCTTTCGGATCCTCGAAGCGCCAGAAACTGTTCAAGGTGCAGCTGCCGCTCGCACTCCCCACCATCATGGCCGGTATCAACCAGACCATCATGATGGCCCTCGCCATGGTCGTCATCGCCTCCATGATCGGCGTGCAGGGTCTTGGCCAGCCGGTGCTGAAGGCCATCGCCAACCAGTATTTCACGCTCGGCGTGTTCAACGGGCTTGCCATCGTCGGCATCGCCATCATCTTCGACCGCATCAGCCAGGCCTATGGCCTTCGTCTGCAAAAACACCGGGAAGTGGCGCATGGCTAGTCAATCGATCGAAATTCGCAGCCTCTACAAGATTTTCGGCTCCAAGGCGGCAAATCATGTCGAAGCCGTGAAGGCCGGCATGTCCAAGGCTGAGCTCAACACCACGCATGGCCATGTGCTTGGCCTGCGTGACATCAACATCACCATGCCGGGCGGGCAGATCACCGTGATCATGGGCCTTTCCGGCTCGGGCAAATCGACGCTGATCCGCCACGTCAATCGGCTGATTGACCCGACCGCTGGCGAAATCCTCTATGGCGGCACCGATGTCTGTCGCCTCAACGAAGCGGATCTTCTGGAATTTCGCCGCCACAAGACGGCGATGGTATTCCAGAAATTCGGCCTGCTGCCGCATCGCAACGTGCTGCAGAATGTCGTCTACGGCCTTGAGGTGCAGGGTATCGACAAACGCGAACGCGAGGAGCGGGCCGAAGTCTGGATCAGGCGCGTGGGGCTCGAGGGTTTTTCCAACCATTATCCCAACCAGCTTTCCGGCGGCATGCAGCAGCGTGTCGGCCTCGCCCGCGCGCTCACCAACAATGCCGAAATCCTGTTGATGGACGAGGCCTATTCCGCACTCGATCCACTGATCCGTGTCGACATGCAGACGGTGCTGCTGGAATTGCAGAAGGAGTTGAAGAAGACCGTGGTCTTCATCACCCACGATCTCGACGAGGCGCTGCGGCTTGGCGACAAGATCGCCATCCTGCGTGACGGCGAGATCATCCAGCAGGGCACGGCCGCCGAGATCGTGATGTCACCAGCCGACAGCTATATCGAGGCCTTCGTGGAAGAGGTCAATCGCGGCAGGGTCATTCGCCTCGGCGCCATCGTGCAGCCGGAATTTTCCGGCCAGTCCCGCCTTCAGCTCGACGCGGATATGACGGTCGAGGAAGGCCTGCGGGCGCTCGTGCGGGAAAATGTCAGCAGCGCCACGGTCGCAGGAGAAAATGGCAAGGTGCTCGGCACTGTCACCACCGACGCCATCATGCACTGCCTCGTCAGGACCGCGCGTGGCGAGGAAGGCGGCATGGCGGAACGGCTGTCAGGCTGAACTTTCAAGCCACCCGGCCAAACCCTTCGCCGCCGCCTTGCCGGTGGCGAAACAGGCGGTCAGGAGATAACCGCCGGTTGGTGCCTCCCAGTCCAGCATTTCCCCGGCAACGAATATGCCGGGGATGCTTTCCAGCATGTAGTTCTCGTCAACACCGCTCCACGCGACGCCGCCCGCTGCCGAAATCGCCTCGGCAATCGGCCGCGGCCGCAGGAGCGGTATCTCCAGGTGTTTCAGTCTCGCTGCGACGAAACCATCCGGCATGGCCGCAATATCAGGGAAGATTTCCCGCAGCAGCCCGACCTTGACGGCGGAGAGACCGGCGGCCTTACGCATGCGGTTTGCGAAACTCTCCTTCCGGCCGAGCTTTTCCAGATCGCGGCAGAGCCGTTCCACCGTGCGTCCGGGCGCAAGATCAACCGCGAGCGCCGCGCCGCCTGCCTGTTCCAGCCGGTCGCGCAGTGCGGCGGAATGGGCATAGACCACGCTGCCCTCGATGCCATGTTTCGTGATCACGAACTCGCCCTGAAAGGCTCCGGCCGGAGAAATCGTCACCGTGGATTTGACGGCCTCGCCAGCAAAACGCTCCCGGAAAATATCGCTCCAATCGACGTCGAAACCGCAATTGGCGGGGCGGAACGGGGAAACTCCCACACCCTTCTGCGCCAGCACTGGCACCCACGCGGCATCGGAGCCGAGCCGTGGCCAGCTCGCGCCGCCGAGTGCCAGCAACACGCCATCGGCCTTGATGGTGACTTCGCCGTCAGGCGTTGCAAACACCAGCTGGTCGCCGGAAAAACCCGTCCAGCGATGTCGTGTCCGGATGGTGACGCCCTGCGCTTCCAGTCGCGCAAGCCAGGCGCGCAACAGCGGCGACGCCTTCATCACCCTGGGAAACACCCGGCCGGAGGTGCCGACGAAGGTTTCCTGCCCCAGCCGCTCAGCCCAGTCGCGCAGCATCTCAGGCGTGAAATTATCAAGGGCGGCGCGCAGTCTCGGTTCCGCCTCGCCAAAACGGTGGCGGAAACTGTCGTAATCTTCGGCATGAGTGATGTTGAGACCGGATTTTCCGGCCATCAGTAATTTGCGCGCCACGGTCGGCATAGCCTCGAACACCGTCACGGCATGGCCCGCGGCCGAGAGCATCTCGGCTGCCATCAGCCCCGCCGGCCCGCCGCCGATAATCGCGACCTGCCTCGCCTCGCTCAAAACCCTCTCCTTAGCCATCTTTGCCATTGAGAGCCTTATACCGATTTCCGGGTGCGAATATATGCGATATTGAACGCGGATGTTCACGCTCGACCGCCCCGTTACCTTTTCGCAGGATATCAAAAAAAGCCGCTTCATCGCCTTTGCCGCACCGGTAACCGGCGAGGAGGATGCGAAGAACTTTCTGGCAGTGCATTCGGACCCCGATGCCAACCATAATTGCTGGGCCTGGCGAACGGGTCAGACATATCGTTTCAGCGACGATGGCGAGCCTTCCGGCACGGCGGGAAAACCGATCCTTCAGGCGATAGACGGTCAGGCGCTGGATAATGTCGCGGTTCTCGTCATCCGCTGGTTCGGCGGCATCCTGCTCGGCAGCGGCGGGCTGATGCGCGCCTATGGCGGCACGGCGGCGGCCTGCCTCCGGCTCGGCGAGACTTCACCCGTCATCGCCTATGTCAGCGCGACCTTGAGCTGCCCCTTTTCCGATCTGGCGCTGGTGAAATCGCGGCTCTCTGCCACGCCGAACCTGCGGCTGGAGAGAGAGGAATTCACCGGCACCGGCGCGGATATGCTGCTCTCCGTTCCGGCCGAAGAAGCCGAACGGCTGACCCGGCTTCTGAGCGACCTGACCAGCGGGCGCGTCAATCTGCATATTCCGGACTAGCGCATTTTCCAGCGACTGTCCGAATGCGCAATTCGTGCTAAGGAAGCGATATGTCACTTAAGCTTTCCAACCCCATCTACTATCCGCCGCTCGACCCCTGGCTCACCATCGTGCACCGCGATGACGACCTGCTGGTTCTGGACAAGCCGAGCGGGCTTCTGTCCGTGCCGGGGCGCGATCCGGCGCTTTCCGACAGCCTGATGACGCGGGTGCAGAAGCAGTTTCCGAAAGCGCTGATGATCAACCGGCTGGACAAGGACACGTCAGGCATCGTGCTGATGTCGCTCAACCGCAAGGCGCATGCGGCAATCGCAGCCCAGTTCGAGAAGCGTGAAACGCGCAAATCCTATGTGGCCATCGTCTGGGGCACGGTGGCGGGCGAAGAAGGCGAAGTGGACCTGCCGCTGGCGATCGACCCCGACAACAAGCCCCGCCACCGGGTGGACCATGAAAATGGCAAGCCGGCGCAAAGCCTTTGGCGCGTCCTGGAGCGATTGCCGCTTCCCGCGACGAGGCTGGCGCTTACGCCCCTTACCGGCCGCACCCACCAATTGCGTGTGCATATGAAGGCGCTAGGCCACCCCATTCTCGGCGATGAATTTTATGCCGAAGGTGAAGCACTTACCGCCGCGCCGCGCCTGATGCTGCATGCGCAAGAGGTTGGCTTCCGCCATCCGGATGGCCGTGACGTCACCTATACCGTGCCCTGCCCGTTCTGAGGTCGCAGATGAAGGAACAAAACGAAAGTTTCGTGGTGGATTTTGTTGGCGGTGCGGTTGGCCACCGTTTCCGCTCCGGCGAAGGGCGCGGACAGGCCCTGCCGAAAGCCGCCGGTTTCACTAAAGGCCGCACGCCGAAAATCGTCGATGCAACGGCCGGGCTGGGGCGGGATGCCTTCCTGCTCGCATCGTTGGGAGCCGAGGTCACCCTTATCGAACGTTCGCCTGGCATGCATGCTCATCTCGCTGATGGTATCAGCCGCGCCCTGGAAGCGGGCGGCGCCTATGCCGAGGCGGCGTCGCGCATGACGCTGCTGCAGGGTGATTCCCGTCAATTGCTGAAAGAGCTTTCACCCGAGGTGGTGGTCATCGACCCCATGCATCCGCCCCGCCACAATACGGCGCTGGTGAAAAAAGAAATGCGGGTGCTGAGGGAACTAGTGGGCTCCGATCCGGATCAGGTGGAGCTGATGGAGGTGGCGCTTGCCCATGCAACAAAGCGGGTGGTGCTGAAATGGCCGCTGCGCGCCGATCCGATGCCGGGCATTCGCAAGCCCTCACACCAGATCATCGGCAAGAATACGCGCTATGATGTCTTCATGATCTTCGGGAACTCTCTCGACCAGCAGGAATGATCAGCGGAAGTTTGGCCTGCGCTGTGCATTCATCAAAAGCTCGTGCCGCGAAGCGAACTCGCCAAACAGCTTTCTGAGCCTGACTTCCTCGGCCTTGTCCAGCCGGTAACGGCGGCAGAATTCCGCGACGTTGAGGATCGGCTTCGGTCTGTTTCCGTCTATCGTCTTGTTGTCGATGATCTGCATGGCACCCTCCGTATAACAGAGTCCAAACGTCGCCCACGCCTCGCGGTTCCCTATGAATTCGCATGGATGAGAAAAGAGCGTGGCGTCTGCACACGCAATGATCAAGTTTTCTTGAAACTCTCGAAGGAAACGAAATTCTCACCAAATGGTTTCCTGCGTGACCTTAACGATGGAAGGGAGACCCATGTTCCACAAAAACCGATTTCTGAGTTCGACGATCCTGTGCGCGCTGCTCGCCGTGCCGCTTGCCGGCGCCGCCCACGCCCAGACCGCTCCGGCTGCCGAAACCAAACGGCCGAATGCGCCGGATCAGAAACCGGCTTTTGAGGGCCAGACCCGGGCGCCGCAGGCTGCCACCCAGCCAAACGTTGAAAAAACCGTTGTCGCCGAGGGCCTGCCACATCTGTGGTCCATGGAATTCCTGCCCGATGGCCGGATGATCGTCGCTGCCAAAGAGGGCGCCATGCATATCGTCGCCGACGGCAAGGCCAGCCCGGCGATAGAAGGCGTGCCTGAGGTCGCCTCAGACGGACAGGGCGGTCTTCTCGACATCGCGCTGGCGCCGGATTTCGAGACATCGCGCAAGATATTCTTCTCCTTCTCCGAACCGCGTGACGGCGGCAACGGCACCTCCGTGGCCTCCGCAAAATTGACCGAAGAGGGCGGCGCGGCGAAACTTGAAGATGTTGCAGTGATTTTCCGCCAGATGCCGACCTATGACGGCGACAAACATTTCGGCTCCCGCCTCGTTTTCGGTCCGAACAACGAGCTTTACGTCACCGTCGGTGAACGTTCGGACGCAAAGCCGCGCGTGCAGGCGCAGGATCTATCGAGCGGTCTCGGCAAGGTTTTCCGCATCGATACCGAAGGCAAGGCGCTTGAGGGCAACCCCTTTGCCGGTCAGCAGAATGCGCTTCCCGAAATCTGGAGTTACGGTCACCGCAACATGCAGGCGGCGGCACTGGATGGTCAGGACAGGCTCTGGACCGTAGAACATGGCCCCAAGGGCGGCGATGAGCTGAACCTGCCGAAAGCGGGACTGAATTATGGTTGGCCGGTCATCACCTATGGCGTCGAATATAGCGGCCGGTCCGTCGGTGAGGGTGCCACCGCCAAGGAAGGCATGGAGCAACCGGTCTATTATTGGGACCCGGTCATCGGCCCCTCCGGCATGGCCTATTATGACGGCGACCAGATTCCCGAATGGAAGGGCGCCTTCATTGTCGGTGGCCTGGTAAGTCAGGGTCTCGTTATCCTGCATATCGACGGCGACAAGGTCGCGACCGAAAGCCGCCTGCCGCTTGAAGCGCGTATCCGCGACGTCAAGATCGGGCCGGATGGCGCGGTCTACGCCGTGACGGAAGAGCGTGGTGGTGGAAACTCGCAGATTCTGCGGATCGCCAAGGCCGGTTGAGAAAACTCGTGATCGGAACGACAGGCTGCCGGAACGAAGGCGGCCTGTTTTTCGTTTGCCGCAGCGTGAAACCTGCCGGGAAAAACAATGCCACAACCGCCGACTCGCCTTCTTGCCAAAATCGGGCTTGCCTATGTCAATGACCAGGAGCCGGGGATTGCCCGTGAAAAGCGCGGGCGCGGTTTCTGTTACCGGCTACCGGGCGGCGATCTCCTCTCCGATAGCGTCGAACTGAAGCGTATCAAATCGCTCGGCGTGCCGCCCGCCTATAGAGACGTATGGATCTGCATCGACCCGGCGGGCCATCTACAGGCCACCGGCTTTGATGCGCGCGGGCGAAAACAATATCGCTATCATCCCGACTGGCATGCGCTCAGAGGTGAGACGAAATTCTTCCAGCTCAAGAGCTTCGGTAAGGCGCTGCCGGCCATACGTCGCCGCGCGATGGCGGATATTGGGAAGCAGGACCATGGGCAGGAGATGACGCTTGCGGCACTCACTCTCCTTCTTGACGCCGCCTATCTGCGCGTCGGCAATCGCTCCTATCTTGAAACCAACGGCACCTATGGCGCGACGACCCTGCTCAAGCGCCATGTGTCCTTCGGTGAAACCATCGAACTGCGTTTTGCCGCCAAGGGCGGGCAGAAAGTGAAACGGCAGTTGCGCCACCCGCGCCTTCAGAAAATCCTCGAGGAAATCGCCGACCTGCCCGGCAAGGAACTCTTTGTCTGGCAGGACAGCGAAAACCGGGTGCATTCCGTCGATTCCAGCGATCTCAACGCCTACCTCTCAGGCATTGGCGGTCAGGGCATTTCGGCCAAGACCTTCCGCACCTGGGGCGGAACGCTGGCGGCCTTTTGCAACGCGATGGAACACGTCGCGGCTGGTGAAAAACCGAGCATAAAGGGCATGTGCCAGGCCGCGGCATCAGAGCTTTCCAACACGCCCGCCATCTGCCGCAAGAGCTATGTGCACCCGGCCGTTCTCGATATCGCCACAGAAGAAAAAGCCCGGAAAAAACTCGGTCGCATCCTGAAGGTCGGTGCAAAACCCGTCTCCGGCCTCAGGGCCGATGAAAGACGGCTGCTGGCCTTCCTGCCTTAGAGCATTTCCAGTAAAAGTGCGTCGCGGTTTTACGTCCGGATAATGCGATAAAACAAAAAGATAGAGCACATCCGCCGCTTCCGTTTAGAGCGGATGTGTTCTAGCGGTCAGCGGCTTGTTGCCCACTCCGCCAGCTCTCGCTCCGCCCTTTCGAGAGCGCTGTAATTCAGGAGTTTGCGCAGGAAAGCCACGGTCACGGCGCGGGTTCGGAGATTATACCGCCCTTCCGCTTCGTCGTCGCCAGCCGCCTGATGCACGTTCAGTTTCTCGTAAAGGCTCTGCAACCGGTTCTGCACGCTGCGCAGCGACAGGTTGCGGCGGCGCGCAATCGCCTTGTCTGTGAGGCCCAGCGCGACATCCACGAGAATTTCATATTCGGAATCGGTAAAACCATGCGCCTTGCCGAGGCTCTTTTCCTGCAACCCGCGAACTTCCCGGTCGATCACGCATTGCGCCTCGATGAAGATGCTGCGCAGCGCCAGCCTCAGGCGGTCATCAGAGGCGGATTTCAGCACGTAACCATAGGCGGCCCCTTCCGGCACGATACGGGACACACCGCGCACATAGGCCTCATCCGAATAGTTCGACCAGAACAGGATGCGGGTGTCCGGCCGCTCCTTCCAGATGGTGCGCGCCGCCTCGATGCCGTTGCGCTCGTTCATCTGCAAATCCATGACGATGTGGGCTGCCCGGTTTTCCCTCGCGAGTTTTTCGCCGGTTCTGCCGTTGGCCGCCTCCAATACCTTGTCGCATTCCGGCAGGGCAGCTCTGACCGCCTCATTCAGATAGGCGCGGTGCAGCGCATCGTCCTCGACGATCAGCACGTCCATGTCACACATCCTCTCGATGATCGAAAGCGTCTTCTGGCAGGATCACGGTGATGCATGTACCCGCCCCGTTGCGATTGCCGCCGATATCGAATCTCGCCGAGATCAGCCGCGCCCGTGTCTTCATGTTGCCGATGCCGAGACCGCCGGAAGCAGCGCCATCACCGCCGCCATTGCCGTCATCACTGACTGTCACCCTGAGCCCGCCATCGACGGCGGTGAGGTTCACGGCAATGGTTTCCGGCTGGGCATGACGAATGGCGTTATTCACCGCCTCCTGCACGATGCGGAACAGCGAGATGGCCACCGTCTTGTCGAGCCTTTCCACCAGCCCGTCCGTCTCATCCGTTACAGACCACTCTATAACTGAGCCGCTGTCGCGCACGGAGCGGTCCACATAGGTCTCGATGGCCTCAACGACGCCGAACAATTGCAGGATCGAGGGTTTTGCCTCCTCGATGATTTCGCGCAGGTCCTGCATGCAATGCTGCAGGCTGCGCACCACCGGTTCCAGCATCTCGCCGGAAACATCGGCGGAATGGCTCATGCGCTCGATACGCCGCGCAAGCCGTGTCAGATCTGCCAGCGTCTGATCATGCAGGTCCATGCCGATGCGCTGCCGCTCGGCCTCCAGCGCCTCCGTCAATTGCAGCGCGCCGAGGCGCAGACCTTCTTCGCGGGCATTGGCGCGCGCCTCCTCGATGGCTGAGCGTTTGGCCTGTTCGGCGGCGCGGATGGCATAGAAATAGGGCGCCAGCATATCGGCGACCGCGCGGGCATTCGCCACATCCTCCATCGTATAGGCATTCGACTGGTGCGAGGAACAACTGAGCGCGCCGATAATGTCGCCATGCACCTTCATCGGCACATGCAGGCGGCTATGCAGATTAAGCTCGATGATGGGGCTCGAAAAAGCACCTTCGAAATGAAAGCGCGGATCGGAACAGGCATCACCGCTCAGCAGGTGTTCCACGGCGCCTGACAGCAACGAGCGGATCGGGCTTCCGGTCAGAAGGGCCGGCGGCTGCCGGCTCCAGGCGCTGACGAGCCCGCTCTCATAGGCAATGTGATATTTGTCATCCAACTGCTTGATGCAGACATCCATATGATCATGCGGGATGATATGGCTGATCTCGGTGGCGACAGCCTGAATGATGGCATTAAATTCCAGCTGCCCGGCGAGCAGCCGCGCAATACCCATATAGTGGTGGAAAAGAGCGCTTTTCGGCGTATCCAGCATGTGCGGACGCCCTCCCAAGCGCCTGCCTAATCGACATCAGGCGGCGCAGTTTTAAACACATCAGAACGCCGCATCATTCATTCTGCGCCCGGCAATGCCGTTTCGTCCTGCGGGTTCCCGCATGCTTTCTGCGGAAAACCGCAGGAAGATTGCCGTGATCCGCCTATACAAGCCAAATCTTCTTGGTCATTCTCGCTTGTACTGGGGAACGGAGCTCCAGTGCAACGGGATTTCGTCTGCCGCCGAGGAGATTTGCGGCAGGTGAGGGTTCCGGACCCCGAAAGGGCAAGCCACCAGGGAGGAAATCAATGGCTTTCAGAAAGATGCTTCTGGCATCGGCCGCTGTCGCATGCGCAGCTCTGCCGATCACCGCTCACGCCGATACGTCGGCCAAAAAAATCGCGCTCTCAAACAATTACGCAGGCAATTCCTGGCGTCAGGCGATGCTGACCAGCTGGGACAAGATCACCAAGCAGGCCGTGGCCGACAAACAGGTGGCCGCCGCCGACGCCTTCACGACCGCCGAAAACCAGGCGACCGAACAGGCAGCCCAGATCCAGAACCTCATCCTGCAGGGTTATGACGCCATCGTCATCAACGCCGCTTCGCCGACCGCGCTTAACGGCGCGGTGAAGGAAGCCTGTGATGCCGGCATCACCGTCGTGTCTTTCGATGGTATTGTCACCGAGCCTTGCGCCTGGCGCATCGCCGTCGATTTCAAGGCGATGGGCGAAAGCCAGATCGATTATCTTGCCAAGGCCATGCCGAAAGGCGGCAACCTGCTCGAAATCCGCGGTCTCGCCGGCGTTTCCGTGGATGACGAAATCCATGCCGGCATCGCCGCCGGTGTCGCCAAGAACCCGCAGTTCAAGATTGTCGGTTCGGTCAATGGCGACTGGGCGCAGGATGTTGCCCAGCGCGCCGTTGCCGGCATTCTGCCGAGCCTTCCCGAAGTCGCGGCTGTCGTGACACAGGGCGGTGACGGTTACGGTGCGGCACAAGCCTTCGCCGCCGCCAAGCGCCCGACCCCCACCATCGTCATGGGCAATCGCGAAGACGAGCTGCAATGGTGGAAACAGCAGAAGGACGCGAGCGGCTACGAGACCATGTCGGTCTCCATCGCCCCCGGTGTCTCGACGCTCGCTTTCTGGGTGGCGCAGCAGATCCTCGACGGCAAGGACGTGAAAAAGGACCTGACCGTTCCTTTCCTGCGCATCGACCAGGGCAATCTTGAGGATAACTTCAAGAACACCCAGAAGGGCGGCGTCGCGAATGTGGAATATTCGCAGGAAGACGCCCAGAAGGCCATCGCCTCGGCCAAATAAGGCCGGGCACCGTCCCGATGTGACCGATTGCGGCGCTCCTAAAAACGGGCGCCGCAACAGCCACCGATATTATCCTTTTTCAGATCACTGGCGTAATTGCTCATGAATGACATCATCGAGGCGGAAGAAGTCGTCGCCGCGCGCGGCGTGAAGGTCGTGTTCGGCGCGGTCAAGGCGCTGGATGGGGCCGATCTCGTTATCCGTGCCGGGGAATGCCTCGGGCTCGTCGGCCATAATGGCGCGGGCAAATCCACCATCGTCAACGTCGTCAATGGCGGGCTGACGCCGCATGAAGGCTCCATTTCCTACGGCAGTGACCGGAACCGCCAAGGCATCGCGGCCGCGCGTGCCAGCGGCGTGCGCTGCGTGTTTCAGGAACTGTCGCTCTGCCCGAACCTGACGATCAGCGAAAATGTCCGCATCATGCATGCCGCTATCAGCGGGCGGAACTGGCGCGGGCGGGCACTCGTCATGATCCGCCAGACGCTCGATGAGATTTTTCCCGGCCATGGCATCGATTGTGAATTGACGATTGCCGAACTTTCCATCGCCGAACGGCAGATGGTGGAAATCGCCATCAATTTCTGCAGCACGCCTGACGCCCCGAGGCTGGTGATCCTCGATGAGCCCACCTCGTCGCTCGATGCTGGCCTTGCCGAACAATTGATGGATTATGTCCGCCGTTTTGTCCGCACGGGCGGTTCGGTGCTGCTGATCTCGCATATTCTTGGCGAAATTCTTTCGACCGCCACCCGCATCGTGGTCATGAAGGATGGCCGCGTGGTGGCCAACCGGCCAGCGGGCGAATTCACCACGCGCACGCTGGTGGAGGCCATGGGCAGCGTCGTCAAGCAACAGGACAGGCAGAAAAGCGAAAACCGCAAGGCGGGCGAAAAGGTGCTGTCCATGCCGGCGCGCCGGGGCGAAGGCCTTGCCTTCGAGGCCTTTCGCGGTGAGATCATCGGCCTTGCCGGTCTTGGCGGCCATGGCCAGACCGAAGCGCTTCTCGAGCTTTACCTTGCCCGCAACAGCAGCTGGCTGCCGGCGCGCAAGACCGATATCGCCTTTGTCGCGGGTGACCGCAGCCTGAACGGCACCTTCCCGCTGTGGAGCATCCTCAAGAACCTCTCCATCACCTCGCTCAGGGATATTTCATCCGCAGGCATGGTGGACAGGACGAAGGAAACCGAACGCGGCGATCAGTGGAAAAAGCGCATCGAAATCCGCACGCCTGATATGGGCAATAAGATCCTGTCCCTTTCCGGCGGCAACCAGCAGAAGGTGCTTTTCGCCCGCGCGCTCGCCACCACCGCCAGCACCGTTTTGATGGATGACCCGATGCGCGGCGTTGATATCGGCACCAAACAGGAGGTCTATGACATCTTGAGAACCGAAGCCTCCCATGGCCGCACCTTCATCTGGTATTCCACCGAAATGGATGAAATCCGTCTCTGCGACCGCGTTTATGTCTTCCGCGATGGCGCCATTCAGGCGGAACTCGTCGGCGATGACATTACCGAGCAGAATGTGCTGGCTGCCTCCTTTGCCGGAGAGGACCACGCATGAAACTCTCGGCAAACGCCCTCCGCCTGATCATTCCCGCCGCCTCGCTCGCTTTCCTGCTCGCCGCCGTTTTCTATATGCAGCCGCGTGCCATGAGCTATACCGGCATGAACCTGCTGTTCAATCTGGCGGTGCCGATCGCACTCGCCACCATTGCGCAGATGCTGATCATGTCGGTCAACGATCTCGACCTGTCGATGGGCACCTTCGTCAGCTTCTGCGCCTGCGTCACCGCCACCTTTCTGCAGACCTCGCCGCTGACAGGCATTGCGATTTTCGCCGGGGCGATTGCGGTTTACGCGGTACTGGGCGCAGTGATCCACATCCGCAACCTGCCTTCCATCGTCGTCACCCTTGGCATGAGTTTCGTCTGGGGCGGCCTTGCCGTGCTGATCCTGCCCTCGCCCGGCGGTCAGGCACCCGCCTTCATCCGCACGCTGATGACGGCGAAACCGCCCTTCGTGCCGATCGCCATCGTCGCCAGCATCCTGATTGCTGTCGTCGCCCATTACATCGTCATGCGCTCCTCCTTCGGTGTGCTGATGCGCGGGGTTGGCGGCAATTTCCGCTCGGTCGAGCGCTCCGGCTGGTCGGTCGTCGGCATTCGCGCCGCAACCTTTGCGCTCGCCGGTTTCTTCGCGGTGCTTTCGGGCATCGCCCTTGTCGGGCTGACCACTGCGGCCGATGCCAATATCGCCCTGCGTTACACGCTGCTGTCGATTGCCGGCGTCATCCTCGGCGGTGGTGAATTCGTTGGCGGCAGGGTGTCGCCCATCGGTGCCGTCATCGGCGCACTGACGCTGACGCTCGCCGGCTCGTTCCTCTCCTTCATGCGCATTTCGCCGGACTGGCAGATCGGCGCTCAGGGGGCGATCCTCATCATCGTGCTGGCGCTGCGCATCCTGCTCAACCGTCTCGAAAAGCGGGAGAAAAATCAATGAACGGGCTTTCGTCTTTCACCAGAAAACCATGGATCTGGTCCTTTGCCGCAACGGCTGCGGTGTGGATCATCACCGTGCTCTTCACCGGCGGCGCAAGCTCCTTCGGGCTGTCGCATGCGGCGCTCACCTTTGCGGCCTTCTCAGTCATCGTCGGCATCGGCCAGATGTTCGTGATCACGCTCGGGCCGGGTAATATCGATCTCTGCGTTCCCGCAACGATGACTTTGTCGGGCACGCTCGCCCTGAAATTTATGGATGTGTCCGACAGCCTCATCCTGCCCGGACTGCTGATCGCCATCCTGATCGGCATTGCCATCGGCATCGGCAACTATGCGCTGATCAAGCTCCTGCGCATTCCCCCGATCATAGCGACGCTGTCGATGAGCTTCATCGTACAATCCATCGCCATCTGGTCGAACCGCGGCCTGCGCATCAAGCCGCCGGAAACATTGGCGACATTCGCGATATCAAGCTCATTCGGCATTCCGAATGTGGCGCTTGTTGCGCTGCTGCTGTCGGTCATCGCCTGGCTGCTGCTCGACCGCACATTTTACGGACGCTGGATTGCCGCCATCGGCCAGAGTACCTTCGCTGCCCGCATGACCGGCATTCCTGTGGATGGCACCCGTTTCGTCACCTATGTGCTCTGCGCCGTGCTGGCGGCGATTGCCGGTTATCTCCTCGCCAGCTTCTCGGGAGGTGCGGCGCTCAACATGGGATCGGAATATCTGCTGATGTCCATCGCCGTCGTGGTTATCGGCGGCACCGCGGTGTCAGGCGGGGATTCCAACGTTCCTGGTATCTGGGGCGCCTCGCTTTTCATGTTCCTGGTGGTATCGATGCTGAACACCTATGGTTTCGGCGCCGGCATCCGCCTCATCCTCACCGGCCTCATCATCATTTCAGTCATTCTTCTGGCAAGCGGCCGCAAGGCCACGCGCTGAACCCAAACGACAAGCTCTCAAGCGGATCACGCTCATGACCACAGACAAGACCTCCCCTTACGAAATCCACGATGACCGCTTCCGCCATCTGATCGTCGGCAATGCGGAACTGGAAGAGCTTTATTCCGGCTGCCGCTGGGCCGAAGGCCCGGTGTGGTTTGCCGATCTCAACTGCCTGCTGTTCAGCGATATTCCCAATGAACGCATGTTGCGCTGGGTGCCGGATGGCGGGATTTCGGTATTCCGTCAGCCCTCCAACTTCACCAACGGTAATACCCGCGACCGGCAGGGGCGACTTGTCTCCTGCGAACATGGCGGCCGCCGTGTGACCCGCACCGAGGTTGACGGCTCTATCACCGTTCTTGCCGACAGCTACGGCGGTAAAAGATTGAACTCACCCAATGATGTCGTGGTCAAATCCGACGGCAGCATCTGGTTCACCGACCCGACCTACGGCATTCTTTCCGACTATGAGGGCTACAAGGCCGAGCCGGAGCAGAAGACGCGCAATGTCTACAGGCTCGACCCCGCAACCGGAAAGATCGACATCGCCATCGACGACTTCGTGCAGCCGAACGGCCTTGCATTCTCGCCCGACGAGACGAAGCTTTATGTCGCCGACAGCTCCTATAGCCACGATATATCCCGCCCGCGCCACATCCGCGTCTTCGACGTGGTGGACGGTGTGAGGCTCGCCAACGGCCGGGAATTCTGCAATCTCGACAATGGCCTGCCGGATGGCTTCCGCCTGGATATCGCCGGTAATCTCTGGACTAGCGCCGGCGATGGCGTTCATTGCTTTGCGCCTGACGGTACGCTGATCGGCAAGATCAAGGTGCCGCAGACGGCGGCGAACCTCACCTTCGGTGGCCCGAAGAAGAACCGCCTGTTCATCACGGCAACGAAATCGCTCTATTCGGTTTATGTCGCCGCAACAGGCGCGCAGACGCCCTGAGACGCCGAAACCGAAGAATTCAGGCCGGGAGGGAACTGGCAAGACGGCTCAAGCGCGTTATAAATGCGCCATGAGTGACGATTCCAGCCTCTTCCTGACTGACGATATGGAGTTCGACGGCGAAGCGCAGGCCGTTGAGCCCACCAGCCGTATGCTTTCCTGGGCCCGCAATTCCGCTCTCTACCGGCTGCAACAGCGTATGATGACGGAAAAGCAGCTGCGCGACGCCATCATGCGCAAGGCCCGGGAGAAATTCGAGGATATCGGCCCGGCGCAGGTGAAGGCGCTTGGCGAATTTGCCGTGACTTTCGCTTATGGCATCAAGGCGCTCGACGATACGGCCTATGCGGAGATTACCGTGCGAAGCGGCCAGCGCAGCGGCAAGTCAAAACGTGGGCTGGCGCAGAAACTCCAGATCAAGGGCATCGCCCGGGAAACGGCAACGGCCGCGTTGCAGGAGACCAACGATATGGTTGCCGCCGTCATCTTCGCGCGCAAACGCGCTTTCGGGCCTTATCGCCGTGTCGAACCGGACGAAAAACGCAAGGCCAAGGAATTTTCCGCTTTCGCCCGCAACGGCTTCAGTTTCGAAATCGGCGCGAAGGTGATGGCGATGACGACGGAAGAGGCGGAGGACATCCTCTCCGACGCTCCTCTCTGACATTTATTGCGGCAGGGGATGTGTTTTTAGGTAGGCGATCAGATCAACAATATCGGTTTCGCTCCACAGCCCGAAAAAACGCATCGCGTTTCCGGGAATCGCCTTTTTCGGGCTGGCAATGAATTTCTGCAGCTCGTCTTCCGTCCAGACCCGTCCAGCCGCACCGGCATCCTTGAGCGCCTGCGAATAATGGCCGTAATCGGCCACTGCCGCCATCGGCCTGCCGACCACACCCATCAGATGTGGCCCCATGCGTGTGCGCGGCGCATCGACGCTATGGCAGGTGGAACAGCGGCTGAAAACCTTCTCGCCATGCGCGGCGTCGCCCTCGGCGAAGGCGCTTGCCGCAAGCAGGAGAAAAAACGCGGTCGCAGCCGCAGTTTGTTTGGATACGGAAATCATGGCCCGGATAATACAACGCCCTCTCCGTCTGACAACGAAGAGGGCGTGTTTTGACATACGACAGAATGCCCGGTGAAAAACACCGGGCAATTCGCCGATCAATTCATGGCGGTCAGCGTCACGGACGTGCCGGTCGCTGCAAGGTTGAGGCCAACCTGACCGGTCACGCTGACCGTCTGCAGCTGGATGGAGCCTGACGTGCCGCCAACGAGAACGTTGGTGCCGACACCGAGACCGACGGTGACTTCAGCCGTTGCGCCCTGATAGAGGCCGCCCAGCGAACCGCGGTGGTAACCGGCGGTCGGGGCGAAAACGGCCCAGACCAGACGGCCCTGCGTGGTGAAACCGAGGTCAACGCCCATCTTGCGGATGGCGCCGGTGTAATGGTCGGTGCGACGTGCGCCCATGGTGGACTGGAAGGTGCAATCCAGTTCCTTGGCCGAGCCGATCACGTAACCGACGCCACCGCCGATATCGCAGGTGAGGTAACCGATCTTGACGCCGTTGCGATCGTCCTGCTCCTGCGGAGCCGGCTCATATCTTGCAAGGTCGGCGGCGAGTGCGGAAACGGTTCCGCCAAGGCCCATCGTCAATGCGGCAAAAGTTACGGCAACAGCCTTTTTCATCTGATTTTCTCCTGTTTTATTCCTACCCGCAGCAGCCCTTCTTGCCCTCTCCGGATATTGAATTCCGCACTGTTAACGTTTGTTCCGAAAAATCGATCCAAAACAACTTAATTGGAGGCGATGAAAGCGAAACGGTTAACAATGTCTAATGGCGGTAGGCTGGCATTAAGACATTGTTAGGGCGGCAAATGCGCGCGGAATCACCATCAACAACAAGCGTTTGCGGCCGTTGTTTTGCTGCAACATCTCAAAGCGGCAAGGCGACGGGAAGGCCGGTGGCGGCATGGGTCATAACATCCATGCGCACGCCATAGATGCGCTCCAGCGTCTCCGGGTTCATGATCTCCCGCGGCGTTCCGCGGGCAATTAGTTGGCCGGAATGCAGCGCGACGATCTCGTCGCAAAAGCGAGCCGCCATATTGACATCGTGCAGCACCACGATGACGCCGAGACCCTTTTCGCGCGAAAGTCTCTGCACCAGTGACAGCACCTCGAGCTGATGCGCCATGTCGAGCGCGGAGATGGGTTCGTCGAGAAGCAGGCTTTCGGCATTCTGGGCCACCAGCATGGCAAGCCACACGCGCTGGCGCTCGCCGCCGGACAGCGTGTCCACCAGCCGGTCGCGGAAGGCGACGGTATCGGTGAGTTCGATCGCCTCGTCCACCTTCTCCTGATCCGCCTTGCTGAATTGCCCGAGCGCGCCATGCCAGGGATAACGGCCGAGTGCCACCAATTCGCTCGCCAGCATGCCGGAGGCGGCCGGCGTATATTGCGGCAGATAGGCGAGCTTGCGCGCGAATTCGCGGTTGCCCCAGAAATTTAACGGCTTACCCTCGAACGAAACCCGGCCCGCCGTCGGCTCCTGCATGCGCGCTAGGATTTTGAGCAGCGTCGATTTTCCCGAACCATTATGGCCGATCAGGCCGATGGTCTTGCCGGTCGCAAAACGTGCCGTCAGCGGCTGCAGCAACGTCCGGCCCGGCACTTCCATGGTGACGCCATCAAGAGAAAAAAGCGACGTATCGTCGTAAGTGACCACAGGCGCTGCCTGACCCATGATTTTCATCTCCGTAAATCGACTGAAAAAATCATCATCGCCTGCCTGACAGCCAGATCAGGTAAGGCGCGCCGGCCAGAGCCGCAAAAAGCCCGAGCGGCAGCTCATAGGGAAAGGTGACCGTTCGCGCACCGAGATCGGAAAGCGCCATCAGCACCGCACCGAACAGGAAAGAGGCGAGCAGGTGGTCACGCGGCGTAGTGAAACCGGCCCGCAGCGCAATATGCGGCGCCATCAAGCCGACGAAACTCAAGGGGCCAACGAGCAGCGAAGCGGCGCCGGTGGCAATGCCCGCCACCGCAATGACGGCGATACGTGCGGCGCTGAGCGGCAGACCGAGGGAAAGCGGCACGTCCCGCCCGAGCGGCAGGATCGTCAACCAGCGGGTCACCGAGAGGGCAGCGACCAGTAGCACGACGGAAAGGATGGAGAGAAAGATCGCCGAAGCCGGTGTCGCCGTCGAACCCGAGCCGCTGAGCCAGGCGAGAATCTGCCATGCCCGCTGATCGCCGATGGCAAGCAGCGCCGAGAGCACCGCCGAGCAAAGCGAACTGACGGCAATACCCGCCAACAGGATTTTTTCCGGAGCCAGATGCCGGCGCACGGCGAAGAACAGCACCAGGATCATGACGGCCGCCGAGCCGATGCCGGCGCCGCAAAACAGTTCGAACAGACCCGCCGCCGGAAAAATCGTGATGGCGGCGGCAAAACCAAGGCCGGCACCACCGCTGACGCCGATCACTTCCGGGCTTGCCATCGGGTTGCCGGTCAGCCGCTGCAAAAGCGCACCCGCCATGGCGAGAAGACCGCCGGCGGCTATGGCGGCCACCAGCCGCGGCCAACGGAACGGCAGAAGAGTTTGCAGGTCACTGGCCTTGAGCATTGTCCAGCCATCAGGCCCCTTGCCGATGACGAGTGCGGCAAATACCAGCACCGCCATGATGACGAGCACCGGCAGCAGGGCCGAAGGGCCGCGTCTTGGGGCGAGATCGACGCCTTCGCCACGATGAACGTCGGTCGGCCGGATTTTCGGCAGCAGCCACAAAAGCAGCGGCCCGCCGATCAGTGCCGTCACGGCACCCGTCGGGAAAACTTCCGCCGTCGTACTCGCCAGAAGCTGCACGAGGCCATCGCAGAACCAGAGGAGCAGACCGCCCAGCAAGGGCGAAACCAGCAATACGGAGGATGACCGCCGCACACCGAGCGCCCGGGTAAGTGCCGGTGCGGCAAGACCGATGAAGCTGACAAGGCCGACCGCGGATGCAACAAAAGCAGCCAGCATGACCGCGACGGCGGCGACCGCCAGCCTGATCGAAAACAGCGACACGCCAAGCGAACGTGCGCCGGAATCGCCAAGGCCGAGAACCGTGAGCGGTCTTATCAGTAGGCCGGTCAGGGCAAGCCCCGCGAGAAGCTGGAAAGCGAGCATAACGGCATTCGACCAGTCCTGCTGGCTGAGCGAACCGCCATTCCAGACGACGAGGGACATCAGATATTCGCCCTGCGCCAGCGTCAGCGCCGCGGAAACGGAGGCTGCGGTGATGCCGACCAGCAGCCCTGACACCACCATGGTCACCGGCTCGAAGGAGCGTCGCCAGCCGAGAAGGAAGACGACGCCGGCCGCAGCAGCTGCGCCAGCGAGCGCCACCAATGCGCGGTTGCCATCCAGCACCGAAGGAAAAAACAGGGTGGCGATGACGATGGCGAGCTGCGCGCCCGCCGAGATGCCGAGCGTCGACGGGTCGGCAATCGGATTGCGCAGCAATTGCTGGAAAAGCGCACCTGACAGGCCGAGCATCGCCCCCGCAAGAATGGCGACCGCCACACGCGGCAGCAGGCTGAAGGCGAAGATGATCTGGTCCATCGACATGGATGCGGCATCGAATGGCAGGCCCGGCCATGCGCCGAGGGGCAACCGTTGCAGGCCGGCATGCAGGGAAAGGCCGCAGGCAAAAAGGAACAGAAGCCCGAAGAAAAACTGGAGAGGCCGTGCCGTCACAGGGCTTCTCCCTGTGCCGTCAAGGCCTCGGTCAGAAGCCGCGCAAACCGCATGCCGGCGGTGATACCGCCATAAGGGCCGACATTGCCGAGCGTCACCACCCGGCCTTGCCGCACCGCCGGAAGCGCGCGCCAGATGGCGCTGTTGCGTAGGCCTTCCCGGGCTTCCACCGGAATATCGGAAACGATGACGATACGTGCCTCGGGCGAGGCGGCGAGATTTTCGAGCGGCACCGGCGCCGCGAAGGTGAATTGCGACCGGTCCACCCAGGCATTGGCAAGCCCCAGCCTGCTAAGGATATCGCCGAACATACTGTCCGCACCAAAGGCACGAAAATGCCGGGCATCGCCGATATTGATGACATACGTCGGGCGTGCGGAAAAACCGGCAAGGCGGGTCCGCATGGCTTGCATGGCAGCGTCCGTTTCGATGAGAACCTTACGCGCCTCGTCAGTGCGCCCGAGCTTTTCACCAAGTGCGGTGACCGCCGCCAGCGCCTTCTCGAACGGTGGCTCGCCCTTCACGTAAAAGGGCAGCGAAAACACCGGAGCGATCGCTTCCAGCCTGCCGGTGTAGCGCGTGTAAAAAGGCGAAATCAGGATGAGATCGGGCCGGGTGAGTTGCAGAAGCTCGAAATTCGGCGCGCCGCGCAGACCGAGATCGGCGACACTTTCCGGGATATCAGGCTCCACTGCACCGGCGCGGAACTGGATGAGTTCGGTCGCCGCCACCGGCATGACGCCGAGTGCCACTGATGTTTCGAGCATCGCCCAGTCAATGGCGGCTATGCGCGGGGTCTGTTTTGCCCGTGCCGTACCGGCAAAGGCCGAAGCAGCAAGCATGCCCAAAAACTCCCGCCGCCCCCAGAGGGGGGACATCCATCGATCCTTGCGCGTCATGCCCCTGCTGCTTCACTCTGATATGGCTTTACCAACGATAGGTCAGCTTGCCCATAACCGTTCTTCCGTCACCGTAATAGCATCCGAAAGTGGAGCAACTAGAAATATATTCTTTATCAGTCAAGTTTTGCACCTGAAGAGAGGCGCGGTAGCCGTTTTTCTCGTAATGCACACCGAGATCGAGCAAAGCGAGGCCCTTCATTTCGAAGGTATTGGCGGCGTCGCCGTAACGCTTTCCGACATAACGGACACCACCTCCGATGCCGAAACCCTCGAGCGCGGTATCTTCGGCAAAGGTGTAATCCAGCCAGAGGCTTGCGGCGTGCCGGGGCGTGCTATCAAGCTCCTTGCCATCATTCACACGGCCGGAAACCTCGCTGTCCATATAAGTGTAGGCCGCGCGCAGGTCGAGCCCGTCGGTGAGGCTTGCTACCCCTTCCAGTTCGAGGCCTTTCACGCGCGCCTCGTCCATCTGCTGTGTTACGCCGCCCACCGTCGTGGTGACATTCTTCTGCTTCAGATCGTAGATCGCGGCGGAGAAGAAACCATCGAAACCCTCAGGCTGGTATTTGATGCCCGCCTCCCACTGTTCCCCGGTGGTGGGCTTCGGTGCATCGCCGACAGCCGGCTGCGGCACCGGCTCGAAGGAGGTGGCGTAGCTGACATAGGGCGCGAAGCCGCCATCGAAGAGATAGCTGACGCCGACACGGCCCGTCAGCTTGTGGTCATCCTTGTCGAGCGTGCGGTAGGTCGTGCCGTTGAAGGTGGTGCCGCTGGTGCTTGCCCAATCCTGCCGCAGGCCGGCGGTGATGCGCCAGTTCTCGATCGCCATCTCGTCCTGTGCATAAAAACCGATCTGGGAAATATCCGTCTTCACATCGGCATAAAGTGTGCGCGAGGTCAGGCTGATCGGCCCGCCATAGACAGGGTTGACGGGGTTGAGCGGCGTCGCCGCCCAGAACTCTGTTTTAACGTTATTGTCGAAATAACGGTAATCCAGCCCGACAAGCAGGGTGTGGTCGATTGGCCCCGTGGAAAAATCCGCCTGCAGGCTGTTGTCGATGTTGAAGGTGTTCAGTAACTCGTCCTGGAACGTCGCGTTGCGACGGATGAGATTGCCGATCATGCCGCCGCTGGTCGAAGACATGCCGAGCGCCCGGTAGGACCAGTCGAAATTGGAATAACGTGCATTCTGCCGGAAGGTGAAGGTCTCGTCGAAACGGTGCTCGAATTCATAACCGATATTGGTGAATTTGCGGTTTGACGTGTCGAAGGAGGGATCGCCGACATAAAAGCTGCGATCCAGCATGTTGCCCGGCCGCGAATAAGTCAACGCCGGCGGCAGGCCGGAGGGCGAACTGGGATTATCGTGCTGATAGGAGGCAAGAACCGTCAGCTTCGTGTCCTCATCCGGCTGCCATGTCAGCGCTGGGGCGATGAAATAGCGGTCGTTCTGCAGATTGTCTGTCTGGGTGTGAGCCTTGCGGGCAAGGCCGGTCAGACGATAGGCGAAACTGTCGGTGCCCGCCACCGGTCCGCCGATATCGAACATCGACTGGTAATAATCGAAGCTGCCAATCTGTGCGCCCACTTCGCCGAAACGCTCGAAGGTCGGTCGCTTGCTGACGAGATTGATGAGACCGCCGGGATTGCCCTGACCATAAAGCACCGAAGCCGGCCCGCGAATGACTTCCACCCGTTCCAGACCGTAGACCTCGTAAGGAGGCGCACCGGCCGTGCGCATCAGCCGCAGGCCGTTGAGAAATTGCAGCTGGTTCCCCTGAAAGCCGCGGATGCGGGGCGCATCGAAACGCGGATCTGCGCCCGAAGGCTGCGCGACGACGCCGGGCACATAGTTCAGCGCCTCGCTAAGATTACGGACAGTCTGCGCATCCATCTGGTCTTTGGTGATGACGGAGACCGATTGCGGCGTCTCGACCAGCGAGCGACCTGTTTTGGTGGCGCTGGCGCTGGTTTTCGCGACATAACCTTTTACCGGTGCCTTGGGATCCTGGTTTTTGGCGCCCTCGACGGTGATAGTTTGCAATAACGTCGTTCCGGCTTCCTGAGCAAGCGCAGCAGCGGGGGCGAGGAAAGCCACATAGGCAATGGCGGCACAACCACCAGCCAGAATGGAAATGTGTTTGGATTTTCCCTGCACGCCAATACCCTTCGTCACCCGCACCGCCTTGAAGCGGTTTTTTCTGGAGAATTTAAGTCATCTTATTACGCAAGGTGCAAATCGTGATCCAATAAGTGACACCTGTTTTTTTCATAACTATTGATTATGAAAAATCACGTCGATAATAGCTTGGAATTATTCAAATCTAGTGCGGAAGGCCGCGAAGATGGGCAGGAAACCGGCAGGTCGTGCGGATACATTCGAGCTACGGCACCTGCGCTATTTCACCACGCTGGTGGACGAGCGCAATTTCGAGCGTGCCGCAGCTCGCCTTGGCATTGCCCAACCCGGCTTGAGCCAGCAGATCATGGCGCTCGAAGATATCGTCGGTATGCCTCTGCTCGACCGGACGCGCCGGTCGGTGAAGCTAACGACATCGGGCCAGCTGCTCTATGAAGACGCCCGTAAAATCCTTGCCAATGCCGAGGCGGCACTTGCCTCACTCAGACGTGTTGGCCGTGGCGAGACTGGGCGTATCTCCATCGGTTATGTCGCCTCTGCGGCCTATTCCGGCCTGCTGATCCAGTCCATCGCCAGTTTCCGCGCCTCCCATCCGGATGTGGAGCTGCAGCTCATCGAGATGGAAATGCGGCTGCAACTCGCAAAGATCGCCGATGGCAATCTGGATTTCGCCTTCATCCGCCCGCCCGCGCCGATCCCGGAAGGCGTTGCGACCCATGTGGTTCTGCGCGAACCCTTGATGGCCGCCCTGCCGGAGAACCATCCTTTGGCATATGCGCTGCAACTCGATCTCAAGAACCTCGCCGCGGAAACCTTCATCACGCCGCGACAACCGCCGGATGTCGGCTTTCACTACAATACGATAGAGGCCTGCAACGAGGCCGGTTTTCAGCCGGTGATCAGCCCCGAAGGCCGGGACTACACCACCATTACCAGCATGGTGGCGATCGGCCTCGGCGTCGCGCTGGTGCCACGCTCTCTCGACTGTCTGCGATTGCCCGGCGTGCGCTACGTGCCGCTTGCTGCAAGCGCCACCACCTCGGACCTCGCAATAGCGCACCGGAAAACGGAAGCCTCGCCCGCCGTGAGGGCCTTCATTCTCCACGCCCGCAGCTAAAGCGGTCCTTGTCAGGAATATCCAAGCCCGCCCGCCTATCCTGTGGACGAAAAATCCGCCCAACTTTTTTTGCAACGTATCGATGACAACAGGCCGATACGGCGCAACCGCATGAGATTGCGGGAAAAATGCCGCACTCGTCGGCAAGCCGGAAACGAGACTGAAATTCGGCCGGACTGTTTCTCGTGACCGCTTGTCCCCGCTGCCCCGACGCGGCGCATAATCACGGCAGATTTCGACGTACGGGAGACAAAAATGGCTGAGACTTACGAACACCACGCGGCGGGCCTCGAATCCCCGGCACTCCACGCTTTCGATGTCCTTCCCGACGATGTGATCCCGCTGCCTTCCCCCACGCGTGCCGTCGGCAATGCCGGCCATCTTTGCCTCACCCTGCTTTCAGGGCCGACGGTGACCTTCCAGAACCTGCAGGAGGGCCACGCGCGTATTCGACGCGCACCACCGCCACGGGAATCGCCGGACTCAACTGAGCGCCGTCTGTCGCCAACCGCCGCCTAGCGGAAACACAACCTTATCGGGAAATTCGATGTTATATGACACTTTCGTGACAGGCGTTCAGGTTGATGTCAGCAAAGACGCGCATCGGCCACTAATCGGGCCGTGCGGCAGTGTGGACCGGGGTGCTTGCGCCCTCTGGTCGCTGCCATCGGCCAATCGGAAATCTGGTGGATCTGATAGTGGCTCTTTTGACCTCGAAAGCGACGGGAACAACAACATTTCGTCCGGAAATCGGCAGCGTGGCGCTCAGCCTGATGACGGCGGCTTATCTGCTGCTGTTTACGAACCGCACCTTCTGGTCGAAGGTCCATACCTATCTCTCCGCCTATCCGGTTGCCATCGCAGCCCTTTATTTTGCCATGGCCGCCTTTTTCGGCGCTCTCATCATCATTTTTTCCGCCAAATATCTCATCAAGCCGTTCTTGATCCTTCTGGTCTTTGCGGCGGCGGCGGCCTCCTGGTTCATGGATCGCTACGGCATCGTCATAGACAGCGACATGATCCGCAACGCCATGGAAACGACCCAGGCGGAAGCAGGCAATCTGATTACGCCTGGTTTTCTCTGGCATATGGCGATTTACGGGCTGGTGCCGTCCATCCTCATCGTTGCGGTGCGCATCCGGCATCGGCCGATCCTCGACAAGCTGCTGTGGAACACCATCAGCATCCTGGTCTGCCTCGCCATTGCGGGCATCATCAGCTTTGCGAATTCCAAGACCCTCACGACCGCCATTCGCCAGCACAAGGATATCGTCAAGAGCGTCAACCCGTTGTCGCCGATGATCTCCAGCATCCATTATTTCACGCAGGCGGGCCAGGAAGCGGAGATACAGGTGAGCCCGGTCGGCACGGATGCAAAGCTGATGCCCGCGCTCGGCGGCGTTCGCAAACCGCGCATCACCGTCATCGTTGCCGGCGAGACCGCGCGCGCCGCGAATTTTTCCCTCAACGGTTATGGGCGCGACACCAATCCGGAACTCGCCAAACGCGACGTGATCTATTTCCCCAACACCACCAGCTGCGGCACGGCGACGGCGATTTCCATTCCCTGCATGTTCTCGAAATTCACGCGCTCGCAATATAGCCACAGCAAGGCGCTCGCCAATGAAAACCTCATGGATGTCCTCGTCCATGCCGGCGTCGGCGCCACATGGCTGGACAACAATACCGGCAGCAAGAACGTCGCGGACCGCATCCCCTATTTCGACCTGCCCTCCACCAATGACAGCCGCTTCTGCACCGGCGGCGAATGCCGCGATGATATCTTCTTCGACAAGCTCGATGCCTGGCTGGACAACGTCAAGAAGGACAGCGTGATCGTGCTGCACCAGATGGGCAGCCACGGACCGACCTATTATCTGCGCTACACCGATGAATTCCGTAAATTCACCCCGGATTGCCGCACGGCCGAACTTGGCAATTGCAGCGACGCGGAGATCGTCAATTCCTACGATAATACGCTTCTTTACACCGACCATTTCCTCTCGACCGTGATCGACAAGCTCAAGACACGCTCCGACAAGCTGGCGACGGGCATGATCTATGCCTCCGACCACGGTGAATCGCTGGGTGAGAACGGCGTTTACCTGCATGGCGCGCCCTATCTGCTCGCGCCGGACCAGCAGACGCATGTGCCGTTTCTCGTCTGGTTCGACGACGATTTCGCGACGTCCATGGGGCTGGACAAAGCCTGCCTGGCAAAGAGCGCTGCGGAGGGCGGGCGCTCGCACGACAATTATTTCCACAGCATCCTCGGCATGATGAGCGTCTCGACTTCGGTCTACGATCCCTCGCTTGATGTCTTCAGTGGCTGCACCAGACGGCAGACCAGCTGAGCAGACAATGCTTGACGCTTATCCGGACAAAGAGATACGCAAGACGACGCGTTAGAGGGAGCTGTCTTGCGGGTTCTGCTTGTTGAAGACGATTATGTGCTTGGAGAGGCGCTGCGAGACCATGTCGCGGCGGCTGGCCATGCTGTAGACTGGTTCAAGACGCTGGGCGACGCCATGGCGGCGACGCTGACCATGGGTTATGGCCTGATCCTGCTCGACATGCGGCTGCCTGACGGCGAGGGCATCACCCTTCTGCAATCCCTGCGCAAGCGCGACGACGCGACACCGGTAATCATCCTGACGGCGCATGACCAGGTCTCCGACCGGATTGCCGGGCTGAATGCCGGGGCCGACGACTATGTGGTCAAGCCCTTCGATCTCAACGAGCTTTCGGCGCGCATGCTGGCGGTTTCGCGCCGTTACGAGGGCCGCTCTGCACCCGTCATCCGCCTGCCCGGCATCGAGATCAACCAGGTGGCGCGCAACATTACCGTCGATGGAACGGCGCAGACATTGAGCGCCCGCGAATGGGCGGTGCTGGAAAAGCTGGTCGAACATCCCGGCGCGGTCGTTTCGAAAGCGCAATTGCACGACACGCTCTATGAATTCGGCGCGGAAATAGAGAGCAACACGGTCGAGGTCTATATCAGCCGGCTGCGCAAGAAAATCGGCCATGACCGCGTCGAGACCGTGCGCGGCGTCGGCTACACCATCAAGTAGACGAACCGCAGGCAGGCACAGATGGCCAGACCGACCAGCATGACCCGCAAACTCGTGACGGCGTTGACGAGCGTTGTCGCCGTATCCTGGCTACTCGCCTGCGCTCTGGGCGTCATGGCGATGCAGGACGAATTTGCCGAGATTTTCGATGCCGGCCTTGAAGAAACTTCGGAAAGGCTGCTGCCGCTTCTTCTGGACGACCTGCGTGAAAACAATACCGCGCCGGCCGCACAAAAACTCAACCAGTCGGCGGAAGGGGCGGAATATCTGACCTACCAGGTTCGCGACCGCGAGGGCCAGGTCGTGCTGCACTCGCATGATAGTTCGACGGAGCCTTTCGAAGTCGGGCTTGATCCAGGGTTTTCCGAGACGTCGTCGCAACGCATCTTCACTGTCGCCTCGCCCGATGGCAATTATTTCCTGCAGGTGGCCGATGCCTTTGCCAATCGCCGCGAGGCAATCATAGAGGCGGGCAGCGCCTTGATGCTGCCTGTGCTCATTCTCATTCCCGCCAGCATTTTCGCCGTCATCGTCGTCGTGCGCAGAACCCTGCAACCCGTGCAGACATTGCGTGACGAAATCGGCAAAAAAGACGGCGGCAATCTCGCCCCGCTCGCGACACAGCCGTTCCCGGCCGAACTGCACCCCATTGCCCGTTCGGTCAACCTGCTGCTCGGGCGGCTGCGATCAACGATCGAGGCCGAGCGGGAATTCACCGCCAACAGCGCCCATGAATTGCGCACGCCGATTGCGGGCGCGCTGGCGCAAGCGCAGAGGCTGCGCGCCGATATTCCGCCGGAGCTCTCGCCCCGCGTCGAGAATATCGAAAAATCCCTGCAGCATCTCGCTCATCTCGCCGAAAAACTGCTTCAGATGTCGCGGGCGGAAGCGAAGATCGGGGTTACCGATAAAACAAGCGATCTGATCCCCGTGCTTGAACTCGTCATTGACGACATGAGCAGAACCGCGCTCGGCACATCCCGCATCCACTTCACCAATCGCTGCGAAGGAAACCTGCCTTGCCGGATCGGTGCGGATGCCTTCGGCATCATCATCCGCAATCTTCTTGAAAATGCTCTGATCCACAGCCCGGCGGAAAGCCCGGTGCAGGTCATCGCCGAAACGGATGGCACAATCCGCATCGTCAATGCCGGGCCCGTCATCGATCCGGCCTTGTTGCCCAAGCTGACCACACGTTTCACCCGAGGCCAGACAACGGCTGATGGCACCGGGCTTGGCCTTGCCATCGTCAAAAGCCTGGTGGAACAGGCAAGCGGTGAGCTGGTGCTTTCCTCTCCAGTCTCCGGCCGGCAGGATGGCTTCGAAGCCTGCGTGATCCTTCCGGTCGAAACGGCCTGAAAACAAAAGCCCCGCCGGGAGACGGGGCTTTCTTGGGGCCGGTATGGCTGAGGCTCAATCCTCGTGGATATGGCTATGATCGCGCGTATCGCGCATCTTCACATAGACCACCAGAGACAGCGCGATCATGATCGTCACATACCAGAAGAACCAGTTTTCGTGGCCGATCTGCTTGAACTTCAGGGCCACGAATTCCGCGGTTCCACCGAATATGGTGTTCGCCAGCGCATAGGGCAGAGCCACGCCGAGCGCGCGGATATGGGCGGGGAACATTTCCGCTTTCACCACCGCATTGATGGAGGTGTAACCCGTGACGATCAAGAGCCCGACCAGCACCAGAACGAACGCCATGATCGGATCCGTCGTCGTCGCCAGCGTGCTGAAGATGAGATAGGTGAACAGCGTTCCGAGAATGCCGAAGCCCACCATCAGCGGTTTGCGGCCCACCCTGTCCGACAGCGCGCCGGCAAGCGGCTGGCACAGCATGAAGACGAACAGCGCAGCCGTGGTGATTTCCGTGGCACTTTCCTTGCTGAAGCCCGAGGTGTTGACGAGGAATTTCTGCAGATAGGTCGTATAGGCGTAAAAGGCGAGCGTGCCGCCTGAGGTCAGCGCCATGACCATCATCGCTTCTCGCGGATAATGTTTGAACAGCGCCCAGCCGCTGGATTTCGGCTTGTCCGCCTCGCCGGCCTTGGCGTTTTCGAAGGATTGCGTTTCGGCAAGGCCGCGACGGATATAAAATACCGCAATTGCCAGCATGCCGCCGATGAAGAAGGGAATGCGCCAGCCCCAGGAGCCGAGCTGTTCCGGCGTCAGAACCCGCTGCAGCACCAGAAGCACTGCCAGCGCCAGAAGCTGGCCGGAAATCAGCGTCACATACTGGAAACTGGAGAAGAAGCCACGGCGGCTCTTGCCGGCCATTTCGCTGAGATAGGTGGCGCTGGCACCGTATTCACCGCCGACGCTGATGCCCTGCAGGAGGCGAGCGAAAACCAGGATCGCAGGTGCTGCAATGCCGATCGTTTCATGGCCGGGCGTGACTGCGATCAGAAGCGAACCGAGACACATCAGGGTAACGGAGAGTGTGAGGCCCGCCTTGCGGCCCTTGCGGTCGGCATAGGTGCCCATGAACCAGGCCCCGATGGGCCGCATCAGAAATCCGACGGCGAAGACGGCGGCCGCACTCAGCAATTCGGCGGTCTGGTTGCCGGAGGGAAAGAAGACCGGCGCAAAATAAAGGGTGAAGGCCGAATAGACATACCAGTCGTACCATTCGACGAGGTTGCCCGCCGAGCCGCCGATAATCGATTTCAAACGGGTTTTCTGATCCGGCGCCGTGGCGGGACCATTTGCCATAATATTCACAGGTAAACTCCAATTCATCTTCGTCTGGAGATGGAAGGGCGAACGGAAGGTGTGATGATTTGTCGCTCCTGGACGGGGATATATACCCGCCATGCTGCGATGCGCAAGTTTATGCGGCATTGCAGCAAGAGGGCAGGAAAGGCGATGTTGGCGCATGTCTTTCTGATCCCCGGTCCTCCACACGGGATCCGCACAACAAGACGAAGACCATGATAGCGGGAAAAATCAAGCCACGCCATTCCGATCCGTCTTGTAAGCCGCGCACGCTCAAACTAAAAAATATCAATGATTTACGACATATCGGACATCCAGATCGAAAAGCTCCTCATTGCCGCCGCCCGTGCGGGCGAAGCGCTTGCGCGACTGGATGAGCGGATCAGCCGCTCGCCGATGAAACAGGGCTTCATCGAAAGACAGGATTTCACCGATGCCATTTCCTCGACGTGGGTGGATGGTGAACTCGTTCATATGGAAGATCTGGTCTTGCATGATGCCCATATGGATGTGCGGGCACCCAGCCATGAAATGACGGCGGCACACCGGATTCTGCGATCGAGACGGCTGATCTTTTCCAATGCGGCCGGCTGGGCCTTCACCGCGCCCGGCCTCGCGAGGTTAAGGGGCAAGATCGCACCTGCCGGTGCGGAGACCGTCGCACCACCACGGGAAACCTTGGATCGATCACCTGAGGAGGATGACGACGCCGTGAAAGACACAGCGCTGGATGGCGCCTTTTCCGAGCTGGATGCGCTGTTGGCGCGAAGCTCCGCGACCCTTGACGCAATCACCACCGGCAACGCGCTTCCGACGATACGCAGGGAGGAAAGCAATGACATCATCAACGAACCTGATTGGGACGAGGATGAACGGCTGAAAGAATGGTGGGATGTGCATGCGCGCACGCAGGAATTGCCGGCAATCCTCCGCACCGCCGTCCTGCTCGATGCCTGGAACATCATTGAGGTGCTGCAGCGCAGCCCCTGGCTCGGGCGGCTTCTGGCCGCCGCCTTCCTGCGTGAAGGCACAGTCACGCCAGATCATCTGCCGGCACTGAGCATCGGTCTTCGCGCCGTGCCGCGCGAACGCCGGCACGCAAGAAACCAGACACAGCGCCTTTCTGCCCTGCTCGACTGTTTTTACGAGGCGGCACAGGCCAGCCTGAAGGAACATGACCGGCTGAGCCACGCAAGGGAGCGCATGATGCGTAAACTGACTGGCCGGCGCTCCTCCTCGCGGCTGCCCGAACTGGTGGAGCTTGTCGTCTCGCGGCCGGTCGTGTCGGCGGCGATGATCGTCAAGGAACTCGGCACCACACCGCAGGGGGCAATCGGCCTCGCCAAGCAGCTGGAATTGCGGGAAGTTACAGGGCGCGGTCGTTTTCGCGCCTGGGGCATGCTTTAACCGTCACCGCACTCTGCAAAGGCCCGGAAAACGGCAGTATCTTAGGCCTCTTTTTCTTGAAAACCGCCGCAGCAATGCGGCGATCACGAATCTTAACAAAATTTAACTATTGCGTAGGTGGGCGAAGCGTCTATGTTCCCCGCTGCGTTGCAGCACGATTTCTTCTCCGGCAACGCGGTCGCATTCGGCCCGGCAACTTTTCTGTGCCGCCCGCATTTAAGTGTCCACCATGAGGGAGATGCAATAATGACAATTTCAATTACACAACCTGATTCCGATCACGAAACCGATGCTCCTTTTGCAAAAAAAGTCCTGATGGCGCGCACGCTTGCCGGCTATACGGTCGAACAGCTTGCCGTCACCTGCGGCCTGACCACCAGCGAAATCCGTGCGCTGGAAGACGGCACGGACAGCGATCCGCGGCGCATCCGCCGCGTTGCCGCAGCCCTGCATATTCCTGTCGAAACCGTTATCTGATCGTCCACCGCGAACGGTCACTGAAACTCTGAAGCGCCGCCGGGGACGATGTTCACGGGAACATCGGGGCGGCGCGCTTGGCCTTGGGCCACAAATCTCTTCCGGAACATTTTCCGCAGCGCTCTCTTAACATTTTCGTTATCCGGCACCACATGGGGTTCACGAGCGACCATGGTCGGCATGACTGCGCCCGTTCGAGAGCGGCAACAACCTCCGGAATCCTGCCATGACACTAAGCCTTGACACCGAAGAACGGGTTTCTTCCGCAGTGGATGAATTGTGGCCTGTGGAGAGGACCGAAATCCTTGACTGGCTCGTCACTGGCACCAAGGACGAACGCTTTATCGACGAGATATTCGTGGAGCTTTGCGACAGGCTGCGGGCGAGCGGAGTTTCCGTCGCAAGGGGCGTGCTTGCTTTCCGCATTCGCCATCCGCAATGGCTCGGCGCGCGCATTCTGTGGAAAGCCGGCCTGCCCACCGCCGATATCGCCACCTATGGCTATGGATCTGAAAATACGCCCGAATATCTCAATAGCCCCATCAGCGACATTCACCAGGGCGCCACCGAAGTCCGCCATCGGCTGACCGGCGAGGAAATCGACGAGCCGGGCTATTCCATCTATGAAGAGTTGCGGGCCGAAGGGCTGACGGATTATTGCGCCTGGCCGATCGAACACACCTTCGGCAAGCGCCATGTCGCCACCTTTTCCAGCGACCGGCCGGGCGGCTTTACGGAAGCGGAAGTCCTCGCCCTGAAAAACCTTTTGCCCGCCCTGGCGCTGGTGAGTGAGATTCGCCTGAAAAACCGCATGACGCGCACCCTTCTCGAGACCTATGTGGGTCCGCATGCGGGTGAAAAAATCCTCAATGGCGCAACGACGCGCGGCAGCGGCATCACGGTGGGCGCGGCGATCCTGATCTGCGACCTGCGCAATTTCACCCATATTTCCGACCTCTGGCCGCGCGACGATGTCATCGAGCTTCTGAATGGCTATTTCGACGCCATGTGCGATCCCATCGAGGAAGCCGGTGGTGAAATCCTGAAATTCATGGGCGATGGGTTGCTGGCGATTTTCCCGCTCAGCGATCCCAAGGCCTGCGAAAACCTGCTGAAGGCCATCGCCAGCGCGCAGAAGGGTCTCGTTGCGCTCAATGAAATCAACTGCCGGAAGGGCCATGATCCCCTGGGTTACGGTATCGGCGTGCATGTCGGTGATGTCATGTATGGCAATATCGGCTCGAAAACCCGCCTCGATTTCACCGTCATCGGCCCCGCCGTGAATATCGCCTCACGGCTGGAAACGCTGACCAAGGAGACCGGACGCAACGTGCTTTTCTCCGAAGAATTCGTCCGCATGGCCGGGAACCGCGACGCGCTCGAAAATCTCGGCCCCTGGCTTCTGCGCGGCCTCGAAACCCCCGTTGAAGTCTATGCGCTTCCGCCAGAGACAGACACGATCGCCCCTTAAACCGGTCGCCAGACCCCTTCGTCCCGCAATCCCCCGCAGGGCCTGTTGGCAAGGCGGGGGATTTCGCGTTCTCGACCTGCTTCCCGCCCCTCGCCCCCTGTCAAAACGCTTGACACATCTGCGATGTCGATCTAGCAAAATAGAACATATATTCCATATCGAAACATTGCTTGCATTCATATTCTGTCTCTCCAGGAGTGAGGGACGGGTGTGAGAAACCGGAGGAAAGATGGTTACGAAATTGGCACTGCTCGGCGCTGGACGGATCGGCAAGGTCCACGCCAAGGCGATCACCACCGACAGCCGTGCGAAGCTGGTGGCCGTTGTCGACGCCATGGCCGGTGCTGCGGAAGCCATCGCCCGCGAGGCGCAGTGCAAGGTGAGCACGATCGACGAGGTGCTGGCCGACAAGACGATCGATGCCGTCATCATCTGCACGCCGACCAACACCCATGCCGACCTGATCGAGCGTTTCGCCCGCGCCGGCAAGGCGATTTTCTGCGAAAAGCCCGTCGATCTCGATGTCGCCCGCGCGGAAGCCTGCGCCAAGGTGGTGGAAGAGACCGGCGCAAAGGTGATGCTCGGTTTCAATCGCCGTTTCGATCCGCATTTCCAGGCCGTTCACAAGGCAATCGAAGACGGCCGCATCGGCAAGGTGGAGATGGTCACCATCACCAGCCGCGATCCCGGCCCGCCGCCGGCCGAATATATCAAGGTTTCCGGCGGTATTTTCCGCGACATGACCATTCATGATTTCGACATGGCCCGTTTCCTGCTCGGCGAGGAAGTGGAAAGCGTGTTCGCGACCGGTTCGGTTCTCGTCAATCCGGAGATCGGCGCGCTTGACGATTTCGACAGCGCCAGCATCATCCTGACGACGAAAAGTGGCAGGCAGGCCATCATCTCCAATTCGCGCCGCGCGACCTATGGTTACGACCAACGCATCGAGGTGCATGGTTCGGAAGGCTCGGCAGCTGCCGAGAACCAGCGTCCGGTTTCCATCGAGATCGCCAATGCGGACGGTTATACCCGCCCGCCGCTGCATGATTTCTTCATGACGCGTTACACGACGGCCTATGCGGCGGAAATCACAGCCTTCATCGACAGCATCGAAAACAATGTCTCACCTTCACCTTCCATCAAGGACGGCCTGATCGCGCTGAAACTTGCCGATGCGGCGCTAAAATCCGCAACCTCGAAGACGGTAGTGACGATCGGCTGAGAGGCTGTAAGCATGGTACCGAATCGGCGGCGAAGGCTGCCGTTCTCTCATCCTCGGCCCTGTGCCGAGGATCTGATCACATTGAATAAAATCAATTACTTGCAGATCCTCGGGACAAGCCCGAGGATGACGTAGGCGTGATTGCCACGATTTTTCATTGCCATTATTGGCCCAAGAATTCCGTAGCACAGCCCGAGCCGGCAATTCGCCCTTCTAAAAAGCCGGCGTCCGGACTTGCATGGCAGCTATTCAGAAAATAAGGTTGTCTGACAAGGTTCGGCCGTAACATATGGTCGACACCCACCTCATTCACCCCGAATACTCTTTTGCCGGCGGCAGTCGGATAGCGGTTTTCTTATGCCATCAGCCAAGACCGGTTTTCTTTATGCGCTTGTCGCCTTCACAATCTTTGCGGCGCAGGATGGCATATCGAAACATCTGGGCAGCGCCTATCCGCCCGTCTTCGTCGCCATGCTGCGATACTGGGCTTTCGCCGTCTTCGTTTTGTTGATGGCTGCAAGGTCGGCGGGTGGCATCCGGGGCGCCGTCATGGCAAACCGTCCCTGGCTACAGATCAGCCGTGGCGTGCTGCTTGCCGTGCAGATCGTTTTTTCCATCTTCTCCTTCGCCGTCGTCGGGCTGGCGCATAGCCATTCCATCCTCGCCTCCGCACCGTTGATCGTTGCGGCACTGTCCATGCCTTTGCTGGGAGAACATGTGGGCTGGCGGCGCTGGTGCGCCATTTTCGTCGGCTTCATCGGCGTTCTCGTCATCCTCAAGCCGGATGGCGACGGTTTTGACAACAAGCTAATCATCACCTTCGTGGCCGCCTTCATGCTTGCGCTCTACAGCGTCCTCACCCGGCTCGGCAGCAAGAGCGATTCAGCCATGACCAGCTTCTTCTACACCGGCGTGGCCGGCGCAGCGGCGCTGACACTGGTCGGCCCATTTTATTGGGTCA
The DNA here is from genome assembly GCF_013365515.1 of Agrobacterium sp. CGMCC 11546. NCBI lineage: Bacteria > Pseudomonadati > Pseudomonadota > Alphaproteobacteria > Hyphomicrobiales > Rhizobiaceae > Agrobacterium > Agrobacterium sp. CGMCC 11546. The sequence continues at coordinate 833,743 of NZ_CP047388.1, forward strand.
ACCTCGCCCCTCAGGATTGGGGATGGATGCTGGCGCTGTGCATTACTGGCATGAGCGGCCATTATTGTCTGATCAAGGCGTTCGAACTGGCGGACGCAGCCTCCGTGCAACCCTTTTCCTATTACCAGCTGGTGCTGGTCTCCATTATCGGCGTCACCGTCTATGGCGAGGTGGTGACGTCCAATATGGTCACTGGTGCAGCCATCGTTATTGCCGCCGGCCTCTTCACCATCTGGCGGGAACATGTGGTTGCGCGAAGAAACCGCCGGGAAGCGAATTAGGCCTGCTGGCGATCACCGGTTTGAACAAGAGCTGCCTCACAGCGCAGCAACATGCCGAACAGATCGCGCGGCTCGTCCGGATCGGCCAGCAGGTCAAGCTCGGTATAAAGCCCGGTGGCAGCAAGTTTCGAGCGCACGTAACGCAGCGCCGAAAAATCTTCCGTCGCAAAACCAACGCTGTCGAACAGCGTGATCTGCCTGTCGCCTGCCCGCCCTTGCTTTTCACCTGATATGACCTGCCAGAGCTCGGTGACCGGATAATCCGCCGGCAATTGCTGGATTTCGCCTTCAATGCGCGTCTGCGGCGGATATTCGACGAAGATATCCGATCGCAGCAGAATGTCCCGGTGCAGTTCCGTCTTGCCGGGGCAGTCGCCGCCGACGGCGTTAATGTGGATGCCGGGCCCGACCATGTTATCGGTCAGGATCGTCGCATATTGCTTGTCGGCCGTGACCGTGGTGATGATGTCAGCCCCTTCGACCGCCTCTTCGGCAGAGCCGCAAATCTCGATGGCAAAACCCTGCCCGGCCAGATTGCGGGCGCATTTTTCACTGGCGGAAGGGTCGATATCGAAAAGCCGCAGCGTATCGATGCCGAGAATGGCCTTGAAGGCGCGCGCCTGGAACTCGCTCTGCGCTCCATTGCCGATGATGGCCATGGAGCGCGCATTCGGGCGGGCTAGATATTTCGCCGCAACGGCGGAGGTGGCGGCGGTGCGCAGCGCCGTCAGGATCGTCATTTCGGTCAGAAGCAGCGGATAACCGTTGCCGACATCGGAAAGCACGCCGAAGGCCGTCACGGTCTGGCGGCCCTCCTTCATGTTCTTCGGGTGGCCGTTGACATATTTGAAGCCGTAAAGCGTGCCGTCGCTGGTGGGCATCAGCTCGATGACCCCCTCCTTCGAATGCGAGGCGATGCGCGGCGTCTTGTCGAAGCTTTGCCACCGGCGGAAATCCTCTTCCACCACTTCGGCAAGTTCGCGCAGGAACGTATCGATCCCCACTTTGAGCACCAGCTTCATCATGTGATCGACGCTGACAAAGGGCACGATATTGAGATTTGGTATCACGGTCATCGCATCACCCCTTTCAGCCGGCACGCGTCGGGCGGTCCATAACGCGTTTGCCCATCAGGCTGGTGGCAAGATCCACCATCAGGGTCGCCGTCCTGCCACGCTCATCGAGAAACGGGTTGAGTTCCACCAGGTCGAGACTGCAGACCAGCCCGCTATCATGCAGCATTTCCATGACCAGATGCGCCTCGCGGAAGGTCGCGCCACCCGGAACCGTGGTGCCGACAGCGGGCGCGATGGACGGTTCGAGAAAATCCACATCGAGACTGACATGCAGAAGCCCGTTTGCCGCCTGAACCCGCGCCAGGAATTCGCGCAGTATAACGGCAACCCCATGTTCGTCTATCGAACGCATGTCATGAACGGTGATGCCGCTCTTTTCCAGCGCAGCCCTCTCGGCGGGATCGACGCTGCGAATGCCGATCATGCCGATATTCTCTTCCGCAACGGCATGGGAAAGCGGCGGAAAATAGCCGGAAAAACCGTCACGCCCGCTGAAATAAGCGACCGGTGTGCCGTGCAGATTGCCACTGCGGGTGGTCTCCAGCGTGTGATAATCGGTATGGGCATCCAGCCAGAGCACAAAAAACGGCCGGCCCGTTTCCGCCACCCGGCGTGCCATGCCGGCCACGGTTCCGGCCGAAATCGCATGGTCGCCGCCGAGGAAGATCGGCACGGCATCCGCGCTTTCGCGATAGGCAGCCTCCGTCAGCGCCTCGGTCCAGGCCACGGTTTCGGCGAGATGATGCACGGCCGGGTTGGGGTGGCAGAATTCCCTGAGCGGCGCCGGCATCACATTGCCGGTATCGACCACCCTATGCCCCAGTTCTTCAAGAGCATGGGCAAGCCCCGCAACACGATAGGCGCTCGGCCCCATCTCGCAGCCCAATTGCCCGGCCCCGATCTGCAACGGCGCACCAACAAGCCTGATATCCATTCCCGTCCTCGCTTTCCCAACCGATCGTTGCACTAGACCATGGAGACATGGCAGAATGAACATTAAATATTGGCAATATTATCGAAATGATCTACCATTCTGGTAAAATTCTTTTATCGAAATGGCATAATGGACACTCTCGACGAACGCCTCATCACGCTTTTGCGGCATAATGGCCGGCGCAGCATTTCCGATCTGGCGGTGGAGACGGAAACCTCGCGCGCGACGGTTCGCGCGCGCATCGAAAAAATGGAAAATGACGGTTCCATCATCGGTTATACCGTCATCCTGCGTGCGGATGCCGTGGAGGCCGCGATCCGCGGCATCATGATGATCGAGATTGAAGGCCATGTGACGGACCGCGTCATCCGCACCCTCGGCGGCTTTCCCGAGATCTCCGAAATCCATACCACCAACGGCCGCTGGGACCTGATCGTGGAACTGAATGCCGCCACCCTCAGCGATTTCGACGCCGTGCTGCGCCGTATCCGCCTCGTGCCCGGCATTACCGGCAGCGAGACCAGCCTTTTGCTCTCCACCCCCCGCTCCACCCGCGCAAGACTCTGACCCGGAGACAAAACGCAAAAGCGGGATAAAACGCATTTTTCGATTTTTTCGACTTGCGCGCCGCAATAAATCATCTATATGACGACCCACCAAAGCGAACGCGGCAGCGCGCTTCAGGCTTTTGGGGAATAGTTCAATGGTAGAACGACGGACTCTGACTCCGTTAATCTTGGTTCGAGTCCAGGTTCCCCAGCCAATCCTCCCTAAATTCCCTTAAATCCTCGATTTTCCCCTCGTGCCTGATATCATTTTGGCACTAATCGCCCGCGCCTGATACCGCAGCGACAAGCGCCCTGATGGCCGATGCGTGAGACGGTGTCCGCGCACGGGACAGAAGAACGATGTCCGAGGGTGGCAACGGTGGCAGGCCGAGTTCGGCGCCGCGGTCAGGCAGGCCTCGGGCGCTGATGTCGCCGAGGGCGGCGATGCCTGCACCGGCATGAACCCCTTCGAGAAGCGCCGAGCAGCTTCCGGCAGTGAATGCGTCCCGCCAGACCACGCCGGCCTTTCCAAGCTCGGATATTGCAATATCCCGGACTCCACATCCAGGCCCAAGAGACACTAGCGGAACGGCGCTGTTGGCGCGCGGTCGCCAGTCCGGAGCCACACGCCATCCCAGCCTGTCGGTGCGCAGCACTTCGCCGTCGGACCCGCCGCCATTGCGACGGATGATGGCGGCATCGGCCAGGCCGGACGCGAAGCTTTCCTTCACCTGGCGGGAAAATCCCAGGGTTACGTCGATAACGGCATTGGCCGGCAGCGATGCGCGCATCGCTCTTATCGCTGCCGAAAGGCGGCTCCCGATCGCGTGATCACTGGCCGCCAGCGCGAAATGCAGCGGCGGCTCGTCACTGAAGTTCAGCGCGTCCTCATGTTTGGCCAGCAGCTCGCGCGCCTTGGGCAGAAACACCTGCCCGTCCTCTGTCAGCCGAAGGTGGCGTGGCGAGCGGTCTATCAACCGTCTGCCGAGGCGCTGCTCCAGCATCTTAAGCTTCTGGCTGACGACGGGCTGCACGGTCCCCGCAGCCTCGGCCGCCCTCGTCAGGCTGCCCAGTTCGACGGAGAGAATGAAGAGGCGCACGCTTTCAAGGTCAATCATATGAAATCGCTATGAATGGAATAATAATCATTATCTTCTCATTATGATGAAATATGCGCAAGGTGGTTTTCGGCAACAAGGAGATAACACCATGCCCATGATCAAAGCCCGCTACACCAGACCCCAGAATGTAGCCGATCCTAAACTGGATGTCGCAGCGTTCCTGTCCCGGCTGACCGCCGAAATCCTGCACAAGGACCCGGCCGTTACCGCCGTTCTCGTCGAAAGTGCCGATCCCGCTGACTGGATCATTGCCGGATCGAGCGTCGCCGAACAGAAGGTCGCAACATTTTATGTCGAGGTCTCGATTACCGATCACACCAACATAAAGGACGAGACGACCGAATGGGTGCGCCGCGTTTATGAAGAGATGAACAGGCTGCTTGGCCCGGTGCACGAAGCAAGCTATGTGCTGGTCCACGCCGTGGATGGCGACGCCTATGGTTATGGCGGGCAAACGCAGAACCAGCGATGGGCGCGCAAGCACGCATGATAAGGCGAAGCGATGAGGCAGACCCGCGGAGCAGTGGAACGAGATGGTAATCTATGAACTGGCCGCCGTGGGCGCCGCAACCTGCTGGGCGATGACGGGGCTTATTTCCGCCCGCCCGGCGGGGCATCTTGGCGCGCTCGCCTTTAACAGGACAAGGCAGCTTTTTGTCGCCTCGGTGCTGGGTCTTTACGTCCTCGCATCGGGAACCTGGCGGGATTTGCAGCCGGACGCGTTGTGGGCGCTGCTGCTGTCCGGCTTCATCGGCATCTTCGTTGGCGATACGCTGCTTTTCACCTGCCTGAACCGGCTGGGGCCGCGGCGCTCGGGAATCCTGTTTGCGCTCAATGCTCCGATCGCCGCCGTGCTTGGCTGGGCCATCCTTGGCGAGCAGCTTTCCGCCACAGCCGTCGCCGGTATTGGGCTTACCCTTGCGGGCGTTCTGCTCGCCATCCTCTTCGGCAAACGTAAGTCGCAGCTGCACGCATGGGAAAGCGTGAAGGGACCGCTCTGGCTAGGCGTGCTCTTCGGCCTTCTTGCAGCGCTCAGCCAGGCGGTCGGTTCCCTCATCGCAAGGCCGGTCATGGCCTCGGGGGTCGATCCCATTGCCGCCTCCATGCTGCGGGTCGGCGTCGCCGCCATCTGCCTTACCGCCTTGACGATGCTCCCCATCAAAGCCGTCAAACCCAATGGGTCGTTAACCGTCAGCATTTTTCTGCGGACGGTGCTGACCGGCAGCATCGGGCTTGGTTTCGGCATGACGCTGCTGCTTTTTGCGCTGTCCGGCGGCAAGGTCGGCATTGTCTCGACGCTCTCCGCAACAACACCCGTCATCATCCTGCCATTGCTCTGGCTGCGAACGGGCGAGCGGCCGGCATCCGGCGCATGGGTGGGAGCCGCGCTCGTCGTTATCGGCATGGCGCTGGTGTTCTGGCGCTGAAATGTGCCGCGTCACCTCATTGCAGCGGCCACAAGGCTATACGCGATAAACCACCGCCCCGCCCGTCATGCCTGCACCCGCCGCGGTCAGAAGCAGGGTTTCGCCGCTCGCAAAGGGCCGTTCGGCATTGGTGATGGACAGCGACAGCGGAATGGTTGCGGCGGAAGAATTGCCGAAGCTTTCTATGGTGCGGACCGTCTTTTCCCGCGCCATACCGAGATTACCGCAAACGGCGTCGAACATGCGGGCATTGGCCTGATGCGGCACGAAACGGCTGATATCGGCTGCGGTCAGTTCCGCCTCATGCAGCACGCGCTGAGAGGTGTTTGTCATCAGCGCCACGGCGCGAGAGAAAACCTCCCGGCCATCGCGCATCGTCATCAGGGCATCTTCTGCAATCATACCGGCAGAAAAAGGCTGGCTGCTGCCGCCTGCCGCGATCTGGATGAGATCGTAACCGCTGCCATCGGCAACGAGATCGGCCGATAACACCCCCCGTTTCACCTCCGGGCACGGGGTCAGCACCACGGCACCGGCGGCATCGGCAAACAGGACGGCGCTCGCCCTTTCCGCCGGATTGATGCGGCGGCTGAGAATATTGGCGGCGACGACGAGGACGGCGCGGCCGTGGGTGCGGACAAAACCATCCGCGAGGGTGAGCGCATAAAGAAACCCGGAACAGGCCCCGGCAAGATCGATCGCACCCGAGCGCGTCAAACTGAGCCTGTGTGCCAGCAGCGGCGCGGAAGGCGGCAGAAGATGATCCGGCGTAGAGGTGGCAAGCAGCGTCAGCGCGATGTCATCGGCATTGATCTTCGCATCCTCCAGCGCCATCCGGCCAGCCTTTTCGGCAAGGCCGCTCAACGTGTCGCCCGCCTCCGCCCAATAACGGGAGCGAATGCCGGTCCGTCGCTCGATCCACCCAGCTTCCAGCCCCAGACTGGCCTCTATTTCGGCATTGTCGATGCAACGGGCCGGAACGGCATGACCAAAACCGGCCATGCGGGAAGAGCGTGTCTGCATTGTCAGGACTTTCGCAATGGTCTGAACATCGCCATTTTCATTTGCCGACGGCGTAAGATTTTGCCGATGCGACATCGGTCACGATCCCGGCAACCTCATCGATAACGTCGAAGGCGCGCGTCAGATCACCAGCCGTCGAACAATAGGGCGGCATCAGATAAAGCACGTTGCCAAGCGGGCGGATGAGAAAGCCGCGCTCGCGGAACAGCTGGCGCATGCGTGGACCGGCCTCGGAAAGATAGCCACCCGCCGGCACCACGAGATCGAGCGCGGCAATGGTGCCCGCCTGCCGGATGTTGGCGAAACGGCCATCATCAGCGAAGCGCCTTATATGATCGCCCAGCGTCTGCTGTATTTGCCCGATGCGCTGGAGAACCGGTTCATCCCGCCAGACCTGAAGATTGGCGACGGCGGCGGCGCAGGCAATCGGATTGGCCGTGTAGGAACTCGAATGGAAAAAGGTCTTGCGGCGGTCGGTCGAAAAATGAGCATCGAAAATCTGCGCGCTGCACAGCGTCGCCGCCAGCGGCAGCGAACCACCGGTCAGCCCCTTGGAGGTGCAGAGAATATCCGGTGAGATTGCCGCCTGTTCGCAGGCGAAGACGGTCCCGGTCCTGCCCCAGCCGGTCATCACCTCATCGGCGATGACGAGGCAGCCATGGCGTTCTGCAATCTGTTTCAGTCCGGCTAGAACATTAGCAGCGTAGACCTTCATGCCACCGGCACCGAGCACCAGTGGCTCGATCAGCAATGCGGCGACACGGCCGGAACGGCAGTAAGCCTCGAACATATCCAATGTTCGCTGCTCGCTACCCGCCTCCGGAAAAGCCAGCCGGTCGACGCCGAAAAGTAGCGGTTCATAGGCAGCGTTGAACACACCGCGCTCGCCGGTCGACATGGTGCCAATGGTATCGCCGTGATAACCATGCTCCATCACCACGATGCGATCGCGCTTTTCACCGCAATTGTGGAAATAACCGAGCGCCATTTTGAGCGCCACTTCCACCGCCGTTGAACCGCTATCGGAATAGAACACATGGCTTAGTCCACTAGGAGCAAGCTCGATCAGCCCCCGGGCGAACGTCTCAGCCGGTTCATGGGAAAATTCGGCAAAGATGACCTGATCCAGGGTCTCGGTCGCGGCGCGGATGGCCGCCATGATCGCCGGATGCCGGTGCCCATGGGTAATGACCCACCAGGATGAAATCGCGTCGAACAGCCGATTGCCATCCTCATCCACCAGAAACGCCCCGTCCGCTGAGACCACACGTTTCATCGGCGGTTCCAGCCCATGCTGGGTGAAGGGATGCCAGACCGGGGAAGGGCTCATGCCGGCACCTCCAGAAAATCAGCGAGATTGAAGTGTTGGGCGAAGGCCTGATGTAATGCCTCGGGCGTCAATTCCGGCAGGCGCGGCAAACGGCCGAGCCGGCGCACCGCGCCGATATCGGTTATGACGCGCTCGTTTTCCCTGTCTTCATCGCCGATGAAAACCACGCCCTGCACCGGAATGGCGCGATGCCGCAGCGCCTCGAGCGACAGCAGCGTGTGGTTGATGGTGCCAAGTGCGGTTCTGGCGCACAGGATGAGCGGAATTTGCCAGAGGGCAAAGATATCGGCGAAGAGCAGCCTGTCCGTCAACGGCACCAGAAGCCCGCCAGCCCCTTCGATGACAAGCGGCCCGTCCGGTCGCGGCGGAAGCAGACGCGCGGGATCGATTGAAACATTGTCGAGACGCGCCGAAAGATGCGGCGAGGCGGGCGTCTTCAACCGATAGGCTTCCGGCAGGATGCGCGCGTGCGACGCGCCGGCGAGCCTTGCCACCGTCTCGCTGTCGGTTTCTTCCTCCAGCCCTGACTGCACCGGCTTCCAGTAATGGGCCTCAAGAGCATGGGTAAGCGCTGCCGCAAAAACCGTCTTGCCGATGCCGGTATCCGTGCCAGAAATCACGAAACGCAGGCTCATGCCGCTTCCTCCCGCATCGAAACGGCAAGCAAGCCGACCATGGCGGCAATCTGGCTTTCATCCACGTTGAGCGTGATGGCGATGCGTAGCCGCGCCGTACCTTCCGGCACCGTCGGCGGGCGGATCGCCCGCACGTCAAAACCGCCTTGCTGCAGCCGTGCAGCAATCTTCAGTGAGCGGACATTGTCGCCGATCATCACCGGCAGGATCTGCGAACCGCTGGGTGTCACACCCAGTTGGCGGTGCAATTCTTCGCCGGTAAAACCTACCAACTCGGCCAGTCGCGACCGCCTTGAGGGTTCGTCCGCGACGATGCGCAAGGCCTCCCGCACCGCCGTCGCCATCAGCGGCGAAGGCGCGGTGGAATAGATGAAACCGCGGGCGCGGTTGACGAGATAATCGGCAAGAACCGCAGGCAGGCTCAGAAGCGCGCCGGAGGCACCGAGCGCCTTGCCGCAAGTGTGGAGCGCCACCACATTGCCCCGGCCTTCCAGTTGCGCGGCAAGACCACGCCCACCGGGGCCGAAGACGCCGGTGGCATGTGCTTCATCGACAACCAGAAAACCGCCATGCCGTTCGGCAATATCGGCCAGGGCCGAAAGCGGCGCACAATCGCCATCCATGGAATAAAGGCTCTCGACCGCGATCCACGGCCGGCCGCTACCACCCGCCTGCCGCCAGCGGATTATCTCCCGCTGGAAAGCCTCCACCTCATTATGCGGCACGGCCACCGCCTTCGCCTTGCCCGCCGCAATGCCATCATGCACGCTGGCATGGATCAGGGCATCATGGAGAACAATATCGTCCCGCAAAGGCAGGGTGGAAAAAAGCGCGACATTGGCGGCAAAACCGCTGCCGAAATAGATGGCTTTTTCGGCCCCGAAAAACGCCGCCGCTTCCGATTCCAGCGCCTCATGTTCGGGGTGATTGCCGCGCAGCAGCCGTGAACCGCCGGCGCCCACCGGCACGCCTTTGCCAATGGCGTGAGCAATCGCCGCCTTCAGGCGCGGCGCTTCGGCAAGCCCGAGATAGTCGTTGGAGGTGAAATCGATCCCCTCCCGGGGCGCAAGCGCACGCAGGCGCGATTTGCGGCTAAGGCCGGCAAGCTTCGCCTCATAAGGAGAGAGCGCCGCGATATTCACCGGCAGCCTCCCGCCTCGGAAGATTGCAGCTCCATCGGCTTCAGGCCGAGCCGCCGGAAGAGCGCCGTATCGTGATCCTCCCCCGGATTATCTGCCGTCAGCAGCGTTTCGCCGATGAAGATGGAATTGGCGCCGGCGAGGAAACACAGCGCCTGCGTCTCATCACTCATTTCCGTGCGCCCGGCCGAAAGCCGCACATGCGAACGCGGCATCAGGATGCGCGCGAGCGCAATGGTGCGCACAAAATCGATCGGGTCGACGGGATCGGCATTGGCCAGTTTCGAGCCCGGGATCGGGATCAGCATGTTGATCGGCACGCTTTCCGGCGGAACCGGCAGGTTGGCGAGCGTCACCAGCATCGAAATCCGGTCTTCGACCGTTTCCCCCATGCCGAGAATACCACCGGCGCAGACCTTGATGCCGGCATCACGGACATTGGCGAGCGTCTCCAGCCGGTCCTCGAAGGTGCGGGTGGTGATGATCTCGGAATAAAACCGCTCTGATGTGTCGACGTTGTGATTGTAATAGTCCAGGCCGGCATCGGCCAGCCGTTCGGATTGTTCCGGCGTCAGCATGCCGAGCGTCATGCAGGTTTCCATGCCGAGCGCTTTCACGCCCTCGACCATAGCCACCACAGCCTCCATGTCGCGCTCCTTGGGATTACGCCAGGCCGCACCCATGCAATAACGCGTCGCCCCGCCGTCCTTCGCCTTGCGTGCCTCGGCCAGCACCCGCTCCACTTCCATGAGCTTGGAAGCTTTGAGACCGGTCGGATTGCGGGCGGACTGGCTGCAATAGCTGCAATCTTCAGGGCAGCCGCCCGTCTTGATCGACAAGAGCCGGCTCATCTGGATCGCGTTCGCATCGAAATGACAGCGATGCACCTGCTGCGCACGAAACAGCAGGTCGTTAAACGGTAAATTATAGATAATTTTTGCCTCCTCAAGGGAGAAATTTGTTTCAACTACCGGAATCAGGGCTGGTTTTCTGTCAATCTGCGTCGCAAGCTGGTCCATATGTCGACCTCTTTCCAAAAATAAATAGATAGAACTTATTTTTATCTATTTTTTTCGAACGTCATTTTGCAAGCACTTTTTTCGAAAGCGTTTTCCGGCACCGAATACAGATGGGATCAAGCGGGGGTTAGACACGCGCGTTTTGGCGTAGAAATTCATTGAGTACGCATATGCTCACGAAAAGATCGGACCCGCCCATGGCGCGAAAAGATCGCAATTGCTAAGGGTGGGCATGATAACATTTCGTGCCTCCAACAGCCGCGACACGGCCCGTATCCTCGACATATGGAGCATGGCCGTCGATGCGACCCATGGCTTCCTCCTTCCGGCGGATCGCGCCGCGATCGGTGAGGAAGTCAGAGCTTTCCTGCCGCAGGTGCCGCTGATGCTCGCCGTCGATGCTGCAGATCATGCCCTCGGCTTCATGTTTCTGCATGAAGGGCATATGGAGGCGCTTTTCATCGATCCGGACCACCACGGCAAAGGCATCGGCAAGGCACTGGTAGAAAGCGCGCTTGCGCTTCATCCCGCGCTGACCACCGATGTCAACGAGCAGAATGGCGAAGCGCTGGGCTTTTATCGCCGGCTAGGCTTCGAGCCGACGGGGCGCTCCGACCTCGACGGACAGGGGCGCCCCTATCCGCTCGTCCATCTTCGATTTCGCGCAACGCAAAAATAGACCGCCGGCATCGTCGGGGAGGACAAGGCCACGAACACCATCATCCGTTTCGCAACCGATGATTTTCTGCCCGAGCACCGCTTCGACCAATGGCGGGAGGTGCGCGGCAAAAGCCTGTTCGGCGTGACCATCGAGCTGGCACGGAATCTCCGCCACAGCTTCAAGGGTTCGTTTCAGGCGCGGGCGCTCACCGGTGCTGTCGCAACAGAAATGCGCGCCTCCTCCTATCGGGTCAACCGCACCGAAGCCGATATTGCCCGCATCGCCGGCGACAGCCTCTGCATCGGCTTGCAGGTGAAGGGCTCTGGATTTCTGCATGCCGGCCGGGACCGGGTTCACAACGTCAGCGGCGGCGATATCACCATCAACTATTCGGACCTGCCCTATGACGCGATACCGGGCGGCGAGGCTGCTTTTCACTACAGGATGCTAAAAATCCCGGTGGACTACGAGGTCATGCTCGGCCAGCCGACCGACGACCTGTTTGCCACACGGTATGCAGAGAATACCGCCGTTTCCCGCCCCTTCCGGGCGCTTTTCGATGCGCTCAACGCCGATCACGCCAGGCTTATCGACCCTGCCCGTGACGTGGCCCACATTGCCCGGCTGGCCATGGCGGTCCGGGGCCGGCTTTCGCCCGCCATGCCGGAGGTCCGCGCAGCACTCAGGACCGGGCTCTGTTATGCGGCTCAGGAAATCATGATGCGGAAAAAAGCCCGTCAGGAGCTTTCGCCTGCTACGGTGGCAAGAGAACTCGGCATTTCGCTGCGGCAATTGCATGTCGTCTTCGAAGGCGCGGAACTATCGTTTTCCCGCACGCTTTCCGCCATGCGGATCGAGGAAGCAAAACGATTGCTGCTGGCGTTTCCCGCCTTGCCGGTCACGCAGATCGCCTATGGCTGCGGCTTCGACAGCCTCGCCACTTTCTACCGGGTATTCACCGCCACCTATGGCATGACACCCGGCGAAGCCCGCATCACGGATATGCCGCCGGCTTAAAATTTCAGCTCTGCGCGCAATGAGAAGACGCGCCATTTCAGCTCCTGTAAGGCCCGTAGATCACCTCATCCCGGAGGGGGCCATGACCAGTTTTTTCGACTTTGCGATTTCCCAATTGCCGGCCGCCACCGCCGATCGCCGGGGACCGGCACCGGACGACATCGACGCGATGCTCCGGAGAGATTCCTTCGCTGCGGCGCTGCGCCTGCTGGCGGGAAGTTTCATCGCGCTTTACGAGGGCTCACCCGAGATGACGACGCTTTTCGCGACACGCCAGAGCCGGCTTCTTTGCCACGCGCTCCTCGCGCTCTATTTTCAGAAATCCACCGCCGAAGAGGGTGAAATCGCCCTGACGCGCGAAGATTTTGGCCATCTGGCACTCCGGCACGGCCTTGCCAGCGATCGTGTCGCTTATGTCTTCTTCAAGGAAGCCCTGAAACGCGGGTTGACACGGCCGGTAGATGCCACCGAAGATCAAGCCACAGGCGTCGTTCCTTCACCGCCGGCTCTCGCCATGCTGGCGCAATGGTACGATGTGCATTTTCAGGCGCTGGACCTGCTCGACGAAGGTTTTCGGGCATCCCGCTTCATTCAGCGCTCGGAAACCACGCTTCCCCACATTCACCCCCATGTGTCGCGGGCATTTCTCTCCCATCCGGAAGTGCGTTGTCCGGGCCCGCTTTCCATTATCTTCAACTGGTTCGATGCGGGCGGGCTGCTGATGGACCGCCTGATCGCGGGGATCGACCGGGAGCTCCCGGCCGAACAGGGCAGGCGTTTCACTGATGTGCAGACCGTAACACAGCTAGCGACCTCGCTCTCCCTGTCACGTAGCCATGTCGGCCGCAAACTTGCGGCAGCCGAACTGATCGGCGGCATCGGTTGGAGCGGACGGCGCGGCCGTTCCGCGCTGTGGATTTCGCAGGGTTTTTACGAGGAATATGCCCGCACGCAGGCCCGCAAGCTGCTCATTCTCGATGAAGCCCTGATCGGTTTTGTATGAAGCTGCAGAGGCGATCAGCCTCAAAACAAGGTTTTCATCGATGGTTATGAAGTATATCCATTGACAAATCACGGGACAACGGCTTTTCTAAAGCACATGCGTGAAACGTTGCGAGCCTCGAAATTGCTGGCCCTTCTGTTTAGACTGGTGATGATCCTATCACTGGCAGGCTACAGCGTTTCCACCGTCAACGCCGCAATGCATGGTCCCGACACCGTGGGAATGCAGCACGATCAGTCCGCCATGATGGATCACGGCAAGATGATGGATCATGGCGGTTTGGTCATGACATCAGACAATCATGATAACCACAACATGGCCGACAATGACAGCGGCGTCAAAAAGCCCGCAAAGCCGCAATGCTGCGGCGATTTCTGTCTCGGCATGGCGGTTCTGATCGACCACGACAGCATTGGCACGCCCGTCATCAGCAGCATCCGTTCCTTCCCCGACGACAGCAAGGCACCGGGCCAGAGCCCGCTGCTGCACCGTCCGCCCAATATCTGAACAGGCAAAGCCCGCCTTTGGGCAATGACCGTGCGTGAGCGGCTTTAGCGCCGTCGCGCCGCTGCATCTCCTGTTCGGAAAACACCCATGAACCCGATCCATATTGTGGTCGCGGCGCCCCTGCTTCTGGGCGGCTGCACAGCCACACCCGTGATGAATAATGCCGCCTCCTATGACGACGCGGCAAACCCAACGCTTGGCGTCGTCCCTTCCCGCTACCAGACCCCGGTCTCGGGTTACACGGCCCGCATGCCGGTCGATCCAAAACCCTGGCGCGATCAGAACAATGCGCAGGCTCCGAAAGGAGACCCGTCATGATGACACGACCATTCACACTCGGATCAAAACTCGCAGCAGTCCTATCGCTGCCGCTTTTTCTCAGCGGCTGTGTATCTGCTGCACAATATGCAGGCCGGGACGCCGGTTTTACGACTGTCTCGGCGAAGACATCCGAGGCGACCGGAAAGCAGACCGCCTGGGTGCAGAACCGGGCTGAAGCCCGGGCGACAGAAGCCCGCGTCAAATCGCTGATGGCGGCCAGCAAGACCCTTGATGTCGAGACGGCAGTACAGGTGGCGCTTCTGAACAACAAGGGCCTGCAGGCCGCCTATGCCGACCTGGGTGAATCGGCTGCCACGGCATGGCAATCGACGATGTTGATCAATCCGGCAGTCGGCCTGGGACTGACGGGTATCGGCACGCCGGGCCTCAGGGCCTACAAGACGATCGAAGGTGTCCTCACCAGCAATATTCTGGCACTCGCCACGCTCAAAAAAAATGTCGAAATTGCCGATACGGGCTTTCGCAAGGCGCAGCTGGGCGCGGCACTGAAAACGCTGCAACTGGCTGCGGATACCCGTCGCGCATGGATTTCCGCCGTGGCGGCTTCGGAAAACGTCGGCCAGTTGGCCCAGGCGCAGACCGCTGCGGCCGCCGCTTCGGAACTTGCCACCAAACTCGGTGAGTCAGGCGCGATGAACAAGGAAGGCCAAGCCCGTGAGCAGGTGTTTTACGCCGAACTCACCGGCCAGATCGCCAAGGCGCGGCTGGAGGCCCGTCTTGCCAGGGAGGAACTCACACGGCTGATGGGGCTGTGGGGATCAGATATCGAATACAGCATCCCCACCCGTCTGCCGTCACTTCCCAAGGTGCTGGCCCAGCGTGACACGATCGAGGCCGAGGCCTTGCAACGTCGGGTGGATTTGCAGATGGCCAAGCTCGATCTTGAAGCAACTGCCCGGTCGTTCAAGCTGACCGAGGCGACCCGCTATGTCACCGATCTCACACTGCGCTCCGGTTTCGAGACCGAGCGCGAACGGGATGAAGACCGCATAAAGAAAAGGACGACCGGGCGCGCCGAACTGGAGTTCGTCATTCCAATCTTCGATTCCGGTCAGGCCCGCATGCGGGAATCCGAACTTGCTTATATGCGCGCCGCAAATCTGCTGGCGGAAAAGGCGGTCAATGTCCGTTCGCAAGCCCGCTCGGCCTATCAGGCATACCGCTCGACCTACGATATCGCCCTGCACTACCGCAACAGCGTCGTGCCGTTGCGCAACCGGATCGAGGAGGAATCGATGCGGACCTATAACGGCATGCTCACCAACACTTTCGAGCTGCTGGCCGACAGCCGCGAAAAAGTCAATTCCAACCTGCTCGCCATTGATGCCAAACGCGACTTCTGGCTTGCCGAAGCCGGACTCGCTCCCGCCATTTACGGCGGCGGTGCGGGTGCGGCTGGCGGAGAGACCGAGGTTGCCGCCGCATCCGGCGGCGGCGGTGGCGGACATTGAGAAAGGAAAAGACCATGTTCAATAGAAGACAACTTCTGGGCGTCAGCGCCGCAATGGTCTCCTCGGCGGCCTGGGCGAAAACTTCCAACAGCAGCCTGCCGGAAGCGGCATTGATGGAAACGGCGGCAACACAGGCACCGGTGAAGCCAACCACAGGCCCCGACTACAATCCGGTCGTCACCATCAACGGCTGGACGCTTCCCTTCCGGATGAACAATGGCGTCAAGGAATTCCATCTTGTCGCCGAGCCGGTGGAGCGCGAAATGGCCGAGGGCATGACCGCCCGCCTGTGGGGCTATAACGGCCAGTCACCCGGCCCGACCATCGAGGCCGTCGAGGGCGACCGGGTGCGCATTTTCGTGACCAACAAGCTGCCGGAACATACGACGATCCACTGGCACGGCATGATTCTGCCGTCGGGCATGGATGGTGTGGGCGGTCTGTCGCAGCCGCATATCCCCGTTGGCAAGACTTTCGTCTACGAGTTCGACCTCGTGAAATCAGGCACCTTCATGTACCACCCGCATTCTGACGAGATGGTGCAGATGGCGATGGGCATGATGGGCTTCTTCGTGATCCACCCGAAAGACCCGGCCTTCATGCCTGTGGACCGCGATTTCGTGTTCCTGCTCAACGCCTTCGATATCAATCCCGGCGCCTCCGTCCCCAAAATCATGACGATGACGGATTTCAATCTGTGGGCTTGGAACAGCCGGGTGTTCCCGGGCATCGATCCGCTGGTGGTTTCCAAGGACGACCGGGTGCGTGTCCGGGTCGGCAACCTGACGATGACCAACCATCCGATCCATATGCATGGTTACGATTTCGAGGTGACCTGCACGGATGGCGGCTGGGTGCGGCCGGAGGCGCGCTGGCCTGAGGTCAGCATCGATATCCCCGTAGGCGCCATGCGGGCCTATGAATTCGACGCCAAATATGTCGGCGACTGGGCGATCCATTGCCACAAGTCGCACCACACGATGAATGCCATGGGACATGACGTCCCGACCTTCATCGGCGTCGATAAAAAAACCGTCACCGAAAAGATCCGCAAGATCCGGCCGGACTATATGCCGATGGGCACCGCCGGCATGGCCGACATGGGCGCGATGGAAATGGAAATCCCTGAGAACACCGTCCCCATGATGACTGGATGGGGACCACATGGCCCGATTGAGATGGGCGGCATGTTCTCCGTGGTGAAGGTTCGCGAAGGCATCTCCGCGGGCGATTACACCGATCCCGGCTGGTACGAAAACCCACCCGGGACACAGGCCTGGGAATGGACCGGCGAATTGCCGGATACGCAAAAAAACTCCGACCCCAAAACGCAGATCACGCCGAAACCGATGAAACACGGCTGATCGTGCAGATCACACCCCCCACCAGAACCAAGGAAACCATAAAATGACCAGACTGAAACTTGCACTGCTTCTCACCGCTCTCGCCACGCCCGCTTTTGCAGGCGGCACCCACTCCGGCGGCGACAACGTAATGGCGATCGGCGAACCGGGCGACAAATCCAAGGTGACCCAGACCATTCAGGTAACGATGAAGGAAACGCCTGACGGCAAGATGATGTTCACCCCCGCCAAGTTCGAATTCAAGAAGGGCAAGACCGTGCGTTTTGCCGTGAAGAATGTCGGCGAACTGGACCATGAATTCATCCTCGACGAACAGAAGGCCAATCTGGAGCACAAGGCCGTCATGGCAAAGGCTCCCGAGATGGAACACGACAATCCGAACGCCATCAGCCTCGCGCCGGGCGAAAGCGGCGAAATCGTCTGGAAATTCACCAATGACGGCATGTTCGAATTCGCCTGCCTGAAACCCGGGCATTACGAAGCCGGCATGCGCGGCGATCTCAAAGTTTCAGCAAAGTAACCCACTTAACAAGGATCACGACCATGAAAACCATCGTTAACATCACCCTCGCCGCAGCACTTCTGCTCGCCGCTCCCTTCAGCGCCTTCGCCCAGGAATTTACCAAGGGTACGGTGAAAAAAGTGGATGTTGCCGCCAAGAAGGTCACCATTACCCATGAAGACCTGAAAAACCTCGATATGCCTGGTATGACCATGGTGTTCCGCGTGAAGGACGACGCCATCCTCGCCAAGCTCAAGGAAGGCGCGAATATCGAATTCATCGCCGAACGTGCCGATGGCAAGCTTGTCGTCGCCCAGGTGAAATAAGACCGCAAAAAGCCGTTCGGAAAAAAGGAAGGGCAGCGGTTACTCGTTGCCCTCCCACCGTTGGCGGCCAAAAACCAGGTAGCTGAGCGCGGCAAGCAGCCAGACGCCAATGCCCGCATAAACCATCACCAGCCCAAAACCATCTGCCAGCGCCCGATGAACAAGCCTCTCTGAAACCTCTTGAGGCAGGGCGCTTACCGTTCCGGCCGCAATCTTTTCCGCAAGCGATTGCAGGGCCTTCATTTCCGTGCCCACAGGCAGATTTGCCCGCAACGAAGCCCGGACGCCCTCCACCAGAATGAAGCCCATGATGGGGATGTTGATGGCAAGCGAGATCATGCGGGCGCTCATGTCGATGCCGGACGCCATGCCGGAGCGGGCGGGGGAAACCGCGCCCGTGGTGGTGTTGGTGACCGGCGTATTGGTCAGGCCGAGCCCGATGCCGGCAAGAATGCAGCCGGGCAGCATGGTGAGCCAGCTGGCATTTTCGATGCCGCTGCCGAATTTCATCAGCATGAAACCGAGGCCGATAGTGAACAACCCGGCCGGAATGACGAGGCGCGGCTGATAACGCAACGACAGGCGCTCTGCGAGCGGCGGCATAACCAGCGCCGGCAGCGTATAGGCAAGCAGGCCGAGGCCGGCGGTGACGCTGTCATAACCGAGACCGGCCTGTAACCAGATCGGCAGATAGATCATGAACGGCCAGAAGCTGATATTCATCGCCGCCGAACCGATGATCGCGCCGGAAAAAGGCCGGATGCGGAACACGGAGAAATCGAACATCGGCCTCTGCGTGCGCTTTTCAGCAATCACGAAGGCAACGAAGCTCGCGACCGAGATACCGAGGATAAGAAGCGCCATCGGGCTCGCAAAACCGAGCTCGGGCCCCTGCGTGATGAAAAAGGCAAGGCAAAAGACGGCGACCGAAAGTGTGACCATGCCGGCAAGATCAAGGCAGGCCGCCTCCGGATCGCGCGATTCTCCCACGCCGCCCGCGGCAAGCAGCCACGTCACGATGCCGAGCACCACATGAACGAGAAACACCCATTCCCAGCTCCACAGCGCGACAATGGCGCCGCCGATGATCGGGCCAAAACCCAGCCCCACGCCAGAGACGATGCCCCACCAGCCGAACGCCATGCCACGCTCCCGGGCCGTGCGGAACTGGTGCGACAGGATGGCGATCTGGCACACCAGCATCGCCCCGCCGCTCAATCCCTGAAGGAAGCGGGCGCCGATCAATACGGAAACACTCTGCGTCATTCCGCAGGCAAGGGAAGAAAGCGCGAAAGCGACAATGCTGGCAATAAAGACGCGTTTGCGTCCAAAGCGGTCGGCCAGCGCGCCGGTTGCCATCAGCACCATGGTCACGCCGATCGTATAGGCGTTCATGATCCACTGAAGCTGGCGGAAATCCGCCTGCAGCACCTCTTCGAGCGTGGGCAGGATTGCCGGAACACTGGAAATTTCCAGTCCGAACATCAGGGCGGAGAGACAAACGGCAGCAAGCGCCATAGCGCTTCTGCTGCCCGCTTGTTCGGTAACAGCAAGGGTCATTCTTCAGCCTTTCGTGGGTGGAGGCGCAACAGGCGCCATCCGCTCAATAAACCAAAGGCAAACTAGTCAAGGCTTGACCATAACGGAATTGGATGATTGATTATTTCAGAGACAACAAATTGGAATGACCGAGATGAGCACGCTGGATGTGGAAGCCGTCGAGGCCTTCGTCACTATCGCTGATCTGCAGAGCTTCACCCGCGCCGCCGAAACGCTGGGCACCACCCAGGGCGCCATCAGCGTCAAGCTCAAACGGCTGGAAGACAGGCTTGGTCAGCGGCTGCTCGAAAGAACACCGCGTTCGGTGCGCCTGTCCGCCCAGGGGGCGGTGTTTCTCGCACCCGCCCGCGAATTTCTCGCGGCTCACGATCGTGCACTGGCAGGCCTTTCCTCGCCGCGCCGCCGTTTCGGCCTCGGCATTGCCGCGCATGTGGCGGGGCCAGAGGTGCCGACGCTTCTCGCGAGGCTCAACGACCACGACCCCGGCCTTACGATTGAAGTCCGGATGGACCATTCCCGCTCCCTGCTCGATGCCTTTGACCGTGGGGAAATCGATGCGGCCATCATCAGGCGCGAGGACGACCGGCGCGACGGCGAGGTGCTCGGACCGGAGCATTTCGGCTGGTACGCAACTCCGCAATTCGAACATCGTCAGGGCGAACCTCTCAGGCTGGCGGCACTTTCACCCGCTTGTGGCGTGCGCAACATCGCCACCCATGCCCTGGATGCGGCGGCGATTGCCTGGACGGAGGTATTTCTCGGCGGCACATCATCGATGGTGACCGCAGCCGTCTCGGCCGGGCTTGCGATTTCCGCCTTTTCCTGCCGTCTTGCGCCACCCGGGACAGTCGAGGTCAGCCAGCGTTTTGGACTGCCGCCTCTGCCCTCCAGCGAAATCATCATGTTTTCGACCCTGACCGACAGCAGGTCCCGCGAAGCGTTGCGTACACTTGCCGCCGCCTTTCGCGAGCATAGGCCGGGACCAATTTCGCCTGATATCGGCTAAGCGGCGAGCGTGAATTCTTCCGGCTTCAACTTTCCGCTCCGCAGGAGATGTTGCAGGGCATAGGAAACTGAAAGTGCATCACCGAGCGCATCGTGGCCCTGCAAAGGCGGATGCTCCACGCCGTAATAGTCGGCCAGACTGTTGCTGGGCGTTTTCGCCAGGTCCTCGACCGGCATACCCGCAGCAAGCAGGAGCCTGACGGCATTGTCGAAGCGACAGGCGGGCATAGGCGGCTGGATACCCGCGACATAAGTGCTGATCGCCATCATATTCAACTCGTCCTTGCCCCATGACCAGCATTGGGCACCTTCGGAGAAGCTGTCGAAACTCGAGAGGGCATCCTGCAAAGGAACGCCTTCCGCCTCGATATTCTCCTCGGTGATCCCCGTCAGCCTGGTGAAGAACGGATCAATCGCATATCGCCTGCCATGACGGTCGACCGGAGAGATAAGGACCTTACAGGTCTCCAGAAGCGGAAATCCGCCCTCAAGCCCGAGCTTGACGGCACCGATCTGCGCGATGACGGGATCGGGATCATGGGCCGCACACCAGAATCTGCGCTGCGACCCCTCCAGGCAGAGGAACTCGCAGTCGAATATGATTGCCTTTTTCATCGATGGCTCTCCCGCCAAAAAACAGGTCAGCCGGAACCGGAAGTGGCGACCCATGTCAAATTCAATAGCAGTCCCACATCATCGAGTGTGGCGGGCTTCGTTTCAATCGCAAATTAAACGCTATCTGCTTGTCGACAATTCCCGGCAGAAAACTTAGCATCGGATGGAAATGACACAGCCGATGCCTCTGTCGGCCCATTCGCCGCAGTGGAGTATTCATGTCCCTTCCCCAGAAAATCGGTTTCATCGGAACGGGTGCCATCACCGATGCGATGGTGCGCGGCCTGCTTGCCAAGCCCGCCGCCGTACCGCATGTCATGGTGTCCCAGCGCAGTGCGGATATCTCGGCCAGACTTGCCGCCGATTTTCCGCAGGTGATCATCTCCGGTGACAATCAGATGATCGTTGATGGCTGCGATACCGTCATGCTGGCAATCCGTCCGCAGATCGCCGAAGAGGTCATCCGGCCTCTGCGGTTCCGGGACGGGCAGAAGGTCATCAGCGTCGTGGCCGCAACCAGCCGCGACGCGCTTCTGGACTGGATCGGTGCGGATGTACGTCTCGCCCAAGCGATCCCGCTGCCCTTCGTCGCCCGGCGTAAGGGCGTCACCGCGATTTATCCCGCCGATACCGATACCGCCGCGATCTTCAACGTGCTCGGCGATGCGGTAGAATGCGAAACAAAAGCGGAATACGACCTTCTGGCCGCCGCCAGTGCGCTGATGGCCACCTATTTCGGCATCCTGCAAACAACAACGGAGTGGCTGACGGAGAACGGCCTGCCGGAAGACAAGGCGCGGGCCTATGTCACGCCCCTCTTTGCCGGTCTCTCCGAAGTGGCCCTGCTGTCAGGCGGCAAGACTGATTTCACCGAGATGAGCCGCGAATTCGCCACCAAGGGCGGCCTCAACGAGCAGGTCATGCAGGACTTCGACAGAAATGGCGGTTCCAATGCGCTGAAAGAGGCATTGAGCCGGGTGATGGAGCGGATCGCGCAATAACCGGCGGGCTTTAAAAAAACGAGAACGAAAAAGGGGCCTTTCGGCCCCTTTCTGTTTATGCTTTTCCTGGACGATTGATCGTGAGGAAGTGGCGCACGACAGGCTTTTCCAGCCCGGAATGGTAAGCAAGCACCTTGCCCTGCAAATCCGCATCGGCATGGGAAACCCGCTTGTGCTGGCGCAGATGCTCAGCCCAGGATTCCACCATGAACCATTCCACGATCTTCTGCGGATCGGCGGAGTCTTCGGTGACACCCCAGCCATAGGCTCCATCGCGGCGGCGCTCCTGGGAGAGTTCGTCCAAGGCATGCAGGAAAGCCGAACGGTGATGCTTCTCGACAGTATATTCGATCAGGATCAGAACCGGGCCGCGATCATGGGCCACAGGCTCGGCAACGAGCGGTTCGGGCCAATGGTTGGACGGCACCATATCCGCATCACCCGCAGGCAGTTTCAGGCGATGCATGATGAGGCCGGCGATGAAGAGACCGGCTGCACCGATCAGCAGGGTGCCCGGCACACCCGCGGCTTCACCCACAGCACCCCAGCCAATGCTGCCCGCCGTCATCGCACCATTAAAGACGGTGAGATAAACCGCCAGACCACGACCCCGCACCCAGTTCGGCAAGATCGCCTGGGCTGCGCCATTGAGCGTCGTCAGTGCCGTGATCCAGGCGCCGCCGAGGAACAGCAGGATGATGATGGCAAGCCATTTCGGCGGTGCGAACGACAGCCCGGCCATGACGAGCGCGGTGACGATGGCGGCACCCAGAAGCAGGCCATCGGCATCAAAACGGGCACGCAGCTTCGGCATGACCAGCGCACCGGCGATCGCACCGGCCCCGACGGCGCCGAGCAGGATACCGTAGAAACTCGCATCTCCACCCAGCAATTGCCGGGCGACCAGAGGCAACAGCGCCCAGACGGCACTGGCGAAAGCAAAGAAGATCGCGGCCCGCAGCAGGACGACATGCAGTGGCCGGCTGGCGCGGGTGTAACGAAGGCCGGCCCGGAATGCACCGAAGAAATTCTCCTGAAGTGCATCATTGGCGTTCTTCGCCCGTGGCCACCACAGAAGAGCGGCGATGACAAAGAAATAGCTCGCGACATCGGCACCATAGGTAAAGGCAGCACCGAAGGCCGCAAGCAGGATGCCGCCGACAGCGGGGCCGATGGAACGGGCGATGTTGATGCCGAGCGAATTCAGCGCCACGGCGCTCTTGATGTCCTCGCGCTTCACCAGTTCCGGCACGATGGCCTGCCAGGTCGGCCCCATCAGTGCCGCACCGATGCCGCCAAGGAAGGTGAGGCCGATCAGGGCGCTGACGGACAACATGCCGGTATGGGCGAGAACCATGAGGGTGACGCTGACCGAGGCCAGCAGCAGCTGGACTGCGATCAGGAATTTGCGGCGGTCGAGAATATCGGTCAGCACGCCGGCCGGGATCGCCAGAAGAAAGATCGGCAGGGTTCCGGCCGCCTGAACCAACGCGACCGCCGCCGGCGAGGCCGAAAGATCGGTCATCAACCATGAACTGGCGACATCACGCATGAAGCTGCCGGTATTGCCGAGAACCGTCGCGGCCCAGAGGACGGCGAAAACCGGTTGCGCAAGAGGAGCAAAGCTGCTCGCCGAGGATTTTGCGGCACTCATTTGCCTGTTCCTTTCGTGAGATCGATTGCAGCGACGATAACAAAGGCGCCGGCCAGACCGAGATGTTCGAAGAAGGCATTGGTGGCCATCATGCGGTCCATGCCGGGTGCCATTTCCCAGAACCGGAGAGCGATGAAGGTCGCAAGAAGCGTGAAGCCCGAAAGCGCCAAAGCACCCGCCCAGCGCAGGACACCCGATACCACCATGGCGGAGGCGGTGAGTTCAAAAATAATGACAAAAACGGCAAATGCCGCCGCTGGCTGCAGGCCAAAATGGTTCATCTCGGCAATCGCGCCGGGAAAATCAAAGATCTTGGTGAGCGGCCCCTGAATATAGGCCGAACAAAGCGCCAGAAGTGCCGCGGTTCGTGTGACAGGCGCGGCGACGATTTCAGCAAGAAGCCCGCGAAGGCGAAGGGTCGAAGATGGATCAGTCATTTTAATGCTCCTGCGATCTGGCCGTCGATGTATGCGGCGCTGCGTTCATCTGATGGAGCGATATTGGCGCAAAGGATTGCCGCCAACAATTGCATCAATTGTTTCGATATAATTGCATAATCTGCAATATTCTTTTTGTTGCCGTCCGAGGTTTGCAGGCAACGGGCGGCGGCGTGCGTCGCCCGTTGCATTTCTCTTGTCGATCAGGCTCAGACTGCCCAGCAGGAGCAGCCCAATGCGCCGAAAAAGCCCTTCAGATCGGCAATCGGCAGTTTCGATGTCCAGGCACCGGCATGGTCGTGACCATGAACACCGCAATCACTGGCGCAACCGCAGGAGGTGATGGCGGCGCGTCTCAGCGAGTTCTTTCCGGCACCCTGCGGCTCGCCCCAGGCGGCATATCCGCCGAAGGTGCGGACCGGCGACCAGTCGGGCATGGCGGGCGGAATATTGCTCTCATCAAGCACCCTGAAGTCGCCGGCACCATAAACGATCTTGCCACCCACCATGGTCAGTTCCGAGGTGAGGAAGGATATTTCATCTTCCGCGCAGGAGAAATAATCCTTGTCCGGCACGACGAGATCGGCGAACTGCCCTTTCTCGATGCGGCCCTTCTTGCCTTCTTCGTTGGAGAACCAGGTGACCTTTTCCGTCCACATGCGCAGCGCCGTTTCACGGTCGAGGCAATTGGCGCGTGGATAAAGCTGCATGCCGCCAACGGTCTTGCCGGTTACCATCCAGAACAGCGACACCCACGGATTATAGGAGGCAACGCGCGTTGCATCCGTGCCCGCCGAGACGTTCACGCCCTTTTCCAGCATCCGCGCAATCGGCGGTGTGGCTTCCGCCACGCCCTGGCCATAACGTTCGACGAAATATTCGCCCTGATAGGCCATGCGATGCTGGGTCGCGATGCCACCACCAAGGGCGGCGATGCGATCGATCGAGCGATCGGAGATCGTTTCGGCATGGTCGAAGAACCAGTTCAGCCCTTCGAGCGGGATATCGCGGTTGACCTTTTCGAAAACGTCCAGCGCCCGGGAGATGGTCTCGTCATAGGTGGCGTGCAGGCGCCACGGCCAGCGATTTTCCGCCAGAATCCGGACGACATCTTCGAGTTCGCCTTCCATCTCCGGTGGCATATCCGGCCGCGGCTGACGGAAATCCTCGAAATCGGCGGCGGAAAACACCAGCATTTCGCCCGCACCATTATGCCGGAAATAATCGTTGCCCTGCTTGTATTTGACCGATGACGTCCAGTTGAGGAAGTCCTCCTTTTCCTGCTTCGGCTTCTGCGTGAAGAGGTTGTAGGCCAGCCTAACCGTCATCTGGTTCTCATCCGACAGCTTCTGGATCACCTCGTAATCGTCAGGATAATTCTGGAAACCGCCACCGGCGTCGATCACGCCGGTCACACCCAGCCGGTTCAGCTCACGCATGAAGTGGCGGGTGGAATTGACCTGATAGTCGAGCGGCAGTTTCGGCCCCTTGGCAAGCGTCGAATAGAGAATGCCGGCATTCGGCTTGGCGAGCAGCAGACCCGTGGGATTGCCGTGGGCATCGCGGGTAATCTCGCCGCCAGGCGGGTTCGGCGTATCCTTGGTATAGCCAACGGCGCGCAGGGCTGCACCGTTCAACAGCGCCCGGTCGTAGAGATGCAGAAGGAAGACCGGCGTATCCGGCGCCACCGCATTGATTTCCTCGATGGTCGGCAGACGCTTTTCAACGAATTGATGCTCGGTGAAACCACCAACGACGCGCACCCATTGCGGGGCCGGCGTGATTGCCACCTGACGCTTCAGCATGTCCATGGCATCGGCAAGCGAGCGAACGCCGTCCCAGCGCAGTTCCATGTTGAAGTTCAGACCGCCACGAATGACGTGGGTGTGGTTGTCGATCAGGCCGGGCAGCACGCGCTTGCCCTTGAGATCGATGATCTTCGTTTCCGGCCCGGCAAGGGCCATGACCTCGGCATCGCTTCCCACTTCAACAAACAGACCATCCTTGATGGCGACTGCCGTTGCATTCGGATTGCCGCGATCAAGTGTCGTGACGCGGCCATTGTGAAGGATGGTATCTGGATGCATGGACGAAGCTCCGCTCTTGATGGGATCAGCGGCCTTAGCCGGTGAAAACAGATTCGGAAAGGCGAGACTGGATGCCGCGCCGAGGAAAGTGCGTCGTGTCGGCATCAGCTTTTCTCCCGGTTGGTCGGCTGCTGCGTCTGCGCGAGAGCCGTTTCAGAACCACCCTTGGGCATATGGCCGAACATGTGCGGCTTGATCTGGTTGAACCACGAAACGGCGGCCGGTTCCCTGTCGATGATCGTCCTTGCGAAGGGGATGATCTGTTCTCCGACCAAGATGCCCAGCAGACCGACAAGCGCAATCACGGGCGGCGCGGGCGAGCGCACGTTAAGCAGGCTGTAGACGATGCCGACCAGCAGGCCGGCGCCAAGCGACAGAAGATAGACTTTCATGGAAACCTCCTTTGGATGGATAAAGCCGCGCCGGCCGGGATACTGGTCCCGCCGGCGTGGCATGGCTGAAAGCTTATCTCGCGGGGTTCGGGCCGATGCGCTTGCCGTGCTTGACGCGCTCTGCACCACCATGAACATGGGTGACGGCATAATCGATGCCCATGCCGTAGGCACCGGAATGTTCCTTCACCAGCGAGGTGACGGCGTCATAGGTTTCCTTGCGAGCCCAGTCGCGCTGCCATTCCAGCAGCACCTGCTGCCAGGTGACGGGAATGACACCCGCCTGCACCATGCGGTCCATGGCATATTTATGCGCATCGAGAGAAGTGCCGCCGGAGGCATCCGCCACCATGTAGATCTCGTAATCCGCGACATCATGCAGCGCCGAGAGTGCGAAGGTGGTGTTGCACACTTCCGTCCACAGACCGGAGACGACGATCTTCTTGCGGCCGGTGGCGGCATTTTTCGCCAGCGCATCGCGGACATTCTGGTCATCCCAGGAATTCATCGAGGTACGTTCGAGAATATCGTTTTCCGGGAAGACCGCGAGCAGCTCCGGGAAGGTGTTGCCGGAGAAGCTTTCCGTTTCGACCGTGGTGATGGTTGTCGGGATGTTGAAGATCTTTGCCGCCTTGGCGAGGCCGACGACATTGTTCTTCAGGGTCTGGCGGTCGATCGACTGCACACCGAAAGCCATCTGCGGCTGCTGGTCGATGAAGATCAACTGGCTGTTTGCGGGCGTGAGGACTTCAAGCTTCGACATGGTGGTTCTCCGTTCAGGTGGTGATTGCCGGTCTACGGCGGTGAAATTGACAAGGCTTCGCTGACCGGCTGTCCGTCAGGGGCAGCCGTCTTGAGAAGGCGGAATGGTATGGTCAGTCGATACGGATCAGCGATCCGCCTATGCGGCGAGCGACACCAGGTTCGCCTCGATCTGGTTGCGGAAAGGCTCGTAGCGGCTGGGCAGCTTCAGCGCTTCGCCCAGATGCGCGGTATCCTCGTCGCGGTCGAAACCGGGTTCATTGGTTGCGATCTCGAACAGGATTCCGCCCGGCGTCCGGAAATAGATTGCCCAGAAATAATCGCGATCGATGACGGGGGTGACCTGGTAACCAGTATCCATCAGGGCCTTGCGCACTTCCAGCTGCTTTTCGCGGTTTTCGACCGCAAAGGCGATATGGTGGACCGAACCTGCTCCCTGACGGGCAAAGGGCGTATTCGGCAGGGTCGCAAGATCGATCGTATCGGCCCCGTTGCCGCCGGGAATGACATAACGCGTTACGTTGCCCTCGGCATCGGCCCGCTCATATCCCATGAAGCGAAGAAGTTCTTCGGTGGCAGTCGTGTCATTCAGGTTGAAGCGTGCACCGGAGAAACCGCGTATGGCGTTTTCCTCGGAAATGCCCTCGGCCTGCCAGGCGGCGCGTCCATCATTTGCCGTTTCGATCAGGGCCAGGCCATCGCCATCGGGACCGGTGAAACGCAGGCGATTGGCGCCGAAGACCGTGTCGGCCTGAATGCCGGCGGCGCCCTTTGCAATCAGCCGGTCTTTCCAGAAGCCCATGGCACCCTTCGGGATGGAGAACTGCGTCTCGCCCACCTCACCCACGCCGGGGCGGCCCGCCATCATGTGGTCGAAAGGAAAATAGGTCATCACCGTGCCGGGCGTTCCCATTTCATCACCATAATAAAGGTGATAAACGCTGGGTTCGTCGAAGTTGACGGTCTTCTTCACCCGGCGCAGGCCGAGCGTATCGGTGAAAAAGCTGTTGTTCTGCCGCGCATCCGACGCCATCGAGGTAACGTGGTGCAGGCCCTTGATATCCTTGATCATCATCGGCGCCTTTCGTGGTCGCTGTGTTTGTTTCGATGGACAAAGATGTAACCCGCTTGATCACGTTGCGGAATTGCAATATTTCTCTCGAATGAATTGCGATTTTTGAAATAATGCGATGAACGATCACAAAGCTCTCAAAATCTTTCTGATGGCGGCCGAGAAGCGCAATTTCGCGCAGGTCGCCCGCGAACTCAGCATGACGGCCGCCGGCGTCACGCGCGCTATTGCCGCGCTCGAATGTGATCTCGGTGTGCAACTATTCGTCCGCACCACCCGGCAGGTATCGCTGACCACAGATGGCGCCGTCTTCGCCGCGCAGATACAGCCTGCGGTCGAGGCGCTGGAGAATGCCCGGCGCGATGTCCGCAACGCCCACAAGGCCGATGAGGGCCGGCTCAGGATCAGCGCGCCGACATGGCTCGGCAAGACGGTGCTGCCGCCGATCCTGTCGGGTTTCCGGGAATTGTATCCGAAAATGTGTTTCGAGATTTCCCTGTCGGACGGCCTGGTCAATATTGTCGATGACGACTACGATCTGGCGATCCGCATTTCGTCGGCCCCGTCAGACAAATTCACCATCTGGCGCAAGATCAGGGCTGTGCCGAGAATCCTGGTGGCGGCACCGGGCAGCCGGTTCACACAGATGAAACATCCAAGCGACCTCACCCCTGACGATTGCCTTGCCTATAGCGGTGAAAGCCGGCGGGAAAACTGGATCCTCTCGGATGGCGGATCGAGCATCACCATAACGGCCGGTCGCGCCTTCAGCGCCAATAATGGCGAGGTTCTGGCCGATATGGCAGCCGATGGCGCAGGTGTGGCCATGCTGCCGGGATTTCATATCGCCGAACATATCCGCAGCGGCCGGCTTGTCCATATTCTGCCGGGCTGGGCCCCACCGGAACTCTGGCTGACGCTCTATTATCCGCCCTATCAGACCCTGCCGCCGCGCATCGCCACCTTCTCGAAATTCTTCGAAGAACAGTTGACGGCCCATATGGTGGCGCTCGACTAGAGCCGGCACATTCCAGCATGACGACGCGCGGAAGGGCGGCGGTTATAAGAGCGATCTGACTGCAATAGCGGGAAGGCTCTTTCGACGCCCGTTTGCGGAATGTCGTCATCAGCGTATGGCTGAATTAGCCTATTCGTCGCATCTGCCCGACTGAAGCATTGTCATGGCCTAAAAACAGCTTCCGATTTTAAAAAAATCTAATACCAGCGTAGAGAATCAAGAAAAAAACGATTTTTCAACCCCGGCGGGCAAGCGTTACATAACTTCATCAGCCCCTACCAAGCATCGTTATTCAGTTTAGGGCGAGACCGACAACCAGAACCCGATACTCCTGCCATCCCGAAGTCATGCTACCTATACGATAGCGAACGCATCTGGTTTCTGGCAGTGAAAGATGGCCAAACCGACACTTGTCCGCTTTATTTTATACTTCACTAGAATCTAAAATATGCATCTACCAAGAATAGATGGCGCCACTCTAAATATTAACTCGGCTTTAAATGTTCGCCTGATATGACACGCACGTCGTGAGCTTCTTAAGCGGCAAGAAATTATTAGCGGCATTCGCACAAGCTAGCGTGGAAAATCCGGGTCCGATCTCCGGCTCGAATTGCATGAAGCGTTTCCAGCGCAGGTTCACATGAGCCATGTTCTCCACAATTTCGCTTTATTTGCGGATGCCGGGTTCCTGTCATCATGGGCAGTGTCTGGCAGCAGATAGGCGTGACCATCCGCCATTCGGTAAAGGACACGTTCATGACTTCGATCCTCTCTTCACTGTCTGCTGTGCAGATTTCCAAGCTTTCCACGTCGACGATCGCCGGCCTGACGTCGGAAGACGTAAATGCTCTTGATAGCACCAAGATCAAGGCTCTCTCTTCGTCTCAGATCGCCTCGTTGAGCACGGATAACCTTGCTCTTTTCAGCTCCGAAGACCTCCGCGCCATTTCAGTAACGGCGGTCAAGGGCCTGACGCTCACCCAGATGGCGAAACTGAGCTCCGCCCAGGTCAGCAGCCTGTCTTCGTCCCAGGTCACGGCACTTTATGCCAGCCAGATCGACGCCATGTCGACCGACCAGATCAAGGCGCTTAACTCCTCTCAGGTCGCAGGGCTCAGCTCCGCCCAGGTCGCAACGCTGAGCAGCGACGAACTCGCTCTCTTCACCACCGACGAGATCAAGTCGATCAGCGCCAATGCCATCGCAGGTCTTTCCGCGGCGGCTATCGCCGGTCTCAGCACCGACAATGCAGCCGCACTGACGAAGTCCCAGATCGCCGCCATGTCTTCCACGCAGTTCAACGCGCTCACGTCGGGCAGCCTTGCAACCTTCTCGGCGGACGAAGTCAAGGCGATCAGCAACAAGATCCTCGCTGGCCTCGATGTCACCAAACTCAGCACCGGCAACATCGCAGCCCTCAGCAAGGCACAGGTTTCGGCGCTGTCGACGACACAGTTCGCTGCCATGTCGACCGACCAGATCAAGGCCCTCACATCCGATCAGGTCGCCGGTCTCAGCTCCGCGCAGGTCGCGACGCTCAGCAGCGACGAACTGGCTCTCTTCTCCACCGACGAGATCAAGGCGATCGGCGCCAACGCCGTTGCCGGCCTGTCTGTCGCAGCCCTGGCGGCGCTTACCACCGACAACGCTGCAGCACTGACGAAGACGCAGATCGCGGGTCTGTCTTCGACACAGCTGAATGCCCTGACCTCCGCCAACCTTGCCACCTTCTCTGCAGACGAGATCAAGGCCATCAGCACCAAGGCGCTGGCCGGTCTCGATGTTACCAAGCTCAGCACCGGCAACATCGCCGCGCTGACCAAAACCCAGGCCGCATCGCTGTCCTCAACACAGTTCGCAGCCATGTCGACCGACCAGATCAAGGCCCTCACATCCGAGCAGGTCGCCGGTCTCAGCTCCGCGCAGGTTGCGACGCTCAGCAGCGACGAACTGGCTCTCTTCTCCACCGATGAGATCAGCGCCTTCAGCGCCAATGCGGTCGCTGGCCTTTCCACAGCAGCCCTGGCTGCCCTCACCACCGGCAATGCAACCGCACTGACGAAGACGCAGATCGCTGGTCTGTCTTCGACACAGCTCAATGCCCTGACATCAGGCAGCATCGCCACTTTCTCCGCCGATGAAGTCAAGGCCATCAGCACCAAGGCACTGGCCGGCCTCGATGTGACCAAGCTCAGCACCGGCAACGTCGCAGCCCTCAGCAAGGCACAGGTTTCGGCGCTGTCGACGACACAGTTCGCTGCCATGTCGACCGACCAGATCAAGGCCCTCACCTCCGAACAGGTCGCCGGTCTCAGCTCCGCGCAGGTTGCGACGCTCAGCAGCGACGAACTGGCTCTCTTCTCCACCGACGAGATCAAGGCGATCGGCGCCAACGCCGTTGCCGGCCTGTCTGCCGCAGCCCTGGCGGCGCTTACCACCGACAATGCATCCGCACTGACGAAGACCCAGATCGCGGGCATGTCGTCCACGCAGATCAATGCCCTGACCTCCGCAAACCTTGCCACCTTCTCTGCAGACGAGATCAAGGCGATCACCACCAAGGCTCTCGGCGGTCTCGATGTCACCAAGCTCAGCACCGGCAACATCGCCGCGCTGACCAAAGCGCAGGTTACATCGCTTTCCTCGACGCAGTTTGCAGCCCTGTCGACCGACCAGATCAAGGCTCTCAACTCCGAGCAGGTTTCGGGCCTCAACTCTGCCCAGGTTGCGACACTGAGCAGCGACGAACTGGCTCTCTTCGCCACCGACGAAATCAAGTCGATCGCCGCCAACGCCGTTGCGGGCCTGTCTGCTGCGGCTCTGGCGGCGCTTACCACCGACAATGCATCCGCACTGACGAAGACGCAGATTGCTGGTCTCTCATCCACGCAGCTCAACGCCCTCACCTCCGCAAATCTCGCTACCTTCACGGCAGACGAGATCAAGGCGGTCACCACCAAGGCGCTGGCCGGTCTGGATGTCACCAAGCTCAGCACCGGCAACGTCGCAGCCCTCAGCAAGGCACAGGTTTCGGCGCTGTCGACGACACAGTTCGCTGCCATGTCGACCGACCAGATCAAGGCTCTCACCTCCGACCAGGTTGCCGGCCTCACCTCCGCGCAGGTTGCAACACTGAGCAGCGACGAACTGGCTCTCTTCTCCACCGATGAGATCAAGGCGATCGGCGCTACTGCCGTCTCCGGTCTGTCTGCCGCAGCTCTGGCGGCGCTTACCACCGACAACGCATCCGCACTGACGAAGACCCAGATTGCCGGCATGTCTTCGACGCAGCTCAACGCCTTCAACTCCGCGAACCTCGCCACCTTCACGGCGGACGAAGTCAAGGCGATCACCGCCAAGGCTCTCGGCGGACTTGATGCCACCAAGCTCAGCACCGGCAACATCGCCGCACTCAGCAAGACACAGGCGGCAGCATTGTCCACGACGCAGTTCGCAGCGCTCTCGACAGACCAGATCAAGGCCCTCACATCCGAGCAGGTCGCAGGTCTGAACTCTGCTCAGGTCGCGACGCTCGACAGCACCGAGCTGGCCCTGTTCTCGACAGACGAGATCAAGGCCATTGGCGCCAACGCCATTGCCGGTCTTTCCACTGCGGCCATTGGCGGCCTCAGCAGCGCGCAGGCTGGAGCACTTTCGGCCCAGCAGATGAAGGTCATGAACGATGCCCAGGTCGAGGCGGTCATCAAAGCCTACAAGACAGTATAAGGCTTAAGAACCCAGACAACACACGACGCGGCCAAAAGCCGCGTCGTGGTACGTTTGAAATAACCTTCCAGAATGTTTCAAAAGAGCGATCAGTATCTCTTGGCGAAAATATCCATCGCCGCGCCAACCCTCAAAATCGCTTATTTTTTCAGTGAAATACGCGATAGTTCTATCTACCCATAAACCGCAATCAATACCCTCACCATTGGCAACGATTACATCGTCTTTTCTTTTCGATACTTCATGCGTGAGGGGAACGGCAATTTTGTTAGATCAACCCTTCAATCATCATGATAACGGCGGGATGAAACATCCCCATCCGCAGAACATGTGAGCAATCATCGCTTCGCATGACTGCGCCAGCGCTTCGGAAGCCGCCGTTTAACTAGAGGGTCATTTCACCTCTCCGGGCCAGCGGACGATCCGGGCAGGCAATCCGGCTTTAAACACATCCAGCCACAGGCAAGTTATCTGCGATAGCTAAAGACGGCCCATCAACAGGCTGTTTTATCTTCGACCCTTTGTCGCCTTGCCGCAGGATGTCATGACCGCCAACCACGCCTCTCCTTCAAACGACGCCGCCGCTCCCAGCGCCCTCGATCTCGCGCGGAACCAACGGTTGAGCCTCATGGATCTGCTGAGCGTATCAGAGGCGCTCAATGCCGCCGGCCAGCAGGCCGCTGCGGCAGAGCTTTACAAGACCTGGGTCGCATTCAACGACAATAACCCGACGATCCATCTCGCCTATTTCAACTATGCCGTCATGCTCAACCAGCTGGGCGATCGCGCAGGTGCGGTACAGGCGTTCCGGGCGTGTCTGAAGGCCAATCCGGAATTTGCTCCCGGCCACATCAATCTCGGCCGCGCGCTTGAAGATGCCGGGCTGATTGGCCACGCGGTGGAGCAATGGTCGCATTATGCCGAGGCGACGAAAAATGTCGACGCCGAGACGATCGGCCATCGGCACATGACCCTGCAGAACATGGGCCGGGTTCTCGAAGGCGCCGGCAAGCTCGAAGAGGCCGAAACCGCTTTGCTGCAGGCATTTGAACTGCGGCCAGAACTGCCGGAAGCCGGCCAGCACTGGGCATCGTTGCGACAGCGTCAGTGCAAGTGGCCGATCCTCGCTCCTTCGAACCACATTCCTGCGCGCAAGATGCTCGATGCGATGTCGTCGCTGACGCTGAGCTGTTACGCCGACGACCCGATATTCCAGCTGGCCAAGGCTTATCGCCTCAGCAAAACGCTGATCGGCGCGCGTCCGGACCTCAGCCGTTTTCCGCGAAGATCACCGAAGCAGAAATCCGGCACCGGTCAGCGTCTGCGCGTCGGTTACCTCTCATCGGATCTTCGAGATCACGCCGTCGGCTTCGCCCTTTGCGAAGTTCTGGAACTGCATGACAAGGACAGCCTAGAGGTCTTCGCCTATTATTGCGGCAATGTCCGCAGCACTGACAGCACGCAGGAACGCATCAAGGCCGCAGTCCATTGCTGGAGGGATATTCACGGTGTGGACGATGCCACCGCCGCATCACAGATCATCGCCGACGAGATCGATATATTGATCGACGTGAATGGCTACACCAAGGACGCGCGCGCGAAAATCTTCGCCTATCGTCCTGCACCTGTCATCGTCAGCTTCTGCGGTTACCCCGGATCGATGGGCAGCCCGTTCCATCAATATCTGATCTCTGACGGCTACATGATCCCGCCGGAGAACGAAATCTATTATTCCGAGAAGGTGCTGCGCATCGCCTGCGACCAGCCGCTCGACCGCAAGCGGCCCATCGCCGCCCGGCCGAGCCGTGCCGACGTCGGACTGCCGGAGGATGCCTTCGTTTATGCCAGCTTCAACGGCATGCAGAAGATCACCGAAAACTGCTTCGCACGATGGATGACCATCCTGTCGGAGACGCCCGGCAGCCTGCTATGGCTGCTGACGGGGGATGATGACGTCAATCAACGCCTGCGAGACCTTGCGGAAAAGAGCGGCGTTGCGTCCGAGCGGCTCGTCTTCGCACCGAAGGCCCAGAACCCGCAGCATATTGCCCGCATCGGCCTTGCCGATCTGTTTCTCGACACATTCCCCTATGGCGCGCACTCCACGGCATCGGATGCGATAACCTCAGGCCTGCCCGTCCTCACCATGTCCGGCAAGACCTTCGCCGCCCGCTTCTGCGGCAGCATCGTCACCGCAGCGGGCGTGCCGGAGATGATCTGCTCTTCACCGGAAGATTATGTCGCCCGTGCCATCGGTTTCGAGCGAGACCGCCAAAGCCTTCTGGAGGTCAGGGAATCGATCGCCCGGCAGCGCGAGACGAGCGTCCTGCGGGATATCCCTGCGCTCGCACGGCGTCTGGAAGAACTCTTCTGGCAAATGCAGGGCGAATGCGAGCGCGGCGAGACCCCGGTGCCCGATCTCAGCAATCTCGATATTTATTATGAAGCGGGTGCTGAAGCGCTGCTGGAAAACATCGAGTTCGAGGACGAACAGAGCTACCGCGAGCGCTACCTGAAGAAGCTGAGGCAATGGCACGATTACGCGCCGATCCCTTATGACCGCCGCCTCTGGCAGAACCCGGACAATTGAGCGCCGCATCAAACGGCACCGGCCAGGACAAATGCCATGCGGCACCTCCCGGCAAATCTTGACCGCCCGCGGGGCGATGGATGAACAGGACTGACTTACCAATGATCGCGGACGAAAGAATTGTCATTGTGGGCGCCGGGCTTTCCGGCGCGGTCATTGGCCGCGAGATTGCACTGGCGGGCTATAGGGTGGACATCCTCGATGCCCGCGATCACATTGCCGGCAATTGCTACACCGAACGCGACGACGAAACCGGCGTCATGGTGCATGTTTACGGTCCGCATATTTTCCATACTGACGACAGGGAAGTCTGGGAATACGTCAACAGCTTCCAGACCTTCATGCCCTATAAGAACCGCGTCAAAACGACGAGCAGCGGGCAGGTCTACTCCCTTCCCGTCAATCTGCACACGATCAACCAGTTCTTCGGCAAGAATTTCCGGCCCGATGAAGCGCGGACCTTCATCGAGGACAAGGCCGACAAATCGATCACCGATCCACAGACCTTCGAGGAGCAGGCGCTGCGCTTCGTCGGGCGCGATCTCTATGAGGCTTTCTTCAAGGGATATACCGAAAAGCAATGGGGCTGCTCGCCGACGGAACTGCCGGCCTCCATCCTGAAACGCCTTCCCGTGCGCTTCAATTACGACGACAATTACTTCTTCCACAAATATCAGGGCATGCCGGAAAGCGGTTATACTGACATGATCGAGCGCATCCTCGATCACCCCAATATTACGGTAAAACTCGGCACGCGCTTTGACCGCGCCGAAGCGCCGGCCACCGGACACGTCTTTTACTCCGGTCCGCTCGATGGCTATTTCGATTTCGAATTCGGCCGCCTGGCGTACCGGACGCTCGACTTCGAACGGTTCACCTATGACGGCGACTATCAGGGCTGCGCGGTGATGAATTACGGCGACGTGTCGGTACCCTTTACCCGTATCACCGAACACAAGCATTTTTCGCCATGGGAAGACCATGCCGGCTCCGTCTGCTACCGGGAGTTCTCCCGCGAATGCGGCCCGCAGGACATTCCCTATTATCCGATCCGGCTGGTCGAGGACAAAGAACAGCTCGCCGATTATGTGGCCCGGGCCGAACGGGAGGCATCGGTCACCTTTGTCGGACGGCTCGGGACCTACCGTTATCTCGACATGGATGCGACCATCCGCGAAGCGCTCGACACTGCCCGCCTCTATCTCGCCAGGCGATCAGAGGGCGGTTCCATGCCGGCATTTCTGCATTCACCCGTCTGAGACTTATCGGCCGGCGAGCATGCCGGTGTCCTAGCCTCTGCTGTGCTGAACTCAATATTGCAAAGGGCGATCGGCCGAAGCGCAACTTAAGGTTCAGGCAAGCCCAATTGCGTACTCAACATCTGAAAAATGATGGACCTGAGTAACCGATGCTCTTCCGG
The DNA here is from genome assembly GCF_013365515.1 of Agrobacterium sp. CGMCC 11546. Taxonomy (NCBI): domain Bacteria; kingdom Pseudomonadati; phylum Pseudomonadota; class Alphaproteobacteria; order Hyphomicrobiales; family Rhizobiaceae; genus Agrobacterium; species Agrobacterium sp. CGMCC 11546. The sequence continues at coordinate 870,788 of NZ_CP047388.1, forward strand.
GGGCTGGGGGCAGGAAATTCATCTGTCGAGGCTTGGGCTTTAGGATTTTCCAGACATGACGTCGATCATTGCTTCCCTGAATGTCAATCAGATCAGATATCTCTCGACAGAGGCAGTCGCCGCCTGGACAACCGAGGACGTCGCGTCACTCTCCACAACGCAGATCAAGGCGCTCTCATCGGATCAGATCGCAGCATTGGATGTGGAGGATGTCAAAATCCTCAATTCTCAGCAGCTGAGCGCCATTTCACAGGGCGCCATTGTTGGTTTGACGCTGGATCAACTCAACATTCTCGATCAATACGCCATCAAAAGTCTGAGTGCGAGCCAGGTTTCCGCGCTGACGACCACCCAGTTTCATGCCCTGACGACGGACCAGGCAGAAGCCCTGACCTCTTCCCAAGTGCGCGTTCTCAGCTCAGCGCAACTTGCGGCGCTGAGCGCAGAGGATATCGCAACCTTCTCGACCGCTGACATGGCGGCGATCACGGCCAAAGCCATGCCGGGCCTCGGCACGGAGGTGATCGCAGGACTTACCCCGGACCAGATCGCGGCGCTGAACATCAGCGCGATCGCAAGCCTGACGACCGAACAGATCGCGATCCTGAGCCCGCAGCAGGCGGAAGCCCTGACCCCTGCCCAGGTGAGGGTGTTGAGCTCGCTTCAGCTCGCTGCCCTCGGCACAGACGATATCGCCACCTTCTCCGCGGCCGACATCGCCGCTATTACCGGCAAGGCCATAACGGGCCTGAGCACCGAGGCAATCGCGGAACTGACGGCGGATCGCATCGCGGCGCTGAATGCAAGCGCGATTGCCGGCCTGACGACCGAGCAGATCGAGGCCCTGAGTACCGCCCAGATAGCCGCCTTGACGACGGCGCAGATTGCCGCACTCAAAACGACCCATGTCGCGGCCTTGAGCACGAGCCAGGTTGAAGCCCTGTCACCGTTACAGGTACGGTCGCTGACTGCGTCGCAGCTCGCGGTCCTGAGCGCAGAGGACATCGCAACATTCTCCACCGCCGATATTGCCGCGATCACGGGCACAGCCATGCCCCGCCTGGGCACGGAGGCGATCGGCACTCTGACGCTGGATCAGATCGCCGCGCTGACGACGGCCCAGATGAACGCCCTCAGTTCGGCACAGTTCCAGGCCCTGAGCGCTGGTCAGGTCGAGGCCCTGTCGGCCACTCACATTGCCGCCCTGAGCTCCGGCGTGATCGCTAGCCTGACAGCCGATCAGATCGAAGCCTTCAGCACCCGGCAGGTCGAGGCCCTCTCCGCGGCACAGGTGAAGCTGCTGAACTCGGCTCAAATTGCAGCCCTGAGCCCGGATGATATCGCGACATTTTCGACCGCCGATATTGCGGCGATTGCCGGCAAGGCAATATCAGGCCTGAGCACCGGCGCAATCGCCGCGCTGACCACCGCTCAGATCGCCGCCCTGACGACCGGCGCGATCGCCAGTCTGACAGACGACCAGATCGAAGCCCTGAGCACCAGTCAGGTCGCGGCCCTCTCCCCGACACAGGTGAAATCGCTGAGTTCAACGCAACTCGCTGCCCTGAGCGTGGAAGATCTCGCGACCTTCTCGAGTGCCGATCTTGCCGCGATTACCGGTAAGGCCATGTCGGGCTTGAGCACGGATGTCATTGCAGCACTGACCGCCGCTCAGATCGCCGCCTTCGGCGCCAGTGCGATTGCCGGCCTGACGTCCGATCAGGTGGAAGCCTTGAGCGGCAGCCAGGTCAGCCTTTTGTCCGCCACGCAGATCAAGGCGTTGAGTTCAACGCAGGTCGCCGCCTTGGGTAGCGATGTCGCTGCCTTGTCCACCAGCCAGACCGCCGTATTGAGTGCGGCAAGCATCAAGGGCCTGACCCCGGAGCAGATTGCAATCCTGCGCGCCGATCAGGTCTCGGCCTTGACCACGGCCCAGATCGCGGCTCTCAGCTCGGGACAGATAACGGCGATGGGCGCCAGCAACATCGCATCGCTTTCCGTGGCCCAGATCGCGGCCATAAGCACGTCAAGCATGACCGGATTTTCAACCGGCCAGATCGCAGCGCTCAGTACCGAGCAGATTTCCAGGCTGTCGAGCAGGCAGATGGCAATGTTGAGCTCGGCACAAATTGCGGCGCTTGGCACCGAGGCCGTAGCGGCTCTTTCGACAGCACAGATTTCCGGCCTGAGCGCCGCGGGTATTTCTGGGCTGAGCAAGCAGCAAGTGGCGACATTCAGCACCGCCCAGGTTGAAGCCCTGACGAGTGCGCAGATCCTCAACTTCAGTTCCATGCATATTGCCGAACTGGGCACGGAAGATCTGGCAAAATTCACCACCAAGGATATCGCTGCGATCAGTTCAAGTGCGATCGCGGGATTGTCGACGGAGGCAATAGCCTCCCTGACGACCGCTCAGATTGCGGCTCTGAACACGCAAAGCATCAATGCGCTGAGCACCGCACAGATTGCGGCCTTGACGACCGCTCAGGTCGAGGCCTTGACCTCCAACCAGGTCAGTGCACTCACCTCGAAGCAAATCGCGGCCTTGAGCACGGACGACATCGCGACGTTCTCGACCAAGGACATTGCCGCAATCAGTTCGGATGCGATTGCAGGCCTCTCCGCGGAGACCATAGCGTCGCTCGCGACAGGCCAGATCGCCGCACTGAATGTGAGAAGCATCGCGTCGCTCAGCACCGTGCAGATCGTGGCCCTGACAACGGCTCAGGTCGAGGCATTGACCACTGTTCAGGTCGGCGCGCTCAGTTCTACGCAGCTCGCCGTCCTGAGCACGGACGATATCGCAACCTTCTCGACGAGGGACATGGCCGCGCTCGGTTCAAGTGCGATCGCCGGCCTATCGAAGGACACCGTAGCGTCGCTGACGACAGCCCAGATCGGCGCGCTGAGCATGGCCGGCATCAGCGGGCTGAGCACGGGGCAGATCGCCGCATTGACGGGTGATCAGCTCAACGTCCTCACCAATACCCAGATCGCCGCCCTCACCTCCAAGCAGGTTGCGGCATTTGATGTGAGCGACATCACGGCACTGTCGACAGGCCAGATCGCCGCCCTCAGCGCGGCGGGTGCGGCAGGTCTCACCACCGATCAGATCGCCGCCCTGAGTACCGATCAGGTCGGGGCGATGACCAGCGGCCAGATCGCGGCTCTCAGCGCAAAACAGATCGCCGCTCTCGGCACCGACGATATTGCGACTTTCTCGACCGGGGACATCGCCGCGCTCAGTTCGAATGCGGTTGCGGGCCTTTCAAGGGACACCGTGGCATCGCTGACGACAGCCCAGATCGGTGCGCTGAGCATGGCCGGCATCAGCGGGCTGAGCACGGGGCAGATCGCAGGCCTGACAAGCGAACAGGTCAACGTCCTCACCAATGCCCAGATCAGCGCCCTCACCTCAAAGCAGGTTGCGGCACTTGAGATGACCGATATCGCCTCGCTTTCAGCGGCACAGATAGCCGCTATCGGCGCCGCAGGCGTGGCAGGCCTCACCACGGATCAGATCGCCGCCTTGAGTATCAGCCAGGTCGAGGCCCTGACCAGTGCCCAGATCGCGGCCCTGAATTCGAAACAGATTGCGGCTCTCAGCGCAGACGATCTGGCTATCTTCACCACCGCGGAAATGGCCGCGATCGGTTCTGCTGCGATCTCCGGCCTGCCGGCATCGACCATCGCATCCCTGACGACGGCGCAGATCGCGGCCCTCGGCGCGGCGGCCGTATCGGGACTCACCACCGACCAGATCGCCGCCCTCGGCACCGGCCAGGTGGACGCCCTCACCAATGCGCAGATCGGCGCCCTCACCTCCAAACAGGTGACGGCACTCAGCGTTTCCGGCATCGGCTCGCTTTCATCAGCCCAGATCGCCGCTCTCAGCACAGCGGGCGTGGCGGGCCTCACCACGGATCAGATCGCCGCCTTAAGCACTAGTCAGGTCGAGGCCCTGACCAGTGCCCAGATCGCGGCCCTGAGTTCGAAACAGATTGCGGCCCTCGGTGCCGATGATCTTGATATCTTCACCACCGCCGAAATCGCCTCGATCGGCTCCAGTGCGGTCGCGGGCCTGTCGGCGTCGACCATTGCATCCCTGACGACGGCGCAGATCGCGGCCCTCGGAACCGCGGCCGTATCGGGCCTTACCACCGACCAGATTGTGGCCCTTGGCACCGGCCAGTTGAACGGCCTCACCAGCGCACAAATTGGCGCCCTCACCTCCAGACAGGTTGCAGCCCTCAGCGCGACCGGCATTGCCGCGCTGACGAAAGGCCAGATCGCCGCTCTCGACGCCAAGGCTGTCGCGGGCCTTGGCAGCGTGCAGGCAGGCGCGCTGAGCGTCGAACAGGTCGAAGCCCTGTCCACCCGTCAGATTGCGGCGTTGACTTCGGATGCACTTCAGGGACTGTCTACCGACATGCTCGAGACCTTCTCGCCGGATGAACTCGCGGCGATTGGCGCGGGCGCGATAAAGGGGCTGTCCACGAACTTTATCGCCGCGCTTTCCACGGCAGAGGTTGCCGCCCTGAGTACCGCAGGCGTCTCCGGATTGACCAGCGAGCAGGTCGATGCCCTTGGTAAGGACAGGATCGAAGCCCTGTCCACCAGCCAGATCGCCGCATTGAGCTCATCCGGGCTGGCCGGGCTGACATTGGAGGATATGGGAACATTCTCCAGCGGCGAACTTGCTGCAATCAGTTCAACGGCCATCAGGGGCTTGTCCAACAGCGTCGTCGCTTCCCTGTCTTCAGAGTCAATCGCCGCACTGACGACAGGCCAGGTGGCGTCGCTGAGCTATGGCCAGGTGGCGGCAATGGATGCTGCACAAATCGGCGCATTGTCGACATCCCAGGTCAGCGCCCTCAGCGCAAGGCAGGCGGCCGCGCTTGGTGCAGACGACCTCACGACATTTTCCGCCGAACAGATCATCAGCTTGAGTTCAAGCGCGATCCCGGGATTGAGCACCAGCACACTTGCAGGCCTCACGACTTCCCAGGCCGCAGCCTTCACGCCCGGCCAGATCGCGGCCATGACATCGGCTCAGGTTACCGCGTTGAACAGCAGCAAGCCGGCGAACAGCTCCGTGCAGGAAATCGCTTCCTTCCTCTCGACCCCCGCGGTGACGTCTTCGGCGCAAGATAATACGGGCAATACCAGCGGATCGGGCGGCACGTCGACCACGGCGCGGGACTCGTCCGACGTCGCCTCAGCCATCCTGTCTTATCTTGATGTCTGAGCGGTCCTTTTCCCAGATACGGCGGACGGGATTGTTCGCGAAATGCTAAAAAAGGAAACGGGCGTCACCGCAAGGGACGCCCGTCAATGCGACCAACTTTGAGAACGATCAGCGTCCGTGCTGTTTGCGCCACGCGGCAAAGGCGACCTGATGTTCTTCCTTGGTGCAGGGATAAAGCCCGATGATCGTTTGGCCCGCCTTGACCTGTTCCACCACGAAATCCTCGTAAGCCGTCATTTCCACCGCTTCCGTCGCCACTTCATCGGCAATGCCGGCGGGGATGACGATGACGCAATCCGCATCGCCGACGATAATGTCACCTGGGAAAACCGGCGCGTCGCCACAGCCGATCGGGCCGTTGATCTCGATCGCCTCGTGTTTGGTGAGGTTGGTCGGGCTGGAAGGCCGGGTGTGGTAGGCCGGAATATCCAGCTCGGCAATCGTGGCCGCATCGCGAAAACCGCCATCGGAAACGATGCCCGCACCGCCGCGCACCATCAGGCGCGTCACCAGAATATCGCCGGCCGAGGCGGCAGAGGCATCCTTGCGGCTGTCCATGACAAGCACATGGCCGGGCGGGCAGGTTTCGATGGCGACGCGCTGGGGATGGGCGGGATTGCGGAATTCCACCAGCTGGTTGCGATCCTCGCGGGCCGGCATGTAACGCAGGGTAAAGGCCGGGCCAACCATATTCTTGCCCTTGTAACCCAGCGGGCGCACGCCCTGGATGACCTGGTTGCGCAGGCCGCGCTTGTAAAGCGCCGTCGCCAGCGTGGCGACGGAAATCGTCAACAGTTTTTCGCGCGTTTCATTGTTCATGTCTGGCTCCTCGCAATGGCCGAATAATGTGTTTCAAGTCCTGTGAATGGGCTCGTCGATAAAGATGCCGCCCTGATATTTCGCGATCGCGGCCTCCGGGTCGGGGCGCGGCACATCGCGTTCGATTTCCGCCAGGTAGCGTGCGGCATTGTCGCACCGTTGCCAGCCGAGAAAATCGACATGGGAATTGTCCCACCAGCTGTCGTCATTGGCCGAAACACCCCAGATGACCGGGCATCCAAGCTTCGGCACGCGGAATGTGGCCTCGATCAGCGAGACGAAATCCCCGTAGCTGAGCCAGGTGGACAACATCCGCCAGTTGGAGGGTTTTTCTTCGCAGGAGCCGATGCGGACAATCGCCGTCTCCTGGCCGAATTTGGAATGGTAGAGGCTCGCCATCGCCTCGCCGAAAATCTTCGAGACGCCATAAAGACCGTCCGGCAGAAAGGGCGTCTCAGGGGCAAGCTGCTGACCCTGCGGATAATAACCGATCGTGTGGTTGCTGGAGGCGAACAGAATGCGCGGCATGCCGTTCAGCCGTGCCGCCTCATAGAGATTGTATACCCCACGCAGATTGGCGGCCTCTATCGGGTCAAACGCCCTCTCGACGGAAACGCCGCCGAGATGGACGATGCCGTCGCAACCCTTGACGAGATCGTGCACCGCCTGCTCGTCTTCGAGCGCGCAGGAAACGAGTTCCTCGTGAGCTGCCGGCGTACCGAGGTCAACAACGTCGGAAAGGCGGATGGTCTCGGCGACATGGCCAAGCCGTGCCCGCAGCATGCTGCCCAGCTTGCCGCCGGCACCGGTGATGAGCAATCGCTTCAACATGTCTCGTCCTTAGAAAATATCGGGCTCGCCGGCAGTGCGGCCGAAATCCGTCTGCAGGAAGTCGAAGTCGCAGCCTTGATCGGCCTGGGTGACGTGCTTGGAGAAAAGATAACCGTAACCGCGTTCATACCGTGGTGCCGGCGCCTGCCAGGCCGCGCGGCGACGAGCGATTTCCTCTTCGCTGACCAGCATGTCGAGGCGACGCTGAGGCAGGTCGAGGCGTACGATATCGCCGGTTTTCAGGAGCGCCAGCGGGCCGCCGACGAAGCTTTCCGGCGCAACGTGAAGCACGCAGGCACCGTAGGACGTGCCGGACATGCGGGCATCGGAAATACGAAGCATATCGCGATGACCCTTTTTGATCAGCGCCTTTGGGATAGGCAACATGCCCCATTCCGGAAAGCCCGGACCGCCGAGCGGACCGGCATTACGCAGCACTAGCACATGGTCGGGCGTTACATCGAGATTCTCATCGTCAATGGCGGCTTTCATCTCGGGGTAGCTGTCAAACACCAGCGCCGGGCCCTGATGCACATGCAGTTTTGGATCGCAGGCCGCTGGCTTGATGACGGCGCCGTCAGGGCAGAGATTGCCACGCAGCACCGCAAGCGATCCTTCCGCATAAACAGGATTATCGAGCGAGCGGATGACGTCGTCATTATAGACCTTCGCACCTTCGAGATTTTCGCCCATGCTGCGGCCGGTCACGGTCAGTACGGAACAGTCGAGACGACTTTCCAGCTGCTTCATCAGCGCCCTCAGACCGCCGGCGTAAAAGAAGTCCTGCATCAGATAGTCCTTGCCGGAGGGGCGGACATTGGCGATGAGCGGCGTAACGCGGCCAAGTTCGTCCAGTTCATCCAGCGTCATCGGTACACCGGCGCGGCGCGCCATGGCGATGAGGTGGACGACGGCATTGGTGGAACAACCCGTCGCCATCGCGACGATGGCCGCGTTGCGGAAAGCTGCCGCCGTCAGGATATGGTCCGGTGTCAGATCTTCCGAAACCATCTCGACAATGCGGCGGCCACAGGCCGCGGACATGCGCTGATGCTCGGAATCCACCGCCGGAATTGAAGAGGCGCCGGGCAGTGTAATGCCAAGTGCGTCGGCAATGGCCGTCATGGTCGAGGCCGTGCCCATTGTCATGCAGACACCGGCAGAGCGGGCGATGCCGCCCTGCACGCCACGCCATTCCTCGTCCGTGACATTGCCTGCGCGGCGCTCATCCCAATATTTCCAGGCGTCCGAACCCGAGCCCAGAACCTTGCCGGCATAATTTCCGCTCAGCATCGGGCCGGCGGGCAGATAGATCATCGGCACACCGGCTGAGATCGCACCCATGACGAGGCCCGGCGTCGTCTTGTCGCAACCGCCCATCAGCACTACGCCGTCAAGCGGATGCGAGCGGATCATTTCCTCCGTCTCCATCGCCAGCATGTTGCGGTAAAGCATCGATGTCGGCTTGGTGAAGCTCTCGTCCACCGAGAGCGACGGCATTTCGACCGGGAAACCGCCCGCCTGCAACACGCCGCGTTTCACATCCTTCACCCGTTCAGGGAAATGCGAATGACAGGTGTTCAGCTCTGACCAGGTGTTGAGGATACCGATGACGGGTTTGCCGACAAAATCCTCCTCCGCATAACCAAGCTGCATCATGCGCGAGCGGTGGCCGAAGCTGCGCAGGTCGTCAGGTGCGAACCAGCGGTCGGAGCGGAGTTTTTTATCGGTCATGTCAATGGTCCTGCGTTGCGGGTTGCGCCTGAGGCTGTCAGTCCTGCCGGAGCGTCAGCCCGCTCGTCGTATCGAAGAGATGGATGTGTTCCAGCGGCGCCGACAGGCGGATGACTTCGTCCGCCGATGTCGAGGTCTGGCCGGAAAGATGCAGCGTCACCCGGGTGCCATCACCCAGAGTGCCGTAAAGATAGGATTCACCGCCCAGCTGTTCGGCGGTGCGCACCGACATGGTCAGTGCACCTTCGCCACCCGCCTGCACATGGTTCGGACGGATGCCGAGCGTCACTTTCTGACCGGGCTTATAGGCAAAACCGGTCTGCGGCAGGGGGATCAGTTCGCCGGTGGCGATCTTCAGGGACGGCGTTGCATCCGACGTTACTTCGCCGGCAAAGAAGTTCATCTTCGGCGAGCCGATGAAGCCGGCCACAAAGAGATTGGCCGGGCGGTTATAAAGATCGAGCGGCACACCGAACTGTTCGAGCTTGCCGGCGCGCAGAACGGCGATCTTGTCAGCCATGGTCATGGCCTCCACCTGATCATGCGTCACATAGATCATGGTATTGCCGAGCCGCCGGTGCAGGCTGGAAATCTCGCCGCGCATATCGACGCGCAGCTCCGCATCAAGGTTGGAAAGCGGCTCGTCAAAGAGGAATACGCGCGGCTCGCGCACCACGGCCCGGCCGATGGCGACGCGCTGGCGCTGACCACCCGACAGGTCCTTCGGGCGACGCTCCAGCAGTTGGTCGATCTGCAGCATCTTGGCGACCTGGGTGACCTTCTCGGCGATGTCCTTCTTGGGGGTGCCGATATTCTCAAGTCCGAAGGAGAGGTTTTCGCGCACGGTCATATGCGGGTAAAGGGCATAGGACTGGAAAACCATGGCAAGGCCGCGGTCCGCGGCCGGCACCGTGTTGACCACGTCGCCGCCGATGACGATATCGCCGCCGCTCAGTTCCTCGAGGCCCGAGATCATCCGCAGCAGGGTCGACTTGCCGCAGCCGGAAGGGCCGACGAAGACGCAGAATTCGCCGTGCTTGATATCGAGATCGACACCCTTGATCACATCGAGGGCACCATATGTCTTTTTGACCTGACGAAGCTGAATACTTGCCATTGTCGTATTTCCTCCCTGAGGATTATTTGCCGCCAGTCGATGCAATGCCGGTGGCGATGTATTTTTGCAGGAACATGAAGACCAGCGCGATCGGGGCGAGTGTCAGCACCGTCATGGCCAGAAGGTTGCTCCATTCCGTCGTCATCTCCCCCTGGAAGGAATTGAGCGCCAGCTGCAGGGTGAAGTTGTCGTTGCGGGTCAGCACGATCAGTGGCCAGAGGAAATCGTTCCAGCGCCACATGATCGCGAGGATCGCCAGAACAGCAAGCGCCGGGGCCGAGAGCGGCAGGATGATCCGCCAGTAAATCTTCCACTCGCTGGCCTTGTCCATGCGTGCCGCATCGAGGATTTCATCCGGGATCGTCAGCATATATTGCCGGAGCAGGAAGACGCCGGTCGGTGTCGCAGCGCCCGGAATGATGACGCCCCAGAGACTGTTGATCAGACCGAGCTGGCTGGTGATGAGAAACAGCGGCACGAGCACCACGGTCTGCGGGATCATCAATGTGCCGACGACCAGCGCCAGCACCACACCCCTGCCCTTGAACTCGTATTTCGAGAGCGCGAAGGCCGCCATGGAATTGACGATCAGCATGATGAGGGTGGAGGTCACCGTGATGAAGGTCGAGTTCCAGAAATAAAGCGGGAAATTGAAACGCTGGAAAAGCTCGGTGTAGTTTTCCGTCGCAAGCGCCACTTTTTCGGCCGGCTTCAGCTCGTTGAACTGCATTTTCAGCACTTCCGCGGGCTTGGCGGGATCGACAACCTGGGCCACGAGGCCGATGCGTCTGATCATGCCGAACGTGCGACCGTCCTTGTCGACATAGGCCGGCAGCGGCGCCGCCTGCCCATCCACAACAACGGTTTCCTGGCTATAGGGCAAAAGGCGCGGCGGGAAGCGCTGGAGATCGGCTTCCGTCTTGAACGAAGAGAGCACGAGCCAGACGACGGGACCGAACATCATCAGCACGGCCACGCCAAGATAGGCGTAGGACAGCCAGTCGGTCCAGTGCAGCTTGCCGTTGCGGCCGCGGGTACGGGTCAGAAATGCGCCAATCCTAGCCATCGACCTTGCTCCTGTTTGCCCGGAATTGCAGGGCGGTCAGCACCACGAGCACCACGGCGAGCAGCAGCGAAGCGGCAGCCGCAAGGCCGAAATTGCGGGGCGTCCCGGCAAAGCCGGTCTGATAGATGAACTGAATAATGAAGGTGGTCGCCGAACCCGGGCCGCCACCCGTGAAGGCAAAGACTTCATCGAAGGTCTGCACGCCCTTGATGAGCGACAGGACGAGAACGACGAGCATGGTGGGAGCGAGCAGCGGCAGGGTGATGCGCCGGAAGATACGCCACGGGCTTGCCTTGTCGAGCTGCGCCGCCTCGTAGACATCGCGCGGGATCGCCTGCAGGCCGGCGAGAAGAATGAGCGTATAGAAGCCCATATGCGCCCAGACCGACAGGAAGACGGACCAGCCGAAGGCAAGATTGGCTTCAAGCAGCCAGTCCACCGAACCGAGGCCGAGCCCCTCCATCGCCGCGTTGAGAACGCCGAAACGCTGGAGAATCCACTTCCAGATCAGCGCGACCACGACGGGCGAGAGCAGAACCGGGAAGAAGAACACCGCACGGAAAAAGCCGCGCGCGCGGATATCGCGGTTGAGCACGACGGCCGTGATCAGCGAAAAGCCGACCATGAAACCCACCTGCAGCACAACGAAAAACAGCGTGTTCCAGACAGAGCGCCAGAACAGGTCGCGCTGACAGGAATTGGGATCGAGGTAATTCTGACAGGAGAGAAGGACCGAAAAGTTTTCGCCGCCCACGGAAGGGCGCTCCGAAAGCAAGATGTGTTCGCTGCCGGTCACGGAATAGGCCATGTTCAGCGCGATAGGCAGAAAGGCGAAGACCGCGAACAGGATCAGGTTGGGCGTCAGAAACACCCAGGCGATCCGCCGGTGGCCGAGAACCTTCTGCAGGAAGGCAAAGGGCAATTCGACGATGCCCATGACGGGCGCAAGAAATTTATACATGAGGGTCCTCCTTCGATCCGGCGCGGCGCGGCATGCGCCACGCCGGAAGGCGATGGATCACTTCGCCTGTTTCAACGCTTCCTCAAGGTCCGTCTTCGCGCGGGCCATGGCTTCATCAACGGTGCTTTCACCGACGATGGCCTGCGTGATGCGCTGGACGGAGATGTTGAACATGGCGCGGTTGTTCTTGTAGCCCTGATAGGCATAGGCAATCGGGCTGAGGCTCGGGATCTGGTCCAGCCAGGCATTCATGGCCTTCTGCGTCGCAGGCGTTGCGCCGGTATAGGTCACGCCCTTGTCGGCCACGGACTTGTTGGCGGGAACGTTGCGGGTGCGAACCGTAAAGTCGAGATAGTTCTCGCCCTGCGCCATGAAGTTCAGGATATCGGCAACGATCTTCGGGTTCTTGGTCTGCTTGAAGCCAACGATGCCGGTACCACCAGGCATGCCGGTGCAGGCAGCGCCACCGCAGGGCTGCGGCACGACTTCCCAGTCGAACGCATCGCCCACCTGGCTGTCGAACCGCGCGGTCTGCCAGCTGCCGGAATAATAATAGACCAGCTGGCCGTTGATGAATTCCTGCGCGGCGTCGCGATAGGTATTGCCGCCCTGCCCGGCCCAGACGTCACGCGCCATGGTGCCGTCCTTGTTCCACTCCACGAATTTCTTCACGAAAGTGGTGAAGCCTTCATCGACCAGGATCGGCTTGCCGTCGGCATCGAAAATCTTCGCGCCATAAGAGATGGCCGGGCCGGCAATGCGGTGACCGGAGCGGTCGATTGCCATCGGATAAGGCGTGCCGGTCGCCTTGGCCACGGCATTGGCAGCTTTTGCCCAATCGTCCAGCGTCGCATCCTTGCCGGGGACGGCCACATTGGCCTGATCGAACAGGGTGCGGTTGATAAAGGCACCGGTGATGGTGAGCTGGGTATGCATGCCGTAAATGCCCTTGTCGTCAGGGCCGCTGCGGTACCATTTCAGCACGTTCGAGAAATTGTCTTCCCAATATTTCGCGTCCACATAGGGCGTGAGATCGAGATAATAGCGGTTGAGACCACCAAGGTCGGTCACCGTCGCGAAATCCGGGCCGCTGCCGCCGGCGAGCTGAACGGGCAGGCCCTCCAGCAGCGCCTTGTAGGGCACGACGTCGGTGACGATCTTGACGTCCGGATGCTGCTTTTCGTAACGCGCGAGAATGTCCTTGAGGATTTCGCAGCCGTTTCCGTCATAAGCGCAGGTAAAGCGCACTTCCTGGGCCGCCTGAGCGACGCCTGCAAAGGACGCCGCGCCCAGGGCGAGCGCCAGTGCCATGCTGTATTTTCTGGTCATCTGGTTTCCTCCCGTTAGATGATTATGCGTTGGCGGATGCGCGCGGGGCCCAGCCCTTGATCCACTCGCCTTCGGCAGCGTCGGACAGGCGAACCGGCTTTCCTTCCCGGACCGAGCGATAGATGGCGGTGACGAGTTCGATCGATTGCAAACCGTCATTAACAGTCACTTCCTTGCCGCCACGTCCTTCCATCGCGTCGGCAATGGCTTCGACAAAACCGGCGAAGCCGTTTTCGCCATCAGCCACTGTTGCCAGAACGGCGTCGATCTGATCCTGCGTCGTCGGTGCACGGGCGATGAAACGCCATGTGTCTTCAGCCGGGCGATAGGGCAAGGTGCCGCTTTCGGCGGTGAAACCTTCAAAGCAGAAACGCAGGCGCGACGTGTCTTCGGCCGCGCCGAGTGTAACAGAACTCGTCGCCAGGGCACCGCTTTTCATGCGGAAGCTGAGGGCTGCGCAGTCTTCGGTTTCGATCGTATTGACGCGCGTGTCGGCCATGGCGAACACTTCATCGACCGGACCAAGAACGTGGCAGAGAAGATCATGGGCGTGGATGGCGTGGCCGAGGATCGCGCCGCCGCACTCACCCTTCCACGTACCGCGCCACGGAATGTCGTAATAGCTGGCGCCACGGTTCCAGTGGACTTCCGAGCTCGCGACGAAGGCCTTGCCGGCAAGGCCAGCGTCGATCAGCGCGCGCAGCTGCCGCATGGCCTGTCCGAAACGGTACTGGAAGACCGGAAACACACCGCGGCCGGTCTTCTTGACGGAGTCGATCAGCGCATTTGCCTCTTCCAGCGAGCGGACGAGCGGCTTTTCGCAAACCACGTCCTTGCCCGCCGCATGCGCCTTCAGCGTCACCGGGAAATGCAGGTGCGGCGGCAGGCAGACGTCAATGAGCTGGATGCTCTCATCTGCCAGAACCTCGTCGAGATCGGTGGTCAGGCGGATGGAGGTATCATCGCCGGCAACAGAGCGGGCGCGCTCCAGGTCGAGATCGCAGATCGCCTTGACGACGAAGCGCTTCGGCAGGGCCCGATAACCGGTCAGATGCTGGGCGCCGATGCCGGCGCCAATGATGGCTACACCGATCATTTCGATGCTCCCTCAGCCTTGGCCTGTGCCTGCAGCGATAGATCGCAAACCTTGAAGACGTGTTCCTGCGTCATCGCCGTTTCCGTGCGGTTACGGATGTCGTCGCACACGAGACCGAAATAGGGCAGGCCTGCACCGGAAGCATCGATATATTCGCAGCGATCGCCATTCACGAGAACGAGGCGGTCCGTGCCTTCGCTATTGCCGACATCGACGTATTTACGCAGTTCGATGTAACCCTCGGTGCCGAGGATGGTCAGGCGGCCGTCACCCCAGGTCGGCAGCGCATCCGGCGTATACCAATCGACGCGGATATAGCCGTGGCCCTTGTCGCCGCGCAGCACGACTTCGCCGAAATCCTGCAGGCCCGGATCGCCAGGGTTGGCATAGTTGGCAACGGTGGCGGACACGATCTCGACCTCGGTCGAACCCGTAAAGAACATGAACTGATCGATCTGGTGGCTGGCGATATCGGTGAGGATGCCGCCGTAAGCTTCGCGCTCGAAAAACCACGTCGGACGGATCTGGCGGTTCAGACGATGCGGGCCGAGACCGACGGTCTGGATGACGCGGCCGATGGCGCCCTGCGCGACGAGTTCAGCCGCCTTGGTCACGCTTGGAACTTCAAACCGCTCGGAGAAATCGACGGTCCAGATGCGCTTTGTCTTCGCCACGGTCTGGCGAAGACGATCCAGCTGTTCGAAGGTGGTGCAGCCGGGCTTGTCGGACATGACGTCCTTGCCGGCTTCCATGGCGGCAATCGCGAGATCGGCACGCTTGGACGGAATATCAGCGATGACAACGAGATCGATGCTGCCATCTGCCAGCAGCGCCTCTTTCGATGCTGCGCGCGGCACATCCGGGAAGCGCTTGACGAAGCCTTCCACGACATCGGGCTCGCCTTCTGTCCACCAGCCGCCAAATTCCGCGCCGGCATCCAGCAGGTTCTGGGCCATGCCGAAAATATGCCGATGCTCAATACCCAGAGCGACGAACTTGATTGCTTTAGTCATCCTGCAGTTCCACTTCCTTGCCGGTGTCGGCCGAGTTGATGATCGCGTCGATCAATCTGTGAGACAAAAGAGCCGCTTCGCCGGTGACGACCGGCGGGCGTCCTGAAGAGATGGCGTCTGCGAAATCATCGAAGACGCCCTGATGCCATTCATGCGTGAAAGCCATAGGGTCGGCGCCGCCGCCCGTGCCGGCGGCCGCGCCGCCAAAAGTCTCCTGCCGGCCATCGCGCCAGTCGAGATGCAACAGACCCGAAGCGAGCCGCAGGCTGGCATTGTCGAAGTGGAGCAGGATCGATTCAGCCGCACCGGGAAAACTTGCCGTGCTCGCCACCAGAGAACCGACGGCGCCATTCTTGAAGCGCAGGCCGGCAGAAACATAATCTTCGGTTTCCATGCGATGGAAACGCGTCGTTGCCGCCATGGCCTGAACGCGGGCGACAGGACC
Organism: Agrobacterium sp. CGMCC 11546; assembly: GCF_013365515.1. Lineage (NCBI taxonomy): Bacteria > Pseudomonadati > Pseudomonadota > Alphaproteobacteria > Hyphomicrobiales > Rhizobiaceae > Agrobacterium > Agrobacterium sp. CGMCC 11546. Next base: position 886,447 of record NZ_CP047388.1, read on the forward strand.
CGTCAGACTCAATGCGAGATCGATGGTATGGATGGCCTGGGAGATCAGAACACCGCCGCCGTCGCGTGCCAAAGTGCCGCGGCCGGGTTCGTCGTAATAGGACTGGGCGCGCCACCACGGCACGGAAATTTCGCAAAGACCCAGTGCTCCGAGCGTTCCGCCGTCGACCAGTTCACGGGCTTTTTGCGATGCCGCCCGCATGCGATGCTGGAAGATGATGCCGAGCGTAACGCCCGCGTCGCGACAGAGGGCGACGAGACCATCGGCTTCCTCAGTGTTACGGGCGACGGGCTTTTCCATCAGAATGTGTTTGCCGGCTTTCGCGAGCCGTCCGACGATATCGATGCGGGCATTTGGCGGCGTCGCGATGATAGCGAAATCGACATCCGCATCGCGCGCTGCATCTTCAATCGAAGAATAAACCGCAACTTCATATCCGGCGTGTTTCGACGCTTCGGCAGCCAATGCCTTGGCGCGCCCGGAACCGCCATCGACGATACCCTTCAGACGAATTTTTTCCGGACTTGCCGCACAGGCGAGCACATGCGTCTTCGCCACCATTCCGGCACCAACGATGACGCAGGTCTTGATATTTTGCATTTCGGGAGCCTCCTTCCCAATGCGCGATCAATTGCATACCGGTATGCCGGTTGTCAACAGACTTGTGTTCCGGTATACCGGTTATGAAAACGCTGGAGGGTATATGCCGAAAATTCCCGTGACAGGCGGCACCGTGCCGACGATGGAGCGACTGGATCTCAACCGTCCGGTGGTTGACCAGATCTATGCCGCGCTGAAATCCGCCATCCTTTCGCGGGAGTTTTTTCCCGGCCAGGCGGTCTCGGAAAACGAGATCGGGCAATCCTTCAGTTCCAGCCGGACGCCGGTGCGCGAGGCGCTTAGCCGGCTGAGAGATGACGGCCTGATCGTCACCCTGCCAAGCCGCGGCACCTATGTTTCGAAATTATCGGAAAAGCACATCCGCAGTGCGCAGTTCATCCGCGAGGCGCTGGAGGTGGCTGCCGTTGGCAGGTTGTGCCAGATCGGCATTACGCCGGAAGCCGAACAGGAGATCGAACATGCCCTGAGCGGCCAGCGAGCGGCCATGCACCGGGGAGACCGGAAGGCCTTCCGGGTGCATGACGACCAGTTCCACAGCGCGCTTGCGGCCGCGACGGGGCTGGAAAGACTGGAGACCCTGCTGATCCGCGAAAAATCCGGACTGGACCGCCTGCGTGCACTCGCCATCACTGACGAGGCGCATATGGCGCGGCTGCTTTCCGAACATGAGGCGGTGTACGGCGCGGTCAAGGCCGGGAACGAAACCCTCGCGGCCGAAGAACTACGCAAACACCTGAGACGCGTCCTCGGCATTCTCTCGCAGGTTTTCGAGAACCATCAGGACTACTTCGAATAAGGCTGCGGCATCATTTCAACGGTTCGAGCATCATGAATACGGCAAATCCCGAACAAGCCTTTGCCATGTCGCAGGCAAAACTTCTGTGCGACACGATGAGCACGCTGGCGGAATCCCCTGTTTGGGACGAAAGGCGCCAGGTGCTTTTCTGGTGCGATATCCTCGGCAAGACGGTGCGGTCCGCAGCGCTCGAACCCGGCCAATATCGCGAATGGCCGTTTCCTCACACGGTGTCGAGCCTCGGGCTTTGTGAAAACGGCGATCTCGTCGTCGCCTGCGGCATGGATATCGTCATCCTCGATCCCGATAGCGGCAGGACACGTCTCCTCCACTCCATTCCGGCACCGGAGGGCATTCCCTGCCGGCTGAATGACGGCCGTATCGGCCCCGACGGCGCCTTCTGGGTAGGAACCATGCACAATGTTCCGCTCTCAGACATGAAGCCTTACGGCGAACTCTGGCGGATCACCACAACGAGCGCCAAGCGCATGCAGACGGGGCTGACATGCCCGAACGGCCTGGCTTTCTCCCCTGACGGTTCCATCATGTGGCAGAGCGATTCCGTGCAGAAATGGATACGCAGACGCAACTTCGACAGGGTAAACGGCCTGTTCGACGAGGGTGTGCTGGTAGCTCAGATGACGGAAGAAACCGGACGGCCCGATGGCGGCTGCCTCGACGGCAGCGGCACCTATTACAGTGCGGGTGTTTCCGCCGGCATGTTGAATGTCTTCGCCGAAGATGGCGGCAAACAGAACGCCGCGATAAAGATGTCTGTGCCGCACCCGACAATGCCCTGCTTCGGCGGACCCGATTTCAGCACTCTTTTCGTCACCTCGCACCGCCACAACATGTCGACAGAGCGGCTCGAACAGGCACCTTTCTCGGGCGGCGTGTGGATGATCCCGACACAAACGAAAGGATTTGCACCCTTCAGATTTGAAGGGTGACGCTGGCCGTCCAACGCCTGCCGGGTGGAGGTTCAGCGTATTTTGCCACGACGAGCGCGCGGTTCTCATCCGTCGGATAATTGTGGAACGTCCATTTGAAACCGCCGACGCCCGCTTGATAGATGATCTTCGGGTTGGAGGAAGCGGCGTTCTCCCTTTTTGCATGTCTGCGAACGCGGCTTCCCACCGGCGAATATCGCAAGACACAGGCGGGTCCCACCGCAGCTGACGGAATTCGCTCCCCGGCATGGTGCTGCCCGGTCCTGAACGTCATGCTCTCACCAGCAAGATCAGCCTCCTCGCCATTACCAGCCCTTGCGCAGGCCGGTGGTACGCGCGTCTCAAAGAAAATATAACCTTTTCAGTGTGTTACGAATCCGTAGCGCGTAAATCCCATGCACGAAATTATTTCCTTATAACCAATGTATAACTAGATTATACAATTTTATTGACTCATCTCATGAGCCGTGCGAACTTTTCATCGTTGGTATGAATGGATTGGGCCCGCGCAGTTATCGGGCAGGAGGTTTCGATGAAGAGCGGCAAGGACGGCTTATACGACGATATCAAGCATCAGATTCTGACGATGGAACTCGATCCCGATCAGGACCTGGACGAAGTCAGCCTCGGCTTGCGCTATGGTCTCTCCCGCACGCCGGTCCGGGAAATTTTCCGCCGGCTCGAAGGCGAAGGTTATATCGACATTCGGGCAAATCGCGGTGCGCGCGTTATTCCGATGAACCACCAGACGCTTCGGCACTTCTTTCTGGTCGCTCCGATGATCTACGCCGCGATTGGCCGCCTCGCCGTGCAGAACTTCCGGCCGAAACAGCTTGGCGAGCTGAAGGACACACAGGAGCGATTCCGCGCGGCAAGCATGTTGGGCGACGCTCCTTCCATGGTCGTGGAAAATAATCGTTTCCATGCCCTGATCGGAGACATGTCCGGAAATGTTTATCTGCAGGCGAGCCTTGGTCGTCTTCTGATCGATCACGCCCGCATCGGCCACACATTCTACCGACCACGCAATGACGACATGCGCCAGCGTCTGAACCTCGCCGTCGAACATCATGACGGCTTCATCGCCGCAATCCAGTCGCACAACGAGGATGCCGTCGTCGATCTGGTCTTCGAACATTGGGAATTGTCGCGCGAGAACATGGAGATGTTCATCGCACCCCAGGGAATGAAGGCGGATGCCCTCGTCGAGGTGCCCGTCTCAGCGATGGAGAAATCGTCTTGAAATTCGAAGGTATATATACCCCGGCGATCACACCGCTCGGTCATGACGGAGAGATCGACCGCGAAGCCTTCGCAGCTGTCCTCGAGTCGCTCATGGAAGCACGGGTGCACGGCATCATCATCGGTGGGTCGACGGGCGAATATTACGCGCAGACGGCCCAGGAGCGCTTCGATCTGGCAGCCTACGCCAGACAAGTGATCGGTACGCGACTGCCGCTCATCGTCGGAACCGGCGCCACCCGTACCGAAGATTCCATTGAATATGCCAAGGCGGCCAGGGAAATCGGCGCTGACGCCATTCTCGTTTCTTCTCCACCCTACGCGCTGCCGACCGAGCGTGAAAACGCCGTCCACGCGCTTGCCGTCGACCGCGCGGCGAACCTTCCGATCATGCTCTACAACTACCCTGCTCGCATGGGTGTGGTGATGGGGGAGGAATATTTCTCCCGCGTCGGCAAATCGAAGAATGTCGTCGCCATCAAGGAAAGCTCCGGCGACATGGGCAATCTGCATCTGCTCGCCCGCAAGTTCCCACAGATTGCGCTGTCCTGCGGCTGGGACGACCAGGCACTGGAATTCTTCGCCTGGGGCGCGAAAAGCTGGGTCTGCGCGGGCTCGAATTTCCTGCCGCGCGAGCATGTGGCACTCTACGAAGCCTGCGTCGTCGAAAAGAACTTCGACAAGGGACGCGCGATCATGACCGCAATGCTGCCGCTGATGGATTTTCTCGAATGCGGAAAATTCGTCCAATCCATCAAGCATGGATGCGAAATCATCGGGCTTCGGGCCGGATCTGTCCGGGCTCCGCTTCGCCCCCTCAATTCCGATGAAAAACGAACTCTCCAGACTGTCGTTACCACGTTGAAGCGAACAGTCGCCCAGATTGCGTCGGGAGCCAATCATGCATGAACCTTTGACCGCCGCCGAATACAAGGCGATTGCCTCAGACCTTCAGTTCCCGGCCAATGCCTTCATTGACGGGGCTTTCCGGCCCGCCGGTTCCGGCAAGACCTTCAAGACGATCAATCCCGCCACCGGCGAAACGCTCGCCGATATTTCGGCCTGCGACGTGAGTGACGTGGACTATGCGGTCGGCAAAGCCAGGGCGGCATTCGACGACGGCCGCTGGCGCCTGCTGCCACCTGGCGAACGCAAGGCCATTTTGCTCACATTCGCAAAACTACTGGAGCAGCATCGCCACGAACTAGCCGTCATGGAAAGCCTGGACAGCGGCAAGCCGGTTTCGGAATGCCAGACCGTCGACATTCCCGACACGATCCACACCATCCGCTGGCATGCGGAGATCATCGACAAGCTGTATGACAATACCGCACCGGTGGGATCGAACGCCCTTGCGCTCGTGGTGCGCGAGCCGGTCGGCGTCGTCGGCTGCGTGCTGCCATGGAACTTCCCCCTGCTGATGCTGGCCTGGAAGATCGGTCCGGCGCTCGCCTCGGGATGTTCGGTGATCGTCAAACCGGCCGAGGAGACAACGCTGACGACACTGCGCGTCGCCGAACTGGCGCATGAAGCCGGTATTCCGGCTGGCGTCTTCAATGTCGTCCCCGGCAGCGGCAAGGAGGTCGGCGAGCCGATCGGTATGCATATGGATGTCGATATGGTGGCGTTTACCGGATCGACGCCGACGGGGCGGCGGTTCCTGCGATATGCGGCCGACTCCAACCTCAAGCGCATCGTCCTTGAATGCGGCGGCAAAAATCCGGCGGTGGTGCTGGATGATGCGGAAGACCTCGACCTCGTCGCCGAGCAGGTGGTCAACGGCGCATTCTGGAACATGGGCGAAAACTGCTCGGCCTCGTCCAGGCTCATCGTCCACGCAAAGATCAAGGACGAACTGCTGCAGCGGATCGGCGCCTATATGCGGGAATGGAGGATGGGCGATCCTCTCGATCCGCAAAACCGCGTCGGCGCGCTCGTCAGCAAGGCCCATTTCGATAAGGTCCACTCCTTCCTCGAGGACGTGAAGGCCGAAAATCTTGTCATCGTTCACGGTGGCAAGACCGAGAAGGGAATCTTCATCGAACCCACGGTCGTCGGTGCGGTGACCCCTGCAAGCCGTCTTTTCCGGGAAGAGATTTTCGGCCCGATCCTGTCGGTGACGACCTTCAACACGCTGGCAGAGGCGGTGGCTCTCGCCAACGACACGAATTACGGCCTTGCCGCATCCGTCTACACCGGAAGCCTTCGCAAGGCGATCAAGCTGTCGCGCGAAATCCGGGCGGGTGTCGTCACGGTCAATTGCTTCGGCGAAGGCGACGCAACGACCCCGTTCGGGGGCTACAAGGAATCCGGTTTCGGCGGACGCGACAAATCGATCTTCGCGCACGATAATTATTGCGAACTCAAAACGATCTGGATCGACGTCTCCGATCGTTCGGTGGACGAGACGGTCAGATGACGACCCTGTCCGTCAGGCGTTTGCCGGTCGAAAATGGCATCTCGGGCTGGGAGGCGATCAGCAAGCGTTCGAAACCAGTTCGACGCCTCGAGGGCGATGTGACAGCGGACTGGTTGATTATCGGCGCGGGCTTTGCGGGTCTTTCCGCCGCCCGCCGCCTCACCCAGCTCCATCCCGGCGAGAAGATTGTCGTTCTTGATGCGAGCGAGGTCGGCAAAGGCACATCGGGGCGCAACTCCGGTTTCATGATCGACGTTCCCCACAACCTCGCCTCCAGCGAATATTCGAGCGGCGCGATCGACGCTACACGACTGGAAATGGAACAGAACCGCTCGGCGATAGCCTTTGCCGCGGCAGCGGCCGAAGACTATGGAATGTCACGCCAGACGTTCGATCCGGCCGGAAAGATCAATGCCGCGGCAACCCGGCGCGGCATGACACTGAACCAGAACTTCGCCGCATCTCTCAAGGACGCCGGCGAGAAACACACCCTACTTGATGCCGCACAGATGCGCGCCCTGACCGGTTCTGACTATTATCTCGGCGGGCTCTATACGCCCGGCGCAGTTCTCATTCAGCCGGCGGATTACATCCGCGAATACGCCGTGGGTCTGTCGCCCAAAGTGGATATATTCGAGAATTCACCCGTCACGGCACTCAGGCGCGAAAACCGTGCCTGGAAAGCCACGACGCCCTCGGGCAGCGTCACCGCCCCGAAAGTCATTCTGGGGGTCAACGGCCATGTCGACGACTTCGGTCATTTTCGCGGGCGGCTGATACATATCTTCGCTTATGCATCGATGACGGCGCCATTTGCCGCGAAGGATTACGGCAGCAGGGTTTCCGGACAAGACAAATGGGCGCTGCTTCCCGCCGATGCGATGGGGGCAACCGTCCGGAAGATCACGTCCGACGGCCAGTCGCGTATCGCGATCCGGACAAGATATACGTACGAGACGACGCTCGACCTGACGAAGCACCAACTTTCGAAGATGGTACGGGCGCATCGCCGGTCGCTCGACGACCGCTTTCCCGGTCTTGGGGGCATACCTTTCGAATATAGCTGGTCAGGACGTATTTGCCTGAGCCTCAACCATGTCCCCGCCTTCGGCGAGATCGAGGAAGGGCTTTTTTCCGCCTGCTGCGAGAATGGACTCGGCACGGTAAAAAGCACCCTCGCCGGCATGATGGCGGCAGAACTAGCGACCGGGACCAACTCCCCGCATCTCGAACAATACATGGATCACCCCGCGCCGTCCCGCCTCCCGCCGGAACCATTCGCATGGCTCGGAATAAATTCGGTGATCCGTTTGCAGGAATTGCGTGCAGGCCGCGAGGGATGAACCCTCCTACGCAATGTGAGGGCTGAGCCAAGCACGAAGCCTTCGAGAAGAATGGGAACAAGAACTAGGAGACTGACAATGAAGACTATATGGAAGGTGCTTTGTGCGGCCGCGATGGTCGGCATGACGGTATTCTCCGCCAAAGCGGAGGAAAAGACGATTACGGTGGGTACGATGTCCTGGGAGGATCTCACGCCCATCACCGGGATCACCAAGAAAGTACTTGAGGATTCCGGTTACACAGTGAAAGTCGTGTCGTTCTCGGAATGGGGTATAGCCTATGCGGCACTCTCCAAGGGCGACATCCAGCTTCTCGCCTCGCAGACCGATTACGTCGCTCAGGACTACTGGGACAAGAACAAGCGACGTCTGGAAAAGATCTCACCGGTGTCGCATGGCCTCTACCAGGCGATCGCAGTTCCGAAATACGTGACGATCGACTCGATGGATCAGTTGAACGACAACGCCGACAAGTTCGGGGGCAAGATCATCGGGATCGAGCCAGGTTCGGGCCTGATGCGCGATGCCGGCAAGGCCGCCAAGGATTACGGTCTGAAGCTTCAGCTCGTCGAAGGCAGCACGGCCGCGATGACGGCCGCTCTGAAATCGGCAATCGACCGCAAGGAATGGGTCGCCGTGACGGTCTGGGAACCATCCTGGATGATGCAGCGATACGACGTCAAGTTCCTCAAGGATCCGAAGGGCGTTTTCCCGCCGCCACAGAGTTACTACTGGATCGGCCAGAAAGGTTTCTCTGCAGAATACCCGCATGCACGTGAGGTCATTGCCAGCGTTTACGTGCCGCTTGCCGATATCACCGCGATCAATGGTGCGGTCAATGACGGCAAGACAATGGACCAAGCGGTCAAGGAATGGACCGACAGCCATGCCGATCTGCTGAAGCGCTGGGAGAATATCAAAGGCGAATAACCCTAAGCGTGCGGGTCGCCAGGGGTGATCCGCACGTCGCGTCCAGAATTTGAAGGCCAGCCTTGAGCAGGTCCGTGGGGAACACAATGAATATGATATTGAGTGATTCCAACGAAGTGTTGGTCGACTGCCAGAACGTCTGGAAGATTTTTGGCGCGCGCGCTTCGACCGCTGTGAAGGCGGTGGCCAAAGGTGGATTGTCAAAGAAGCAGGTGCTGGAGGACTTCGACTGCGTCGTCGGCGTATGCGACGCCAGCCTTCAGGTTCATCGTGGCGAAATCTTCTGCATCATGGGACTTTCCGGCAGCGGCAAATCGACCTTGATCCGTCTTCTCAATCGCCTCATCGAGCCGAGCCTCGGAAAAATCACGGTGAAGGGCAGGGACATCGCCAGGCTGAATGCTGCCGAATTGCGCGAACTGCGCGCCCGCAACATCGCCATGGTGTTTCAGAGCGTAGCGTTGCTACCTCACCGAACTGTGCTTGAAAACGCCGGTTTCAGTCTCGAGGTTCGAGGCGTAGCGAAAGACGAACGCAACCGCATTGCGCGCGCCGCGCTTGAAAAGGTGGGCCTCGCCGACTGGACGTCGCGGTATCCCCACGAACTATCAGGAGGCATGCAGCAGCGCGTCGGACTTGCCCGCGCCCTGGCTGTCGACCCGGAAATCATTCTCATGGACGAGCCGTTCAGCGCGCTCGACCCTCTTATCCGTCGGCAGCTCCAGGACGAATTTCGGCAATTGACGAAGTCGCTCGGCAAGTCCGCCGTCTTCATCACCCATGACCTCGAGGAAGCAATCCGCATCGGCGACCGCATCGCCATCATGAAGGACGGCGTTATCGTGCAGATGGGAACCGCCGAGGAGATCGTCACGAAACCCGCAGATGATTACGTCTCCGATTTCGTAGCGGGTATCTCTAGAATTCATCTGGTGAAGGCGCACACGGTCATGCAGCCGGTTGCCGAATTCGCGGCCTCGCAGCCCCAGTGCGATATCGGCACGCTGCTCAGGGCGTCGCCACGGGACGATATCGGCGCGCTGATCGATCTGACGATGCAGTCTGACCACGACGCCGTCGCGGTGGTCGAAAAAGACCTCGTCATCGGCATCGTCACCACCCGCGACCTTCTTCGCGGCGTGGCGGGAACAGCGGAAGAAGAATCCGTGGCGGCATAGCTGGAGGCTCAAGATGGATACCTCAATCATCACGGACCGTTTCGATATCTGGACGGAGGATGCCCTTGGCTGGATCGGCGATAATGGCGAAGGGCTGTTCGATTTCGTCAGCCGGCTGCTTGAAGGCAGCTATGACGGCATCCTGTGGCTGCTCCAGCTTGCTCCACCCGTCGTCATCGCACTCATCGCAGCCCTGCTGGGCTGGCGGCTGATCAATCTGGCGGCCGGCATTCTCGCCGGCGTCGCACTGCTTTTCTGCGCGACCATGGGGCTGTGGGTCGAAACCATGAGCACCCTGGCGCTTGTCACGACGGCAACGATCCTCGCTCTGCTGGTCGGCATTCCGCTCGGCATTCTTGCGGGATTCGCCAGATCGCTCGACCGGGTGCTCGAACCCGTTCTCGATCTGATCCAGACCATGCCGCCTTACATCTATCTCCTGCCTGCGATCGCCCTCCTGGGCTACGGACCGGCGACGGCGCTCATCGCCACCTTCATCGTCGCCATGCCGCCCGCGATCCGGCTGACCTCGCTCGGTATCCGCATGACGCCACGGGAATTCATCGAACTGGGTCACGCAAGCGGACTGACGCCCTGGCAGATGTTCATGAAGATCAGGCTGCCGTTCGCTATACCCAGCGTGATGGCTGGCATCAACCAGAGCCTGATGATGGCTTTCGGCATGGTCGTCATCGCGGGTATCGTCGGTTCCGGCGGCCTCGGCGAAACGATCTACGGGGCGGTACGCACGCTGGATATCGCCACCTCCATCAATGCTGCGATCGCAATCGTCATTCTGACCATGGTGCTGGACAGGCTCACACAAAGCGCGACCAGTCGCGCCAAGGCAGGTGCACGATGAACTTCGATTTCTTCAGATTTTCTCCGGGCATCTATCTCGCACCCGCCGTGGACTGGCTGAATACCAATTTCCACCCGTTTTTCGCCGCTGTAACCAACCTCATCGAGAGCGTTCTCGGTGCGATCGAAGCCGTGCTGATCTATCCGCCCGCTTTTGCCCTGATTGCGATCGCGACGTTGCTCGCCTTTTTCGCCATCAATCTCAAGGCCGCAATCGTAACGATGCTTGCGCTTGCCTTCTGCTTTTCCGCCGGCCTCTGGACACAATCCATGCAAACCCTGGCGCTGGTCACGGTTGCCGTCATCATTTCGGTGTCGATCGCCTTTCCGTTCGGCATCCTGGCGTCCCGCAATAAACGTTTCGAGACAGCCCTCCGCCCCCTACTCGACATCATGCAGACCGTACCGCCTTGGGTCTATCTCATCCCGGCGGTCATGATCTTCAGCCTGGGCCGCGTGCCCGCGATCATCGCCACGATCGTCTATGGCGTGCCGCCCATGCTGCGCCTCACCACACTCGCCTTCAATCAGGTACCGAAGGACTTGCTCGAACTTGGACAGGCGAGCGGCGCCTCGCCCCGTGCGATCCTCTTCAAGATCGAAATCCCGTCCGCCACGCCAACGCTTCTGGTCGGCCTCAACCAGTGCATCCTGCTGTCGCTGGCCATGGTCGTCCTTGCCGGCCTTGTCGGTGCGGGCGGACTGGGCGCTGAAGTCACACGCGGTTTGACGCGCATGGAAATGGGGCCGGGCCTAAGAGCCGGACTGGCCATCGTCGCCATCGCCATTCTCCTCGACCGGCTGTCCCGGGGCGCGCTGCAAGGTCGCGGGGCATCAGGCGGAGATGAGGCCCGGCACTAGGGAGAGACAGACACATGCGCCATAGCTTCTTCTGCATCGATTCCCACACCTGCGGAAATCCCGTTCGTCTCGTTGCCGGGGGCGGTCCGCTGTTGCCGCATCTTCCGATATCCGAGCGTCGCGACCTGTTTGTCCGCAACCATGACTGGGTACGGCAGGCATTGATGTTCGAACCCCGCGGACACGACATCATGTCAGGCGCGGTCATCTATCCGGCCTACCGCGACGACTGTGATTTCGCCGTGATCTTTATCGAGGTCAGCGGATGCCTGCCCATGTGCGGTGCCGGCACGATCGGCCTTGTTACGGCGGCGATCGAGGAGGGTCTGGTAACGCCGAGGATTCCGGGAAGGCTTTCGATCGAAACGCCGGCGGGAAAAGTCGACATTCAGTACGACAAACCCGGCGAGTTCGTCGAATCCGTCCGCATCTTCAACGTCGCCAGTTATCTTCATGCGGCCGATGTGGAAGTGGATGTTCCCGGCCTCGGCAAACTCGTCGTCGATATCGCCTATGGCGGCAACTATTACGCGGTGATCGAGCCGCAAGCCGGCTGGCCCGGTCTCGACGGCATGACAGCCGGGGATATCGTCGATCTCAGCCAGAAGCTGCGCGACGCGCTTGGTGTCGTTTGCGATCCGGTTCATTCCGATGACGAACGGATACGGGGCGTTCATCACGCCATCTGGTGTGACAGGCCGGTTTCCGCCGAGGCGGATGGACGCGGCGCGGTGTTCTACGGCGACAAGGCCATCGACCGTTCGCCAGGCGGCACGGGCACGTCGGCTCGAATGGCGCAATTGCACGGCAAGGGCCGCCTGAAAGCCGGCGAAACATTCCGTCAGGAAAGCCTGATCGGCACGATCTTCGAAGGCAAGGTCGAAGAAGAGACAACGATCGGCAGCTTCAGTGGCATCAGGCCCAGCATCGGCGGCTGGGCGCGGATCATTGGGCACAACACGATATTCGTTGACGATCGTGACCCGCTCGCTCACGGATTTCAGGTCAGATAGGGAGTGTTCATCTGGTCCGGCAAGGTCGCTGCTGAGCAGCTAGCATATAGGTACGGAACTATCTTTCGAGAACAGCAGCGCCAGATCGGACGAGCGGGCGAATACCACGTCAAGCCGAATTGTCTGCGGGCGACAACTCATATTCCACCGGGAGCGCCGAGACTGGACCCATCGAAGAAGCGGGAGTAGCGATAGGGGTGGGGATCGGAGATCGGCACATCGCCGGTGATGATGTCGGCCGCCAGGTGGCCAGCCGCCGGCCCCAAGCCAAAGCCGTGCCCACTGAGACCCGCTGCCACGAAGAACCCCGGCAGGGATGGCACTTGAGAAATCACCGGCATGGCATCAGGCATCGTGTCGATCCAGGCACCCCAAGCCTCCGCGACTTCCACATTCTTGAGTGCCGGATAAATCGCTTTCGCTTGCGCAACGGTTGCGTGAACCATTTTTGCATTGGGAGCGGGATCCAGCACGCGGATGCGTTCGAATGGAGAGATGGAATCGAAATTCCAGCGCGTAAGCGCTTCCGGACCCTCGAAGAATGAGCGGCCCATACGAATACGCAGAGCCTTCATGTGTTTTTGGAACATGGGGAGAAACTGGGTCGCGTAGCGAAGGCCCTGCGGTGTGATCTCGACAGTCCCGCGTCCACTAAGGGCCATCGTGTAGCTGCCATCCAGACGGCGGGTCAGTGTGACTTCGGGGTTGTAAAAACCGCCCTTGACGATATCGGTGGTTGGCTTGGTCCTCAGCGTCGTTTGGCGAACGCCTGCCTGCGGTAAATCTATTCCATGCCGCCGGCAGAACATGGAAGCCCAGGCACCTCCTGAACACAGAACCATGTCGGCATGGATCAGGCCTTTCTCGGTGATGACGCCCGATACCCTGCCGCCGCTGATATCGAGGCCGCGTGCGGCACAATCCTGATGAATAACAGCACCATTCTGCCGGGCGCCCTGCGCCAGGACGGGCGCGGCGCGGGCAGGTTCCGCCTTGCCGTCGGTCGGGGAGTACACGCCGCCAATCCAGTTCCTGGTGCTGCCGGGGGTCATTTCTCGTGCTTGCGCGGCGGTGAGCATATGGGTTTCGAAGTCGAACCGGCGCGCCACCTCACGCCACCTGTCCCATTGCTCCACGTCGGCCGAGCGGGTGGACGCATAGACCAATCCGTTACGACGAAAGCCCAGATCCTCGCCGATCTCTTCGCCGAGACGATCCCAGAGTTGCATGCCCTTCATGGCAAGCGGCAGTTCGCGAGCGTCGCGATTTTGCTGGCGGCACCAGCCCCAGTTGCGGCCGGATTGTTCGCCTCCGATCCAGCCTTTTTCGACCAGTGCGACCTTGTATTTGCGTTTGGACAGGAAATAGGCAGCCGCACTTCCGACAATGCCGCCGCCGATCACGACGACATCAACTCTTTCCGGAAGCCGTTGGTCGCTTTGAATTCTGTGAATTGTGGGGCTCATTATCCTACCGCTCCAAATCAGTCTGGGGTCAATGCAAATCAAACTGCGCGCCGCGTTCGGAGAGAGAAAACATGGAGGTCATCAGTCATGGCTTTGTGATCCTGCGAATGAAGCACCGATTGTAGCCAACCTGTCCTTCAGATGCTATTTAACAGCCTTGCATGTTGTATTAAGATAGAACTTCATGATTACATCCCAGGATCTCGAATTTTTTCGCATCGTCAGCACCGCTCCATCACTGGCAGCGGCGGCGCGGGCGCTCGACGTGACGCCATCGGCGGTGACCCAGCGGTTACAGCAATTGGAGCAACGGCTGGGCGTACGGCTGTTGGAGCGTACCAGCCGTCGATTGCACCTGACCGAGGAGGGGCAGTTGTTGGCGCAACGCGGCGTCGAAATCCTCACCAATATGGAGGAGATGACCGAACAGCTGTTGGAGCGTCGCCAGGTCGTGACGGGGCATTTGCAGGTGGCCGCGCCATTTGGTTTTGGCAGGCTTTACATTGCGCCTGCGATGGCGCAGCTGCGGGAGCAGCACCCTGAGGTCAAGCTCACTTTGTCACTGTTTGAGGATCCCGTCAGCCTGCGCAGCGATGCCTGGAACGTATTGATCCATGTTGGGCCGCTGACGGACTCCAGCCTTATCGTCAATCGGCTTGCGCCCAACCGCCGTATCCTCTGCGCCGCGCCATCGTATCTTGAGCGGCATGGTGTGCCCGATCGGCCAGAGACCTTGAACCAACACGCCTGCGCCGTTATTCGGGAAGACCACGCCGATGTTACATTGTGGCGGTTCAGCCATCAGGAAAAGCCGCCATTGACCTTGCGAATCCAACCCGCGATGAGCAGCAATGATGGCGAGGTTATCAAGCAATGGGCACTCGCTGGACTTGGCATCATCATACGCTCGGAATGGGACGTTGCCGAGGATTTGCGCAGGGGGCGTCTTGTGGCGTTATTGCCGGACTGGCAACTGCCGGATGCCGATGTCGTGGCACTGCTGGACAACCGTAGTGGTCGCGTTGCGCGCACGGTCTGTTTCCTGCAGATATTGAAGCAGCAGTTTCAGCCAGTGCCGTGGCGAGTTCAGCACGACTAAGTTCAGGGATAGAAACCCAGGATAGACTTGATCTCCAGATATTCTTCCATGCCCTCGGTGCCATATTCCCGGCCGTTGCCGGATTGCTTGTACCCACCAAAGGGCGCATTGGGGTCCCACGCCGGATAATTGAGATGCACCTGTCCGGATCGAATCTGCTCCGCCACTATTCGCACAGTTTGAAGGTCCGTCCCCTGAACATGGGCTCCCAGACCGTAGACCGTATCGTTTGCGATCTCTATCGCCTCTTCGAGCGTATCGTAAGAAATAATGGACAAGACGGGTCCGAAGATTTCCTGCTGGGCAATTTGCATTTTCGGATCTACGTCTGAAAAGATCGTGGGCCGCACGTAAAAGCCGGTATCCAGGCCGTCGGGTCTGCCGGTCCCTCCCACGACAAGTTTGGCGCCCTCATCCATGCCGATCGATATCATCCGCTGAATTCGGTCAAACTGCGCGCGGTTCGCGACCGGGCCGTGTGTGGTATGCTCCGATAACGGGTCGCCGACAACTATTTCCAGAGCCGCTGCCGCTGCCATTTCCTCGATGTGCTTCTGGTGCGAGCGCGGCACGATCATGCGGGTCGGCGCGCTGCAGGACTGCCCCAGATTTCGAAACGCCGCAGCGACGCCCAAAGGCACGGCCCGCGTCATATCGGCATCCGCAAGGATGATGTTCGGCGATTTTCCGCCGAGTTCCTGTGCCACCCGTTTTACTGTCGGAGCCGCCGCCTGTGCGACCAAAATGCCGGCCCGGGTCGAGCCCGTGATGGAAATCATGTCCACGTCGGGATGTGCGGACAAGCCAGCGCCGACGATGGTGCCTTCGCCGTTGACGAGGTTGAAAACGCCAGGCGGAAAGCCGGCATCTTCGATGATTTCGGCAAACAGCAACGCACTAAGGGGCGAAAGCTCGCTCGGCTTCAAAACCACCGTGCATCCCGCCGCCAAAGCCGGGCCAACCTTCGCGGTTATCTGGTACAACGGCCAGTTCCACGGTGTGATCAAGCCGCATACGCCGATCGGCTCGCGGAGGATCGCTGTATGACCCCGTTGCGAAAGAAACGAATAGCTGGCCGCATTGTCGCGAGCCACCTTGATATGTTCGGCAGCAAGGGGAACTTGAACGCTTCGGGCATAATTGATCGCCGCGCCCATTTCCATCGTCAAAGCTTGCGCCAGAAGTTCCAATCTCTGTTGCATCAGCTGATGGACGCGATTGAGAAGTTCCGACCGGTCTGCCGGACCGGTTCGAGCCCAGCCGGCGAAAGCGCCTCTTGCAGCTGCAACAGCGAGCGCAACGTCTTCATCATTACCGAGCGCTATTTCTGCAAATTCCAGCTCGGTGACAGGATTAATGACGGCGACCTTGTCTGAGCCGCTGGGAAGGACCCATTTGCCATCGATGTAAAACTTCTTTAGCCGTCCGGATTGTTGCAGGTGCTGAAGAGGTGATGTCATCGGCCGCGATCCTCCGTTCAATTATCCGCTGAGAGCGGCGTTTCATGTGCGCCGCGTTTGGCAAGCAAGTGGCGGGCGATGTAAAGATCCTGCAACGACAAACCGGAACTGTCGAAGATGGTGATGGCACTATCGGAGGAACGGCCCGGCCGACGCCCCGCCAGCACATCGCCCAGCGCTGTGACTTCCAGATCGGGAGCGGCATGTTGGAATTCGCCGATGCTGCGCGCCTGTTCGGGAAGATCGCAAAACAGGTCGCCGCGGGCAAACAGTGCCGGCGGTAATTCCTGTTTGCCGCGGGCATCGGACCCCATGCTGGCGACATGCGTTCCAGGCCGGACCCAATCGGCTTCGAACAATGGCGCCCGTGACGATGTCGCAGTGACGATGATGTCCGCTTCCGCGCAAGCGTTTTGCGGTGCAGCCACCTCGGCATTCAAGCCATATTGGCGCAATGCGGATCGCATCTCTTCAGCCTGTTCGCCGTTGCGTGCAACGATCATCACACGGCGAAGAGCGCGCACACGCGCCAAAGCCATGCATTCGTAGCGCGCTTGATGACCGGCACCGAAAATCGCAAGCGTTTCGGCATCCCGGCGCGCCAGTTTGTCGGCCGCAACAGCATCGGCGGCGGCGGTACGGTAGGCATTGACTGTGCCCGCTTCCATCGCCGTGCCGATCCGTCCGGTGTCTTGATCGAACAGCAGGATAAGCGAATTATGCCGACTGAGGCCAAGGTCGCGGTTTCCCGGCCAGTAAGAGCCGACTTTCAGCCCGGCCAACTCGACTGTTGCGGCTGCCTTGACCGAAAAGCGGTTATCGATCGAAGAGCCATGGCCGAGTACGACTGGAAAAGACGCAGTCGCTTCGTCGCAAGCCGCGATCAGCGCTTCCCATGCAGCGGTAAAGGCCAGATCATGCGTTACAAGCGTTGCGGATTCTTCTTCGGATATGAACAGCATGGCAACCTCCTTACCAGCCGCTGAAGCGGGGCCACTGGGCAAGCGTCGTGGAGCCATCGGCTGGCAGCACCGTATAGCTGGCGAATTGCGCACCAGTGGCGCAGGCATGATTGGGCAAAATGCGAAGCTGGGTTCCAAGCGGAAGATCTGGCAAGCATGCCGAGCTTCCAGGCCTCAGCGCCAGAATACCATGCTCCTGGTTCGCGGATTTAACGATCAGATCGTCAATCACACTGCCATGAATGTCACAAACGACGCCATATGCCTGGTCGACCACCTGGCTCGCCGTGCCGCGATCACGCGACAGGGCCATCCAGCCAGCATCCACAATAATCCAGCCGCGTTCCTTCTGATGGCCGATCACTGTCGTCAGCACGGAAAGCGCGATATCGTCCAAGCTGCAGACGCCGATGCCAGCCATAACGAGATCAAAAAAGACATATACCCCTGCCCTGACTTCCGTGACACCGGACAGATCACGGGCGAAATGTGCCGTCGGCGTTGAACCGACACTGACCGTCGGACAAGGCAGCCCAGCAGCTCGCAAGGCTTCCGCCGCAGTGACGGCAGCCAGGCGCTCGCGCTCCGCGAAGGCGGCCAGCGCATCGGCACCCACCACGCCGTAGCTTTCGCCGGCGTGAGTAACGACACCGCGCAGCACAGCGCCTTCCTCGTGCAAGATACGGCCAATATCGATCAAGGCGGGATCGTCCGGCTTCAAACCAGCGCGGTGACCATCCGAGTCGATCTCAATCAACGCCGGGATGCCATCTTTCGCCCGGCGGGAGGCTTCAACCACGGCTCTTGCTTGTTCTGTCGTGTCCAGCACGACGGAAAGATCGCAGCCGCCGGCACGGAGCGCAAGCACGCGGGCCAGTTTTTGCGGCCCGATGCCGACGGCATAGAGGATATCCCGCACGCCTGCCGACGCGAAAACTTCCGCCTCCTTCAGGGTCGAGACGGTAGCCGGACCGTTGCCGCTCGAGAGGATACGCTTCGCGGCATCAACCGATTTCACCGTCTTGAGGTGCGGGCGTATCGAGACGTTCAAACTGTCGAGGTGCTGCTGCAATCTGGAGATGTTCCGCAACATGCGTGCTTCGTCAACAATGAGGCTAGGGGTGGAAATCTTACTGATCGCGTCGGCGTTTGTCATAACTGCAGGTCCTTCAACTGGGGAGACTGTAGCCGATACGACATTCACCTGCTATTTAATGGCTCTACATATTGTATTAAGCTATAGCTTCATCAACTGCTCGCTGGGCAGTCACGCGACTGCATGCGGCCGTGAACGAGGGGCACCCGCAACGCGAGAAGAAATGATCCGCGTTCGCCCGCGCTCTTTAGGCCCGCCTCCAACCGCAAAACAGAGCATTCCACTGAAATTGTACGAAAAAGAGCAGGGAAATCTGCTTGGCAAGAACATACTGGTGTTTCCAGCGATGTGAGACACGTGATGCAGCTGAAAGCACCCTTTTTCTCGAACAATGCCACCGACCTTCCCTTCTGGTGGGAGGAGGCCCGCCCGTCGCCCGTCCAGACAGATGATCTTCCTTCGTCTACCGAGGTAGCCATCGTCGGTGCTGGCTTCACCGGCCTTAACGCAGCTCTTGTCCTTGCGCGGGCTGGCAAGCAGGTCAGCGTGTTTGAAGCAGACGAGCCAGGCTATGGCGCGTCGTCGCGAAACGGCGGCTTCCTCGGCCCCGGCTGGGCCTTTTTCGACACCGGAATGCAGTACGGTGCCGACACGGCGCGGCAAATCGTCGAGGAAAGCTTCCATTCGCTCCAGCACGTCAAGGATGTCGTCGCGATGGAGAAGATCGACTGTGATCTCAAGGAAGTCGGATATTTCAAAGGCGCTATGACGCCTCGGGTTTATGACGCCATCGGTCGCAACATGGACCGCATTCGCAAGATCATCCCCTGCAACGCCCATATGGTGCCGCGCGCCGAGCAGCACAAAGAGATCGGCTCCGACCTTTATCACGGCGGCGTCGCCATGCCCGGCTATTGCGGCATTCATCCGGCCAAATATGTGAAAGGCCTCGCCGAGGCCGCCAAGCGTCTAGGCGTGAAAATCTACAGCAACGCGCGCGTTTCAGACCTGGAGAGAAAAAATGGGGGATTTTCCTTCAAAGTCGGCTCGCGGACAATTACGGCGCGACAGATCCTGCTTGCTGCGAACGGCTATAGTGGCTCGCTTCTGCCACACCTGAAGCGCCGTATCATCCCCGTGGGAAGCGGTCTGATCGCAACCGAACAACTCCCCGTGGAGGTCATGGACCGCCTGATGCCCAAGCGGCAGATGCTGGCTGGCAGCCAGCGCATCGTCACCTACTACCGCCCCTCCCCCGACAGCACGCGCATCGTCTTCGGCGGTCGGGTTCTCAACATGAGCGGCACCCACGAAAGCGCCGTTGCGAATGCCAAATATATTCGTAGCCTTCTGCTGGCGGTGTTTCCTGAACTGGGATCGGCGAAGATTACCAACTACTGGCATGGTCAGCTCGGCTTCACCTTCGACCATCTGCCACACGTGCAGACGATCGACGGGATGTATTTCGCCGGCGGGTACAACGGGACGGGCGTTGCCCGCGCAAGCTGGCTCGGAAGCAGGGTCGCCTACGAAATGCTCGGCTCCGATCTTGGGAAAACCGTCTATCGCAATCTCCCCTTCGACGGGCGTCGGCTTTACAACGGCAAGCCTTACTTCCTTCCTTTGGCAGTGTGGTATTACGGCATGCTGGACAAATGGGATCAGCGATAACGCCGGTTATTCCTTTTGACGATCCAGCTTGAAGTCAGGCGCGATGATCTCCCCCGACGCCTATGAATTCCCGTTGAACAGTGCGGCGGTCGCTGTCATCCGCCAGCAGATTCTTCTTTGCTGCCCTTCCAGTTGATGCGCGCTGATAAAGCAGGGCCGTCCCGCAAGTTGCAGGACGCCCTCACCTCGTTTGACTACGTCGGTTGACCCGGATGCTGTTACATGAACGACTGGTTTGCCACAGCGTATGTATGAAACCTCCCAAACGAAACCGGCAGAGGACCCCACGCCATCGATGCAGCGTCACTCACCCTCTTCATTCCTAGTTCTTCCAACCAGCCGCTGAGCCCGTCCTGTTCATAGACGTCGATGCGGACGAATTGGCCGCGAAGTCTGCTAAGCAGTGCCGTGATGAGAAGCTTGGCACCCTCGTCGCTTTGCGTCGCTACGGGACCGATGACGTAGCCACGTCCAAAGCGGCGAGCAATCGCGTAACCGGTAGATTTACCGTCCTCGCACAACAGAACTGCCTCGCCAACCTTGAGTAATTCGCGGATAAGCTTTTCCCGCGGCATGCCGTACGCTTTACGGTCAAGATCGAGTATTCCGTCAGCGTCCTCTTCATCGGCCGCGCGTACGATGTCGGCCGAGCGCTGCGGCATCCACGCTCGACCGATCATCAGCCGGGATTGAACACGCCCGGCCCCTCGCGCCATGCGTTACCATTTTTTTGAAGCAACATCCTTCAAAATGGCGCTGTCCAGCATCACCTCGGCAAGCAACGTCTTCAGCTTGGCGTTCTTATCTTCAAGGCGCTCTGAACGCAAAAAGGGCTCCGAGTTTCCTCGAAGCCTTTTGATATTGGGTTTAAATTTTGGTTGCGGGGGCAGGATTTGAACCTGCGGCCTTCAGGTTATGAGCCTGACGAGCTACCGGGCTGCTCCACCCCGCGTCCAGCGCATTCGGCAAGGCCGAATGTCGCGGTTACGTCGTTGCTTTAGCGACGACGGATCTTTGCCGGAGATAAATTGCGGAGCAATTTATCTCCTGTAAGGGGCGCACATGATTTTGTACGCCATTTCATTTTGTTTAAAGCTCTGCCTTAAACGACGAAAGGCCGCTTGGATAGCGGCCCTTGGTGTCGGCTGGGCCGAGGTATGTGAGTTGAGAAGATTTTGAGTTGCGTTTTGCAGACCTGGCAGCGACCTACTCTCCCGCGTCTTGAGACGAAGTACCATTGGCGCTGGGGCGTTTCACGGCCGTGTTCGGAATGGGAACGGGTGCAGCCGCCCCGCGATAACCACCAGGTCGGCAAAACGCAACATTGTTCATGTTTTCACATGGACTGTTGTTTTCGAGAAGCTGGGTGGCGATGCCACTTTTTATCTTAATTACACGTCTTACTTGACCTGTCCGCATTCTACCTTTGCTCAACAGTGAGCATAGCAGCCATACAGACCAGAGGTCGTCGCGCCTTCCGGTTTTTGCTCTCAAGCAAAATACCTGTGGCGCGGCCCGTCCGGAGCCCATCGGGCGTCAGGACAGAAGAATGATGTCATCGAACTTTGTTCGATGAACATAATCAATGGGAACGAAGAAGTCGATCGAGCTATTAGTAACGGTAAGCTTCACACATTGCTGTGCTTCCACACCCGTCCTATCAACGTGGTCGTCTTCCACGGCTCTGATAGGGAACACTCGTTTTCAGGTTGGTTTCCCGCTTAGATGCCTTCAGCGGTTATCCATTCCGTATATAGCTACTCTGCTATGCCCTTGGCAGGACAACAGATCCACCAGAGATACGTCCATCCCGGTCCTCTCGTACTAGGGACAGATCCTGTCAATATTCCTACACCCACGGCAGATAGGGACCGAACTGTCTCACGACGTTCTGAACCCAACTCACGTACCGCTTTAAATGGCGAACAGCCATACCCTTGGGACCTGCTCCAGCCCCAGGATGCGATGAGTCGACATCGAGGTGCCAAACAACCCCGTCGATATGGACTCTTGGGGGTCATCAGCCTGTTATCCCCGGCGTACCTTTTATCCGTTGAGCGATGGCCCTTCCACACGGGACCACCGGATCACTATGACCGACTTTCGTCTCTGCTCGACTTGTCAGTCTCGCAGTCAGGCGGGCTTATGCCATTGCACTCGACGACCGATTTCCGACCGGTCTGAGCCCACCATCGCGCGCCTCCGTTACTCTTTCGGAGGCGACCGCCCCAGTCAAACTACCCACCATACACTGTCCCGGATCCGGATAACGGACCGCGGTTAGACATCCACGAAGATAAGGGTGGTATTTCAAGGATGGCTCCACACGAACTGGCGTCCATGCTTCAAAGCCTACCACCTATCCTACACATGCCTTGGCGAATGCCAGTGTAAAGCTATAGTAAAGGTGCACGGGGTCTTTCCGTCTGACCGCAGGAACCCCGCATCTTCACGGGGAATTCAATTTCACTGAGTCTATGTTGGAGACAGCGGGGAAGTCGTTACGCCATTCGTGCAGGTCGGAACTTACCCGACAAGGAATTTCGCTACCTTAGGACCGTTATAGTTACGGCCGCCGTTTACTGGGGCTTCAGTTCAGAGCTTGCACCCCTCCCTTTAACCTTCCAGCACCGGGCAGGCGTCAGACCCTATACGTCGTATTGCTACTTCGCAGAGCCCTGTGTTTTTGATAAACAGTCGCTACCCCCTGGTCTGTGCCACCCCATCATACTTGCGTACAAAAGGGTCACGCTTCTTCCGAAGTTACGCGTGCAATTTGCCGAGTTCCTTCAACATAGTTCTCTCAAGCGCCTTGGTATACTCTACCTGACCACCTGTGTCGGTTTCGGGTACGGTCTATACGGTGGAGCTATTTCCTGGAACCTCTTCGCCGCACATTCAATCCAATAAGAATGTACAACACACGAGATCCGTCACTACCACCAGGCCCACGAATATTAACGTGGTTCCCATCGACTACGCGTGTCCGCCTCGTCTTAGGGGCCGGCTAACCCTGCTCAGATTAACTTTAAGCAGGAACCCTTGGTCTTTCGGCGAGGGAGTCTCTCACTCCCTTTATCGTTACTCATGTCAACATTCGCACTTCCGATATCTCCAGCAGCCCTCACGGGTCCGCCTTCACAGACTTACGGAACGCTCCGCTACCACTGAAGCAACCCGAAGGTTGCCTCAATCCTCAGCTTCGGTGCATGGCTTTAGCCCCGTTACATTTTCGGCGCAAAGACCCTTATTTAGACCAGTGAGCTGTTACGCTTTCTTTAAATGATGGCTGCTTCTAAGCCAACATCCTGGTTGTTTTGGGATCCTCACATCCTTTCCCACTTAGCCATGACTTGGGGACCTTAGCTGGAGGTCAGGGTTGTTGCCCTTTTCACGACGGACGTTAGCACCCGCCGTGTGTCTGCCGACTAGTACTCCTCGGTATTCGGAGTTTGGTTAGGATCAGTAAGACGGTGAGTCCCCATAGCCCATCCAGTGCTCTACCCCCGAGGGTATTCGGTCGACGCTCTACCTAAATAGATTTCGCGGAGAACCAGCTATTTCCGAGTTTGATTGGCCTTTCACC